>NZ_JADEWI010000069.1 GCF_015207705.1 Nostoc sp. LEGE 06077
GGTGAGGGGGGAAGGCGGAAGGGTGGGGAGTTGTTCTACTAGTTCGGCGGCGTGTTCTTCTAGGAGTTCGACGACATCGCCGATGGTGCGACAGGATTTTATTTGCACGCAGAGGCGCGGAGGCGCGGAGTGAGAGTTTGGGAGGGTGAAGGAGGAGGTGAATTTGTCTGTGAGGGGGTCAATATCTAATCCCCAGGCTTGGGAAAGGGCGCGGGTGATGCCGATGGAATGGCGGTTGGGGATACGGGCGATCGCAACTATTAAGTCTCGTAGTTGTCTACCTTGGGGACATTGCCCAAATATATGTAAGCCGTCGCGGATTTGGGCTTCTTTGAGTTCGCATAGATAGCCATCTAATGAGTTTAATATTGATAGTTCAAAGTTGAAGATTGCTTCTTTGTTTTCTAGCCCTAAATCTAGGTGCAGGTTTTCTTTGATGACTAGTTCACGGATGCGATCGCGGATGGCTGGTAATCTTGAAGGATCTAAACTTTCGGCTTCGTAAAATTCATCAATTAAGTTTTCTAATTGTTGCAAAGCCCCATACAATTCTGCACGGGTCATTGGGGGTGTGAGGTGGTCAATAATCACAGCTTGGGCGCGGCGTTTGGCTTGGGAACCCTCACCCGGATCGTTGACGATAAATGGATATAAATGGGGCATTGCACCAAAAGCCACTTCGGGGTAACAATCGCTGGATAAAGCCAAACTTTTCCCTGGTAGCCATTCCAGGTTGCCATGTTTGCCGACGTGTACCACTGCATCAGCCCCAAAGCATTCTCTGACCCAGTAATAAAAAGCTAAATAAGCATGGGTTGGTTCTAAATCTGGGGCGTGATAATTCAAACTAGGGTCAAGATCATAACCCCGCGCTGGCTGGATACCGATGAAAATATTGCCAAGTTGAATTCCGGGAATGGGGAATGCTGCTTGACTCTCGACTCCCCAACGTTCATTAATAGCTTGCTTGATTGTTTCTGGTAATGAGGCGAAATATTCCTGATATGCTTCACTAGAAAGACTCTGGTGTATTGGACGCAACTCTCTAGCTTCTGGGTCATTGGTGACACCATCTGTCAGAAGTTGGATTAATTCGTGACTATCGGCTGGTAAGTTATCTAATTCATAACCAGCAATTTGTAAGGCTTTGAGGATTTCTACACAACTGGCTGGTGTATCTAACCCGACACCGTTGGCAAGACGACCATCGCGGTTGGGATAGTTAGCCAAAATTAGGGCAATGCGGCGTTTTTGGGGTGGTTTGGAACGTAATCTTACCCAATTAGCAGCGAGTTGGGCGACAAACTCAATGCGATCGCTCACTGGTTCATAAACGACTACATCTGTTTCTAGGTCAGGGTTACGCGTTTGCAACGCTTTGAAAGACACCGCACGGCTAATAATTCTGCCGTCTACCTCTGGTAAGGCGACATTCATGGCAATATCACGGGGCGATAACCCTTGAGACAGCGACTCCCACTGTTCCACGGAACCACCGCTCAAGATTACTTGTAACACTGGCACATCTAAGTTTTGCCACAGTTCTGTTTCTGGTGCTTCTGTATCTAAACGCGCTAGGGAAAAACTAGTGGTATTTAACAGGATGGCGATTTGTTCTGCATCTTTGGGTTGGAAAAATTCCTTTAATTCATCTTGAACACTGGGGTCACGTAGGGAAGAAACAAAAATTGGGATTGGTTGTAAGTTTTTTTGAACTAAGGCTGTACATAAAGCGTCAATCACCTTAGTATTTCCCGATAAATAATGAGCGCGGTAGAACAAAATGCCGACTTTCGAGATTTGGGAATTTTCCTCCTCCTTGTCTCCCCATTCATACAACCCAACACGGGGGACAATTTGCGGTGGTAGAGAATTAAAGGATGTGTTTGAGCAACTATCAGCAATAAATTTCAACGCATTAACAAAATTATTAACACCACCTTCTCTGAAGTATTGCCAGACTTGATTCACAATATCGACAGAAACAGTAGATTGAGAGACTAATTCCGGGTCTAGCGCGTCATCTCCTGGCATTACAATTAAGGTGGTACCGTTACGTTGTACAATTTCCTGCACCACTTCTAAACCATAAGCCCAGTATGCACGTCCGCCTAAAAGACGTAAAATAATTACCTCGGCAAGTTCCAAAACTTGTTCGCCATAAGCATCAATACTGATTTGTTGTTGTAACTGCAATAAGTTAGCGACTCTTAATGCAGGAAAATTTGTCGGTAATTTGCTAACTGCTGCTGCCAAAGTTTGAATGTCAGTATCCGCAGCCGTAATAAACACAAACGGCGCTGGAGTTTGTTCTACAAAAATTAACCCTTCTGACTGATTCCATCCGACTGATTTGGCATTTATCCGATGCATAATCCCGCTTTACCGTCTTAAACTGTTGGTTATAACCCGATTCAAAAACATTCCACCCTAGCACAACCAGTTGCTCAAAGAGAGGTAATCTCTCTAGACACTGGCTCCTCACCCCCTCTTACCTGACCTTTGAAAATGCTTAGTTCACCTGATTTGAGCTTTTCTCAAAATTTGCCTTTAGTTGTATTTAATCAGCTTGGGGAATTGTTACAGCAAATGGCTCAATCTGTGGAAAATTCTGTGCTAGTGCTGACAGAAGCTGTACTGGCGAGAATTCTCATACCTGAAGAATGGCAAGGTCAAAGATTTATATTAGTGGTTTCTGAGCAGTTTAGTGCGCTTTTGCTAGGCACTTTGGCGGAGGAGGAGCAAGAAACAGAAGAAAATCCCCACTCAGTACTCAGCACTAACTTTACGTTTAATTCAGAGGCGATCGCCTCCTTTGTGGGCAAATTGAAGGGTTTGTTTGCTAGTGATTCTGATACTCATCAAAGTCTGGAATACTACAGTCAAATTCTGCGTCCTAATGATGCTAGGCTCCAAAGTCAATTTACGCTGTTGTTATTAGAATATCTACTTCCACAAAAGAATGTGGAAGTAGCAGAAAATCTGAGTAGAAATCAAGGTGAACATTTTTGTCAAGCAATTGAACTTGCTTTGCAAAAACAAATTTCTCAAGAGCGATTGTTAAATCAAGTCACCACTCAGATTCGCAAAAGCTTAGATTTGCCAGTGATTATGGCAACAGCGATCGCTCAAGTGTGTGATTTTTTGAAGTTAGACAGGTTAGTAATATATAAATTTCAGGGGTCGAGGGTCAATACCCAAAACTCAACTGTGAATGAGCAAAATCATTTTCAACCCCCAATTCAAGACTGGCAAAAGTATGGGGGTTGTATAGTTTATGAAGCTAAGGCTACGGATGCTATTACTTCGGTGTTACATTACGCAGAAACAAATTGCTTTACCCGCCATTCTGCTTGTTGGGATAAGTATCGCCAAGGTTTTACCTTAGTTGTCGAGGACGTGGAAAAAACTTATGCCTTAGAAGAGTGTTTGTTGAATTTTCTTCGCGCTAACCATATTAGGGCAAAGTTGGTAGCACCAATTATATTTGAGGAAAAACTCTGGGGGTTGTTAATTGCTCATCAGTGTTACAGTCCTCGTCAATGGAATGAACATGAAAGAAATTTATTGACTTCCATTGCAGAACAATTAGCGATCGCTATTCATCAATCGGAGTTAATGCGATCGCTCACTCAAGAAAAACAAACTCTCGAACAACGAGTGCTAGAACGCACAATGGCTTTACGTGATGCTTTGTTAGCCGCTGAAGCCGCTAGTCGTTTACGCAATGAATTTCTCGCCACAATTAGCCATGAATTGCTTACGCCATTAACTTATGTTATTGGGATGTCTTCGACATTATTGCGCTGGCCGATCGGTGAATTGAGCCAACGACAGCGAGATTATCTGCAAACAATCCACGACAGTGGCGAACATTTATTAGAAATGATTAATGACATCCTTGATTTATCACAAATTGAGGCTGGCAAAACAGCTTTAAATATTAATGAATTTTCTTTAGCACAAATGGCAGAAAATGCTATTGCTGCATTAATCGATAAAGCAAATAACCAACAAGTTAATCTTAAACTTGATTTACAAATCGATCCAAGGCGCGATCGCTTTAGTGCTGATGCCGAACGCATAGAACAAATTCTCTGGAATTTGTTAACCAATGCCATTAAATTTACACCTGAAGGTGGCAGTGTGACTTTGCGGATTTGGGTTGAAGATCATACTGCTGTTTTTCAAGTTGAAGACACAGGAATTGGCATTTCTGAAGAACAATTACCATTAATGTTTGAGAAATTTCAGCAGCTTGATACACCCTATCGTCGTCGTTATGAAGGTACTGGACTTGGTTTAGCTTTAACTAAACAACTTGTGGAACTGCATCGTGGTCGAATTGAAGTAGAATCCACAGTGGGTATCGGCTCTATTTTTACTGTCTGGATACCTACTCAATCAGCAAAAGTGCTGTAAAGCCCTGCGGGTAGGGCTGCGCTTAAAGCGGTAGCGGGGCGAAAGCCCTTACTGAGTCTAATTGTTGACTATGGATTATTGACAAATGACCAATGACAAATGAAACCTCAATTAAAACCCTAAAACAAGGACTAATTGTATCTTGCCAAGCGCCTGTTGATTCACCTCTGCATGAACCAACTATTATTGCTGCAATGGCGCAGGCTGCGGTTAATAATGGTGCTACTGGGGTACGTATCGATACTCCAACTCATATCCGTGCAGTAAGGGAACGGGTGAAAGTGCCAATTATTGGTTTATGGAAGCAAGTTATCCCTAAGTATGATGTATACATTACACCTCAATTTCATCATGCTGCGGCTGTTGCTCAAGCTGGAGCCGATATAATTGCGATCGATGCGACAACAAGGCATCGTCCAGATGATGAGACAGTAGTAGATATTATTACCCGCATTCATCAAGAATTAGGCAAACCAGTGATTGCTGATGTGGATACAATCGATGCAGCAAAAGCCGCCGCCGCCGCCGGTGCAGATATTGTGGCGACAACTCTATATGGGTATACTCCCAAAACCAATAATGATTCTCCGCCTAATTGGGAACTCCTAACGCAAATAATAGAGGAGTTAAAGATTCCGGTGATTTGTGAAGGCGGAATTTCTTCACCGCAAATGGCACGTCAGGCTTTAGATTTAGGTGCTTACGCTGTCGTAGTTGGGACTGCTATCACTGGGATAGATTTGCAAGTTAAGAATTATCAACGAGTGATGCAAAACTGCGGATAATGTTGAATACTATTTCGGGGAATTCCTGATACAAATTCCTTTGCCTGCTCTTGCCACTTTAGGGCAGGTTTATTTCAGACAATCAAATAAGAATGCTACAGCAATGCGATCGCTCCACTTTTTTTTGGCAGTAACATCATATTGTTTCCCAGGAGTTAAAATTTGATCACTTCAGACTTCTTTCTAATATCCTGCTTGCTTGTCTACCACATTGCGTAAAGGCTGACCAGTTTGATAGCGGTGGAAGTTATCGAGAAATAATTCAATTGAACGCTGTTTAACTTTTGGAGAATGACCAGAACAGTGAGGGGTAATGAAGATATTCGGAACTGACCACAAAGGACTATCTGATGGGAGGGGTTCTGTAACTACTGTATCTAAGGCAGCCCCAGCAATCCAACCTTCGGTGAGTGCTTTAATTAATGCTGGTTCATCAACTACAGCACCACGGGCAATATTAATTAAATAAGCATGAGGTGGCAGAGATCGCAATACTTCCTCATCAATTAAATTTTGCGTTTCTGCTGTGAGTGGTGTCGCAACTACTACATAGTCTGCTTCCCCTAGGTGCGATCGCCATTCATTTGCACCCACAACTTTGTCAAAATTTGCTAGTTCTTGGGGGTGACGGCGAGTACCAATAATTTTCATCCCAAAAGCTTTAGCGCGGTTGGCGATCGCTTGACCAATCCCACCAGCACCAATAATCAACAAAGTCGCATCAGTCAATTCTTGAATCGGAAAACCTCTTTTCCACTGGCGTTCAGCTTGTAAAGCTTGCAATTCAGCCAGATTTTTGGCGTGGGACAGTATATAAGTTAAGACAAATTCTGCAATGGGAATGGCATGAACTCCCGCGCCATTAGTTAAGATGAGGTCGCGTTCTAAATAAGTCGGAGTCAAAATATGATTTACCCCTGCATTCGGCGCATGATGCCAACCTAATGCTGGTGCTGCTGCTAACACTCGATGCAAAATCGGACTTTTTAGAAAAAACCAACTTAAATAAACCTCTGCATCAGTTGCATCATGATCAAGATTGCCCTCACTATCTACCAGTACAACCTTCGTATCTGCTGGTAGATATGGCTCAATTTCGTCAGCAATTTCGATAGGCAAAATGACTTTCATGTTAAGTTACCGAATTACTTTGAGATGGGTGTAAGAAAAGTAAGGAGATACAGGTATAAGGATTTTTCTCATCTCTTAAACCCTTATACCCTTTTCCAAACTCTTGATTTTTCGTATCACCGCGTCAGACCTAAATTAATAACTACCTAACTGCAATAACTGCTTGTATGCATAGCTTCCTTCCCGATTCATTACTTGGTCGAGAATTGTTTCTCTGATGCTAACAAATGCTTCGTTACCTCTATCTCTGGGGCGTGAAAGATTAACAGGTAAATCTAAAGCAATTCTGCCATCTTCAATCAAAATTACGCGGTCAGCTAATGCTACAGCTTCTTCCACATCATGAGTGACTAAAAAAGCTGTGAACTGCTGTTCTTGCCACAACTTTTCAATCAATCGTTGCATATCAATCCGAGTCAGTGCATCCAATGCACCTAAAGGCTCGTCTAATAATAATAACCGTGGTTGGCAAACTAATGCTCTGGCTAAAGATACCCTTTGTCTTTGTCCACCAGAGAGTACAGAAGGCCATTCTTCGCCTCTATCTTGCAATCCCACTTGTTCTAACGCCCATTGCGCTTTTTCTCGCCAATTATCTTGTAGTCCTAGCCCGACGTTTTGGATAACGCGTTTCCATTCCAGCAATCGTGGGTCTTGGAACATGACTCTGACGGAACTACTCAGTTTCCGCAATGGTTCGCCATCGAGAAGAATTCCGCCGGCGCTGGCTTTCTCTAAACCGGAAACTAGGCGTAATAAGGTACTCTTACCACAACCACTACGCCCAACAATAGCCACAAATTCTCCTGGTGATACTTCTAAATTGACAGAATTTAATACAGTTTTTCTGCCAAAAGCTTTCGTTAGATCCAAAATACTTAGTTGTGTTCCTTTTGGTTGAGAACTCATAAAATCTCCTTGGTAAGTTATTTATTTTGTGTTGGATGTATTCTGCTACTCAGGAATTTTGATAATTAGGATGCCAAGCTAACCATTTTCTTTCTAAGAATCTGGCAGTAGCATCTGCTAATTTACCCAGCAAGGCATAAATAAAAATACTCAAAACTACGACATCAGTTTGCATAAATTCACGGGCATTCATCGCCATATAACCTAACCCAGAATCGGCGGCAATTGTTTCGGCGACAATTAGTGTCAACCACATAATTCCTAAAGAAAAGCGGACACCAACAAGAATTGAAGATAATGCCCCAGGTAAAATAATTTGTGCCAAAAGTTGTGCAGGTTTTAATCCATAAACTCGCCCCATTTCAATCAAGCCTGGATCAACACTACGAATGCCATGAAATGTATTTAGATATAAAGGGAAAAATACACCCATAGATACAAGAAATAATCTGGCTTGATCACCAATACCAAACCATAAAATTACTAGGGGAATTAATGCCAAATTAGGAATTGTCCGCAGCATTTGTAGTGAACTATCTAGTAGCTTTTCAGCAATTGGAAAAATCCCATTAAGCAAGCCCAAACTAAAACCAATACTGCCCCCAACTAAAAAACCAGAGATTGCCCGTCCAGCACTGATGCCGATATGCTGAAATAATTCTCCGGTTGCAGCTAATTTAAATGCTGTAATTACTACACCGCTGGGTGCGGGTAAAATTCTTGTTGACAGTAAACCAGTTCTTGAGGATAACTCCCAAAGTACTACTACCGAAATCGGGACAATCCAAGGGACTATTTGTTGGATGTGCTGATTTTGGAGTAACTCATTCAGGGAGATTCTAGGATTTTTGGTGTTTTTTAAGGTAATAGTCATGAGGCACTCGTTAGTTGTTTAGCAAATTTTTCATTGGCGATAGTTTCACCAACGGCACTCAAGATTGATGGTGTTGCTGGTGCAGGTTCGCTCTGTAAAGGTAAATGAGGAAATAATAATTCTGCGGTACGATAAGCTTCTTCTAGATGGGGGTATCCAGAGAATATAAAGGTTTCTATACCCAGTTGTTGATACTCCAACATCCTGGCGGCAATGGTATCGGGGTCGCCAACTAAAGCCGTACCAGCACCACCGCGCACTAAGCCAATTCCTGTCCAGAGGTTGGGGCTAATTTCTAAGGTTTCTCGATCGCCATTGTGTAGCTGTGTCATCCGTCGCTGACCTTCGGAATCAGAACTAGCGAAGGCTTTTTGGGCTTGAGCGATCGCATCCTCATCGACATATTTAATTAACTCGTTGGCTGCATCCCAAGCGGCAGACTCGGTTTCCCGGACAATTACGTGCAGGCGAATGCCAAAACGTACTGTTCTACCTTGGGCTGCTGCTAGTTCCCTAACTTCCGCAATTTTTTGGGCTACTTGTTCAGGCGGTTCTCCCCAAGTTAAATAAGCATCTATATGTTTGGCGGCAACTCGTTTTGCCGCCGCTGATGAACCGCCAAACCACAGTGGTGGATAGGGTTTTTGGATTGGGGGAAATAACAGCTTCCCGCCTTGAATATCAAGGTATTTACCTTGAAAATCCACTGTCTCCCCACTCATGATTTCCCGCCAAACTGTGAGGAATTCATCAGTTAAGTCATAGCGATCGTCATGACTTAGATGCAAACCATCCCCTGCTAATTGCTTTGGTTCTCCACCGGTGACGACATTGATCAACAATCGCCCATTTGACATCCGATCAAATGTTGCGGCCATCCTTGCCGCAAAACTAGGCGAACTAATTCCGGGACGAATTGCTACGAGAAACTTCATCCGCTTGGTGACATGAATTAAGGAGGCGGCAGTTATCCAAGCATCTTCACAAAAAGGCCCTGTGGGTAACAAAGCTCCCGTATACCCCAAATTATCTACAGCTTGAGCAATTTGCTGTAAATATTCTGGAGTGGCATCACGTCCTCCAAGTTGTGTTCCTAAATAATGTCCGTCACGCGCTGTGGGTATAAACCAAAGAATTTGCATTATTATTGTTAAGGATACATAAAACTACTGTAAATCGGTAGAGTTACCGTATTTTATAGTCATGATTTTACAGGAAATTATGGAAAAAGCAAGTACCAATTTAAGAACTTGAGATGGTTACTAGAAAAGAAAGTGTTTGGTTGCGGGTTTTCTCCATAATTGACTGTTTTGTCCCCCTAAAAACTAAAGGTGGTTCTTAGCGCACCTATCCAAATAGCATCGTTAGCATCATTATGTTCTGGACTGGTAATCACATAAAAAGTCGGGGTAACTCTAATGTTGTCATTGACGCGAAATGTATAGAAAGCTTCTAAATGTAAAGCTGTATCGGGATCTTCTCGACGTGCGGCGTTGGGTCTAGGTCTGTAATCGCTACTAGTAACTTTTGGCGGTACACCAACAATCAATCCACCAACATTACCCTCTTTAAATAAGTCGGGAAAAGCAAAAGTGAGTGCGCCATTCACTATCGTTGCATCATTATCAGCGCCACTTTCTTGATGAGCTAGTGTATAACCAAACCAACCACCTACAACAACGCGGCGACTTGCTCTCCAGTTAAATTGCAGCCCAAAATTATCGGTTGAAGTGGAGTTCTGCTCAAAAGGATTTCTAGCAAATGCACTACCTGTACCACCAGTCAAGTTAAAACCAGTGTTAGTACCGAAATATTTATGTACGTAAGCCAGACCAATATCTAACTGACGGCTGGGTGATAGAGTTAGCTGACTAAAGATGATGTTATTCGCATCGGCGAATCCGCTACCTTCACCAGTTGCTCTACTCGCCTGAGTGTTATCGGCTGTATAGGCTAAACTCAATTGCACTTGATTGCTAAATTTATATCCTAAAGCGGCACCTGCACCGTCAAAACCGGGTCTGTAAACAGTCGGGTTGAAGGTAGCAAATCGAGAAACAGCGCCATTTAACCCGCCAATAGAAGAGTTTAAAGTTGGAGCGTAAATAGCTGGTTGTAATGCTCTTGGCCCTACCCAAACAATGGCATTTTTACCCAGAGGAAAACGATAGACTAACTGACTCAGATATGTTCCATCTTCAGTACCCCTATCAAATGTAAACCGGGTCATGGCTGTGCCAGTACTGCTGGTCAAGTTAGGAATATTATTGTTGGATAAAATTGTTGAGAGTTGGTCTCTACCTGTGAAGCTTGTTTGTAAGATTAACCGGGAGCGATAGCCAAAAAAGGCTTGAGTGTCGTCTTTTGTATCATTAGCAGGCTGATTATTGGCGCGATCGCCAAAGGTATCAGCTACCACAAATACTGCATCACCTACTAGTTTGGTGGTGGTGGAAAACTGATTGGCTTCTACCTCAGCAGTCCGCGCTTCTAAGCTGTCTAGCCTTCCACGTAACTGTTGCAGTTCTGGAGCAAATTCGGCTTGCAGCTTTTGGAGAGTGTCTAAATCTTCTTTTTTCGCTAAATCCGCAGTATTAGTCGCAATTAATTCACTCAGGCGATCAAGTGCTGCATTTAATCCGGCGGCAAATTCATAGCGAGTTAAAGCGCGATTTCCTTTGAATGTGCCATCTGGATATCCGGCGATCGCACCGTAGCGTTCAACTAGAGATTGTAATGCCTGAAATGCCCAATCTGTAGGTCTGACATCAGATAGTTGCGACACCGATGTGACTTGTCCGGTGATTTCGGTTGGGGAATTGGCAACTTCTTGCTCTTGATTAACTACAGGCGCAATAGTTTCACTTTCACCATTTTGCAAAATGTTTTCTGTTGGTACAGTCTCCTGTGTTGTAACATCTGCATTCGCTACTGAAGGTAAAAATAAAAATCCATAAAAAACTGTAGGGATAACTAGCAAATAGTTCCACAAAAACTTAGACATGGGTTGTTTCTCGCACAATCTGGATTTATGTTCTGGCAAAAGGTAATAGGTAAGAATTCAGAACCCAGGAGTCAGAAGCCAGAATTTAGAAATATCTAGAGGATTCGCAAATTAATTCATCAAATATTTCTCCTGATTCTTTAAACCTTCTGACGGATGTATTCTGACTCCTGAATACTTACGGTAATAGAACCTTATGTAAGAGCAAATATTGATATAGACAATTCCTGGAATTTATCTTTTCCAGGTGGCTTGGTTGAAATATTTACTTGTTAGTTATCAATCTAGTTTTTCTTAAATTCAAAATAGATTCTTACTCTTATGAGAAAGAGCTATTCTTTGTGAATTCTCCAGCCTAGCTTCATTCCGGCAATATTTTTTGATTTTGTGAGTCTTTTAATTCAATTTCCCTGATTGAATCAAAAAATATTGTTGATGACTAATTCTTTCAGATTTTATAGTGTATTTGTCAAGCTAAATACTTAAATTTTTATTCAGATTTTATGACAAATCAACGATGGCTGGTAATAGTCACATAATTTTTTAGTGAAAATTTTTAACTGGCATAATTCAGCTTGTAAATCTGGTAATACTATCTCGGAATGTCTAGTTAATATCAGTTTTTAGTAACTCAGCTATTCGTTGAGTCAGAGTCGCTCTGATTTATAAATAGCCTTAATTGTGGTCTATAGTTGATGCTATAGGTATAAACAACGGTAAATCTATCGATTTTACGTTGTTTGTGATTACTCTTGTGATGTTTGCATAAATTAATCTAAAAAGCAAGCCCTTTTTGGAGGTACAAAGGTTGCTTCATATAACGTTACTTGAAAATTAATTTGGAGGCTTGCTTTTTTTTGAGAACCGTGAGAGACTTCGTTATGGTAAAACTACGGTAAATTGGTCAAGTTACCGTAGTAATTTAAGCGCTAACCTGCTGGCAATTAGCCACAAAAACTGACAAGCTGAGGCTGTTAGTAAGCAGTTAGCAAAATAGGGAAAAATTTTCTCCGGTGTGCAGCTATCGATGGGGAGAGAAAGTTAATGTTGAAGACGTTAGCAAATGATTTTGCACTTAATTTACAAGCAGACGTACTTGTAATTGGTGGTGGACCAGCAGGTACTTGGGCGGCATGGAGTGCTGCATCTAGTGGGGCTAGAGTAGTACTTGTAGACAAAGGCTACTGTGGCACATCAGGATGTGCGGCGGCCTCTGGTAATGGAGTTTGGTATGTACCACCCGAACCAGAAGCGCGAGAAACAGCAATGGCGAGTCGAGAATCATTGGGGGGATTTTTAGCCAACCGCCATTGGATGAATCGTGTTTTGAAGCAGACTTTTGCGAATGTCAACTTATTAGCTGATTGGGGTTATCCCTTCCCCACCGATGATGAAGGTAAACCATATCGGCGATCGCTCCAAGGGCCAGAATATATGCGGCTAATGCGGCGGCAAATTCAACGTGCTGGAGTAAAAATATTAGACCATAGCCCCGCCTTAGAATTGCTAGTAGACGAAGAAGGCAAAGTTGCCGGCGCAACTGGGATTAACCGTCAGACTAGTGAAAAGTGGAGAGTGCTATCAGGAGCCACCATCATCGCCACTGGTGGTTGTGCATTCTTGAGTAAAGCGTTAGGGTGCAACATCCTAACTGGGGATGGTTACTTGATGGCGGCAGAAGCAGGTGCCGAAATGTCGGGTATGGAGTTTTCCAATGCTTACGGCATCTCTCCTGCCTTTTCCTCAGTTACCAAAACCCTCTTCTACAACTGGGCTACCTTTACCTACGAAGATGGCACGCCAATACCCGGTGCAGGTTCCCAACGAGGACGCTCTGTAATTGCTGAAACCTTACTGCAACAGCCAGTTTACGCCATTTTAGATAAAGCTTCCGAAGAGATGCGCTCATCAATGCGGTTAGCACAGCCCAACTTCTTTTTACCCTTTGACAGAGCGCGAATAGACCCATTTACCCAACGTTTCCGTATTACCCTCCGCCTCGAAGGTACAGTACGCGGTACAGGAGGAATTCGGATTATTGATGATACCTGTGCGGCTTCTGTACCTGGACTCTATGCAGCTGGTGATGCGGCTACCCGCGAACTAATTTGCGGTGGGTTCACAGGTGGCGGTAGTCATAATGCAGCTTGGGCGATTTCCTCTGGTTATTGGGCAGGAAATTCGGCAGGTCAATATGCCTTAAGCTTAGGACAGAAAGTACATCAACGCCGGGTTAGTGGTGTGGGTGAAGCAGCATTACAACTAAAAACGCAAAAAACTTCCAGCCCAAACATCAACGAGTTTATCCAAGCCGTACAAACCGAAGTCTTCCCCTATAATCGCAATTATTTCCGCACAGAAAAAGGCTTATCTGACTCTCTTTCCCGTCTCAATAGCCTCTGGCAAATTATCCGCGATACCCATATAGAAGACAGTCAACTCATCCGCGCGCGCGAAGCTGCCGCAATGGTAGCTACAGCGCGATGGATGTACAGCAGTGCCTTGGAACGTAAAGAAACGCGGGGAATGCACAAACACCAAGACTATCCCCAACAAGATGCGAATCAACAACATTACTTAATTAGTGGTGGTTTAGATCAAGTTTGGGTCAAAACTGAACCACTCAGCAGCGTCGATAAATCTTTAATCAAAACAGGAGTAGCGGCGTGATTGAGTTAGTCAGTGAGTCACGATGTATTCAGTGTAATCTCTGCGTTAATGTCTGCCCCACCAACGTATTTGATTTTGTACCTGATGCACCGCCAACAATTGCACGTCAAAGTGATTGTCAAACCTGCTTTATGTGCGAATTGTATTGCCCCGTTGACGCTCTTTATGTAGCACCAGAAACTGAGCTACAAACCACAGTCAACGAGGCAGAATTGGTGGAAGCTGGATTACTTGGCAGTTACCGCAAAAATATTGGCTGGGGAAAAAAACAAACTTCTACCGCCAAAACCGACCAAACATTTCAAGTCTTAAAACAGATGAAATAAGGAGTGATTAAACAGATATGCTGTCGTTTGCAGTAGGAAATAATTTCTTCAGACCAAAAACAATATCAACTGTAGTTGTTTGCTTCCTGCTGCTACTAACAACAGCTTGTAGCCAAGGAAGCAATGATTCTAAAGTCCAAGCAAAAAATGTTAGCCCTACAATAACTACCTTACGTATAGGCTATGTGGGTAGCGCAGAACCTACAGGGCCACTAGGTTGGGCAAAAAAGCAAGGAATATTAGAACGAGAACTGCAAAAATCTGGATTTCAAAACGTTACCTTTGCCAGATTTGGTAACGGCCCAGATTTAAATGAGTCTCTGGTTGCTGGACAGATAGATGTTGGTTTTTTGGGGGATACACCAGCTATAGTTCTGAAAGCTAGGGGTATTCATACCAAGTTGCTGCGGATTACTCAATTTAATAATACCGCTTGGCTTGTAGCGAAAAAAAATGGGGCAAATTCTTTAACTGAGCTAAAAGGGCAGAAAATAGCTACCCAAAAAGGTTCATATATGCACCGCTACCTATTGGGTCTATTAGATCAGACAAAATTGGCTAAAGATGTTAAAGTCGTTCACTTAATGAGTACAGAAGCGAAATCTGCTTTGGAACGTGGTGACATTGCGGCTTATGCAACTTCTAGCGATATGGGGCCTTTTCTAAAATCCCAAGGGTTTCCGGTAATTGATTCATCCGCAGATCACAATGGTTTGTCGGGGACATCATTAGTAGTCGCAACGGACAAGTTTCTCGCCCAAAAGCCGGATTTTCCCCAGAAGTTCAATACAATCCTAACAACATCTGTCAAAGATTTAAAAGCTAACTCCGAAGAATATTACAAATATCACGCTCAGACTAGTAAATATCCAGTCAACATTATCAAGACATCGTACCCACTCAATCAAGTTCCCGAAGAACCATTTCCCTCTGAAGGAGTGAAACTCTTAGAAGGTACGAAAAATTTTCTGGTATCGCAAAAGTTAGCGCAGTCAGACTTTGCTTTATCAGATTGGATGGTTAAATAATCGTAGTAAAAAAATTCTGGATTATTCTGCGTTATGTACTGCGGGTTAAAAAAATATTGCCATCCCCGTTTAGAAAATAAAAAGTCTGAAGCATAAAAAATCACACTTCACACTAGCCTGCGGCTTGCCGCTGCGTGTCTACAGACTTTAATACAGTTGTCTACTCGTTAACTCATAGGGTGGACATAATTAAATGTCCACCTTACTTTCCTCAATTCACAGGAAACTGAATAATGGTACAGGCATTAAAAACCCTTCCTAACTATGACCCAACGCTATTTGAAGGCGCTGCGGAAGGTTACGCTCAATACAGAACTAAATATCCATCAGCTGTATTCGATAAATTAACAGAAATATTTAATCTTAATGGCCAAGGAAGACTCCTAGATTTAGGTTGTGGCCCAGGATTAATTGCTATTCCTTTGCGAACTCAATTTACAGAAGTGATTGCGATAGATCCTTCTTCTGAGATGTTAGAAGAAGCGCAACGCCAAGCGGCCGCAGTTGGAGCCAACAACATCACTTGGCTAGAACAAGGAGCAGAACTCATTGACTCTAGTTTAGGGGAATTTAAATTAGTTACCATCGGTAGAGCATTCCACTGGATGGAGCGAGAGCTTGTAATACAAAAGATTTATGAGCTACTTGCTAATAATGGTGGATTGGCACTAATTAATACTAATGAAAACCCTTGGTCAAGTTCTCTTCCTTGGAAACAAGCAGCCATTGGAGTTGTGAAAAAATGGTTAGGCGAAGAAAGACGGACAGGACAAGGAGGACAAGGTGTTCGTAAACCAATAGATCCTCCCCACGAAGTAATCATTGCCAATTCTGCTTTTGCTCGTCAAGAAATATTTGAAGTCCCCTTTGAAAAAAAATGGACAGTCTCTAGCTATCTTGGCTATTTATACACTACAGCTTTTGCCTTGAAGATTTTCTTTGGTGATAATGCTCCAGCATTTGAAGCCGATTTGCAAACAGCATTACTAGAAGTTGAACCTTCTGGCGAGTTCAGCGAAGAAATCACCGCTAATATTCATGTGGCTTGGAAGAATTAATCCAAAAAAGTCACAGATTTATAGCAATTCTCAGGCAGATGAAATACACCCCACCCGCGCTTTAGCGTACCCTCCCCCTGACATGGGGAGGGTTGGGGAGGAGTAATTTTGTACCGCATCAGAGTTGAAAATGCTATTACCTCAAGTTTTTTAAGTTTGCCTCCTAAAAGTTGATTGAGTTTTCAGTCCCTCATCGAGTCAGAGTGGGTAATACCCACTCTCTTTCCTCAATAAAATATTTAAATTGAGTTATAAATTCTCAAAGTAAATAACTACAAATTTTTCTATCCATATTTTTCCGTACAAGAGCTTATGCCAGGTTTACCAACAAAATTTAATTTTTGGCAACGTCTAAAAATAGCCCGTCGTTCTCTACTATTTGTAGTTGGGTACTGTTTGGTACTATCAACTACTTTGCTGAGTTGTAATGCATCTTCTAATAATACTCAACAGCAAGCAGCCGCACCAATTAATGCTGCAAAACAAGTAGTAAGAATTGTCCGGTCAAAGCAACTTTCTGCACTAGCAGTTTTAGAAAAGCAAGGTAATTTAGAAAAAAGATTAGAACCATTGGGTTTTAAAGTAGAGTGGCCGGAATTTGCTGCTGGGCCACAACAGTTAGAGGCGCTCAATGCCAACGGACTCGATATTGCTTCTACCGCAGAATCACCTCCAATATTTGCACAAGCAGCTGGCACACCTCTAGTGTATCTAGCTACTACATCTTTTAGTGGTAAAGCTGTCTCGCTGTTAGTTCCGACAAACTCTCCTGTGAAAGCTATTGCTGACTTAAAAGGTAAAAAAGTTGCTTTTCAAAAAGCCTCAATTGGTCATTATCTTTTAGTTAAAGCATTAGAATCAGTAGGACTAAAATTAAGTGATGTGCAGTCAGTTTTCTTACAACCTCCAGATGCCAATGTAGCCTTTAGTCAGGGTAAAGTTGATGGTTGGTTTATCTGGGAACCGTTTGTTACTAGAGCCGAACAAAAGAAAGTTGGTCGTGTGTTGGTAGATGGTGGTAATTTGCGAGATACGGGCAATTTTTACTCCACTACAAAACAGTTTTATCAAGCACATCCTGATGTGATTAAGGCATTTTTAGAAGAGCTTGAAAAAGCAGATCTTTGGACGAAGGAACATCGGGAAGAAGTAGCGAAATTATTAGCTCCAGTTACTCAGCTTGATGTACCTACTCTCGAAATTATGCACTCTAAGTATGACTATGGTCTGCGACCAATTACTGAGCAAGTGATTGCTAAACAACAAGAAGTTGCAGATAAATGGTACAGCTTGGGTCAAATACCGAAGAAAGTGAATGTCCGAGATGGATTTTTAACTCCCGAAGAATACGCCAAAATTACTCCGTCGGATGTGTTGGCGAAAAAATAAGAAGGTTTGTAGTTAGAAGTGAGGAAAAACTATGCCAACATTAACATTAACAGAAGCAAAAATTACGCTGCTTGATGCACCTTTGGGTGCGGTGGTGACTGGGTTGGATGCTAGTCAACCTGTTACACCAGAACTAATTTTACAACTGAAACAAACTTTGCGCGATCGCCACATTTTAATCTTCAAAAATCAAAAGTTGACTGATGAGCAACTGGTGAATTTTGCATATTATTTTGGCGACCTATATGTACCACCGGATGATGTTCCTGTTTTGGCTTCTCAACCCGGTGTCACGCCTGTAGTGATTAATGTTTCTAATGTCGATGGTGGTTATACAGGTACAGGAGAATTAGCTTTCCATTCTGACCACCATTGGACTCCCCGTCCGTCTGCTGGTTCGTTGCTTTATGCTTTAGAAGTGCCAAGTCAAGGTGGTGATACTTATTGGTTGAACCTGAATTTGGCTTATGAAGCCTTGGATGAAGCAACTAAACGCCGGATTGCAGATTTACAGTTGATTACTTATAATCCATTTTTGCGCGATCGCAACTCACCTAAAACGAAATATCGTCTTGACCCCACTATTCCGTTAATTAGTCCTGTATTCCCCCATCCTCTAGTCAGGACACATCCTGAAAGTGGCAAGAAAATTCTCTATCTAGACTATGCTACAGAGGTGGAAGTCGTCGGTTTAGCACCAGAAGAGGGTGCAGAACTCATTGAACAGCTGCGAGAGCATTTAAATCAGCCTCAGTTTTATTACCAACACAAATGGTCTGTCGGCGATATTGTCTATTGGGACAATCAAGCTACTTTACACTACCGTCAAGCCTTTGATGCCAATGAGCGCCGAGTTATGAAACGCGTTAGCCTTGCGGGTAGCCGTCCTTTCTAGAGTTTAATTTCCCAGGTACCGCGTGATTATTTTGGAGTAGTTTGTCCTGCTCCAATTTTTTTATTTATCAAAAGTTAAATGATAGCTTTTCTCAAAAGCTGTAAAAATTAATTGATATTTTATCTGAAAAGTTTATTGTTCTTAATACAGGATATGCGCGGCAAAACCTGATTTTTTTTTGCCGCGATAACTGTTTGTTCTCACCATAAAGAGTGCTGTAGCCATATCACTGAAATAAAATCCTAATTCTTAGCTTGATATTTGCCAAGGAGCATTATAAGATGACAGAGTTTAGTGATAATAGGTGGCAATAACTATGAGCTTTTCCAGCATTGCTGTTGAGCAACGTTCTAAAGAAGCTCAGGCTCTGAGGTTTTTTGTAGGTTACAGTTTGGTGGGTTCCCTGGCGTTGCATATCGTCCTACTAGGTTCTGGTATAGGCAACTTTTTAGCCAGAGTACCTACTGATGATAATGAACCTATAGAAATGGCGATCGTTGATGCTCCAGCACCAGAAATAGAAAAAGCTCCTATAGAAGAAAAACAGGAGCCGCCTAATCAAGTTGTGTCTCAGCCTGAACCTCAGATTCCTGAAAGGTCACCTGTTATTGCTCAACAACAGTCAATTGCGATCGCTCCAGTCCAAAAATTTGTTGAAAAGCGTCAAATACAGCCTGTCCAACAACAGCCAAAACAGACTATCCAAACAGATAGATCTTCAACAACTACTAGCTCCAGGACTACGCAGATATCTACAGGCACTGGTGTTATTTCTGGTTCTAGCGGCAAATCCGAATTACCCAGCACTAGTAACAGTGGTGGCTCTAATGGCAGCACAGGAATTTTAACTGGTAATGGTAGTGGTACAGGTACAGTTGGTACTGGCACGGGTAGCGGTACCGGTACAGGTAACGGCAATGGTACAGGCACAGGCACAGGTAACGGCACGGGTACTGGTACAGGCACAGGCAATACTAATCCAGTAACGGTAGCACCAAGGGCAGCTAAAGTTGCAGCCCCAGCGAACCAAGGTAATGGTAATGGTCGTGCTACCTGCCGTCAATGTGATAACAAGTATCCAGAACAAGCTAGACGACGAGGTATTGAAGGAAAAGTCGGAGTTGCCGTTGATACTGATGCCAATGGAAATGTCACTAATGTGAGATTGACTCGTTCTAGTGGGAATCGAGAGTTAGATGAAGCCCATCTCAGACAAGCTCGTGAATGGAAACTGAAGCCGACTGAGGGTGGTAGACAAGGAGTAGCAATTGAAACTGATTATGCTCTCCGAGGCTCACGCCGATATCGAGAAGCTCAAGAACGCAAGCGACAAAGACAAGCTAGAGAAGCAGAACAAAGAAATCAACCAACAGCAACAGCTAATCAAAGTGCAACTAGTGAAACTCCTAGACGCAGAAGGCGTTTAAATTCAGGAACTATTGTTGATGTTCCCGCTGAAACAAGACAGAGAAGAGAGTCAACATCTACATCAGAAGGTACTTCCCTGCGTCGTCAATTACGTCAGCGTACTAACACAGATACGCCACAGCCTCGTCCGAGTCAAGCAGCCACATCCAGTGGTGAAAATAATGCTCCAAAAGTGCGTCGTCGCCGTCGTCCAGATTCTGCTGCAAATTCTGATAGTAGCAGTAAGCTGCGGAATGCTCTGCGCCGTTCTCGACCACAATCTGAGTCTGCGCCTGCTGCTCCTTCGGAGCCAAAGAGTAATTAATGGAAATTGGGTGTAAGGATTTTGCTTACTTACGCCCATACTTGTGTCAATTGCTTTCTCAAGTTTTTATCTCGGATTTTTCAGACAAGGAGACTTATCATCTGTGGAAGATTCATCACCATAAATTGCTAAAGTATGATATCCAGGATTAGCATCTGTATAAAGTACTCGAAAAGTATACAGCTTACTTTTGCCTTGCCCTTCTGTAATTACTGTTAACAGGGTTTGATCAGTGTTTGGCAGTCCAGGAATTTTTAGTTTAGGAATGCGCCTCATTTGAATGACATTTGCAGCGGAGTTTTTACAATCTCCCGAATTGAAATTTTGATTCTGTCCAAATTGGGTACAGACTGGCCCATCAAAATCTATGGTGACTTGTGATGGGTCATTTAACCAAACTTTTTTAATTGTTTCCCCAGCTGGTAGAAAGCTTAAATTTGTACCTTGCACATAAGAAACCGTAATAGTTGGTACTACCCCACTTAAACCTTGTGCTTGACAAGAAAGCATAGAACGCAAAACTACATTCTGGGCTATGGCACGACCAGCGAATAATATAATTCCAGATGAAACAATTAAGGAGGCCAGAGAGAAGAAATTAGGGGAATTGGCATTTTTCATGACTGCGATCGCTAAACTAAGTCAAGATTAAAAATTAAAACTGTAGTTGTTGATTCACGTATACCTCAACTTCTTTACCAGCAGCTATAAACCACACGTTAGTTTGTTGAGTTAATCGCGCAATTTCCTGTTGGTTGCGTTGGGAAATTTGGGGAATTACAGAGTTAAAACCACCTTCTAATACCCCAGCTAAAAGGTTACGTCGGGGATTAGTATTACTCACAATAGTACCTGTAGCAGTCGTTGTGACAACTTGAGCTTCTGTACGGTTAAATAACTCTGCCGCTTTACCAATACCACCCAATACAAATAATCCTAAATCCATACTGGCAATAGCTCCACTGGAATTAGGAAATTTGTTAGCTATTAAAGGTCTGCCTTTAACACCACGAATAATAATGGCATTGTTAGGCAAGCTTGTTTCTGTAATCACACCGTCTTTTTGCGAGACAATTTTGGTGACATTTAACTGTAATAAACCTTGTTCGGAAATAGATTTAATTTCAGCTAATAACTCAGTTTTCTCTGGAATAGCAACTTCACCATCTGTAGATTTTAAAGGTTTTTTTAATTGAATGACAAATACGTTTTTATCTTCGTCGTCTTTGTCATTACCTCTTGTTCTGGTAGTTTCCCCAAAAATCGCTGTCGCTACCACCGCCTTAGTACTAGTACCCACAGCTACAGTTTTCGGGCCTTGAGTTTGTCCTGGGCTAAGTCTGGGATTTGTCTGAGGTTGTGGTTGAGTTTGGGGTTGTGTTGTCTCTGGTGAGGTCACAGTATCGTTGTTGTTGGCTGGGGGAACTTGACTGATATTCACCGCAGATGTTCCAGTTGTGGAAACCTGACCATAACTGCCTAATTTAGCTAACTTTGCCCATTCTTGCAGCGGATCTGGTGGAGCAGGGGGAGTCGTAACTACTGGTGGTGGTGTCAATTCTGGGGCTATGCGACTTTCTGGGATAACGGGTGTAACAGCAGATGGTCTTGCTAGTGGTGGATTAACTTGACGTGGGACATACACTACCTGGGCTGGTGCTTGGACTGCTGGCCGGACATTTCTGATGGCTGTACGGTTAGGTCTGGTATCTGACGAAACTAATCTGACTGGATTTCTGAGATTTTGTTGAGATGCTGCAACTTCATCTGCTTGTTCAGCGAGAGCTAATTTTGTTTTTAAATCTTCGATTTCTTGTTGTAAGTCTTGTTGGCGGGGAGTCGTGGTGGTTGTGGATGGAGTGGGAACGGAAACAACATTACTGTTTGACTTTTGACTGCTACCACTCATGAGTTGAGATAAAAAACCGCCAGCTAACAAAACTACTACTAAGGTGGCAGAACCAACTAAAGTTAATTTGGCAAAAGGATTTGCAGATAGAGGTTGGGTGGTTTTAACTTCTTCGGGTTCAGTAGTTAAAGCCTCTGGAATGTCTGACTCTTCTTTAGCTTCAACATTCACAGTTTTTGATTCGTCTTCAAAACCTACTAATCTGGCGATTTTTGATTCCCAGTCGGTAGATTCTGTTTGTTTTTGCGAATCAGAGTGAGGGCGATTCACAAGACTTTGAGAAGGGAGTTCTGAAGAAATGGAATAAGAAGTCATGGTATATAGCTTTGGTGATAATGTTTAAGAACAATTTTTGTCTTTTATGTCACATATATTGTAAATTTCTAATCTTGCTTCGCCAAGGCGGTAAGCCGCTAAATGCCAAGACAGGGGTTTATCAGGTAATGATGTTACTGCTTCATCGACGACTCTGACTAAAATTTGTTTATTAAAAGAATTTGATTCTCCGAGTTTGTCATAATTACTAAAACTTAATTGGTGAGCATACATTTCTAATTTCCAAGTTCCCTCTGTGATTTTAGTGGGCTGGGAAATACTATCGATCACAAATACATATTCACTTCCTTTATTAATAGTTTGAAATTGTGCGCCTGATTTTAAATTTGTCAGTTCTAAAAGTAATTTTTGTTTGATGTTATTGGATATCATCTGAGAGCTAATATCCCAAGCCGTTTGGGGTGGTTGTTGCTCTGACCAAGTTAGCATGAGGCTCATGGTTTCTCCCACAAACCTCCGAATTGCTTCGGGATATCTTTCAACGCTTGGTTGAGGATCTACTGTGATGGCTTGACCATCTATTAGTTGTACCAAACTTTGGGGTGTTAATTGTTGTTTCAGAGCTTGTAACATCGACCCATGAAACATTAATAGCAGTAAGGCAAATACATTTAAGCCGAAGGTGGCAACGGCAAATAAAGGTAAAATGTTGCTTTTTTTATTTTCGGTTTTGAGTATTTGCATGAATACTATTTATCAGGTGGATAAAATTAGTTTTGACTATATAAAATTTACCGAAGAAAACCATTACTTGGTCTATTGTTTAAACATTGATTGGTTTTATCTTCTGGGTTATTGTATTCATCTATTAAACATAAATTCCGAATTTCATAAATTTCTAATTTGTCGGTGCGAGTACTATATATTGCTTTTTGGAGGTCTGTGCTATTTTCATTCAGTGGATAGGGAAAATAATCAATTGCACGGACTAATAAATCTTTATTAAATGCTGTGACTTTTCGGCGGTTGTCAGAACGTTTGGTTTGCACTAAGTCAGCTACCATTCCCACACGCCATTTACCTGGGGAAATTTTTTGGGGAGGATAGAGGCGTTTGATGACTAATTGTGCTGTGATGCTTTGGCTGGGAGTGTTTGCAAAAACTTCTGGTGGTGTCAGTTCGGCGATCGCACTTAATAAACCTTTACGAAAGTCTTCAGAAATCGCAAAACTAGCTATCCAAGTGCTGGTAGTGACGTTGCGATTACCACCTTTGACAGTTCGCACCTGGATTCCTAGGTCTGGTTTGGGTTTAGCGACTTCTTCAATAGTTTGGGGTGGTAAGTTTCCTGACCAGTTAAACATAGCGATCATCGTTTTACTGACGAATCGGCTAATGGTTTCTGTATCTCTTTCTAACTCATCAGTTGCGGTAGGTGACTTACCATCGATCATTTGCACAAAGTTAGGGGGTTTTCTCAGACTTAGTTGGCGGATATTTAAGCCTTGAATAATAAATAAAACTAACACTAATATTTGCAAACTGAAAGTAGCGATCACAAAAGTTGTCAATACACTTCCTGTCTGCTTTTGTTGTCTTTTTTTGAGCAAATTGACCATAGATTCACCCCCTAAGAATAGCTAAATCCGATTCCTCACCAAAGTTTCAGTATTACTAATAGCACTAAAAACTGCAAACCCCCCGGCCGCAGCTAAGAACAACGATAACAAAGGTGCTAAAATTCCTAAAAATATGATGAACCACATTAAATCAGGACTAGTATTAATATCTTGTCCTGGCCCATTAATAATCACTGCGGCTGTTAATGCTGCAACAATATTAAATGAAATTTTGGCAATTCCCGCCGCTAAAAACCCTGTCATCCAAGCAAAAATCGGCTTTCCAGCCCCAGGTAATAATGAAGCACCGACGGCTATGGGGCCTAAAGCTGCTATCAACAACATCGTAGCTTCTAGTAAATTTTGAAAAGCATATTGTAGGGAAATTAAAAAGTTTTTAATAGTTGTTTGTCCCGTATTGCCTAACAGTGCATTAAATGCCGCATCCGTAACAATTCCCGTACTAAATTTAATTTGATTAACTTGATTTTCTAATCTATCTATCCAAGTCCTGTTTCCGTATCTATTTCTATATTCTTGCCAAAGGTCATCTATTTGATCAGTGGCTTTGTTCAAACATTCAGTTTGTTGTTGACCAGTAAGTGCTTGACAAGGACGCAGTAAAGAACCTGCGATTTCTTCAGCTACGCTCATATTGATTGCTTGCTGATAAGTTTGTTCTGTATCGGCTGTAGCTACTACTTGCTGATTCACACCATTAATAAAATTTCTCACCCCTAATGTAAGGTTGGAAAGCATACTACCATTACCAGGGTTACTTAATAAAACTACGACAACAAAAGGCCAAATCAAGCCAGATATAGGGCGCGAATATTCACTATAAATTACATCTTTTAGCCATTGCACCATAAAAAATAACAGCGTACCAACGGCAAAGAACACACCTAAATTTGTGATGGCTCCATATAAGTTATTACTGGTGTTATTTTGTAATAACTCTACCCATTGATTGTCCCAACTTTCAGCAATACTTTTAGCTGTTGTTGCTCCATCTTCCAGAGTATCAGTAATGCCTGGGAAAACTTGTGAAAGATAAAACTGCATTTTAATTCACATTTTTTTATGATTAATTATTATGGTTTGCGCCCAAATAAATCTGTTTGAGCAGAAGTTCGTAAAAGTCTTGCTGCTTCTGCGGCTGAATCAACTCGACGGGCGCGGTTTGTTTCTTCAACTTGCTGAGAAATATTAGCTAAATTTAAATTTGAGTATTGTACTGATTGATTTGTTTGGATGGTTTGAGCGAGATTTTCGGCAACAATTTTAGATTGTTCTTGGAGGATTTTCACTGTTGTATCTTGTTGGATAGTCGATTGACATAAACTTTGATTTGCAACATTTACAGCACCTGCTGCATCGGTTATTTTACATACCTGATCTTTCAAATCATCCAGAAAACTATCAGCATCTTCAATCGTCTGAGCAATGCTTTCTATGCTTCTTTCTGTATCTTCTAATTTAGTTTTGAGGCGTACTTGTCCCTCTCTACCCAAAACACCAACTACAGCCCCACGCGTCACTATCCGATTAACTTCATTACTCACTCCTGCGCCATTGACTGCGGAATTATTTTCATATCTTCCTGAGATGGAGTTAATAGTAATATCGTTGCGAACTTGTCTCCCGGCTGATACTGGATCAGGTAGGTTTAAGTCTCCACTAAAATTACTCAGAGCGCTTTGAGTTCTAATATCTAGAGGTCTGAATGTTTCATTAACATTACTTCTGAGATAGTTTTGTAAATCTACAGAATAGTACTGAAAATCAGTCCAGACTTTTCCTAGTTGCGCCATTGCAGGCAGAACTAATAAGCTAGAAAAGACTAATGTGAATAAAGTTGTTTTCCGCATAAGTTTTTCCTGAAATCGTGTGAGGAATTTAATTTATCCACCTCGCAGAGAGGCTAATAGCTGACGAGCAAAAATAGAAATTGCTTCATATTTATCACTATGTTGTTGCATTGTTTTTCTCCGAGCAGTTTGCTCATTGGGGTTATTAGCAACTACTGCTAATTGTTCATAACCTGGATAGTAACGGCAAAATGTATAGATGCCATTATCATCTAATAACCATTGGCTATAAACTCCTTCTTTGCGGGGAAAAAAGCTTTCGGAGGCATTACGGGCAATAATATCGCGGGGATATTTCAAAATACTCACGAAGCTATCAACTGCAACTGGTTGGATACGACCGATTAATCTGGTTGACAAGTTTTGTAGAATTTTTGATGCGGCTTTGGATTTAGCGATGGTATCGGGGTCTTGGGCTGATAATATGACGCGAATACCAGCTTTCGCACCGTTGGCGCAAATTCTGCCTACTAAGTCTGCAATTTGGTCAAATTCAAAGAGAATTGGGGCTTCATCAATAAAGAAGATAGAAGCTGGACTGCTTAAGGCACGTCGCAAGGCGGCGGAATATGCACTTAAGGAGAGGACGGCTGCATCTTCGTTATCTGCAAGGTTGCGGAGGGCGAAAACCAACAGTTGAGCATCGGTGGGAAAACTGGACGGTGAAGAAATCGCTTGTCCTACACGACTAGATAGCCAAAACCGCAAGCGGAGTTGAATTTGACTGAGTGCATCTTCAACTCGGCCGCTGACAGAATCGAGACGCAGATGTTCTGGGGAACAGAAATAGAGGAAATCGTTTAAAGTCGGGGTTTTTTGCCATTCTGGGCTACCAAATCCGCCGTTGATGGCGAGGCGATATCGTTCTTGAATACCTTCATCAGCAAAGAAGGCTCCCAATGCGAGGTTGAGGAGGGAACGCACGGTTTGGGAGAGTAATTGATTTTCGGTAGATGAGCCTAAGACCATTGTCATTAAGGCTGATTCGAGAAAGGCGACATAATCCAGGAGGCGATCGCGTTGTTCTTCGGTAGAGAGCGATCGCAAATCTGGTTGTTCAAATAAGTTATTTGATTGTTTGGAAATATCAAAGTATGCCCCATTTCCTTCCATAAACTCGGTATAGTCGGTGAAGGTCGATGACCCATCTGGTTTGGGGAAATCTAAGGCGACGACGGGAATATTATGAGCTAAGGCTTGGGTTAAAATTCCCGATACCAACACTGATTTTCCGGCGCGGGTAGTCGCAAACAGCGCCAAGTTTTTGTGTTGGTTAAACATATCTAAGTGTATGGGTGTGCCGCCTTCTTCTGCTACTAATTCAAAGCCATATTTATCTCCGGCTTTGGTCATCACTAAAGGCATTAATCCTGGCACTTCACTGGTTAAATACAACTGTCGGCGGTTAAAGGGTTTGACTAACAATCCTTCCCAAACTATTGGTAAAGATTGCAGCCAAACCTTCCAAGCATATTCTGTTTCTCTAATTACCTGGGCTGGACGTTGAAAACAGTTTTCAATATATCTGATAGCTTCATCTAATTTTGCCTGGGTAGGGCGATGCACAAAAATGGCAATTCCGGCATGAATCGGTACGGCTCCTTCATATAATTGTTCTTGGGCTGCAATCGATTTTTTTAACTTTAATTGGGCGTTGACATCAATTGTTTTACTTTTTTCCTGTGCTGTAAGTGCTGACACATTCGATTGTTTCAATACCCTTTGTAATGTTGTTTTAACGATGGCAGGATTTGCGGCTGTTAACTGGCAAAAAATCTCTGTATCAACTACTGTTTCTCTGGCTAAGAGTTCCCATAAGTACCGCAGTTGCGAAAATTTATTCGGCCAACCACCCGGTTTTTCCAGAAATGCCATCGCGCCGATGTAATGATTGTTGATATTTACCCAGCGGCGATCGGCACAAGGTACGCTAGATTCCATTAACAAGGTTGTGCTGTGGATATTCTCAACTAGCAGTTTGCTACTAGCTAAGTCAGAATTAACTTGTTCGTGTAATCCATTTTCATCTAATGTGAGTAATTGGGGAATTTCAATGGGTGGTGTATTGTTAAATCTCAACCAGACTTCTTCCCAAAGTTCCTCGGCGTTTAAGGGTTTAATATCTAACCCCATTTTGTTCGACAGTATTTGTTCCCAACGGCAAAAACCTTGTTTATAAGCGTCGGTAATCACAGTTTCAATCCGTTGATTTTCTATTTCTTCGAGTTCGCCTTTAAACTTGAGCCACCAAGATTCGGCTCTGGCTAATAACTTTTCAATCCAATCATCAGCATTAGTAGAATTTGGTTCTACAGTATAAGTTACATAAATTCTCAGAAATTTCGGCTTACGAATTCCAGAAGTAGTTAGTTCTCTAATTCTGGCTCGTTCTGCCATGATTAAGTATTTAATATCTTTAGAAGGCGACTGTTTGATTAAATCTGCTAGTTCTTGTTGTCGCTGTTTATCTGAACTAAAAGACCCCATATGTAAGGTCATTCTTTCGCCTTCAGGGATATCTTTTAATCCAGATTCAATATTATTAAATATAGTATTAATTTGCTCAGATCTTAAAGTGGTGTGGATGCCTTTACATTCAAAGCCAAAGACAAAGCAGAATCTATCTCTTTGAATTCCTTTCGCCAAAATATAAGCGCCAAGATTACGTCCATCAACTGCAATACGTAGCATTGTCGCTAGGTGTAAAGCATCTTCAAATGGCGTTAATCTACTTTCGTTTCCTGGGGTACCGATGCTTTTTTTTCCGATTTTTTGCTTCATGATTAATTTCCAGCAAGCTTTGATAACGAGCAAAGCCTCTAGTCCATGTGGGAACTCCGATAAACTTACTTAAAAAACGCCAACTCCTACCACCAGATAATATCCACCAAGTTGCTATTCCCCAACCAGCTATTAAGAATGTCCACAACCATTTTTGAAAATCATCGGCGAATAAACCCCCAAAAACGCCATTCATAATAAAGTAGGAAGTTAGGGCAATTACTAGCCAGGGAAAAATTTGATCGGCTGGAATTGGCCCTAAAGATGGTTGTGCGCCTAAAATTTGATTGACTGGACGAAAATCTTGATCTCGTTCTTCAGACATACAATCAATTATGAACTCATCTACTAATTAGCTACCCAATGATGAAGCCTGTGAGAACATCCGCAATTGTCACAGCAAGCACAACTAATAAGGGTGTTCTGGCGATGCTTTGCCAATCTTCGTCTTTACGCACTGCGTTAATTACCCCAATTAAGGAAACTGCAATATAAAGCAAGTAAATACCCCGCAAGACGTTAAATATTAAACTAACTGCTGTGTCTGTTCCAGCACTATTAGTTGTTGTACCTGCTGTCAGATTATTTTTGAAAAACTTTTCAGCTTTGCCAAAAAATTGGGCTTGGGCTGGGGCGGCAAAGTAATCTAACCAAAATAAGCTCAAAATCACGACTGGTGCCAATATTTGTAGTGCTATGCGCCAGCGTCGTGGTAAATTGACTTGCTGCCCAATTTGTTGTATTGATATAACAATTAAACTGCCAATTAGTAAACAAAAAAGTAGGACTGGGCTGTTTAAGCTGATAACGCTCAAAAATACGGCGCAAGCCAGTAAAAATGGCACTGATTCTAGGAAGGTCATGCGCCAAAATTCTAAGGTAGCCTTAATCTTAGGTAATTTTTTCACAGCGCTATTATTTACAAGTTTGCGAATGTTGTCTGCCTGATAACCCTGTCTAGACATTTGTGAATTTCCTGAGTTATTTATTAAATAATTTGGCGTTGTTGTTTACTGAAAACCATGTTAATTTATCACAAATGATGATTCATCTAATAGAAATTATGTACTAGAAATATAATATATATCTATGTTCTTATTAATTATTAAGAACTAGTTAACCAATTCTTAACATTCAGTAAACTCATCATTTTTTTTGTATTTCTGACTTTATCTATTTCCCAATTAATTGCCTCAATCACAAATTTTATCTCCCAAAAAGTTTACTAATTATAAGATTCGTAGCATTAAGTGTGCTATTTTTGCCAGGATAAATGCTAGACGATTAGAAAATTTCTGATTGATACTCTATTCATTGCACCTGTGGGACTCCAGATTTGGACTGAAATAGAAAACTAGTGTAATTGAGCAACAGTTGTCAATGAGTAGCGTTGATGTTATTTGTGGGACTAAGGGCTAATTTGTATACAGCGATCGCCTCAGCTTGTATTCACGACAGCAGATAGCCACTGTAGAGTTAATCTGTGATTATGCTTAGGTATGAACAGTAACTTGAGAACTTTTTCCGCAACAAGCGATCGCTTTTGGTACTGGTAGAAATTATCAGTAAAAGAGCTTTGCTCTACGTAATTACCCGCAATTTTATTGAGGTTGATGTGGAGCATTGGCACGTTTTTGCTAAAGAACTGTAATTTGTCAGTAATTTTGTCAAGTCTAGCACAATCGGGACTGTATTTTTTACACAAAAAGAATAAACAATTTGCGGAGTGGTTGAACTAACCCGCCAATTAGCCACATTGGGCAACTCAAGCCTACACTGATGCCTAGCACAGTTGTAATCGGGAAATTTACGGTGAATGGTTCACAGAGAATTTTAATTCCATCCAGTAAACTACTGAACTAATTGCAACTTTTCCGCAAATAATATTAGGTTCAGTTCGCTAATTTATGAAAATTATCAAAAAATTTAGATGAGAGTTTTATCTGCACAGCCATATTTTCAGTTGTGTCCAAGATAACTCATAATATCTTCACATTCTCGTTGATAATTCTCGATGAATCCCAATACTCGTTTACAGACAATTTTAACTGATACACCTATTAATACTGTATTACCTGCGATCGCTCAAATCCATCTACCTAACTGGTGGTTAGCGGGAGGTGCAGTCCGCAACAGCGTTTGGCGGGCAATATTTGGTGAAAGCTGCGCCTTAGTCATCAATGACTTCGATATTGCCTTTTTTGACGAAATCGGCGATCGTTCCCAAGAACTATCGGCAAAAACCCACCTCACCGAAAAATTTCCCAACTATAAGTTTGATGTCAAAAATCAAGCGAGTTTTAATCGGTGGCGCAACGGTAGCCGTACTTACACTAGTACGGAAGATGGTATCCAAAATTGGTTACACACTGCAACTGCTGTCGGTATCAGGTTGAATATCCAAGGACAATGGGAATTTTTTACACCTTATGGATTAGATGACTTGTTTGCTGGCATTATTCGAGCAACACCCGCCAATATTCAGAACCCCGATGCATATAACAAAGCATCAACTTTTCTCGCCAAGTGTCCCCATCTGAAATTGGCAGAAGAGGGATAATATCAACCGCAGAGTGAGTAATTTTGTATTGTGGCGAATTATCGAGAGAAATTACTGAGAAATAGACTTGCTATTTCTAGTTTTGGTAATGAGCTAAATAAGTAATTCATTTTGATTATTTTTTACGTATGTATTAACTTTGAAACATTTGTTAATTAATTATAGTAATCACATTTTGTGGAGCTATTAATTCCTGATCAGTATTAACTCTCAATTTAAGTTTTCTAATAGTTTTGATAAAGAATTGTATTGTTAAACAAACAGATACTTATCTGTATTCATATACTGGATCTTAATTTCCACAGTGTGCTATTTGCACTAGGAGCTTCCAATGGTTCACACTTTTGAAGTGTTGGTTGATATTAAGGAATATGCCGATCAAGCCAACAATAGCTATCAATGCGGAACATCAAGATACGAGATTAACGCTGAGTCAAAAGAAAAAGCAGATGGTATGGCACGGATTCAGGCTAGAAATGAACATCCAAAAGGCACTGAATATGATATTAGAGTAACCAGATTACTCAAATAAATTCCAGTCTGGATTCGAGGATAAATTTATTAATTGTTCTCTGTTTCCCAGTAATAATAAATAATTCTTAGTTGTGCAATCTTCCAAACAATAACCTTGATGTTGATTACAAAGATTTGTTGCCAATGTAAATTTTGAGAAAAGTTGCAACAAATTAATATCTGCATCATTGTGGAAATATTGCATGACTTTTTAAGTAGCACTATCACTTTCAAGATTTCTGCCGCAAGTAAGTAACTAATTGTTCACCAGCCGTATCGATGTGGCGTTTTAATAATCGCACGGCAGTTTTTGCATCTCGCTGTTTGCAAGCATCTAAAAGTTGATGGTGTTCTTTTTGAGAACGTTCTTGATAATCCATTTGTGCCATCTGCACACGCACATAGCGATCGCAATTTATATGTAAGTTTTTCACTATTGCCAATAGTCGCGGACGTTCTGCGCTGGCGTAAAGTGTCGCGTGAAATTCCCAATTAAGTTGCGCTAACAAACCTGCATCGGTGGTTTGATCGGTTGTTTCTAGAATTACTGCTGCTTTTTCTAAATCTGCTGTGCTTAATTTTGGTATCGCTAACTGTATGGCTTTCACTTCTAAAGCACTGCGAATCTCACAAATTTCTTGCGCTTCATTGGCTGTGAGTACCGATACCATCGCCCCACGATTTAAATGCAGTGTCACTAAACCTTCTGCTTCTAATTGGCGCAAAGCTTCTCGCACAGGAATGCGACTCACACCAAATTGTGTGGCAATTTCATCTTGTCTCAGAGATTGTCCTTCCTGAAAAATACCGCGCAGAATCGCTTCCCGCAAGGCATCGGCAATTAAATCGGGGGTGCTGCGTTGTTGCAGCATATTGGCTGCTAAATCATTTAAGTTCATATTGGATATTGTATACAATTTTAGAAAGATTGTATACAATATCCAAAGTTACAAATAATTCCCTTAAGCAAACGGGAGACAGTTATGAGCATTGCATCTCAAGCAACAGACCGAGTTATCATCTTCGATACCACCTTGCGGGATGGCGAACAATCCCCAGGTGCAACCCTAAATGCAGAAGAGAAATTAGCGATCGCTCATCAACTGGCACTCCTGGGTGTAGATGTCATTGAAGCGGGTTTTGCCGTCTCTAGTCCAGGAGATTTTCAAGCCGTCAAAACCATCGCTGAACAAGTCGGAAAAGTAGGCGGGCCAATTATTTGCAGTTTAGCCAGAGCCACCCGCAAAGATATTCAAGCCGCCGCCGAAGCCTTAAAACCTGCCGCCCATCCGCGTATTCACACCATGATTTCCACATCTGATATTCACTTGCAATATCAGTTGAAAAAGTCCCGTAGTGAAGTGTTGGCGATCGCTCAAGAAATGGTGGCTTATGCCAAATCCTTAGTTGATGATGTTGAATTCTCGCCAATGGATGCTAGTCGCACAGAACCAGAGTTTTTATATCAGGTATTAGAAACTGCGATCGCCGCAGGTGCTACAACAATTAATATTCCTGATACCGTCGGTTACTGCACACCCAAAGAAATGGGAATTCTCATTCAGGGAATTCGGAAAAATGTGCCGAATATTGACAGCGTAATTCTGTCCATTCACACTCAAAATGATTTGGGTTTAGCCACCGCCAATGCCTTAGCGGCGATTGAAAATGGCGTGCGTCAGGTAGAATGCACAATTAACGGCATTGGTGAACGTGCCGGAAATGCCGCATTAGAAGAAATTGTTATGGCCTTGCAAGTGCGGAAACATTACTTCAATCCTTACTTTGGCCGTGCAGTAGATTCCGATGCACCCCTAAGCAACATCAAAACCCAGGAGATTTACAAAACTTCTGCCTTAGTTTCCCAATTCACCGGAATGCTGATTCAACCGAATAAGGCAATTGTAGGAGCAAATGCCTTCGCCCATGAATCTGGTATTCATCAAGATGGCATTATCAAAAATCGCCAAACCTACGAAATCATGGAAGCTGCATCCATTGGGTTGCCAGAAAATCGCATAGTTTTAGGCAAACACTCTGGACGAAATGCTTTTCGTACAAGACTGAAAGAATTGGGATTTGAACTGAGTGAAGCCGACTTGAACAAAGCCTTTAACCGATTTAAAGAAGTTGCAGACAAGAAAAAAGAGATATCTGATTGGGATTTAGAAGCGATCGTCCGTGATGAAACCCAAAATCAAGTAGAAAGCGGCTTTCAACTTGAACACATCCAAGTAATTTGCGGTGACTGTACTTGTCCAACCGCAACTATTACAGTTGTCACTCCCGATGGCAAAATCCTCACAGATGCCAGCGTCGGCACAGGGCCAGTAGATGCAGTTTATCAGGCGATCAACCGCTTAGTGCAGATTCCCAATCAATTAATAGAGTTCTCTGTGCAGTCTGTCACAGGGGGAATTGATGCCTTGGGAACAGTCACAATTCGCTTGAGATATCAAGATCGCATATTCTCTGGACAAGCATCTGATACTGATATTGTCGTAGCCGCAGCTTACGCCCATCTCAACGCGGTAAATCGCCTTTACCGTTACTTGCAAACACAAAAAATCCCAGCGCAGGTGAGCTAATAAAAAAGGGATGAGTGAATCATCCCTTTTCTCAAACCAACTTTATCTACACCCATAAAAATTAGAACACTCGGAAAATAAACGGATAACGGAACGGTTCATCAGGATTGCTGAAACAGTGCAACAGCGCCACAATTGTCAACCCCCAGTGTAATAAAAAGCCAAAAGCCACCAGGGGAAAGAATAAAAGTCCCCCAATCCCAAAGGTGAGCCAAGATAAAACTGCAATTGGCACTCCAATTATGGTTGCCCAAAACCAAACATTAAAGTGGAAATTAATTGATTCTTTAGCGCTACTTTTAACAACAGGGTCATCCGAAATAATATTAATGACAATAGGTACACCAATCGAAAACAATGTTGTACTAAAGAAAATTGCCCCATGACATAGAGATGATAATAGTTTGCGCTTATCAGAATCGAATGAAGTTTGCATCCTGGTGGCTCCTTAACTTACTTATTATCTTTTATTGTAAAGGTTAGTTTTTCAGCCTTACATGGCAGTTTACCGTACTGCTTAAATTCTCGAAGATTTCTTAACCCTTGATTAAGTTTGCCAATTACTGATCAGAGATGAATGATGGTATTTACCGTACCTCTGCGTTGAAAAGTTATGCTCTTTCAGCAATTAGGTTTGAATTTTGAACTATGTGTCGGATCAGCTTTTTTAGCCAAACTCTTAATCATATTTAGTAGACAGGATTTTCAGTTTGTACCACTTTAGGTAAGATAATTACGATATTGCATAATTCGTAGCAAATTAAATTTAGCAACACTCTGCGTCTCTCTAGGTTTCAAAACGTTATAACTGCTGAACAAGAACAACAGCAAACACCGATATTAATTGCATAATTGCGTATATGCAAAGCAGCTTGTCGTTAGACATCGCTTGGTGTTGAATCTGATTTAAACTGATGAATGTTCAATAATTAACTCATCAATGGCACAGGGAGAAATCTTACTCAAACCTGGCACTTTATGGACAAGTGTCAAAGAACGTACTGAAGATGCTTTACAATGCGGCGCATTGCTGTCTATCCCGACAGAGTTTGAATTTGTTGAGCAAGATGGCGTTAACTTTTTAGTCAGAATTTTATCTAACCTTGTCCGTAAAGATGCAGCTAAGAAACAGCAAAACAAACAAGCTTCTGCTGATAAGGAGTTCAACCCTTTTCTTCCCTACGAAAAAGATTTGTTTGTGGCAGATATTTCCGACACTCATGTTTGTATCTTAAACAAATTCAATGTTGTTGACTATCACTTACTCCTCATCACTCGTGCTTTTGAAGAACAAGAAAGCCTACTTACCCCAGAAGATTTTGCTGCTTTATTGGCGTGTTTAGCTGACTTTGATGGTTTAGCTTTTTATAACAGTGGCAAAACCGCAGGTGCTAGTCAACGACACAAACACTTGCAGATCATACCTCTACCACTGGTGGCTTCAGGAGTGCAGACACCGATTGAACCACTACTAGCATCAGCAGAATTTGAAGATGGTGTAGGAACGATCGCGAACCTTCCTTTTGTTAACGCTTTTGCAACTTTAGATCCTGATTGGGTGCAATCTCCTTTAACCTCAGCCGAGGCTATATTGAAGATATATCAAAATTTATTACGTGCTGTTGAGATAGAAACAGTTAACAGCAATACACCATCTGGTGCTTATAATCTGCTAGTAACTAGAAAATGGATGTTAATCGTACCGCGATCGCACGAACATTTCCACTCAATTTCTGTCAACTCATTAGGTTTCACTGGTGCGTTACTAGTGCGGAATGAACAAGAAATGCAACTCCTCAAGAACACAGGCCCAATGACTATCCTGAAAGAGGTTGCTGTAAAAGGATCAATAGTCAATAGTCAATAGTCGTTTGTGGCTCCTTGCTCCTAACGCCGATCAAGCCTGTCGCCCACTCTCCCCTTTCACCACCGCAGAGGTTATCAGATGAGCTAGACGCAAAGCCTCTGGTACATGACCACAATCTGTCAACCGTTGAAGCACTTGAGCCGTAACATCAGGTTCTGCACCACAAACCTGAAAATAAAACGGCGCATACTCATATACACTGCCAGCATGACCTATGATTTCTAGTCGTTTTTCTGGATGAGGTAATCTTTGCATTGCGTAAATCATCGCGTTCAACTTAGGTTGCTTTCGCATTACCGCAATACAAGGGCGCTCTAATCTTTCAGCTAATAATGGTAAATCAACTATATTAAAGCCACCTAAAGAAATTCCATCTAACAGCACTATATGGAGATGTGGTAAAAATTTGCCCCCAATGAGCAACTGACAAAGTTTTTCCGTTGCATCCCAACCATCAGGCTCTATCTCTCCCCAAACCATACCTTCAAAGCGAGTGTCTGCACAGATAACACCTGCAACTCCTACAGGTTTATTTGCACTCCGCATAAAAGGAGCATCGTCAAAACCTACAACGCGAATTGTCCGGTGATTTTTGAGCAGAGCTTCTAGTTCCATGAATATCTTGTATACCAGGGGATAGATAATAGGTGACAGGGTTAAAAGCTTTGTGGTATCTAAATTTTATTCTTTATCGATGTCCTAACCAACTTGGCTACTGCTATACATTAAACCTTTTACCCCTAATAAAAAACGCCCCCCAATGGAGGGCGTTTTTTATCACTTTTCTACTGAGACTAAAGATTAACCGTTAATAGCAGGAGCAGTGAGAGCAACAGGAGCAACATCACCAGCAGCCAAATCTAAGGGGAAGTTGTGAGCGTTGCGCTCGTGCATTACTTCCATACCGAGGTTAGCGCGGTTGATGATATCAGCCCAGGTGTTGATCACGCGACCTTGAGAGTCAATCACAGACTGGTTGAAGTTGA
>NZ_JADEWI010000070.1 GCF_015207705.1 Nostoc sp. LEGE 06077
GTAGAGGAATTAACATCTCTGTTAGATAAGCTGTTGAATCAAGGCGAGTTAGTGATTAAGTGGCATCGGAAAATCAAAAACAAAGGCAATCTCAGCTATATTGCAGCTTAAATGCTGATTAGCTTAAGACTTTTTTGTGAATACATAACGTGGCTGATGTTAGACAGACATTCTGTCTAAAGTCGCAATTATGCTTTGTATCTGGGATTCAGACGCGGTATCACGGTATCCATACCTCGGCTGAATCCCAGATAGAGACGCAACTGGAAATTCGGTTGAAGAAACGTTGATACCTGCGTTTCTTACTTTGTAGCTGAAAGCCAAGGTTATGCAGAGATGGGGGTTAATGCACAGTTGTCAATTAAAATTTAAATAATTTATTTTTGTAATTCAATAAGTTTCATTGAGTACTGCTTGACTTTTCCCTTTCCTGTTTTAAGGGAATTTCAATCCAAAATACTGTTTTGTCGGGTACGGAGGTACATTTGAAGATACCCTGATGTTTCTCAACTATTATTTGATAGCTAATCGATAGCCCTAATCCTGTACCTTTTCCTACAGATTTAGTGCTAAAAAATGGGTCGAAAATACGTTGGCTTATTGATTTAGGTATACCTGCTCCGTTATCGGCGATTGTAATGACGATGCGGTTATTCTCTATAACTTTGGTTTGAATGTGAATGGTTGGGTTCGGTTGGCTAATCTCTGTTTCTAAGGCATCGATCGCATTGCATAATACGTTCATAAACACCTGATTGAGTTGTCCAGGATAGCATTCTACACATGGTAAATTTCCATATTCTTTAATCACCTGAATCGGAATAGATGCTTGAGTTTTGAGTCTACTTTGAATAATTAATAGGGTTGATTCGATGCCATCATGAATATCTACTGCTTTCATGGATGCTTCATCTAATCGAGAAAAGGTGCGGAGCGAAAGGACTATTTCTTGAATGCGCTCTGCCCCAATCATCATCGATGACAGTAATTTCGGTAAATCTGCCTTTAGAAATTCATAATCAATTTGTTGAGCATATTTTTGGATTTTCTCTGTTGGCTGGGGATACTCCTGTTGGTAGTGTTTGAGCAAACCTATTAGCTCTTGAATATATCTATCTGCATGTGTGATATTACCATAGATAAAATTTACAGGATTATTAATTTCATGGGCAACACCTGCTACTAATTGTCCTAAAGCAGACATTTTTTCATTTTGTATAAGTTGCGCTTGGGTATGTTGAAGTTTGCAAAGCATTTCTTCTAACAGGATAGCTTTCTGTCTTAACAACTCTTCTGAGACTTGCAAGGCTTCTTTAGCGTTTTTCTGCTCGGTAACTTGATATTTCATCTCTTGGGTAAGACGACGTAATTGCAGGTGCGTTTTAACCCGTGCTAATACTTCTTTTTCTTGGAAGGGCTTGGTAATATAATCAACAGCCCCTAATTCCAACGCCTGTACTTTACTGTCAGTATCAGATAACGCCGTCATGAAAATGACTGGAATATCTTCTGTTTTGGGGTTAGATTTTAGCCGTTGACAAGTTTCAAAGCCGTCAATTCCCGGCATCATCACATCTAATAAAATTAGATCGGGAAGCCGACGCTCTAACCGTTGTAAGGCAATTTCACCGCTAGTAGCAATTGCCACGGAGAAACCTGCATCACTGAGGGTTTCAGAGATGACATCAAGATTTGTGGGGGTGTCATCCACTATTAAAATAAAACCGTTGGTGGTAAATGACATCTTGACGACTCCCTAATTTTGCTCATGTAAATACTGGCGGAGGAATTGCTCCAGCTTTTGTTCTTGAAATTGTCTTGCTAGTTGCAAAACTTGTTGAACAAAAGGTCTGTAGCGATCGCTTTGTTGCTCGATTTGTTCGGCAAATTCAATTATCTGCTTGAAAAGCCCATCTTGTAATAGTTCCAGTAAGTGTTGTAAATCTTCTATTGACGGTGGAATGAGGGAAGCAGCTTCTTCAACTTTTGAGGTGTTTGAGGAAGCCTCAGCATAAATCCAGGTAAGGTTTAAATGCTTTGTCAGGAGGTTAAACAGTTCATCTATTTGTACTGGTTTGGGAAGAAAATCATCTCCGCCCGCTGCTATGCTCATTTGTCGATCAATATCAGCCACCGATGCTGAAGAAACAATAGCTAACAAATATTTTAAATCGTCGCTAGAGCGCAACTGTTTCAACATTTCAAAGCCATCCATAACCGACATTGCTAAATCGGTAATGATTAAATCTGGTAATTTCTCTCTGGCTTTTTCTAAACCCTCTCGACCATTTTGGGCTTCTGTTAACTCAAACCCTAGAGGTTCCAGTAAATTGACCAACACAGAACGATTTTCCCAATGATCGTCCACAATCAATATCTTACGGCGTTGTCCTTGGTAACTAATGATTTGTTTCCCTGCATTGATAGTGTGCTGCTGTACCCAATCTGCGATGATGGGAAATTCCACATCAAAGAAGAAGTCGCTACCCACATTGACTTGACTTTTGACCTGAATAAGAGTGCCAATCATCTGGGCAATTTTTTGACTAATGGCTAAACCCAAACCTGTACCCTCGGCTCGACGTTGGCGATCACCTACTTGTTCAAATACTTGAAATAGCCGATTAATATCATCAGGTGCAATCCCAATTCCTGTATCTGCGACTAAGAATTTTAGCCGCACAAATTGATGATTTTCGGTGGGTATGTTCTCAACTTTAAATGTGACACTTCCTCGATCTGTAAATTTAATCCCATTACTCAATAGATTGATTAATACTTGGCGTAGCCGTTTTTCATCTGCTGCAATACTAATGGGTAAATCTGTATCTGGTTGGTAATAAAACTCAATCTTTTTTTGCTCCGCACGGATACAGCAAATTTCTACAATCCCCTGGAGAAAAGACGGCAAATGTATAGCTTTGGGGGAAAGTTCCAGTTTGCGAGCTTCGATTTTAGACAAATCGAGAATGTCGTTAATCAGGGTCAACAAGTGAGAACCACATTGGTAAATGATATCTACTCCATGTCGTTCTTTGTTAGGTAAAGCTTGGGAGCGGTTGAGGATTTGAGCGTAGCCCAGAATACCATTGAGGGGGGTACGCAGTTCATGGCTCATATTGGCGAGAAATTCACTTTTGGCTTGGTTGGCGCTGTCTGCTTCTTCTTTTGCTGCTTTGAGTTCAACCGTTCGTGATTCTACTCGCTCCTCTAACCCTTCAATCAAATCCCTTAACTGAGATGCCATCTGGTTAAATGAATCACCCAACACTTCCAATTCATTTACCCCCCCAACCTCAACCCTTTGGCCAAGTTCCCCAGAGGCAATTGCTTGGCTTGCTTCTTTTAATCGTAGAATGGGTCGAGTAATCCAACGAGATGTATAAATACCTAACACAGTGGTAACACCTAAAGCAGCAAAACATAACCACAGGGTATGGCGCAAACTGGCATCGATTTGTGCCATAAAATCTGATTCGGGGATGACTACGATTGTTAGCCAATCTAATCCTCGACCATCGGTGAACGGTTGAGCCCGCACAAGTTGGCGTTTGCCGTTAAATTCAAAAACTAAGTTCTCGGTAGAAGTAATTTTGTTTAAATTACCGAACTTTTTTAACAAGTATTTTGCCGTTGCTTGGGTTAACGCATTGCGGCTTTGTGTAGCCACAAGTCGAACCTGTTCGCTACCCTTTGTTATATAGGGTTGCTCAGAAGTTGAACTACCAACAATCTCTCCAGAGCGCTCGACAATAAAGGTTTGTCCAGATTGACTAATCTTGAGATTCCGCAAAAATTGGCTTATCTGAGGTAAGAAAATCTCAACTCCAATTACACCTTGGAATTTGCCAGTATCACTATATACTGGTGTACCAGCTTTAATTTCTAGAGCCAAAACGCTGGAAGATAGAGAAATTTCAGTCCATCCAGCTTGTCCTGGTTTATGTGTTGTTGAACCTCCAGCATATTTCAACAACTGGTATTCATTACTGTCAAATTCCGCACTTCGGAGTAATTTAGTCCGATGACCTTGCTCGTCTAGCAAATAGACATTTCTATTTTTCCCAGTGGACTGATCCTTAACTTTAAGGATAAATTGACCATCATCTAATTTTTGAACGCCAATAAACTCACCCCGTTCATTGGCGTAATAAAGATAAGGAATAATTCCGTGAGTTTTGATTTGCTTAAGAAAGAATTTTTCTAAGGCTGGAGGGTCATCAATATTAAGATTACCGCTGTAGATGCTAGATAATAAAACTTGGTTAACAATATGGGGGGTATTTAAAAATGCTAGTGTTTCTTTCTCAGTGCGATTCGCCACCTCCTGTTCTAATTTGCTAGCTAACTCATTAACCGCTTGTTGCCCATTTTTAAATGAGAGGTATCCAACAAATCCTACTACTGCAAAGATTTGCAGCACAAAGGGAATAATTAAGATTGCCCGTAGCGGTAATCGACGGATGAATTTGCTTGCTGGGTTCAATAAAGATGCCATAAAGTTAGCCTATGAGATATAGGACTAATTACATATATGATTATTGTTCCCTTAAAAGCTCAGGATATAACAAGGCGATTAATTTTCCAAAAAGCTTTATACTACTGGAGCCTTGATTAGGTAATCGACCATCAGGTGAAAGTCTAACTGTCTTGAAGCTTACTTTATCCGAGGCTGTCTCTATTTAGAATTAAAAAAATATAGAGAAGCTATTGCAGATTTAACTAGCGCAATCACAATTAGGCAACATGATGTCGAAAGTTATTTTTATCGTTCCGAGGCTTATGCAGCAATCAACTCTTTTAGTAGTGCGTTAAAAGACTTGGTGCGAGTTATCGAGATGAATCCCATGTATAATAATGCTTACTTTAAAAGAGGAAATGTTTATGCAGCGTTAAACGAGTATGATAAAGCAATTGCAGACTATACTCAATTCATCAAGATAGAACCGAATTGTGCTGATGCCTACTACATGAGAGGTTGTGTAGCAGCCATAGCTGATCTAAATGAAGTAATTAGGATTGACCCTGAGTATGCTGATGCCTACAGCAAACGAGGTTACATCTATAAAGAGAAATGAGAGAAAAATAAAGCGATTGCAGAATTTGAGTTAGCAATTAATATCTTATATAAAAAATCTAAATTAGATAAAGTGAAATTTATGCAAAATGAAATTATAAAAATTCTCTAATTGAAAATTCTAGTATCAGTTTAATGCCTAGTTTCAGTCTGACTGATACCAAATATGTTGACATTAAAAAAGCTGAAGTCCTGGGAATGGGTGCATCTCAATTCATCAACTTAGACCCACTACCATCTGTACCGTCAGAGTTAACTACCATCACTCAGAAGCTTTGGTTTGGTAGAGCTTTCTTAAATGAAGACTTTACTTTGAAAAATCTCACCGCCCAACGACAACAAAAAGCCTTCGGGATTGTTCACCTCGCTACCCACGGGGAATTCAAATCAGGTGTAGCCGGTAACTCTTACATTCAATTGTGGGATAGTAAACTTCAAATGAATCAGATGCGTCAACTTGGCTGGAATAACCCACCTGTGGAACTAGTAGTGCTGAGTGCGTGTCGTACAGCCTTGGGTGACAAAGAGGCAGAATTTGGTTTTGCTGGCTTTGCGATACAGTCTGGTGCTAAGTCTGCATTGGCGAGTTTATGGTCTGTCTCTGATGAAGGTACTTTCGGATTGATGACTCAATTTTACGAAAAGCTGAGACTCGCTCCTATCAAAGCTGAAGCCCTCAGACGAGCTCAAGTAGCAATGCTTAAAGGTCAAGTGCGACTAGAAAACGGTAGACTCAGAACTGCTCGTGGTGATTTACCTCTACCATCTGTCTTATTAGAACTTGGCGACAGAAAGTTGACTCACCCCTTTTTCTGGTCTGCTTTTACAATGATTGGCAATCCTTAGTAACAGAATAGCCAGAATTATGTTGGCTATTGCATAATCATCAGAAAAATGGCTTGTATCCCATTATTTTGGTCAACCAGAGAATCGTACCAAGGTGTTTCATGTTTTGTTTAACCTGATCACTGATGCAGAAATGCGATTGTCGTTCGCGTAGCGTCTCGAAGAAGACCGGCCAAGGGCGATCGCATCACCAAGAAAAGTTAAAAGTGCAATTGAGAAAGTGGTGTAGCGAATTGTGTTAAGTGCCACCCGATGCAACAAAATTGCGTGTCAGTGCAACAAAGGTGCAAATTAACGCATTTAGCCAATTTGTAGGGTGAGCAAACATTTGCCCACCTTATTTAGATAAGTTGAGCAAACAGCAGACAACTAGGGTTTCAGCACATTATCAGCAAACTGCCCTTGCACATTACCTGCGGGAGAATACTGACAAACTACATAGAAGCCATCGTACTTAGTACCCTCAATTGTTGCAGGGCCAGGTGCAGCACCACAGCCTACTTTGGTACTGCCCTTCCAGACTACCTGAGTAAAATGCCCGGTGTTGCCAGAAAATACAGGTTTGGTGTAGTCATAGTCTTTAATTTCACTGTACCAGTCTTCAACTGCTGCGCTACCTAAGTTTGTTGAGTCTCCATCTCCACTCCAGTATATGTTCTCTCCTACATTGTTTCGATTGGTACTGTGTTCCAAGTCACCTTTAGCTGCTATAGTTTGCGCCCAAGCTTGGGCGCTCTGGTTGAGAGTATCATCGATAGTCACGTTAGGACTCTTATGCTTGGCTCGATAAGTGTTGTGTGCAGATATCACATCGCTACGCAACTTAGCTAAGTCAATAGATGTCTCTCCTAAAACAAAGTGAGTACCAATTGTTGCTCCAGTGAGTGCAATAGCTAAAGTTGTAGCTGTTGTTAGGGTTAGAGTTGAAAAGAATTTCTTCATGGTTTTGTATCTCTTGAGTTAACTTTTGTTTGTTTGTTAATCGATTACACAGATTCAGTGAATTTGTAAGTATTCTCAACTAAACATTGTGTAGAGATATTGCGATACAGCATCTTTGCCCAATGCAACGTTTCTACTGAACCGTATAGGCGCATAAACTTCTTGGCTGAGGGCAACTATTATAAATATGGCTAGATTAAAGGATACGTAGCACCATACAATTAATACATTTACGATGCAAGGACAGTTAAGACAGTTAAGTAAACATTTAATAAATGCTTAATAATTGGTTTTTAGACTATCTCCTGGTGTCTACACTTTTCCCCGACATAGCAATCACAATCCTTTCTTGCTGCGCCCGCTCAAAAGAAGTGATTACACCCGATTTCACTTGTGCTGCCTCTGGCTTCCTCCCTTCAAAGCAAGCTGCCACTTTCTACAACCAAGGCGTGATTTGATTCCAATCCTCGTTCGGAGTGTTTCTTTGAGATAAGCAATGTCTACGACAAGCCGCTAAAAGCGTCTACGCACCCGGTACATTCTTCCAACATCGCTTGACGGTACGCCCAATCTCTGCATTGAGTCGAAACTGTGGAGTACAGGGTATTTCTCGTAACTGTAGCAATACGAATTGCACTTCCTGCTGGCTGGGCTGTATTGATTTTTCTAAAGATGTGGAATAATCATCCTCATCATCATCTAATACCATTACCCTTTGGTGAGATTACAGATGCTCCACTGAACACTTCAAGGTATCTTTGTATGGTGTTATGAACTACAAGTGTGTTCCCTGTTATGAAAACGAGTTTCCTGATCGGCGCATCTTTTGCGCTTCCTTTAGTTTTGGCTACTTCAATAAGCGCACGAGGAATTAGAGTCTCTTCCAAGACAACTGTGAATTCTTCATCTAGTGCTAAAGAAAGTTTAGTACACAAATGTTGGCACTGTTAGAACAAACCACAGCCACTTCAATCGATGAGTTTATTCGTCAGGAATTGAATTTAGACGGAGTTCCACCGGATTTAATTCGTTTAGGAATTGAAAAACTGCTCCAGAATTCTCATCTCAAATATAAGTTCGACGGCTGGAATAATAACCAAAATTAAAATCTTTAGGAGAAATATGATTAAATATATAATTGACAATTTATTTACGACGAAAGCTGTCGGGAAAGCTGCGGGGTTAGAATTGGTAATCGCCCGTACAATCGTCGAAGAAACTCATGGTGGACAACTAAACTGCAAATCTTTTATGAGTGAAGGAACAGAATTTTTAATTGAAATTCTAGTGTAATCACACAATAGGGTTAAGCATTATTTAACTAATTTTAAAGTTTTAATACATAATGGGATTTAATAGTTAAATTTCTCAATTTTGAGGGAATTATAACGATGAGATAAATTCCCTAGATGTTTTTCATTGATACTATGACACTGGCGGCAAGCAGCTACGCGAATCCATTACCTTCCATTCCTGGCTATGAAATCGTTGAGCAATTATATGTGGGTTCTCGGACGATTGTTTATCAAGCAGTGGAAGAATTAAGTCAGCATCAGGTTGTCATCAAATTATTGCAACAAGATTATCCTAGCTTCAGTGAATTGTTGCGTTTTCGCAACCAATATACTATTGCCAAAAATTTGAATATTTCTGGTGTGATTCGTCCAGATCGCCTGATACCATATCGTAATAGCTATGCCCTAGTGATGAAAGATTGTGGCGGTGTGGCACTATCAACATACAGTCGCAACCATCAGTTAACACTATTAGATACACTGGCGATCGCCCTGCAACTAGCCGAAATTCTCCATGAGCTTTATCAGCATCGGGTAATTCATAAGGACATCAAACCTGCAAATATCTTGATTCATCCAGAATCGCAACAAGTCAAACTAATTGATTTTAGTATAGCTTCCCTATTACCGAAAGAAAACGAAGAAATCAAGCACCCAAATGTCTTAGAAGGCACATTAGCCTATATTGCACCAGAGCAAACCGGGCGGATGAATCGGGGCGTTGACTACCGTACAGACTTTTATAGTTTAGGGGTGACGTTGTTTGAATTGTTGACGGGACAGTTACCTTTTGCTTGTAATGATCCTTTAGAACTGGTGCATAGTCACATTGCCAAACCTGCACCGAGGGTTGATGAAATTAACTCTCAAATACCAGAAGTAATCGCTCAAATTGTCGCTAAATTGATGGGAAAAAATGCCGAAGATCGCTATCAAAATGCTTTAGGCTTAAAGCATGATTTGGCAATTTGCTTAGAACAGTTCAACCAAACAGGCAAGATTGAACAGTTTATCATTGGGCAACGGGATATTTGCGATCGCTTCACCATCCCGGAAAAACTCTATGGACGAGAAACAGAAGTTCAGACACTCTTAGATGCTTTTGCGCGAGTCAGCAACGGTAACTCAGAATTACTGCTAGTAGCTGGTTTCTCTGGAATTGGGAAGACGGCGGTTGTAAATGAAGTTCATAAACCAATCGTCCGCCAGAGAGGCTATTTCATCAAAGGTAAATTTGACCAGTACAATCGCAATATCCCCTTGGGTGCCTTTCTCCAAGCATTTCGGGATTTAATTGGACAGTTACTTTCGGAATCAGATACCCAAATACAAGCATGGAAAGCCAGGATTCTTGAGCCTTTGGGAGACAACGCCCAAGTAATTATTGATGTCATCCCTGAATTGGAACGTATCGTTGGCACACAACCACCCGTAACAGAACTATCGGGTACGGCGGCACAGAATCGGTTTAATTTGCTGTTCCAGAAGTTTACTCAAGTCTTTACGACAAAAGAACATCCTTTGGTGATGTTTTTAGATGACTTGCAATGGGCAGATTCCGCATCCTTAAAATTGATGCCGTTGTTGATGAGTGAGCGGGAACAGGGGTATTTACTGCTGATTGGGGCTTATCGGGATAACGAAGTTTTTTCCGGCCATCCGTTAATACTGACCTTAAATGAAGTCAGCAAGGCAGGAGCTACAGTCAACAGAATTACCTTAGCATCTTTGCGTAGAACCAGCCTGAATCAGTTAGTGGGAGATATGCTCAAATGTGCTGAAGTCTTGGCACAACCTCTAGCAGAATTAGTCTATCAAAAAACCCAAGGGAATCCCTTTTTTGCGACGCAATTTCTCAAAACTCTGCATCAAGATCAATTCATTACCTTTAATATCCAGGCTGGACATTGGCAATGTGATATTACTCAGGTACGCGAGGCTGCATTAACCGATGATGTGGTGGAGTTCATGGCCAAGCAGTTGCAAAAATTACCTGATGAGACTCAGAATATCCTCAAACTGGCAGCCTGTATCGGTAATCAATTTGACTTGATTACTCTGGCGATCGTCTCGGAGCAATTGCCACAGCAGGTGGCAACTGACTTGTGGAAAGGGTTGCAGGAAGGATTAATTTTACCCATCAGTGAAACCTACAAGTTTTTTCAAAGAAATGATTTAAATGATAACTACACGGATGGGATTAGTGTTGCTTACAAATTCCTCCACGATCGCGTCCAGCAAGCTGCTTATTCCCTGATTCCCCAACAGGAGAAACAGGTTGTGCATCTGACAATTGGTCGTCATTTATTAAACCATACATCAGCAGAACAATTAGAGGAGCAAATTTTTGATATCGTCAACCAATTGAATATTGGCTGTAAGCTCATCAGCGATCCCCTAGAGCAAGCAAGGCTGGTAGAGCTAAATTTAAGAGCCGGACGAAAAGCGATCGCTACCACTGCCTACGATACTGCTACCTATTGCTTACAATATGCCTGTAATTTGCTGCCGACTGATAGCTGGCAAACTCAGTATGATTTGGCATTAGCCTGCTATAGTAGCGCGGCTGAGGCTGCTTATCTCAATACAGATTTGGTGCAGATGGAAACTTTGGCGGAAATTGTCTTGCAACAAGCTCGGAGTTTGTTGGATGCTGCCAAGGTGTATGAAATTAAAATTGATGCTTACACAAGCCTTGGTGAATTTACTAAAGCTGTCACCACGGGTTTAAACTTTCTCAAATCTTTTGGAATTGAATTTCCCAGTCAGCCGAATAAACAAGATTTTGTTGATTTTCTCCAACAAACCCGACAGCAATTAGCAGGACGTTCCACAGATGAGCTGTTAAACTTACCTGTGATGACTTCGCCTCAGTTCCAAGCACTGCTGCGAATGTTAGTTCAAATTAGTGGCCCTACCTACTTAGCATCTCCATCCCTGTATCCTTTAATTTGCTGTCAGCAGGTGCAGCTATCAGTCACCCACGGTAATATTCCTGCCTCCAGCTTTGGATATGTGGTTTATGGATTATTACTTTGTGGTGTAGTTGGTGACATTACAACAGGTTATGAATTTGGTCAACTGGCTTTACAGTTAGTAGATAAATTTAATAATCAAGAATATGCCGCTAAAATTTTATACATGACCAGCAAATTTACTGTTCACTGGGTGAAAAATGCGGCGACAACTCTCCAGCCATTACAAGAAGCCTATACCCTGGGACTAAAAGTTGGCGCTCTTGCTTATGCTGGCTATTCTAGTTATACCTACGCTTTTCATGCTTATTTTGTCGGTAAAGAACTCACAGCTTTAGAAACAGAATGTCAGGCTTACAGCATAGGCTTGGCAAACATCAAACAACAAGCATTCTTAGGCTACCTGCATATCGTCCACCAAACCGTTGCCAATCTCTTAGGAAAATGTGAGAAACCAACCAAATTAGTAGGCACAATTTTTGATGAAGGGGTAACTTTGGCAAATCTGGAAAAAGCCAACGACAAAACGGGGTTATGGCATTTCCATATGTGCAAAGTAACATTAACCTATTTATTTGAGTGCCATGACCAGACGCTCTATCATTGTCAACAATCAAAGCTGAACGCTGGTGGCGGTACTGGGATGCTAAATGTGCCAACACTTTATTTTTATACAGCTTTAGCCTGTTTCACCCAGCTATCAGCAAATTTAGCCGAAAATTCTCAACCGGATGAGTTATGGACATTAATTGCGGATGCTAAAGAAAAGCTGCAAAATTGGGCTACCTATGCACCCATGAATTGCCAGCACCGATATGATTTGATTTGTGCTGAAGAACAGCGTGTTTTAGGACATCCACAGCAAGCAATAGATTTCTATGATCGCGCTATTTCTCTAGCTCAAGAAAATGGCTATATCCCAGAACAAGCGATCGCCAATGAACTTGCTGCCAAATTCTACCTCGGTTGGGGCAAAGAAAAAATTGCTGCTGTCTATATGCAGGAAGCTTACTACTGCTATGCTCGTTGGGGAGCTAAAGCAAAAAGTAATGACCTAGAACATCGCTATCCCCATTTACTGCGCCCGATTCTTCAGTCAGTTTCCCAGCCCTTGAACGTGTGGGAAAGCTTGACAAGCACAATTACACCAGATATTTCCCTTAATACCTCAGACTCTAGCTTGGGTCATAGCACAAACATCAATAACGCTATCGATATTGCCGCTATTATCAAGGCTTCTCAAAGTTTATCTGCCACTCTGGAACTTGATGAATTACTACATCAACTCACAAAAATTATTCTCCAAAACTCAGGTGGCGATCGCTGTGCTTTCATCTGTCCTAATGCCGACGGTGAATGGCAAGTTGTCGCTATAGCTACACCAGAAGCCACACAACTTTGTTCAGAATCACTAGATGGAAATCCCAACCTACCTGTGAAATTGATTCAGTATGTCAAGAACACGCAACAAGTCGTGATGATTGACAATCTCAAAACGGATTTACCCGTCATAGATGAATATCTCACCCATAAACAACCAAAGAGTTTGTTATGCTTGCCAATTATTAGCCACGGGCAGTTAATTGGGATTGTATCTTTAAAAAATCGCTCAACTAGCGGGATATTTACTAGCGATCGCATTTTTGTCCTTAACTTCCTCTGCACTCAGGCGGCGATTTCTCTAGAAAATGCCCGACTTTATCAAAAAGCCCAAACCTACGCCCAAAAGCTAGAACAATCGCAACTGCAAATAGTCCAGAGTGAAAAAATGGCATCCTTGGGTAACTTGGTAGCCGGTGTCGCCCACGAAATCAACAACCCCATCGGCTTTCTTAATGGTAGTATCAACAATGCCCAAGAATATGTGCAGGATTTACTCGACTATATCGTCCTATATCAACAATATCATCCCGATGCCGCTGCACCCGTACAGAAAAAGGCAAAAAACATTGATTTAGAATATCTTTGTCAGGATTTACCAAAGTTACTTGATTCCATGCAAGGGGCAAGCGATCGCATCACATCTATCAGCACTAGCCTGCGTATCTTCTCCCGTGCTGATACTGAGTATAAAGTTGCTGCTAACCTGCACGAAGGTATCGATAGCACACTATTAATTTTGAAATATCGCCTCAAAGCTAATGAGCATCGCCCTGCAATTCAAGTAATTACTGAGTACGGTGAGTTACCAGCTATTAAATGTTTTCCAGGACAATTAAATCAAGTATTTATGAACATCCTGGCTAATGCCATTGATATGTTTGATGAAATGGCAAGGACACAATCATATCAAGAAATTGCAGATTATCCCCAACAAATCAAGATTTGTACCGCAATAGTAGAAAATCAAGCGTTCGTCTCGATTGCCGATAACGGTAAGGGTATGAGCGAAGATGTGAAAGCGAGAATCTTTGATCATTTATTCACAACTAAAGGCATAGGTACAGGTACAGGTTTAGGATTGGCGATCGCTCGGCAAATTGTCGTCGAAAAACATGGTGGTAGCTTAGAAGTACAATCTCAGTTAGGTAAAGGCAGCGAGTTTTGCATTCAACTACCAGTTTTTTGACGCTCTCAGGTCTAAAGACACGAAGATTCTGCGGATAGATGACTTCTTCCAATACTTTGTTTGAAAAATATTTTAATTAAATTTAAAACTTGGAAAACTTCTCTTCTACTATTAGGTAGATGAATAAGTAAATCGATGAGAAAAAACCGACCTATGTTACAAAAATTTAAATAAGCTAAAAACCTCTTTCCTCCTGCCTCCTGCTTTATCCTGACGATAAATATTCACGACGACCTACTTATGTCGCTACTGATCGTTTGTAATCTGTAAAGCCTGGGATATCGTCTTAGTAACGCTAATCGACCCAGAGCTTATCAGTAATAGTTATAGACTACCTCTCAATACAGAGTTAAAAAAACTTCATATAATCATGATCTTTTAGAACAAACTCAACACTTAATTTAGGTGATGCTATGAGAGAAATAGCAAAGTCATTCCTCCATGAAGAAACTGCTTAAGCGAATTTTGAAAATAATTAAGCGACTTTTTCAGCAGTTCTTAGATAATGAGCAGCCCAGTCTTCCTCTACAAGATCGCCTGTTAGAAACTCCCACACCCATTTGTTCCATTCCCACTTTCGTTCCTCAATGGCAGAATGGTTTGATACTAGTATGTTCTCAGTGTACAGTCGAGCAATTTTCTGGCAGTTATCACAAAGTTAGCTCAGGTACAACAGCGTCCGAAGAACTACAGAAATGGCTGAAATCTCGACTCAAATTAGATGGATTATGGGGAAAATATCGAGTTGTTAGTACGAGTTGTTTAGGAGTTTGCCCAAAAGAAAGTGTTGCCGTTGTTTTTTATCATGATGAAGTAGGACAGCAATGCTTTATTATCTCTGAACATAGGGAACGTGAAATTCTCTACTCTTATATCAAACACATCAATCAGTGATCTCAGGGTAATTTTTCTTAGAAAATAAGAAAGTTTTCTACCGTACCTGTAATAAAAGTATCATCAAGTGAACGCTACAATAGGTCGGAAAAGTCTCAGCATTAAATTAGCTATGCTTGTTTTTTCCTCATTTGTATTTTTTTTATCAAAAATTAATTTAAATATGTTGTCAACTAGTATTTTAACTAGCCAAATAAAATTAAATTCAAAAATTTCTAACGAATGAGTTTTGAACTTGTTTCTTTAAAACTACAGGTACGTCCAAATGATCTCGATAGTTTAGGTCATGTTAATAATGCTACCGTTTTGGAGTATTTAGAAACAGGACGTTGGAATTGGTTAAAGCACCATAACATAAATATCAAACAGAAAATTGTTCCAGTTGTGGCTCGGATTGAAGTTAATTATCGGAAGGAAATTATTCTGGAGGATGTGATTGTCAACACTAAGTTAGATCAATCAAATCAATCATCACTCTACCAAGCTAACTTTTGGCAGTCAATTGAGGTTATCAAAGAAAGAAATTCACAAGTTGCTGTTGAAGCCCGCATTCAAGTAGTATTTATTGATTCCACAGAGCGCACTTTGCGAACACTACAAGAATTTCTAGCAGCAGCAAGTAATTCAAATAACCGGACTTAGTAACTTATCCTAAATTTTCAATTAAATTTTGATAAATTTTGAATGTACTCTCGTGTTTCTGAAATAGTTAAATACAAAATATTACCGCCCCTATTTATTATTTCATATTCATCGAGAACAACATTGTTATCATCTACGCTCCATCCTAGTCCAAGAATTAGACCATTAGCATAAGCTTTCTCTCCAAGTTCAGCTATTTCTAGAAGCAGAGATTTGTACTCAGGCTTTAGCTTTTGGTTTTGAATCATTTCGTCTAACCTGACTTCAAATTCTGTGAATGATTCATACTTATGGGTCATTATTTTAAATTATCTTTTAAGTGAGATTAAATCGGCTGCAATAACCTCTGCCATAATCTTGTGTAACGCTGCTGGTCATTTGTAGTCCTCACAGCCAAAGATATCGCTTTTTTTGAACCAACCACAATGGCTAATTTCCTTGCACGAGTCAAACCTGTATAAAATAGATTACGTGACAGCATCATATAGTGCTGCATATATAGTGGCAGTATCACCACCGGATACTCTGAACCTTGACTTTTATGAATTGAAACAGCGAATGCCAACGTAATCTCATTCAAATCCGCATAATCGTAAACCACAGGCCGACCACCGTAGTCAACTGTCACCTCCTGTTCTTCGGTATCGATACTCAAAATAGTCCCCAAGTCACCGTTAAAAATCTCCCGATCATAGTCATTCATTTGCTGAATAATGCGATCTCCTACCCGCAAAGTCATCCCGCCTCTAACAATCTCTGCTTTATCGGGGCTTGGTGGATTGATCAGCCCCTGCAACACCATATTCAGGTTGCGTGTTCCCACCAAACCCCGCGACATGGGACACAGTACTTGCACATCATAAGCCGGATTGAAACCCAGCCGGGGAATAAAATCGCTAATCAACTCACAAATTGCCTGTACTCCATGCTCTGGCTCATATCCTCCACCATGCCACAGACAATCTGACACAGGATTGTCGCTAATCGGTTCCAAGTTTGGATAATCACCCTGGTTAATTTGATGCGCGGCGGTGACAATTGCGCTCTGCTGGGCTTGACGGAATACAATTGTTAGCTTGACTACTGGTACTTGCAGCGAATTGATCAGGTCAGCTAACACTTTGCCAGGGCCAACTGATGGTAACTGGTCGATGTCACCGACTAATAATAACTGCGCTTCTCCGGCTACGGCTTTAAACAGTGAATGTGCCAGAAACAGGTCGAGCATAGAAGCTTCATCGGCAATTATGGCTGTGTAGGGCAGTGGATTTGAATTGTCGCGCTTGAACCCCATTGTTTTTGGGTCAAATTCTAGCAAGCGGTGTATTGTCTTGGCTTCCTCGCCTGTCATCTCCGATAATCTCTGCGCTGCCCTTCCTGTTGGTGCTGCCAGCGCGATTGTTTTCCCCATCGCCTTCCACAAGCTAACGATGGTGTGTGTGGTGAACGTTTTCCCAACACCAGGGCCACCCGTCAATACCATTATGCGTGAATATGCGGCTTTTTCTACCGCTTGCTGCTGTTGTGGCGATAGTTAGATTTTGCGACTGGTTGTAAAACCCCTGTGATTGTTTCATAGTGCGGGGTGGCATTTACTTGTTCAATCGATGTTGAAGGTGTGGACATTGGTGTTCAAAAATGCCGCACATCATTATAAACCGAGCCGTAAGTTTATTTTAGTACATTCATACTATTTTTAATCACACTTATAATGACAAACCAAAATCGCCAAAAAATCACACAATTTTTGATACATTAATTTTAAAATACTATTTACGTCGCAAAATCCAGAGGCATTAACACGATGCAAGTTATTCATGGCACCTGGATACCAGACCAAAGCACTGAATTTATTCAATCTGGTTCTTTTTATCTATGGATAGAAACTTCTCTAGCTAAACAAAGTCCTACTCGGCAGCAGATTCATCCTAGACATTTATCACAAGAAGAATTAGTCAGTTTCTTAGTGCAGAGTCTGGGATTTAAAGAGACCCCCGTACAATTAAAAGAACGCATCTCTAGCAAATGTTTTGCGCTTCCGACTGTCAATAATCAGCCTATTCCTTCACCAGAATTAATTAAGTATCTAGAGTTTGAATTTCCGGAAACTTACGAAGATTTCCAATACTGGAACGTCATTTGCTATGAAACAGTAATCTCGGCTAAAGGCAGAAAATTCATCAATATCGTCAGACTCCTCAAAGATATTCATTTTTTAGCACTTTATAATGCCAATGAATTTCAAATTGGTTCAGATTTACTCTTCTGGTATCATTATACGCAAGCATTTAGACAAATCATCTTCAAAGACCAATATATTCCAGCATTAAAATATCGACCCTTAACAGCACTCAACGATAAAACGCGCAAGAATAAAAGTAAACAGCCTTCCTCAAAACAATTTGAGATATATGCGGTTTGGGAAATTATTTCTGAGCAATATGAAGCAAATATTTCCAAATATATTGAGTATATGCCGCTCCTTTGTACAGCAGGTAGCCACAATCAAGAGCAACAAATAGAATTTTTCGATCAAGAAACACTCTTACGACATTTTTCTGAATCTCTTCTCCAAAATTTAGTAACTGATACCATCTCCACAGCCACTTTTGATAAAAAAATAGCAGATTCTCTGATTTACTATTGTCTGAATCAAAACAAATATAATCCATTAAAAACCGAAACTTCTTTACTCCAATACAAACAGTGGTTGGCGTGGAAAAACAGAATTCAGCATACTCAATCTAACTTACCCTTCCATCTGTGCTTTCAGCTGCACTCCCCCACTGCCCAAGATGTAGACAATTGGCAGATTCAATTTTTGGTATCTAGTAAACACGACCCTTCTTTAAAGCTGGCATTAGCAGAATACTGGCTCATGAATCAAAAAACCAAAGCAAGTGTTCACAAACAGTATGGTCAAGATTTTGAAACTAATTTACTGTTGAACCTGGGCTATGCGGCTCGGATGTATCCCCAGCTTTGGCAAGGATTAGAAACAGAGTGTCCTATTGGAATGCACCTGACCTTAGATGAAGCATTTGGCTTCCTCAAGGAAAGTGCTTGGGTGTTAGAAGATTCAGGTTTTAAAATTATTGTTCCAGCTTGGTACACTCCTGCTGGTCGTCGTCGCGCTAAAATTCGCCTCAAAGCCTCAACCAAAAAATTGGCGACTACAAAAGGTGAAACCACAAGCTATTTCGGTCTAAATTCACTGGTGGAGTATCAATATGAATTAGCCATTGGCGATGCTAATCTTACACCACAGGAATGGGAACAACTAGTTAATACTAAGGCTCCCTTAGTGCATTTTCGCGGTCAATGGATGGAATTAGACCGCGATAAAATGCAGCAACTACTCCAATTTTGGGAATCCCACGGTTTTGAGCAACCGCAGATGACTTTGCTGGAGTTTATGCAACGTACTGCCGAGGCTGAAGATGATTGGGAAATTGAATATGACTATGCTTTAGCAGAGATTATCGCCAAACTGCAAGATAAAAGTCAATTAGAGCCGATTTCACAACAGTTAAATCTGCACGGTACTCTGCGAGAATATCAAAAGCGTGGGGTGGCTTGGCTGCATTATCTTGAACAATTAGGTTTAAATGGCTGTTTAGCAGACGATATGGGACTGGGAAAGTCCGTACAGGTCATTGCTCTTTTAGTTCAAGAAAAACAATCAAAACAATCCCTTTTACCCACTTTACTAATTGCACCTACTTCCGTTGTGGGCAATTGGCAAAAAGAAATTGCTAAATTTGCTCCTCATTTAAAAACTCTCGTGCATCATGGCAGCGATCGCCTACAAAACTCTGCTGATTTTCCAGCAGCTTGTCAAGAATACGATATAGTTATTAGCTCTTTTACTCTAGTGCGGAAAGACGAAAAACTCCTCAGTAGTGTGAAATGGCAACGCATAGTTGTCGATGAGGCGCAAAATATCAAGAATCCCAAGGCTACACAAACCAAAGCTATTCTCAAACTTTCGGCGCAACACCGCCTCGCCTTGACTGGCACTCCTGTAGAAAATCGCTTATTGGATTTATGGTCAATTTTTAACTTTCTCAATCCTGGGTATTTAGGGAAAGAAGCTCAGTTTCGTAAGTCTTTTGAGATTCCCATCCAGAAAGATCATGACAAAATTAAATCAACTACTTTAAAGAAATTAGTAGAACCTTTAATTTTGCGGCGTGTTAAAACCGACCAATCGATTATCAGTGACTTGCCTGATAAGGTTGAACAAAAACTTTTCACTAATCTCACTAAAGAACAAGCATCATTGTATGAAGTTGTAGTTAAAGATGTCGAAGAACAATTACAACAAGCCCAAGGCATCCAGCGAAAAGGATTAATTCTCTCAACATTGATGAAACTGAAGCAAATTTGCAATCATCCAGTCCAGTTTCTTCAAGATGGAAGTGAATTTTTGCCAGAACGCTCTCACAAACTCTCTCGTCTGCTTGAAATGGTAGATGAAGCAATATCAGAGGGAGAAAGCCTCTTAATATTTAGCCAGTTTACCGAAGTTTGCGAACAAATTGACAAATGTCTCAAGCACAATCTGCATTGCAATACTTACTATTTACATGGGGGTACTACTCGTCAGCGTCGGGAACAAATGATTAGTGACTTTCAAGACCCACAAACAGAACCATCTGTATTTGTGCTTTCTCTCAAGGCAGGTGGTGTTGGTATTACTTTGACTAAAGCTAATCATGTCTTTCACTTCGACCGTTGGTGGAACCCCGCCGTTGAAGACCAAGCTACTGACCGCGCTTTTCGGATTGGTCAAAAAAAGAATGTTTTTGTACATAAATTTGTAGCCATTGGCACTTTAGAAGAACGTATTGATCAAATGATTGAAGATAAAAAGAAACTTTCTTCAATGGTTGTTGGTAGTGATGAATCTTGGCTGACTGAATTAGATAATGATGCCTTTAAACAACTTATTGCCTTGAATAAAACTACTATTTTGGAGTGAATATTATGGCTAAATTTAGTCGCACTTGGTGGGGTGAGCGTTTTATTACAGCCTTAGAAAGTTTTACTGACGATAACCGACTTCAACGCGGACGTTCTTATGCTCGTGGTGGTAAAGTTAAGAGTTTTGAGATTGAACTGAATCAAGTTACTGCTAAAGTTAAAGGCTCTGTTAATCCATATTTTGGAGTTTATAAAGAACCGACATATAACATAACCATTGAAATTACACCTATTCCCAAAACACGCTGGAATGAAGCTATTCCCAAGATTGCTTCTAAAGCCAGTATTGTTTCTCGATTGCTACTCAATGAAGTTCCCGAAAATATTGAAGAGACTTTTTCCCAAATAGGCTTACATTTATTACCTCATAGTAGCAAAGACTTTAAAACTAAATGCTCTTGTCCTGATTATGCTAATCCTTGTAAACACATTGCTGGTGTCTATTATCTGGTAGCCTCTCAACTAGATGCCAATCCATTTTTATTGTTTGAATTGCGCGGATTATCTAAAACAGAACTTCAGTCAAAGTTAGTAGCTTCTCCCTTGAGCAAAGCACTATCAGCATCTCTTTCGCAACCCGAAGAGCTTAACATCCAAAAGAGTGAATCTTTTTATACAAAAATAGAAAAGCGGGCTGTGAATCAAAAACCGAATCTTCGAGAGTTTTGGCTTGGTAGTAAGAGATTACCATCAACTATTGACGCATCAAATGATAGTGGCATTTCAGCTATTTTAATTAAGAAGGAAGGAGACTTCCCTGCTTTCTGGCAAAAAGATAGTTCCTTTATCGAAACTATGGAGGAGCTTTATCAACGTGTTAAAACTAAAAATCAACACTTAATTTAACTCGCTGGGCAGCAATCCCTTTCTCAATACAATAAGCTAATTTACATTTACAAATCAAAATCGAGAGAAAATGTTTCATTGCCCGAATCCTCTTGTTCAGATCCAGTCGATACATTGCTAACAGACTGTCGAGATGCTCCCGAATTAAGATCCATTTCGTTGTAATCGGACGTATAAGCTATTGGTTGCTGTATAGTTAACACTCCTTTTTTGAATGCAAAATAGCAATCGATAATGAAATGAATAGTTTCCACATAGCTTTTGTCTAATTGTTTAGCTTCTGCCAGTATGCGTGGACGATAACTATTTCTAATGCGTACTTTGTCTAAGACATCATCTTGGTTATTGAGCATTGCTGTGTACTACTAATTTTTTAAGAATTTTTGTTGATCATAGCTTTGGCCATTTCTAGTAATCCCGTAGCATTGGCTTCTACCGGATTGTCCAGAACTTTGAATCCATTTTTCTCCAATAACTTTCTAAACCCTGGCAATAGACAACCACCACCAATCGCCCAGATTTCATCGCCTTGGTGTTTCGCATCCAGTGCCATTCCTACTACTTTTTTCAAGTACTTCTCATACCAATCCTTGAAACAAGCCATGTAAACATCTTTAATATCGATATCTCGGTTATATCTGGTGTGTCCCATTTCCAAGGCATAGCGTACTTTCGATGGATCTCCCAGCTTCCCGCCATTGAGATGTTTCATTTTTTGGGCAATCTCATCGATGAGGACTTCTACGCCTACCGGGTAAGGTGTATGTACTTCTCGCTTTCCTTGAGTGTATCGAGAATACAGTGTTGTGCCATTGCCAAAATCCAAAACTGTTAATTTCTTAGGTAGTGCTTGGCTAAACAATGCCCCCATTCCTTCGGGAACAACTTTCAGAACTTCTACTTTAATCTCGGCGGGTTTGCCAGCCAGAACAGCTTGGTATTCTCCATTCAGAACTTGCTGTAAGTCTTTTGCTAGAGCGACATCATGCAAGCTGACAACTAACTTCAAATGCCATGCTTTGCGGTGTGGCAAATGGGCTAATGCTCCTAACAAAGTTCTCAGAGCATTTTTGACTTTGTTTTCATTGCTATCGGTGTTGCGCTCGAAATGATCTCCAGCACGGAAAGCAGATTCTCCAACTGTGTATGCTGTCCCATCAAATTCCACTCTCCCTGGAACATCTTCCATATCTGCTGTGGAAATGTAGCTGGGGATTCTCACTACATCAAAACCATCGACTAAAAGTTTCAGGCTACCGTAGCCATTGTCAAAGCCTGCTGGAAAAATTTTTTGCAGTGCGTGGACATTCGTCATCTTGCTTTGCTCCAATTCAAAAAAGTCATTTATGTTAATTGCGGCATAAAATCAGTGCTTTTTGAGCGTACCCTAAATGGGAGTCAAATGTAACCTATATGACCCCTATTTAGCCCCCATCTGTGAATTTTAATCTTTGGGGGTTATATGACCCCCATTTGACCCCTATTTGTAGTTTTGGATTTTTTAGCTTGTTCAACTGTTTTTTCATTTGAGTTAAGTTATGTTCTTGAAAAATAAATTTTGGTGGTAATAATTCAGTGCAATTGTCTTGTGGCTTACTCGTTTTATTTGTATGACAGTGTTCAATCTTATTGATTCTTAAATAATTGGACATAACCAAGTTTATGCAGTACAAATTTCAAAAGCCTAAATTTACCGTAAACTTTACTATGTGTTTTTCAACTTAAGCTATGCCAATCATCGCAGTGATCAATCAAAAAGGAGGAGCCGGAAAGTCTACAGTTGCCGTGCATCTTGCACGTTGGCTACAAAAACAACGTAAAGCTGTGCTGGTTATAGACGCTGACGCTCAATGCTCATCTTCTAAATGGCTGGCACGCTTAGAAAATAATATTCCCTGCCAAATTATTCAAGTACCTGATGCGCTGTTAGATGAGTTACCTAAGTTGGTAGATAGTTACGATTGGATTATTGCTGATGGGCCTGCTGCTTTATCTGAAACTACGAGAGCATTAATTTTAACGGCTGATTTAGTAATTGTTCCCTGCCAACCTACAGGTGTTGATTTAGAAAGTGCTTCTGATACCGTGCGTTTAATTCAACAAGCTCAAAGGATTCGTCGTGGAGAACCAAAAGCAGTTATGTTTGTTAATCGAGCAGTAAAGGGGACTAAATTAAAAGATGAAGCGATTGAAGTATTAAAACTGATGCCAAATGTTGCTGTTTTGGAAGATGTACTTCATCAGCGCCAAGTTATTGCCGACTGCTATGGACAAAACGCCACTGTGTTTGATTTATCAGGCTCCACAGCAGGAACTGCTAGACGGGAATTTGAACAATTATTTAAGAAAGCCTTGGAGGTTTTGAATGCCTAAAATGAGGCAACCGCTGAGTCAAGGGCTGGCTGCATCTATCGCCCAAAAATTTGTTACTGATCCAGCCAGCCTTCAATCTTCTCAAACCATACCAATTGGACAAATTCAACTTCCATCCAAACAACCACGTCGTTATCTTGATCCTAAAAAGCAAGCTCAATTAGTTAAATCAGTTCAAGAACATGGTATTTTGGAACCTTTACTGGTTCGTCCACTAGCAAATGGAATTTATGAGCTAGTTGCTGGCGAAAGGCGATACCGAGCAGCACAAGAACTTAATTTGTCTGACGTTCCTATCATTAGTAGAGAACTTGATGATCGGCAAGCTCTTCAAGTGGCTTTGATAGAAAACTTGCAACGTGAAGATTTAAATCCTGTTGAAGAAACTGAAGCAATTCTCGATCTGCTATCTATTACACTCAACATCAATCATGATGAAGTTACTTCTGTCTTACATCGTGCTAATCATGCCAGAAATCGTAGTCAAGAATTGGAGGAAAACGTTTCCCTCCAGCTTCAAACTATTGAATCAGTTCTTGCTAGTATTGGTCGATTTTCTGCTGAATCCTTCCGTACAAGCCGTTTACCGTTACTGAATCTGCCTATTGAGATTTTAAAAGCATTAAGAGAAGGCCAAATTGAGTTTACCAAAGCTAGAGCGATCGCTCGTATCAAAAACGAGGAGCAGCGCAGAGACTTACTTAAGATAGCTATAGTTCAGAATTTGAGTTTAAGCCAAATCAAACAAAAGATTCAAGAACTGAATGTCAATGCGAAGGAAAATCCCAATAGCTATGTTAAAAAATATTCCCAGATTGGTCAACAACTAAAGAAAGCCAATATTTGGAATGATCCAGATAAACGAGCAAAGTTAGATAATCTGCTTTCTCAGATACAAGACTTGCTGAAATAGAGTGATACTTAGGACACAATAGATTAGTTAACAAAAAATACTTAGGCAGTAAGACCAGTTATGCTCTTCCTGCAATATCTGGCTAATTGCCAACTATTTTCTCACTCGCTTGAGGCTTTTTCTTGATTATTGGTTTAGGCGGAGGTTTATGAGGATTTTTATTTCCACTTAATTTATCTTGTTGAGATGGTTGCTGCTGTTTGGGTTGATTCTTTTTCACCTCTTGCTGCACCGTAGCTTTATCCTGCTTAGAGGCTTTCAAGTAACGGAGTGCAGTTTCTTGCTGTGGCACTCACAGCACCACAGCAAGAAACATCTAGCTCTAACTTAGTTTGTGAAGCAGCTTCAGTACCTACAAGTAATTGACAAGCAATATCAAGAGTATATTTCCTAAGCTCTGGATACCAAGTAAAGATTTAACTTTTATCAGCTTTGAGAAAAACGATCACACTTTGCCAATCAATGGTCTGGTTCAGCAAATATTGGGTAAAGGTTAATTTGAGCTTTTCCAATTCTTCCACTGTGAGTTTTTCCCCCAGACGCTCGGCATAGCTCGGTCGAATACCCTTGGTAGCAAACAAACGCTCCAAAAAAGCACTACTGAGGTTCATTTGCATTGAATTGTGTTTAACTACCATATCTACTGTTAACCCGGTTGATGCAAAAGCATTACGTAAATCATCAGCATCCCAGTTGAGCATAGAGTCTGATTGATTAGCGTACATTGCTTCTTCTGCATCAACTAATCGCTTATACAACTTTTCATCTAATGCGTTTGCCGGGAGTAAGCGATATAACCTTTGAGTGTAACGTGGTACAGTCTCAGCAAGTACCAGCTTTCCCCCGGACGGTATTAGTTGAGCTAAGATTTGGGCTGCTTGTAATTTTTCAGGCTCCGTCATCAAGGCATTGCGTCCTATGATGCAATCGAACTGCACATTTGCTGCCTTATAAGCCAATACCTCAGACAATCGAGAGATTGGCTCCGTCAGAATCACCGGACGCATCAGTTCTGGTAGGGCTGATGCTTGCTCTTGTAGCGCATTCGCATCAGTATTTGTGCGAACACAAGCATATACTCCACCTTCGGGTACTTGCCGAATCGCCTCCCAAGTCAGTAAACCTGTGCCAGCGTTAATATCTAACACTAAATGATGCCGCTGCAATTGGGCTAAATCAAAAATCCGTTCTCTAACGGTTGCTAACTGTGTACCAAAGAGTGAAAGTGTTCGCTGCAACCAACGCTCACTAGAGCGATCGCTACTTCCATAGGTCAGGATCTCTAATGGTGTAACAGTGCTACCTTCCATCAGTGCAGCTAGTTGGGCTTCGCGGCGACGCAATACTTGGGTGCTAATTTCTTTTTCTTTGCCTTGGGCTGATGGTTGATAAAATACTTGCCCTTGCAGACTAGCTGGTAAATATTGTTGTGCTACCCAGTGATCTCGGTAAGCGTGAGGGTAAAGATAACCTTGCCCATGTCCAAACCCTTTCTTATCTCGATTCCCATCCTTCAACTGATTAGGTACTTCTTTTTCTGTTTCTTGCTCTACTGATGCTAGGGCATCAAAAAAGCCCATAACGCTGTTTGACTTCGGCGCAGTTGCTAAATACAGTGCTGCTTGTGCTAAATGATAACGTCCTTCCGGCATCCCTACTCTGTCATAAGCTTCATTGCAAGCATTGACAACGACAATCGCGTTGGGGTCAGCTAACCCTACATCTTCACTTGCCAGAATCAACATCCGACGAAATATAAACCTGGGGTCTTCCCCGGCATACACCATTTTCGCCAACCAGTACAAGGCAGCATCCGGGTCAGAACCGCGTAAGCTTTTGATAAACGCGCTGATTGTATCAAAGTGGACATCACCTTCTTTGTCATACAAGACTGCACGCTGTTGAATCGATTCTTCTGCTACTGCCAAACTAATATGTATAATTCCTTGTGCGTTGGCTGGCGTTGTCTCCACAGCTAATTCCAACGCATTCAGTAATGAACGCGCATCACCATTGGCAATATTTACCAAATGTTCTAACGCTTTATCCTCAATTTCTACTAATAACTTTCCATAGCCGCGTTCGCTGTTAGTTAGCGTTTGCTGAACAATTTTGTACAAATCTTGCTCATTTAATTGCTTCAGTTGGAAAATTCGCGAACGGCTTACTAATGCTTTATTTACTTCAAAGTATGGATTTTCTGTAGTAGCACCAATTAAAATTACTGTGCCGTTCTCTACCCAAGGCAACAACGCATCTTGCTGGGACTTGTTAAAACGATGAACTTCATCCACAAACAAAATTGTCCGTGAAGAGTACATTTTTCGCTGTTGTTGCGCTGTTTCTATCGCAGCACGAATTTCTTTGACTCCTGACAATACTGCGTTGATAGCAATAAAATGAGCGCTCGTTGTATTCGCTATCACTTTTGCTAATGTCGTTTTTCCTGTCCCTGGTGGGCCGTAGAAAATTATTGACGATAGTTGGTCTAAACTAATGGCGCGTCGTAATAGTCTGCCAGGTCCAATAATATAATCTTGACCAACAAATTCATCTAGTGTCAAAGGACGCATCCTTGACGCTAGTGGTGCTTCAGTTTCTTCGATTTTTTTGAGATGTTGGTCAAATAAGTCCATCTCTTATTCAGTAACCATCTAGGTTTAATCAATCGTAGTAAATCCTTGGTTGTAATTTTAACGTAACTGCGATGATTAGCCTGACATTTGGAAGCATCATGACGTATATCCGTGTTTTGTTGCCCAGCACCTCAAACCAAAGCGAAACATGAGTACTTGCCTTTGCATTGACTTAAGGGTTATTAAACTTAAAGCCAACTGCTAGAACTAAAACTCTTCATGCTTGTTCTCGCTTCGCTAAACGGATTTGACCAATTGTAGTTGCCTCGCTTCAAACAAGGACAAGTCCAATGACTATCTATGCAATCAATCGACAATTAATCATCGGCACAAAGTTGATCTGGGTTGTTAGCGAATATTCTTCCTCACCGTTGACTATTCGTAGCACAGACATTGCTGCCCCATGTTCGCGTCTAAGCTGTTCCGCCTTTGCTAAAAGAGTCTACAGCAAACAAAGCTAATCTCACACAGCTAGTAATCCACCGTGCGAAAAGTTTGCATGGTGGATTACTGAACTGAATCAATCGTTGATCGACACGCTTCACTTTAAACAGCAGAAAACGGGTTAGCTACCGTTCAAGTTTCAAAAATTCGACTACGCACAATCACGAGTTTTAAGGACAAACCAATATGTCTGACGATATCTTGCGCCAAGAAATAGATGGTGTAGAATATTTCACCATTGCCAGCACTGGTGAATCAGGGATGAGCCAAAGGGGACTGTCGCGGCTGTGTGGGGTTGGACTTAGAGCCATACAAAATTTGTTAGAAAACCTGACTAAAAATACAGCCCCCAATTGGCTTCAAAACCTTGTAGAGAAAGACTTATACCTGACTAAAAAAACCGCAGTTAAAGGGGGAGAAACCACACCGATTAAAGCTCAAGTTTGCTGGGGGATTCTGCGCTATTACGAAAAGAAAGGCAGAGCAGAAGCCGCAAAAGCCTTGGATGCAATTGGGGCAATTGGAATCAACAGTTTCATTCAAGCTAAAACAGGTTGGCTACCAGAACAATATCAGTCATCCCGTAAGCAAAGGCAAGAACTCAGCCGCATTCTGGGAACGCCCCAGCCGTGGACGCGAATGTTTGAAACAGAGTTTGAAGAAAACTTGGCAAGGATTACCAAGCTGCACAAAAATAACATTCGCAATGGTTTGTACTATTGGGAGTTTGTCTATAGCTGGATGACCCCAGAGGAAAAACTTAAACTTGATCAAGTCAACCCTGTACTACCTAATGGCCGCAGAAAGCACAAAATACATCAGTTGCTTGAGGAGACAACGAAACAGAGATTGTCGCCGCACATTACATCAATACTAATACTGATGAAGTCGGCCAATTCTGTAGCAGAACTGCGGCGGTTAGTGCAAAGACAGTACGGTGTAGATCAGCCCAACTTGTTCGATGGCTGGAAAATTGAGTAGGCGTTCCCTCTTAGGGTTGCCGTACTCCTACGGAGAAGTAAGCTACGCGGTTAGCATCTCCCAAAGAGAAGGCATCGCTACGGGTTAACAAAACACCTATCTAGTAGTACAATTGTTCTCGGAATCAATTCAATTGCCAAGTGAAATATACTGAATGCTTCTGGTGATCTCATCCAGAAGCATTTTATTTGCTGCGGCAGCGATCGCCTCACGAAGACTTTTGAAAATCAACATCACTTTTATAAACCTTAGCCCTGGGCTTACCTTTCTTAGCAGGTGTAGCCACAGAGGATTTCTTAGGCGGCCCTGGAGGACGACAGGTTTCGCAGTACAGAGGGCGTGGGCCATACGTCTCACGAGAAGTTGTTTGTTCGCACTGTTTACAGACGAAGTTGAATGTGCGCGTGTGGATCTGACGTTTGTGCGCTCGGACAGTGTACTCTTTGACGAAAATTTCTTTACTTGCCATTAGTTGGTGTGAACTCTAAAAAGTGAATAATCTAGAAGCCAAAATTAGCAGGAGATTTAGAAAATCTGACAGTTATATTCTTGAAACGACAAGTTTATACTTAGCACTCAACAGTTATTAGTTATTAGTGAACAGTTCCAGGTCACTACTTAACACTTAGTAATTAGCACTTTGCTATCTTTGGAGAGTGCCGGGCGGCCACATCATGTCAATAAGCAAAGTCTATTCTCAATAGAGCTAAAAACAATGTCATTAACTCTTGCTTATTGCGAAAAATTTAGGCGTTGGCGTAGCCCGCCGCAGGCATCGCTTTGGGGCTTTAAAAATAATCAAGCGCGAAATCCTTATTTTTTCGTTGGTTCTTAACCTTCGTTTTGATCAAGAGTAATTTAGATGCGTTTGCCCTGTTGGAGAGTGCGCTCGCACATCACTAAACTCTGGCTGCTAATTAATTAATAAACTTTTTTCTAAAACAATGGCAACTGCCCAGGCGAAACGTTACCACGTCCAAAGCGGTGATAGTAAAGGTGACAGCCACTACACAGGCAAACTAAGTTTTCGCGGCGATTGTCAGACGGATCTCTGTTCCAGTGATGTACTTGCAATGTATAGGCTTTGCGTTGAGCAAGGGTTAAATGAGGTGCTTTTTCCCCGGCACGCAAGCATAGCCTACCGCACTTCGTACAACGCCAATTACAAGCATCTTTGAGTGCTGTGGCAATTTGTTTCCAATTATGTGGGTAGACATCCTGACTCATAACGATGTTTTGAGTGACTGATGAGACTGGTAAATCATTGATTAATCAAAAAAGCTTACCGCAAAACTAACTTAATTCAACAGCAATTTCGCCTAAAAGTACTTAGACAGACAAAATATCTGCAATTTGAATGAGGAAAGCTCTAGTAGCTTGAGACAAAGTTGGTAAATACGTTCAAGATAGCTTCTGGGAGAAAAAGGAAGATGATTTCAGCAACCAAACGCGAAATAACGATGAGATACAGGCAATTAGGAAACAGTGAGTTGCGCGTTTCTGAAATCAGCCTAGGTTCCTGGCTGACTTATGGAGGAGGTGTAGAGCAACAAAATGCACAGGCTTGCATACACAAAGCTTTTGATGTGGGAATTAACTTTATTGACACGGCAAATGTCTACGCTCAGGGAGGAGCAGAGTCTTTTTTAGGAGAAGTACTGCAAGGGATTGAACGCTCTTCCTATGTCCTAGCAACAAAAGTTTTCTTTCCGATGTCAGCCACTGACCGAGGACTGTCAGCAGCCCAGATTAGAAAACAAATTGATGCTTCCTTAAAGCGATTAAATACCGATTACGTTGACCTGTATCAATGCCATCGCTACGATTCAAATACACCTTTGGAAGAAACAATGGCAGCACTTACAGAGGTAGTGCGCCAAGGAAAAGCTCGTTACATCGGCTTTAGCGAGTGGAAGCCAGAACAAATTCAAGCCGCGCTAGATATGGCTGATGTAGAACGCTTTGTTTCTAGCCAGCCACAGTATTCTATGCTGTGGCGTAAACCAGAAGCACAGGTGTTCCCATTATGTGCAGCCAATGGCATTGGTCAGATTGTTTGGTCGCCATTAGCGCAGGGTGTACTCACAGGCAAATACCAGCCAGGACAAGCCCCACCTCAAGATTCTCGTGCAGCTAATGAAAAAATGAATTCATTTTTACTGGATGAATTATTTAACGAACGCACGCTAACAACAGTACAGCAACTCAAACCGATTGCTCAAGATTTGGGATTGAGTATGGCACAATTAGCTCTGGCATGGGTATTACGATATGAGCGTGTATCCTCAGCAATTATCGGTGCTAGTCGTCCAGAACAAGTGGTTGATAATGCAGCAGCATCAGGCGTAAACCTAGATGCGGATGTACTCCGAGCAATTGACCAAATACTAGAATCTGTTGTTCAAAGATGAGAAAATGCTTTTTGTTGTTTTACCTCAATAAGAAAATTGGAAATGTATCTTATGAGTGTAATTGAGCGTACACAATTAAAATCACTGGATAACTAAACAGTTAACTCTAACGGTTTAATTCCTTGACGCAACTGAATTTGCCGCAAAAGCCAAGACTGGCGAATAATTTGATGCAGCACGGGCGGTAGCTTACTTACTGCCCATCGCAGGAATGCACTTTTGCCTAATAGTTCAGCTTGCCCTGCTTCTTGAGCTTGAAGTCGCTGTACGCGAACAATCTCTGGCTCCCTTTGTGCTTGAATCTGAGGTAAAACTGCATCAATACTGGACTGCTGCAACTTCGTTGAAAGCAAGATTGGAACTAGATAGTTGGCGGCAATAATCACATCTCGTAAAGCCATATTGATCCCCTGGGCGCGGATGGGGGACATGGGATGAGCCGCATCTCCCAAAAGTAATAATCCTGGCACGTACCAGCGCGGACAACGCCCGACTACCACCGATAACAGCACTGGTCGCTCAATGGTGTGCTGATTTTGTTTTATATGTTCTGCTATACCAGGAGGCGATACTGACACTAGCATCGCAGGCCAATCAACTTGCCGCCAATCACTGCCAGAACCCTCACCCAGCGACCAACCTAATTGCAGATTGCCTTCTGCTCCTTGGAACAAACCAAACGCATGAGTACCACTAACAACTGAATAAAATATATTCTTCAGTCCAGAATCAGGACTACTGGCTAATTTGAACCAGAGAACATCAAAAGTTTTAGAATAATGCTCCAAAGGTAAATTCGCTCGTTGTCTAACAAGAGAATTGCGACCATCTGCACCGATAACTAAATCAGCATCAATATTGCGCTCATCACTTAGTTTTACACCTCCCACACGTTGCTCATTCCATAACAAGTCTTTTACAGTCACACCCTGTATGAACTCAAAATTAGAATAGTTGCTTGCTTCGGCGATAAGAGCTTCCAGTAGAGATGGCTGTGAGACAAGCGTTGTTGGCCTCTCACCAGTTTGAAATGGTTCCTGGGCGCGAAACAAAAACCGATTGTCGATGAAAAACTCCCAAGCATCTAAAGCACGATGAGGAATACTTTCCAAAATAGGCAACAGTCCCATTTGTGCGAGGGCATCTAATCCACTTGGCATCAACCCTTCACCGCGAAAAATCCGGTGGAAGTTCTGCGATGCTTCCACTAATTTAACTTCAATGCCACGTTTGGCAAATAAAACTGCCAATGTTGCCCCAGTAGGCCCTGCCCCAACAATCACAACTTGAGACATCATTTTATTCTGAAAGCTGAATAACTCTCCTATTACCTCAAACAGTTAAAAGTTTCACATCTTACCCCAGTCTACAGTTTCTGTTGTTTTTTGCAATTCTTATCATTAGCCCAACTTTTCCGCACTCATTCCACAGCTTTTCCACAGGTATTTTGGTGCTTTTCCACAGACACTCGACAGGTTCATAGGCTTTGGTTGCATGGCTGGGGATTTTATCTTCTCCTGTTCAATCATAAAGGTTACTGAGTTTTTATTAAGCAAAGCAACGAAAACATCTCTCTAAACCTGATTCTGCTGTAAATCTTGATTCTTTCTGTACTTGGGCTTAATATTTCGTAGCATTGACAAACCTACCTCCTCTGGCCGCACAATAATTCGACTAGCTTTAATCGTCTACCGAACTTTGAGAAGCATTTGTATAAAATCGCTCAAACTCAATTACAAGTTGTTCAGTAGTCGTTTGACGACGTTGAAACAGTTAACGCTCTCAGTAGTAAAAGCTAGTTATCTCATCGCCTGCCATTTGCCTACGCCGTATGAATACAACCGTTAGCATTTTCACCGAAATTCCCGAAACTCTACATGAGTGTCTTAAAGACTACTTACAACAGCACCCTGGTTGGGATGAGAACCGCGTATTGACCGCTGCTGTCTCACTGTTTCTGCTACAAAATGCTGATGGCGACCGGCGAGTGGCGCAAGTTTATCTGGAGACTTTGTTCCGTCGTGATTAAAGTCAATATAACAACTTCACTAACCCAAAACTTAAACCTGAGATAAATAGCCAAGAAGCAGCCCCTAGATAAAAAGGTTTTAGTCCTGTTTCTCTGATTTTGAGCAGGTTAGTTTCTAAACCCATCGCTGCTAAGGCAATGGTGAGTAAAAACTTATTCCCTTGAATAATCCAGTCTTTAATCGCCACTGGAAACAATGAAAAGCTATTAAGTACAATTAGAGCTACAAAACCGAACACAAACCAAGGAATAGGCAATTTACTTAATTGCATTGCCTTAGATTGTTTGTGGCTAGAGATAGACATAAAGCCCATTCCTAAAAGCATCGGCACGAGAAACATCACCCGTGATAGCTTAGAAATTGTCGCAATCTCGCCAGTAGCTTCCCCCATCTGAAATGCAGCCGCTACCACCTGGGCGACTTCGTGGATAGATGCACCACACCACAAACCGAATCCTGTGGATGTCAGGTCTAGCCCCATCATATCCAGTACAGGATACAGCAACATAGACAGTGTACCGAATACTGTGATGATCGCCACAGCATAGGTCACATCTTCATCAGAACTCTTAACGACACTGCTGGTAGCAACAACTGCTGAAGCCCCACAAATTGAGGTTCCCGCAGCCACTAACCGGGTAAGTTTCTGCTCTACTCCCAGGTAACTGCCTAAAGAGCAGGTAAAAATAAACGTACTCACGAGCGTTACGACTACGATCGCCAGTCCGATGGGGCCAATGTCAAGCACTTGCGCCAAACTTAATTGCAAGCCCAATAAAATAATCGCAAGTCGCAGAATGCGCTTCAAGGAAAAAGTGATTCCTGGACGGTAAATGTCCGCTGTCCCGATAGTATTTCTGAGCAATACACCCAAGACAACAGCAAGAATGAGTGGACTGAGAATATTAATCCCAGGCAGTTTTTGCAAGCTGGTGGCGAGGAAAGCTAATCCAGATGTTAGCAATAGTCCCGGCCATAAACGAAGCATAGTACTAGGCAATTGTGATGCGTTGAGGTTGATGGACTTCATAAGGAGTGGGTTGGTTTAGATAAAATCCAAATCGTCATTTTGGGCTATGATTTCAGCAACTTCATCAGCTTCAGGAGCTTGTTAATAGAAAATCTCGTTTAAAGAAGCTGATACACCTGATAAACGGGAGTTCTGGCATTATCACCAGTGACAACGAAAAAACTTGCCGGGGCTGACTATAAAGGAAGATTTTTAAATTGCAAGTATGGTTAGATTAATTGTTCTTTAATTTTTTTTCAGACTCCACATCCTTATATCCTTATAAGTGTTTGGAAAGCAAAAACTTATACTATCTGGGTAACCAGTTGATAGTCGAATGGCACTACAGTAAACTACCCACCACTGATCTGAGTATAAGTACGGTGGGGGTCTCCTGGACGTTTTAGATGACAATGATTTTTTAACGCAACGAGTGGGTAGTGAAAAACAAGAAAATATTCACTGCTGTTGCTCTAATGATTTGTGATCAATGTCTTTAGATTTGCGTTCAAGCTGATTGGATGGCTGGGCAATCTCACTCCAGAACTTGTAGCCCAAGCCCATCACTAACGATTCTCCATAGCCCCCTCATCAGCCCCCTTGAGAGCTTTTCGAGCCAACTTGACGTAAGTTTTCACCGTCTCAGGTTTCATTTCCAAATCAAGCGCGATCGCCGCTAAAGAATCCCCATGTTCTCGACGGGCCAGTACAGTCGCCCACGTCACGGCAATCCTGTCTGTGCGCTCACCACCTTTTCGCTTACGCTGGTCAGTAAATATTTCTGTGAGTTCTTCAATCCTTTGCGCCAGCATATCAGTAATCAACTGCTCGGCTGTAGCTGCCTTTTGCTCTACTAACCAGCCAGAACGTGTCTGTCCCAAGCCGAAAGTTGTCTTATGCCCTGTCCCGCAGTAGGGAGCAAACTTGAGCAAAGTGTAGAATAGCTGGGTAAATTCAGTATTTGCCAAAGCTGCCCTGCCCAAACCCAAGGATATGGCTCCAGTAAAACCAGTGACCGACCCTTGCTTGCCTGCTGCCACTTTGGTTGATTCCAAACGGTGCTGATAAATAATCACACTTTCATCAATCCAGTTCAGGAATGTTTCTTGTTCTACAGGCTGCTGCGAAAAGTCATTCCACCGCCGTAGATAGCTGTGGAATAAATTCTCTGGCACTGGCAGGGGGAAATGATGTCCCTTGCGCCGAAAGCTGGTTGGTGAAACAAAACTCAGGTCTACTACTGATTTTTCAATTGGCGATCTCAGTAATTGTGAATATGTGGTTGGAGCATGAGCGATACTCACCTGTTTGATTTGCAGTGATGCCCCTCTCAAATCGATAACTTTTGGTAAATTGGTTAACCACTGCTTGAGGAACAATGCCACTCGTTTAGATAGCGCATTGATATGCCATTGATAGATTTGGTTAGCGACTAGTTTCAGTTGCTTGCCGCTAGGGAGCAGTTGACCTTCCAATGCGGAAATAGTAAAGGCTTTTTCTGACTCTCCATCGTGGAGGTAGGCAGATAAATCGGGGTCAACTTGTCGCACTTGGTCGAGAAACCAAGCATGGAGTCCAATCGTGTATTGCGAGTAAAGAGAAGCCGTTGCCGTTGCCTCCAAATCAAACACTAAGCCTACTAATTCAGTCTCATCTGCCCATGTCGGCACTGAGTCTTTCGGTGTTGGTTTGACTCTGGGCTTACGCTTGGGGGCTGTGGCTGCTCTGGGCATCGTTTGGGTTGAGTCGGAGAATGTTGAATATTTTAGACGATTTCTATCCCCTTTTGGGGAAAATTCAGTACGCACAACAGAGGAAGGTGAATTGAGTGATCGCTGAGTTTAGCAGGGGCAATGAGGTTTGGAAACGCACTCGATAAACTTGCCATGATGAAACCCGACGCTAGTTTAATGGGTAGGGCAGGGATATTGCTACCCCTTTCCCCCCGACAAACCGGACAAGCAAGTTAACCAAGCATCCGGCTTTAGCAAATCCTAAAGCTACCAAAGACTCAGTTCATCATCAGGTTCAG
>NZ_JADEWI010000071.1 GCF_015207705.1 Nostoc sp. LEGE 06077
ATTTTACCCTCTAGCTTTGAGACATCACAGTTACCTATAATGCCCCTTTGGGCGGGTACTGGCATTGACACTCGCCAGGAGTATTTCTGAGATACTCACTCTCGTCGTGCAACCGATAGTCGCACCAATCCCTAATAGGGATTAGGTGAAGTTTAAACCAACTGGGGCGGCGGGAATGCCTCAGTTTTCTGGTGTTTCAATCCCTAATAGGGATTAGGTGAAGTTTAAACCAAAGAATGCGTCCAAGCTTATGGCTTTTTTGAATAAATTTGTTTCAATCCCTAATAGGGATTAGGTGAAGTTTAAACCAAGACACTGAGCTTAGAAAATTAGGTACAACCTATGCCGTTTCAATCCCTAATAGGGATTAGGTGAAGTTTAAACGTTCATCTATGCGCTGTTGTAGTTTGGCTACTTCCGTTTCAATCCCTAATAGGGATTAGGTGAAGTTTAAACGGTATACCCCGCCCAATATGGGAATGCCAGACACGTTTCAATCCCTAATAGGGATTAGGTGAAGTTTAAACATTTAGCTAAGTGTGAAAAATGTGCCTTGATGTGTTTCAATCCCTAATAGGGATTAGGTGAAGTTTAAACTCTGTCAATCCTGAAATATCTACTAGTAACCAAAAGGTTTCAATCCCTAATAGGGATTAGGTGAAGTTTAAACATTAGGAATACTACCAGGAGTTACATAAGTCAAAGGTTTCAATCCCTAATAGGGATTAGGTGAAGTTTAAACTGCGGGAGCCGGAAAGGCAGTCTGTATTTAGTTTTCAAGGTTCGATTTCGCGGATGGGTTGATTTTAACACGAGTAAATGGCAATTGATTTAAGCAAAATAGCTGAAACATAGACTGGATAAGGTGCGCGGATGGTTTTTATGTAATTTTTCTGCAAAAGCTTACAGTGAAAGGAATCTAGCGATTGTTGATCAAGGGAGATTTTGTACACCTACCCATCCGCGCATTTTGAGGGATTTTGTTTGCTAGTTTCCAAGATTCCCGACCTTTTAAAAAGTCGGGAATCTAGATATTATATTGCGATTAATTTTTCGCTTGTGATGGTGAACCAGGAATTGTTACGTCTATGGGTGTTACCTGTTTTGCTAAACCTGTCAATGGCGGTTTAATGGTAGTTTGATTACCGACTACCAGAGTTATCAGGTTTTCTGGTTTGAGATATTGCTTGGCTACTCGTTGTACATCTGCTGCTGTAGTGGCGGCGACGGCTTTTTGATAACGAAACAAAAAGTCTGAGGGGTAGCCATAATATTCATATCGCATTAACCGCGATAAGGTTTGACCAGGGTCTTGAAAGTTGAAAACAAAAGAATTGAGGGTGGATTCTTTAGCAAATGCTAGTTCTTCGGCGGTGACTGGTTGAGCTTGGATGCGTTTAATTTCGGTTTGTAAGGATTTAACAAACTGAACTGTAGCATCAGAACGGGTTTGTCCACCGGCTAAGAACATCCCAGGGTAATCAAAGCGGGGACTCCAGTAACCATATACAGAGTAAGCTAAACCTTGGCGCGATCGCACTTCGTTAAATAATCTTCCACCAAACCCATTTAATACGCTATTCAAGACATCGAGTTGTGCATAGTCTGGGCTGTCGAGTCTACCACCTAAATGCCCAATGAGTACGCTACTTTGAGTTAACTGTGGCTGATTAACAAAAAATACTCCGCCTGTATTGGCTGCGGAGACTTCGGGTAGCTGGGGTTGGTTGATTTTCGGGTTGCGTGACCAATTACCCAATTTAGCTTGGATGAGCGATCGCATTTTTTTACTATCAAAATCTCCCACAATGCCCAAAATCATATTATTGGGGTGAAAGTATTGCTGATAGAACTGAACTAAATCGTCACGGTTAATTTTATCCAATGTGGCATATTCTACAGTCCGCGCATAAGGACTTTCTTTGCCATAAACTAATTTTCTGAATTCTCGACTAGCAATACTATTAGGATCATCATTGCGCCGTGCAATCCCGCCTTTTGCCTGGGTTTTGGCTAAATCCAGCTTATCTTGGGCAAATACTGGTTCGCGTAGCACTTCGGCAAACAGTCCAAATACTGTTTCCAAATTTTCACTCAATGCGTCAAAGCTGGCACTACCTGAACCTTCCCCAATACTAGTTTCTACCGATGCTGCCCGCTGTTCTAATATTTCATTGAGTTCATCGGGTGAATGCTTTTTCGTTCCCCCAGTCCGCATGACTGCACCTGTTAAACCAGCTAACCCGACTTTCTCAGATGCTTCCCAACGGCTACCAGTCCGCACCAAAGCAGAACCACTGATTAACGGCAATTCGTGATCTTCTACTAAATACACAACTAGGCCGTTTTGTAAAACAAAGCGTTCATATTTGGGTAATTTGACCGCAGGTAAAGCGGGTAGTTTTAGCTCTGTGTAATGTTTGGCTGCTGTTGTCGCCGCTAAAGAAAAGTCAAAAGTCAAAAGTAAAAAGGCAAAGGCAAACATGACAACATAAATTAACCTTCTACCATGCAATATTTTAAATTTCATCGACCTCTTACCCTTATATCTGTGCATATCTCTTCTCTTCCTACCCTACGGGAAGCCGCTATCGCGTCTACGCGCCCTATGTGGTTCATTTTCATCCTTATTTCGACAACAACTTACCAATGGTGCGATTTTCGGGTGTAAACGCGGCTTTGGCGACTCGCTGAATATCCGCCGGAGTTACCGCCGCAATTTCATCTAATTGCTTGAACAAGTTTTGCCAATCACCTGTTTTCACTTCATATTCCAGTAATAGCTGTGCCATGCCTGTATTAGAATCAAGGCTGCGTAATAAATCAGCCCTAGCTTGGGTTTTGACGCGCTGTAATTCAACTGCTGTTACTGGTTGAGTTTTGAGGCTATCAATTTCTTGGCGTAAACCTGCGGCTAACTCATCAACCGTGTGGCTGGGAGCCGTCAGCGCATAAAATAGCATTAGGTTGGGATACTTATCGCCGGGAAACCCACTTTGTCCCTGAGCCGTAAGGGCTAATTGTTGTTTTTCTACCAAAGACTTATATAACCTTGATGTGCGTCCCTCACTCAGCAGTCTACTGATAATTTCATAGACAGCGTTATCTGGATGTTTAATTGCCGGACGGTGATAACCTTCTAAATACCAAGGTTGGGAAGCGAGTTCTAAAGTTACTTGGCGTGTTTCGGTTTGCTTGGGTTCTACAGGAATTTGAGATTGGGGTTTTGCTTTGGCTTGGAATCGCCCAAAGTAAATTTGTGCCAGCCGTTTGACTTCGTTGGGGTTAACATCACCGACAATAGCGATCGCTAAATTATTTGGTGCATAGTAAGTATTAAAGAATTTCTGCACATCGGCTGGCGTGAGGTTGCGGATATCTTCGTCATAACCAATTACTGGCCTTCTGTACGGATGAACTTTGTACGCCGCATCGATAAATTTCTCAATCATCAAACCGATAGGTGAGTTTTCTACCCGTAAGCGTCGTTCCTCCAAAATCACATCTTTTTCTTTAAAAAACTCGCGGCTGAGTACAGGCTCAAGAAATCGCTCAGACTCCAGGGACATCCAAAGTTCTAATTTATTGGATGGAAAACTGTAAAAATAACGGGTGGCTTCTGTGGAAGTATTGGCATTTAAGCCTACGCCTCCCGCTTGTTCGACAATTTGCCCCATCTCGTTTTGCTTAACTAGCTTACGTGCTTGGGCTTCTACTTGCTTAAATTCGGTTTGTAAACGCGCTACTTCGTCTTTTTTCCCATCCGCCTGAGCAGTTCTAATTTGATTATCTAACTGCTCTAAGCGTTCCAGTAGCGGTTTTTCTGCTTTGTAATCTGTGGTACCAATGCGTTGCGTACCTTTAAAAGCTAAATGTTCTAGAAAGTGCGCCACACCTGTTTTTTTGTCTGGCTCATCCACACCACCAACATCAGCGTAGGTCAAAAAAGAAACTACTGGCGCTTGATGGCGTTCTAAAACAATGAACTTCATGCCATTGTCTAGCTGAAACTTCGTCAGTTGTTTAACTACCCGATCTAAATAAGGCTGAATTGAACTTTGATCGGGTGCTTTGCTAGGTTGAACTGTGCGTGGAGGCGGTGGCGCAGTTTGAGTTTGCGCTAAAGCCATTTCTGGTAGAGAACCAGAAACTAAGATGGCGATCGCAAAATATGTCATAAACAGCCGCAACAGTTTTAGCGATCGTTGATTTGACCAATTGAAAACTGTGCTAAGGCTACGGAAATGATTCATAAGCAATAATTTGGTTGAAGTATGAGAGGTGAAGTCTAAATATCATGCTTGATTATTTATGAAAATCTTCAAACCCCACCCCGCCAAAACTACGTTTTGTCTCCCAGCTTGGGGGCTACCGTGTACACACAAGTCAAGAATTTTCGTGTTCAACCACATCCCGCCTAGAACTAAAGTTCCAGGCTCATAGCCAAAGTCCACAAAGGGTGGACTGGAAGACATTTGTGCTTGAGTCATCTGAAGATGACTTGCGCTATGAGACTCGGAATTCATTCCGAGGCGGGACAGATGTACTCAACGAACATTTATTTGTGTGTAAACCGTAGAGTTTGGGGGTGGGGTGCAATGATTGTGGAAATCATAACTAATCAACTGGACTTGATAGAACAATAAATTTCATCTTCATCTTTGACACTTCAGACTTGTGTTGTCAAATTTCCCTACCTGAGAAACAGGCGACTAATTGGGCAGGGCGTTAATCTTGTATTAAGCTTTCCGCGCTTTTTGTACTCGACGTTAGAGAATAATGCTACCAGTCGTGTTCGGGAAATCACACCGTAACTGTTATGCGAGTTTTTAATTCTCCCCCCCCCTCAGAAGCACAAACACGTACCCGCATTTTACAAGCGGCTAGAAGGCTGTTTGCGTCTCAAGGATTTGATGGCACTACCACCCGTGACTTAGCGCAAACCGCTGGAGTTGCGGAAGGTACCCTATTTCGGCATTTTCCTAATAAAAAAGCGATTTTGGTGGAGGTAGCAACGAGTGGCTGGGTGGAGATTTTAACAGATTTACTGACGGAATTGAGCGAAATGGGCAGCTATAAGGCTGTTGCTCAAGTGATGCGCCGCCGAATGTGGAATTTCCAGAAAAACGCTGATTTAATGCGGGTGTGTTTTATGGAGGTGCAGTTTCATCCTGATTTGCGCGATCGCATTCAAATAGAAGTCATCAATAAAATGACTGATGTCGCCGAAGCATTCTTTCAAACAGCAATGGATAAAGGTATCTATCGCCAAACCGATGCTAAACTTGTGGCGAAAGTGTTTTTGGGAATGTTTGCGATCGCTGGTTTTTCTAACAACACTCTCATGGAACCCGACGCTTCTCCTCAAGAAATGCAAAAAATGGCCGAAGGACTCGCTGATATTTTTCTCAATGGAGTACTGGTAAAAGAGTAAAGCCGAGGTGCTGCACTCAGTACTCAGCAATCAGCACTGTCTTAGCTTGCTGATTCCATTGCTGGACTAACTCAATTGATGGACACAAATCTCGTCGTTGCAAAGTTGCGACTTGCAAACGCATAATTTGTCGGTGCAATCTGTGGCTAGGAGTTTCGGCTAATTGGGCGACGGAAGCGATACCTGCATGAAGTAACAAACCACAATATTGTGTGCCGACACTAGGAATTCGAGATAAATCAGCTAAAGCTAACCATTTGTTTACATACTGAAGATGAACTTGTAATTTACTAGCCAGCGCTACCCTCGCTTCCAAAGTTTTACCTTGTTTAAATAGACTCCGGGTAGTTTTAATTCCGCAAACTTGCAGTTGCGATTGTTCCTCTTGACTCAATCCTGGTAATTGTTCAATCGGCCAGTCACCAGATTGAATCCGAATTCGGCTTTTATCCATAGGTTTAGCAGACATTTTTGAAAAATAAAATATAGATTTACTCTAACTATTGTGACTTTAAGAGAGGATGTAGAAGTCAGCCGTGGGTATGTTTAAGGTGTTGGGCTAATTTACCGTAACATCACAAGGTGCGTTAGGCGCTGAAGTAATTTTGTTCGTGAAACCAGATAAAAATATGCCGCCTAACACACCCTACTGGACTATACTCATTTTTTCCCTAAATTCCGCTTCATGGCTTCTAATTCGTCTTCTGTTTCCCAGCGGCGAAACTTTTCTTCTAAGTCATCAAAACTACGAGAAGAATTCTGAGGTGGATTCGACCAACCATTGGTTTCTATGCGTTGTTGCTGGGCTTGAGCCTGAGCGCGTACTGATTGTGCTTGTGCGGCTTTTGATTGAACTTCCTGTCGCCGCACTTGAATTTTCCCCAATAGTTCTTGAGATTGGTTGAGGCGTTCTTTCAAGCCTTGCATGTGTCCCCATTTCTGGTTTCCTTCCCGCAGTAATGCTGCTTCTCGTTCTTGGGCGGCGGCGACTAAATCTTGTCTACCACCATCTTTGGCTTTTTGTACCCGAATGTGCCAACGCTGAATTTCTTGGGCGGTGGAGAGAATGTCGTCTTGCGATCGCTTTTCTTGGACTTGTAAATCTGCTATCAACTTTAAAGTATCTTCTTCTTGCTGACGTAGTTGCTCTAACAGCGCCTCTAACTCCAAATGTGGATTATTCCGCAAGAATTCTTCTAAACGATTTTCTAAAAACCGACTCAAATCATCAAATAAGCCCACTGCCAGAACTCCAGGGTTGGGTGTGACTATTTTATTGTAGTAATTATCAACGCGGACGAGAATCGGTCTTTGAGATGGTAAGTTTTATCAGTAAATAGTCGTGATGAACTGCATACCCTAAAAAAATGGCAGCAGGCAGGAGAGAGAACAATTTTAAACTCAATATTATTTCCTTGAATCTGAATGTCATAAATTACACATACTTTTTTAGAATTATCTTGCCTCTAGCCATTTTTAAAGCCATTCAGATATTTTGTTGAAAGTCAGATAAAGCTGTGATTCTCAATGATTGATTGGGCAATTTAATAATAGCTTTCTAGTGATTATTAATACATTTTTTAATATATGAAGCTTTGGAGAAGATCTGAATCTAGTCCAAGAGAATGTGATATTAATAACAGCTACTCACGCAATTTACTGCTGAGGTTTGTTGTTGGTGGCACGACAATTGCTGTCAGTGTTGCAGCTTATTGCACCTATCTAGCAGCCCGCAACCTGGCATTAGCCGATTTGCAACAAGGTGTGTTTCAACAGGTGCAAAGAGGAGTTGATGAAATTGAAGAGTGGTTACACGTCCGTAAGGTAGAAGTACAAACCCTGGCAAATACTGCAACGGTACGCACTTTAGATTGGTCTGTAGCAGATCCATATTTACAGGCAGAAGTCAAGCGGATCAATGAATTTTTCTTTTTTCAAATAGTTAGCCTGGATGGTTCGTTTTCTAATACTCAGGTTGGTAGGTCAACAAAGAATATTAAGGATCGAGACTTCTTTCAAAAAGCACTAGCAGGACAAAGCAACATTTCCGATCCCTTTATCAGCCGTTCTACAGGAATTCCCTTAATTGCGATCGCCACGCCCATCTATGGCAATTCTCAGAGTAATGGTTCACCAATTGGTGTTTTCCACGGCAATGTGAAAGTTGATCGCATTAATAAGGTTGTCAACTCCCTACGCTACGGCAATAACAGCTATGCTTTCGCCCTTAATTCTCAAGGACAGGCGATCATTCATCCAAACGAAGCCTTAATGTCAACTGTAGAAAAACCTGCGCCCAGCCTGCTAAAAATTCCAGATCGCAATTTAAATGCGATCGCCCAGCAGATGGTCAACAAACAACAGGGAATTCAGTTACTGGAAATTGACGGTACTAAAAAATATGTTGCCTATATTCCCTTGCAAGAAGCGAATTGGTCTTTAGCTTTGGTAATTCCCCGCGAAAATATTGAATCTCGTTTGCAATTCCTCGATTTAATTGCCCTGATTGTCGCAGGACTAACAGTCACTATGATTACTGTCTTGTGGCGAGTGCAAGCATTTGAACAGACGCAATTAAAAAAATCTCAAACGGCTGCTGAGACAGCAAACCACGCTAAAAGCGAATTTTTAGCCAACATGAGTCATGAACTGCGAACACCCTTGAATGGCATTTTGGGTTGCGCGCAAATTTTGCTGCGTTCCAAAGGTTTACCAGAAAAAGAGCAATATCACGTCAACATTATTGAACAATGTGGTTCTCATTTGTTGACCTTAATTAATGACATCTTAGATCTCTCGAAAATCGAAGCCAGGAAACTGGAACTACATCCCCATGATGTGCATTTTCCGTCTTTTATGCAGGGAATTGCCGAAATTGCTCAAATTCGGGCTGAACAAAAGGGTATTTTCTTTGTTTATGAAAGTGCAAATGATCTACCCACAGCAGTTCATGTCGATGTCAAAAGGTTACGTCAGGTATTGTTAAATCTGTTGGGAAATGCCATCAAATTTACCGATGAAGGTCAAGTCACTTTTAAAATTACAGCGATCGCACAACTTGACTCTCATGGACAAACACAAAAATACTCCATCCACTGTTCTATCAAAGATACAGGAATTGGCATAGCACCAGCAGAACTGAGTAAGATTTTCTTACCATTTGAGCAAGTAGGTGAAAAAAAGCGTCAAACCGAAGGTACAGGGTTGGGTTTAGCTATCACTCGCCAGTTAGTACAGATGATGGGTAGTGATATCCATGTTAAAAGTCAGGTTGGTGAGGGTAGCACTTTCTGGTTTGAGATAGAAATGCCAGCCGCCAGCGAATGGGTACAATCAGCGATGGCTGCATCAACAAAACAAATCCTTGGCTTTGAAGATAGTCCGCGCACAATTTTGATGGTGGACGATCGCTGGGAAAATCGCACAGTCATTACAAACTTGTTACAACCACTAGGCTTTAACGTAGTTGAAGCTAACAATGGTCAGGAAGGGTTAGCAAAAGCGATCGCTATCAAACCAGATTTGGTGATTACAGACCTACTTATGCCAGAAATGGATGGGTTTGAATTGATTCACAGCCTGCGTTGCACTCCAGAAATTCAAGATGTCAAAATTATTGTTTCTTCTGCTAGTGTTTTTGAAGCTGACCAAAATCGTAGTCTCCAAGCAGGCGGTAACGACTTTCTCAGCAAACCTGTACAAGTAGATGAATTACTCAATCAATTAGAAAAGCATCTAAATTTGACATGGATTTATCAGCAGCCGCAGTCTGAGAGACAAGTAACCAAGAATTTAGCTACATTTAATATTCCATCAGATTCCTTAATTCCTCCTCCTCCCGAAGTATTGCAAGAACTCATTACATTAGCGAAGAAAGGTAACTTCAATGCCATCCTCAAGTGGGCTGATCAACTGGAGGCTTCAGAACCGAATTTTGCTAACTTTGCTAACCAACTGAGACAACTAGCAAGACAATTTGATGAAGATATCCTTATCAGTTTTTTGAATCAAAATGAGGTAGAAACAAAATGACAGCAACAATATCAGAGCAAACATATATTTGCGATCGCCACCCGCGAGGAATTGTTTTAGTTGTTGATGATAACCCTGCCAATTTACAAGTTTTATCCAGCTTTTTAGATGAGTCTAACTTTGAAGTTTGGGCAGTTCGCAGTGGTGAGAAAGCCCTTCAGAAATTAAACAACGACAATTTACCCGATTTAATCTTGCTTGATGTGATGATGCCGGGTATGGATGGATTTGAAACCTGTCAACATCTTAAAAACGATCCTCGTTCTGAAGATATTCCCGTCATTTTTATGACTGCATTATCCGAAACTGCGGATAAAGTCAAAGGATTACGCTTAGGTGCTGTAGACTACATTACCAAACCTTTTCAGCAAGAAGAAGTATTAGTGCGAATTGAACATCATTTGCAGCTAAGAAATTTGACCAAAACTTTAATTGCTCAAAACACCGAACTCCAAAAAACTCAAACCCAACTTATCCAAGCCGAAAAAGTAGCAACGTTAGGTCAACTAGCAGCCGGAATCGCCCATGAGGTAAACAATCCCATCAATTTTATCGCTGGCAATTTAAATTTTCTAGAACAGTATGTTCAAGAGATAATAAGTTTAATTGAACTATATCAAAAGCATCTATCCGAACCACCTAACGAAATTAAAACAGCAATTAAAAAAATTAATTTAAGTTTTTTGTTGGATGATATATCTAAAATTATTCAATCGATGCAACTGGGGACTAATCGCGTTACAGAAATTGTCTCATCGTTAAATAAGTTTTCTCGACATAGTGAGGCAGGTAAAAAACTAGCTAACCTACAAGAAGGTATAGAAACCACACTTTTAATTCTAGGTCATCGACTTAAAGCTAATGCTCATCGTGATACTATTCAAATAATTAAAGAATATGGAGATTTACCACTGGTTGAGTGTTATCCAGGTGAAATTAATCAAGTCTTTATGAATTTGATTTGTAATGCGATTGATGCTATTGAAGAATCACAAAAAAATCAAAAATTCCAGGATACAATCAAAAATCCTGGTGTGATTCGCATTACCACCGAGGTCAGGGGAGACAAAGTAGTTCTCAAAGTTGCTGATAATGGTTTAGGCATTAATGAAGCAGAACAAACCAAAATTTTCGATGCTTTTTATACAACTAAACCCATTGGTAAAGGAACAGGTTTAGGTCTATCAATTGCTTACCAAATTGTGGTTAACAATCATCATGGCAAATTATATTACCAATCAAAGTTAGGTGAAGGTCTAGAATTTATGATTGAACTACCTATCTGATTATTGTGTTCGGTGAAAGGCTGATAATTTAAGAGTGCAGGGGAGAAAATTTTTAGGGACTGTTGAACTCAGGCTAATTTAAGTGCTGCTGTAATAGACCAATAATTACTTCGGGTAATTCTAGATTAGGCAGTATTCCAGCATCTGCGATCGCATAAAATTTTTCTACAACATCAGAATTTAAATTTGCCAATCTCCGCCCTAATTTAATATTAGTAAATTGCGCTTTTTCGCCCCAAAAAAATACACTCGGAATTGTTAACTGTTGAATATATAAACTCAAATCAAAATACAAATCACCCCGCAAAAATGCCAAAGCAGCAAACTTAGCATTAGGTTGTTGTGCTGAGGTTAAATAAGCTGATACCATTTCTGCTGAAACACGTTCTGGTTTAGCAAAAAGAAAACTTTGTAAAAAATTCCCCACCGCTAATTCATTTTCCGCACCCAAGGTATAAATTAAACTATCTACCAACGGCGTATTAATTACTGAAAGTGGTAATCTACGTCCAGCACCTTGACCAAAATCATCAAAGCCAGAAGGACACACTAAATATAATGATTGAAATAATTGCGGCTGACTAATAGCTAAACGAATAGTCAAAGCAGCTGTAAGAGAAGATGCTATAACTTTGACAGGCTGATGACAAGTTTGAGTAATAAATTCGGCAAGTGTAGTTAGATAATCTTTAATTTGATAATCGCGTACCGGGTGTGCAGAATCGCCCCAACCAATTAAATCAGGTGCTAAAATGCGATATTTCGCCGCAAAAGCTGGGTACACCTTCGACCATTCATAAGCGGAAGCCCCACCCCCAAAATTATGCAGAAATAGTAGTGGGGTTAAATCTTCATTATCAGCATTCAACCAAGGTGCAGATGTTTGAGTATAATACACCATCGCGCCCAAGGAAGTATGAATCACTTTATGCCCAAAGCCAGGAGGTTGAAACTGAAGCATAAAAAGTATGAAGTATGAAATATAAAGTATGAAGTGTGAAGTGTGAAGTATGAAATAAATCGAATAAAAGAGTTAAAGCTTTTGATTTACTACTCCCCACTCCCTTTATTTAGCGATTATCTCTAGTAATATGAGTTAGCTGATTTAAGTTATCACCACTAATTTTATAAGCATTACCAAAACCCAGAATAAAACGGCCTGTAATCGGAGTAAGCTGAAAAATCCGAAAGTCACCTAAACCTTTTAAGACTTCAATCATTTCCCCAAAGCGTTCTTGAAGTTGGTCAACAGTTTTATTCCAAGTGTCTGTATCCCGTTCTATTAACGTAGCAGTACAATCAAAACTTAAACGACGACGAGCAAAAATGTTATTACTTTTTGCTTCATCTTCAATAAATAAAATACTCAACCGAGGATTAGCATAAATATTTTGTGTGTGGATTGCCAAGTCACTGATATAAATATAAATACTTTTGGCTTCATCAATCACAAAAGGTGCATAACTACTATTCGGTACACCATCCTGACTGACTGTGCTAATAATGACACTCTGAAACTCTTGCAGAAAACTTGCGTATTCAGCTTGAGCTTGTTCTAGTTGGCTCATAAGTAAGTTTTTGTATGATTAATTACATTTAACTGAGCATTTTAGCGTTTTTGGGCGATCGCCAAAACACCAATTTATTGTACCTACTTCCTCATATTTGAGAACAAAACCGATATCATGTAACAAACAACAAGTAATGAGGACGCAATTGTGAGTGACAAAAATCGTTCTCAATGGGACTTAGGCAGGTTTATCAAAACCTTGTCTTACTTTGAGGTTATTCCCTTTCTCAACTGCATACAAAAACTCATCCAAGGTCGTCCCCAAGAAACAACATCTAGACCTAATGGAGACAAAAATGTGGGTGTAATACTAGTAGCTGGTGCAACAGGTGGTCTTGGTAAACGAGTCGTAGGGCGACTTGTAAAACGAGGTTATCAAGTAAGAGGTCTGGTGCGTGATATTGAAAAAGCACGGTCAATTCTGGGTAACGATGTTGACTTAGTAGTTGCAGATATTACCAAACCTGAAACTTTAAATACTTTAGTCATGGCTAATATTCAAGCCGTGATTTGTTGTACAGCCGTGCGTGTCCAACCAGTGGAAGGAGACACAGCTAATAGAGAAAAATATTATCAAGGCATTAAATTTTACCAACCGGAAATTGTTGGCGACACTCCCGAAAATGTCGAATATCAAGGTGTGAAAAACTTAGTCGCAGCAGCCGTAAAATATCTCCCCGCAGCCAACGAAAAACTTATATTCGATTTTACCCATCCCTCAGCCGAATTAAAAAATATCTGGGGTGCGCTAGATGATGTCGTCATGGGTGGTGTGAGTTCCAGTAATATTCAATTAACAGAAAATACCGCTGTGTTTGCTGGTAATGTTTCCACCGCCAACTCAGGAGGATTTGCTTCAGTTAGAACTAAAAATTTCGACCCACCATTTAATTTATCTGGTTACGCAGGTGTAGAATTACGCGTTAAAGGTGATGGTCAACGTTATAAAATCTTCCTCCGTCCCGATGCAACATGGGATGGTTTAGGTTACAGCTATTCTTTCGATACAGTCGCTAATACTTGGATCAATATTCGTATTCCTTTTGCTGAATTAACCCCTGTATTTCGAGCTAAAACTGTTAAAGATGCTCCACCATTAGATGCTAGTGGAATAAGCTCATTTCAACTGATGTTGAGCAAATTTGAATATGATGGTGCATTAAATCCCAAATTTACACCTGGTGGTTTTAGTTTACAGATAGAATCTATCAAGGCATATAACGGCAAAACTATATCCCAATTTGTGCTTGTCAGTTCCGCAGGTGTTACCCGTCCCGGTAGACCAGGAATTAATTTAGATGAAGAACCACCCGCAGTGAGATTAAATGATCAATTGGGTGGTATTTTAACCTGGAAGCTAAAAGGCGAGGATAGTTTAAGAACTAGTAGTATTCCTTACACAATTATTAGACCTTGCGCTTTAACGGAAGAACCTGGTGGACAGGAAGTAATCTTTGAACAAGGTGATAATATTCGCGGCAAAATCAGCCGAGAGGATGTGGCAGAAATTTGTGTACAAACGTTAGAACAAAGTAAAGTGCATAATGTTACTTTTGAAGTCAAAGCAACAGAAAATAAAGTGAACTCTCTCAATTGGGAAGCACTATTTTCTGGTTTACAACCTGATAAATAAATAAACTCTATTCACATCTTGCGTTTATACGAACAAAACCCGCCTGCGCGGGTGCCAAACTCTATACAGAGTATTTTGGGTAAATGAGGCACAAGCGTAAAACCCAAAATTATGTAGAGACGTTATATTTAACGTCTCTATGCTCTTTCTTTGCGTTTTTGCAATTCGGAAAATGAAAAGACTTCAAGCATTAGGAATAGCAGTTGCTTTAGTCATCATAATCTGGGCTGGGTTATTTTCTCGCACCGCGTCATCACAGCAAACCGAATCTCGCCTGAATAATTTGCAAGCTGATTTTAATCGGATGGAGTCGCGGTTAAATCAAATAGAATCTCAACTCGGAAACACCCGCCAGTCTCCTAACTCCAGAACAACGATTACCGTACCACAGTCAAGCAGAAGAAATTTGTCACAGTCAGAACGTGATAAAATGTTTGACCGATTGGCAACTTTAGTGGTTGAATTAAAACAACAAGTTAACACTTTAGAGCAACGCATTGCTAAGTTAGAATCTCGTTAATTAACATGGCAATTAATATTTCAGAACCAATGATATATGAAGGCGGTTGTCATTGTGGTGCGGTAAGGTTTCGAGTTGTAGTTAAGCAAAACAAAGTTGATGATTGTAATTGTTCTATTTGCCGAAAGAAAGGCTTTTTACACTTAATCGTCCCCCAAGAACAATTTACATTATTACAAGGCGAAAACGAGTTAACAACTTACAAATTTAATACAGGAGTTGCTCAACATAAATTCTGTAGCATTTGTGGAATACATTCTTTTTATATACCCCGCAGCCATCCTGATTGTATCGATGTAAATGTGCGCTGCTTAGATGGCGATGTCATGGCAAATTTTGAAGTTGTACCTTTTGATGGGATGAATTGGGAAGCTAATATCCACAAGTTGATTAATTAATATTTTTGCAAATAAGTAATTATATTGGTGTTCATCATCTAAATGCGCTTCCTAAATAATGCGGAGAAAGAAGAAAAATTGAGTAGAAAATCAATATCTACCTAGTTGTTTCAAAAAGTAAACAAAATCGGTTTACCTACCTGAATTTTTGCAGGTTGGGGTTATAGCTTTTCACAAAATATTTATACCTGCTATATTATTTATGTAGGTTCTACACCAGATACAGATAGTTTATCTGGTATTTATCGTTTTTTGAAGAAAAAACACAATATATATATTTTTGTAGAGCAATTGCTAAAGAAATATGAGGAAAATTCAACCACAGGTAATGGAGATTATATAAAGGTTGTACGAGGAGTGAATAGATGTCTCATTAGCCTGTTTTACAAGCTGATATACCTGAATAATGGGAATCTCTTCAATTAAGCAAGCATAGAAAGATTATTCAGTTTATATCAGTTATTAACCCTTGAGAATTAGGGAAAATTTCTATGAATCAACCATATCTATCTCCCGATGATTTACCTTCTCATAAAACAACACTAATTAGTGAATTATTACTTAGTCAACTAGAAGAGACAGTCAAACAACGCTTTTTTTCTACTTGCGATCGCTCTGTTCGCCTTTTACTCTCTGGTTGTCATTGGTATTTCAAAGTCAATAGCGGTATTCTCATATTAATCATGGTTTGCCATGATATCGAAAGCTATCAGAACATTATGATGACTGTTCCCCATTTAGCAGACAAGTTAAAGAAGTTTGCTAACCAAGCCAAAATTAGTATTAGTTCTCCTGTGAACCAAGGTGTTCCTTGGGTAATTAGTGTCAATGATATCTTTTTTGGAGAAGAATCATCTGAGCGTTAATCTATAGAAGGGAAAAGGTGACAGGGGACAGTGAACAGTGAAGAGGGAACAGGGGACAGGGTTACTTCGTTAGGATGATGTTGATTAGTCAAATCTTTGTAACTACTGGATTTATACTCAGCACTTAGCACTTTGAAATGAGTACTGATGTAAATGGGGAGATAAAGAAAATTAATCTTTGTCCCCCCATCCCTTTTTAGCCTAATTTGCTAGGTACAAACTTAAAAATCTAAACTCGGCCAGTCTGGTTCACGGTAATAATGTGTCATATCATCAAATTTCCGCAACTCAACACGGTGAACAAGAAATTCGGGAGAATCTTCTAGCCACTGTTGATTCAAATCAGCAAGCAAATCACTGAGTTTGTTGCGGTCTAAATCTGAGGAAATATCACCGAAATAGCCTAATGTAATGTGGGCTGTTAGGTGATAATGCTGTTCAATCCCTAATGCAATCAACTTGGGATTTTGATAAATTTTGCGACGAAATTGAATTATTTGTTCATAGCAACTTTCATTTTTGGGTACTAAACAAACCCCCAAAGCTCTTGGCATCACAACCAATCCCAACATTTGCCAGTAAATTGGGTTAGTTCCCGATGTTATGGATTGTTGATATTGTTGAAAGATTTCCGCACAGCAAGAGCGTAATTCTTCCTCAAATTGAGGATTTTTTTCACAAGCATCAAGATAAGCATGATCCCAAATCAAGTCCGCCAAAGTTAAATGAAAACTGGCAGGTGGTAAAGGGACAAGCAAATTATGGTTTACAGGTAACTGTAAAATTTGCTGTTGGTAAGTTGCTAATTTTTCATAGAAAGCAGAGTTTTCAGGTGCGTCATCTGCTGTGGGAGTAATAAGTGTATAACCAGGAAATGCTGCTGCTTGTCTGGTTCCAGAATGGGGCTGGAATTTAGAAGACTCCTGGATATGCTGAACTTGTGACTTGTATGCTTCTGGTAGCGTCATTCTCACTACCCGGTTCAGGTAAGTTTGATAGTTGTCGTCCAATCTTTAATAGCCTCACGTTCTTCCTTGATAGATTTTAGGGAAAATTATCCAATTGTGACTGAGTTGACTTAAAAAGTATTTAACATTTTGGAAGGGGAGTGGGGAAAAGTCTGAAGTCTGAATATTTCACCGTTGTTAGTCACTGAGATGTTATGAGGTTGATATATGCCAGTCTTTGTTTACTGGGGTGAAGATGACTTTGCTATAGAAAAAGCAGTTAATTTGTTGCGCGATCGCATTTTAGATCCCCTGTGGACAGATTTTAACTATTCTTATTTTGCGCCTGATCAACCTGATACAGCGATCGCCGCGTTAAATCAAGTGATGACTCCGGCTTTTGGCGCTGGTGGACGTTTGGTTTGGCTGATGAATACAAATCTCTGCCAACAATGTCCTGATAACGTTTTGGCAGAATTGACGCGCACTTTACCAGTAATTCCCGAAAATTCCTTTTTATTGCTTACTAGCCGCAGTAAACCCGATGAACGGCTGAAATCTACAAAATTGCTAAAACAATCCGCCACGGAGTTTCGGGAATTTTCTCTCATTCCCCCTTGGAAAACCGAATTAATTATCCAAGCTGTGCAGCAAGCAGCCCAAACTGTCGGAGTGCAACTCACAGCAAAAACGGCTGAACTATTAGCCGAATCTGTTGGTAATGATACAAGGCTGCTGTACAACGAGTTAGAGAAATTGCGGCTGTATCATTTAGAGAGCAAAAAGCCTTTAGATGTAGATACTGTTAGCAAATTAGTCAGGAATACTACGCAAAATAGTTTACAATTAGCAGCAGCAATTAGAACAGGAGATACAGGCAAAGCTTTAACTGTGTTGACTGACTTGCTAAATGTGGCTGAACCAGGATTGCGGATAGTGGCAACATTAATTGGTCAATTTCGCACTTGGTTGTGGGTCAAAATTGTTACAGATAGCGGTGAGCGTAACCCACAAGCGATCGCTCAAGCCGCCGATGTGAGCAACCCTAAACGTATCTACTTTTTACAACAAGAAGTCAAATTTCTGTCTGTGCAGCAACTAATTTCCTGTTTACCACTACTCTTGGAGTTAGAAGTCAGCCTTAAGCAAGGATCTGGCGAAATATCTACACTCCAAACAAAAGTAATTGAACTTTGTCAAATATGTAAAGGCAACTGAAAATACATATAAAATTTCGGTACACTGAAATTTCGTTGGAACTTCTCACTCCAAAAATAATTCACAATCAATAACGCACCCCTAAGATTGAGTCCTGTGTCACAGACATTATGAACAAAGTTGCTAATTTGTTTTTCCGAGATACTCTGAAAAATTTATTACCGAGAAATTTATTTTTTGGCGTTATGGCTAGTGCTAGTTTGTTAGCCGGCACTTTAACATTTACAGCCAAAGCTGATGCTCAAACTCCAGATGTGAACAATAATGAAATTGTCAGCTATGCCCAAGCGGTTTTAGCAATGGAACCATCGCGTCAACAAGCCTTTGGAGAAATTAAAAAATTAATTGGTGGCGGAGAAATTCCCCAGATTGTTTGTAACGACCCTAAAAGTATTAACAATTTACCACGCAAAGCCAGAGATATTGCTGTTAACTACTGTAATCGCTCTCAAAAAATAGTTGAAGAAAATGGCTTAAGCATTGAACGGTTCAATAAGATTACAGTTGAAATTCAAAATGACAATAACTTAAAAAGGCAGATTTATAATACATTGATTCGCCTGCAAAAAAAATCCTAAGTCAAGCAATTTCGGATTGTCAGACAGTTATTTTATAACCTTTTGCTCAATCTATCTATCAGAATGATTTTTCAAATTGATATTAGATCAATTTGAAATTTGCCTTTTACCTTTTGCTTTTTAACTTTCATATTCCGTGGTTTTTGCCAATTACCCAATGCCTGCGGAAAAATCGGGCTAAGGATGATTCTTCTAGTGATAAATAAATCGGTCTGCCGTGGGGACAGGTGCGAGGGTTACGAGTGCGTTGCCATTGGTCTAACAGGGTTTGCATTTCTTGTAGGTTAAGTGGTGTGCCGTTACGAATCGCACTACGGCAAGCAACAGCAACTTGAGCCGCTTGTAAATCTCCTCCCCAACTGAGTTCTAAAATCGCTTCTGCACAGTCTTCTCGTTGCTGTAACTGGGCGGGTATATTACGCACTGCCCAAAGTTGTTCACCAAAGGTTTCTATTTCTAAACCAATGCGTTGTAGTTGAGAAACTTGTGCTGGTGATAATTGATAAAGAATAATTGACGGTTCTACAGGTACGAGTTGCCAATTATCACAGATTTGTTCATACAATACTCGCTCGTGGGCAATATGCTGTTCTACTAGCCACATCCCACCAGAATGTTCAGCCACAATATAAGTATTGCTAACTTGGGCGACAGCTTTTAATGAGTGCTGAGTGTTTTCAGGTTTGGGATGAAAGTTATAGCCGCCTTTTGCTTCTGCGGCTTTGAGTAATTTACTCACTCTGGTTGTGTGGACAGCTTCTTTAAAATGAGCAGTATCAATGCGGAGTGCTTGGTCAATCGCTTGAGTAATTTGCTCTTGCCAATAGTTTAATTCATTGAGATATATTTCAGTTTTTGCCGGATTGCGATTCCAGTTGATTTGGTCGGGAGAAATTTCTAGATGTAATAAACAAATGGGATAGCGATCGCGTGGTAATGTCCGATGAAACGCTGATAAAATCGTCTGCTCAATTTCTGGTGATTTTACCATCCTGCCATTAATCGCTATTCTGATCCAGTCTGGGCGATGGCGATGACAACGGTCTGGTAATCCGACTACTAAATTAAGTGCTGAGTGCTGAGTGCTGTTAGCGGTAGCGGGGCGTTCAGCCCGTGCTAGGTGGGGAAGTTGGAGTTTTAGTTCTTGCAAATCACCTTGGCGGACTTGCGGTAAAATTTGCGGCAGTAGTTGTCCTGTGGTGGCGGCGGGGGAAATTGTGAACCATAGACGGTCATTTTGCCAAAGTTGCCATGTAACTTGCGGATGACACAGGGCAATTTGATGAATCGTCGCTTGTACAGCTTTAATTTGCTGCGTTGCACTGGGTAAACCTTGGCGGCGAGATAGGCAATTACCAAACAGATTAGAGACTGTGACTACTGTACCAGGTGCGATCGCCGTTGCTTCTACTTTTAACGCCTTGCCATCATCACCATAAACAACCCGCCATCCTAAATTACCATCGGCTGGACGACTCAAAATTTCTAACTCTGCCAAAGTCGTCAAGCTGTGCAAAGCTTCACCCCGAAATCCCAAGCTGTGAATTTTCCATAAATCATCACTAGAGCGAATTTTACTAGTGCTATGGGCTGTGGCAGCTTGTTGCAAGTCTTCTAGGTTCATCCCATAACCATTGTCAGCAACGCGGATACGCCACTGTTGCGGCCAGAGGTAAATGACAATTCTGGTTGCACCTGCATCTAGAGAATTTTCTGCCAATTCCCTCACTACAGATGCCAAGGAGTCAATCACCTCGCCAGCCGTAATGAGATATACAACTTCTGTGGGTAAAGCTTGAATAGTAGATGCCATAAATTACAGTTTAGGGCAGCAAGCAACTCTTGAATAGAATGAGTATTTTTCTCTGTCCAAAGATAAATTTGGATTAATTATAAAGAAACCTCAATTAAAAGACGATTGTTGATAGATTGCTTGTGAGGTTAAAAGCGGAAAATGCTCATGAGTAGTAACTTAGCCACAGATGCTCACGAATTGAAGTCTCGTTTGGAATGGGGTCAACCAGCTTTTACAATTATTGATGTGCGCGATCGCCACAGTTATAATTACGCACATATTTCTGGGGCAATTCAAATCCCCGTCGATAGCCTAGAAAGCCGCGCTAAATTCTCTCTGCATCAAGAACGCCATATCTATGTGTATGGCGAAAATGACCAACAAACAACCAAAGCAGTAGAAATATTACGTGGTGCTGGATTTACCGAGGTAGCGGAAATTAAAGGTGGTTTCATCGCCTGGAAAATAGTCGGCGGTGCGATCGAGGGTCTTACTGTGTAACAGGAACAGAGATTAGGGAGTAGGGAATATTTTAACCCCTAACCCCTTCTCTCTAAATCTTTCATTGCCATCACTTTCGGCGCTTCTGGCTGTAGCAAACCATTTAATAGCGAAGCCGGACGGTGGCTATAAGGCCAAGCAAAAGCATGGCGAAAAGCAGCATCCTGACAAGCTTGTAGCTGGGAAAAGCTAATAATGTCGTAAGTCAAGAGATTTTCGTATTCAAATGGCAAACGGACATTATGTAACCCAGCATTGTCAGTACAAATGGCAATATCTACCCCAGCCTCAAAACAACGGTCAAAGACTAATTTGAGTTGGCGGATATCTTGTAAAGTGCCTGTTTTGATGTATGTTGTTGGGCAAACCTCCAAACACTGCCCGCGTCTAGCGATATCTGGCAATAATTCTGGATATAACAAAGGAATTTGGATACCGTGACCAATCCGCTTGAGATAAGGTAACAGTTCTGGGTAACAACCAGCGGTGGTTTCGTAAAGATGTCCGGTGGTATTAATGCCTTGCGATCGCGCATAATCATACAGACTAATCCATTCTTCCAGGCGATCGGCATAGTAGCTATCACCCCCTGCAACATCTATTGCACATACATACTGTCTGTTCTGCACCGCCAAATCAATAATTGCCTTATTTACCTCGAATGGTAGGCGCGTGTGCATACACAAAATTTGGCTAGTCACAATTGGGCATTCTTGGATATGACTGGCTTTACCAACTACGTCCACAATTTCTGCCATTTTGTCAATTCTTTGCGATTGACTCAGATGTTCTGGTGTTCGTAGGTATGGGGTATAGCGCAGTTCAAGATAAGCCAAATTTTCAAATATATAAGCACCCCGTACTAAGCGATAAATAAAGTAAGGCAAAGTCTCTACAGTTTGCACACTTTCTACTAAAGTATGCAATTCTAAATATTCATCTAAAGTGTTGCGGGGTTTGGTATAAAAATCTTCAAATTCTCCATAGTTAGCAAAGCGAGAACTTAATTCTGTAGAATGCCGTTCAAAATATCTCCATAAAACACGCGGTACAACCGAACCGCCCAAATGCCTATGTAATTCAGCGTGTAAAGCCATAGTAGTTTATTTTAGAAAATTTCAATAATATTAACAAAAACATTAAAAAGAAAAATCTATACCGAGAGTAAGATTCTGTAAAGCTACGGTTAATTAATAAAATTCAAGATTTTCTAACTAGCATTTACATAACTTCTGAAGATTTAATTAGTATTAATTGAGACTTTGAAAGTATTTTTACTGTTAAACAAGTATAAACAATAGGTTTTTTTGTACTTGTTTATTGAGAAGAAAAACTATAGCGGTATCCACGCGAATAAAATACAGAATTGACGGCAAAATTAATACACTAAGAGACTTTCAACTCTGTTCCCTGTTCCCTATTCCCTTTCCCCTGCTAGAAAATATAAAACGCCACAAAAATATCAGTTTGCACCGATTTCCTTGACATAATTTGCAGTATATGTATAGAATAGCAATTTGTGGAAACTTTACCTCATAATATAAACGCTTGGCTAACGTCATTGTCATAGGTGCTCAGTGGGGCGACGAAGGGAAAGGCAAAATCACTGACTTACTCAGCCGCTCCGCAGATGTAGTGGTACGTTACCAAGGGGGTGTCAATGCTGGGCATACAATTGTAGTCCAGAAACAAACTTTTAAACTCCACCTGATTCCCTCTGGTATTTTGTATCCAGATACCGAGTGCATCATTGGCTGTGGGACAGTCATTGATCCACAGGTTTTGATTGCAGAACTCGACCAACTAGAAACACTGAATATTTCCACTGCCAAACTGTTGATCTCTGAGACAGCCCACGTCACGATGCCTTACCATCGGTTAATTGACAAAGCATCAGAAGAACGGCGGGGAACCCATAAAATCGGCACTACAGGTCGAGGAATTGGCCCAACTTATGCTGATAAATCAGAGCGTACAGGCATCAGAGTTTTAGATTTGATGGACTCAGAAGGCCTGCGCGACCAATTAGAGTGGACAATCAATTATAAAAACGTCCTTTTAGAAAAGCTTTACAACCTACCGCCCTTAGACCCCAAGCAAGTAATTGACGAATACTTGGTCTATGCCGATCGCTTGCGTCCTTACGTGATTGATACATCGTTGAAAATATACGATGCCATTTTACGGCGACGCAACATTTTATTTGAAGGAGCGCAAGGTACACTCCTAGACTTAGATCATGGGACTTATCCCTATGTTACCTCCTCTAACCCCGTAGCTGGTGGGGCTTGCGTTGGGACAGGGCTAGGGCCGACAATGATAGATCGGGTAATTGGCGTATCTAAAGCCTATACAACCCGTGTGGGAGAAGGGCCTTTTCCCACAGAGTTGAGTGGAGACTTAGGAGAGCATCTGTGCGATCGCGGTGCGGAATTTGGGACAACCACTGGACGTAAACGGCGCTGCGGTTGGTTTGATGCGGTAATTGGTCGCTATGCCGTCCGCATCAACGGTATGGACTGTATGGCAATTACCAAACTTGATGTTCTCGACGAATTAGAGGAAATTCAAGTTTGTGTCGCCTATGACATAGATGGTGAACGTTGCGAACACTTCCCCACTAGTTCCCGTCAGTTTGCTCGTTGTCGCCCCATCTACAAAACCTTACCAGGATGGCAGCAGTCTACAAGTGACTGTCGTACCCTCGAAGACTTGCCACAGCAAGCCCTCGACTACCTCAAATACTTAGCCGAATTAATGGAAGTGCCGATTGCGATCGTCTCTTTAGGCGCAAGCCGCGATCAAACCATAATTGTAGAAGACCCCATTCACGGCCCCAAACGTGCATTACTGCACGCAGACGGCACACCCGCCTCCTTGCTGAGTGCATAGTATTTAGTCAATAGTCCATTGACCATTGACCATCGACCATCGACCATTGACAAAGGACAAATAACATGGCTGTGACAGTTGAATCTCAAAAGCGCCCAGAAGGCAGTAAACCAAATGCTTTACGTCGTTCTGGTTTAATCCCCGCCAATTTGTACGGACATAACGGTACAGAATCTATTTCTTTGGTAATTGATGCCAAAGTTGTTGAACGCCTGCTGAAAAAAGCTGCGGTTAACAAGACAGAAATTGAACTCAGCATTCCCGATCTTGAGTGGACGGGTAAAACAGTTTTAAAGGAAGTTCAAGTTCATCCAGCCAAGGGTACACCTTACCACTTGAGTTTTTATGCTGGTAATAATCAAGGTTAGAACAGGTGTATGGCCTGTCTTTAACAACACTCCAAATTTGTGATAATTGCTGATGATGCCAGGGGTAACACCCTGGTTTTTTGTTAAGCTACAAACGTGAATATTTAAATTAAAAATTGCAACCGCCGATGATTTGAGATAATAATCTGCGGTTTAAAAACTAATACTGGCAATATGACAGAAGTAACTCTTCCAGCTTTAATTCAGCAGATGTTACAGCCCGGATTTTATCCCCACCCTGTAAGAGAACCTATTCAACTCAGTCAAACCCACGTTTCTTATGTGCTGCTGACGGGAGATTACGCCTACAAGCTGAAGAAACCAGTGAATTTTGGGTTTTTGGATTTTTCAACTTTGGAGAAGCGGCAGCATTTTTGTCAGGAAGAGTTGCGCTTAAATAAACGGGGAGCAGCTGAACTGTATTTGGAAGTGTTACCCATAACTCTAGAAGGAGAAGAATATCATTTAGGGGGAACAGGAGAAGTTGTAGAGTACGCAGTTAAAATGCGTGAGTTTCCCCAAGAAACACTATTAAGCAACTTGTTTGCACAGGGCAAGTTAACTGAGGCTCACTTAGCAGAATTAGGACGGATTGTAGCGCAGTACCACGCCAAAACCGAGACAAATGATTACATTCGCAGTTTTGGCGAAGTATCGCAAGTACGAGCAGCATTTGATGAAAATTACGAGCAAACCGAGAAATATATCGGTGGCCCCCAGACACAGCAGCAATTTGATGACTGCAAAGCTTATACAGATAAATTTTTTGCTGAAAGACAAGAACTATTTCACCAGAGAATTCAAAATAACTATATTCGGGAATGTCATGGAGACTTACACCTCCGCAATATTTGTCTATGGCAAGATAAAATTTTGTTATTTGACTGCATAGAGTTTAACGAACCCTTCCGCTTTGTTGATGTCATGTTCGATATTGCTTATGCGGTGATGGATTTGGAAGCACAGCAGCGTTCAGACTTAAGTAATGCTTATTTAAATACTTATTTAGAGCAGACTGGCGATTGGGAAGGCTTGGAAGTATTACCTATATATTTAAATCGACAGTCTTATGTAAGGGCAAAAGTAACGTCATTTTTACTGGATGATCCTGGTGTACCAGCAGAAGTTAAACAAGAAGCGGCAAAAACCGCAGCCAAGTATTACAAGCTGGCTTGGGAATATACTCAATCCAAACAAGGAAAGCTGATTTTAATGTCGGGTTTGTCAGGTTCTGGTAAGAGTACAACCGCCAAATATTTAGCTCGACAATTTAATGCGATTCACATTCGCTCAGATGCGGTGCGTAAGCATTTGGGGGGAATTTCTTTGTCGGAACGTGGTGGAGATGATTTGTATACGCCAGAAATGACGCAGAAAACATATACACGGTTGTTGAACTTGGGAACTATACTAGCTAATCAAGGTTTCACGGTGATTTTAGATGCCAAGTATGACCAACAACAATATCGCCAAGAAGCGATCGCCAAAGCACAAAAGTATCAACTTCCTCTCCAGATTATTCACTGCACAGCACCCGTTGAAGTAATTCAAGAACGGCTGATCAACCGGACTGGTGATATTGCTGACGCTACGGTAGATTTATTAGCATCACAACTCAAACAAGCTGAAGCTTTTACTGAAGCAGAAACACCATACGTTCATACTTGGGATACCACTCAAGCAAACGAGACACAATTAAAACTTCTGAGCGAGAACAGGGTTTAAAGGGTAAGGGGGTAAGGTATTAGTTAAAATTTTCTCCCTACCCCTACACCCTTACACCCCTATACCCTTATACCCTTACTGAACTCATGGCTAAAAATAACAACTTATTTAATTTCACCCCTGATTTTATTTCGCAATTAATCTTTGGGTCATTTTTAACGTTCATCTTAATACTGACGGGTTCACCTGCATCCCTGAGCATTTTCTTGGGAATTCTGAGTGGGTTTACCTTGGGTTGGATTACCAATGCTAGTAAAAATAGTCCTCAAGCCCCAACAGTACCATCTTCTGATGGCATTGATGCTGGACTTAAATATTGGCTATTGTTCTTACTAGGTTTTGTCTGGTTGGGTTATTCAGCACCGATGAGTATCTTGCTAGGGGGAATAGGTGCTATTGGTGGCGGCTGGATTATTGCTTGGTGGGGTAGCAAAGAAGAAGTTAGAACTCAGCTACCAATTGAAACTGTAGAAGAGGGAGAAGAAAGATCAACTAAACAGCAAAAAAGAAGGCCTACTCGCCGCTTCCGTCGCGCTAGAGGCATTAATTTTAGATTTTGGGAAAGGTAATGAATAAAGGCAAAAGTTAAAAGTCAAAAGTCAAAAGATTTTTTTCTTTTTACTTGGATTTTTGAAGTTACATATAATAACCAATTATGTTTTTATACCTTTCCAAGTTGTTACCACTGTTTTTTTATCCCTTGGGATTAGCCAGTGTGAGTTTAGTAGTGGCTTTAATCACAGTATGGAAACAACCGCGCATCGCCACAGCAGCGATCGCCTTTTCTTTAAGCTTATTATTGCTTTGTAGTAATGCTTGGGTGGCTAAGGCGTTGGTGCGATCGCTCGAATGGCAAAATCTCCCACCTCAGCAAATGCCAAGTGCTGAAGCAATTGTGGTTTTGGGCGGTGCAACTAAATCAGCCTTTTTTCCTCGACCTGATGTTGATTTAAGTGAACAAGGCGATCGCATAATTTATGCAGCAAAGCTATATCGCCAAAAAAAAGCGCCTTTAATTATTACAAGTGGTGGTCGTGTTGATTGGCGCAATGGCGGTACAGCAGAATCGGCAGATATGGCGAGTATTTTGACCGAAATTGGTGTACCATCACAGGCAATTATTCAAGACCCTGATTCCCTCAATACTTATCAAAATGCGGTGAATGTCAAGAAAATTTTGCAGTATCGTGGGATTCAAAAAGTATTATTGGTAACTTCGGCTATGCATATGCCGCGATCGCTGAAAATTTTCCAACGTCAAGGTATTGATGCTACTCCTGCACCGACGGATTTTCTTGTGACTCAAAACGACCTGCAAGAACTGGTTAGCACACCCAAAGCGGCATTACTCAATTTATTACCCGACACAGATAACCTACATCAATTTACTAGTGCTTTGAAAGAATATATTGGTAGTTTTATTTATGGCTTACGTGGTTGGCTGTAAAAATTGTTGAGTAGTAGCCAGTTATTGCTAATAGCTATAATTTCAATAGTCTGAAAGTTTTGGTTGTTTAATATCTCAAAACTCAGCACACTATGTTGTGAGAATCATGCGCCAAGAATTACCTCATATTATTCCATCTCGGCAACCTGAAGTTGAAGAAACTTTTAATGCTTACCAAACCACCCATGAATTTTATTATGAAGTCCAGCAACGCTTAGAGTTTCAGCGTTATTGTGAATGGTATGAGGCTGAAGCAGAATATCACCGTCAAGAACTCAAAAAAATGCGCGGCGAACTCAACATTTTTCGGTGGTTCCTTCGCCGCTTTTGAGAAGTTTAGATAATTTCTAACTCATTCTCGCGCAAGTGGGCTTTAAATTTTTTACTAAACTGAACTAATACTGGCAAGTTGGCACTAACAGGTCTACCTTGCCATTGAGTCACAATATCCACAATTTCGCCTTCTGAGCCTTTGAGGTCAAAAGCTTGAGAGCGATGTTCAGGATGATGGTAGACTACTACCGATTGATTAACACGGACGCGATCGCCAACTTTCATAAGAACATTTACACCTAGCTTTTGCGGTTCCACAAGCATCTCCACAGCCATCCCTTATCGAACGTGCTGGTTGAAAAATCAACTGTTGAGAACAGTTATTTTCCCCATCTAATCAAAACAAACGTTCTATTATATACGTTTGCAACTTTTATACAAACAAAGCCTGACCGTGCAGGCTTTAATCATCATCAGCGACAAATCTCTGACTGTTTTTTTTCCTCATTGCACTTGTCCACGCTTACGGGTGTCTCAGAAGCGCTGTTTGAGGATTTGTCTGCTAATAGGCTAAGAAAGACTTATTTTACGCAATGTGCGACTTTATCTCAAACCTAACCCCCAACCCCTTCCCTACAAAGGAAGGGTAGTAAGAATTAAAGCCTCTCTCCGTTGCGGGGAGAGGTTTGGAGAGGGGTTTTAAAAAATAAGTCGCATATCGCGTTATTTTAGTTTTTCTGTGCGCTTTCACGACAGTTCCAATTCTACATCAAATGGATATTACGTTCCTAGATGCTGTGTTTGACAGTCAGAGAACTTATACCGTTTCACTTTAAGTTTGATACAAATAGGCCGCAGGGGGGCAGGAAGAGTGGAGAGAAGGGGTGTAAATAGTGTGAGTTTTGATTACTGGCGCTGTGGACAAGCTGACTGTATTGGTTGGGGTAATTTTCCACACATTTGTTGAAAGGTTTGAGGATTTAGTAGCCACCAAGCGAATAATCCCAGAGTTGTTGCGCCAACTAAAACGGCTAATAATCCGCCAACGTTTACTAAAGGCTTACGTCGATGAGATTTTTTGATTGGTGTGGGTATTGGCGGAGTTGGTTCTTCTGTCAAATCCAAGTCTAATAAAGCTTGGGCGCTTTCTGTCAAAGCCGGTTCTTCTACTTCTGGTGTTTCTGGTTCGACAATCTCTTCTGGTGGTGATAATAAAGTCACTGGGACTAAGTATTCTTTAGACAGCCGACAAAGAGTGAGAACAACAGAAGTATTATCATGTCCATTTTTTTGGTTGGCAAGATTAATTAAATTCTGCACGGTTTCGGCAAGGGAAACTTCACCTGCTAACACAGGGATAGCAAAATCTTGCCAAGAATTTTCCACCCAATCGTTATCACTTAAACCATCAGAACACAGCAGTAATAAACCTTCTTCATCAATGATGAATCTTTGAACTGATATTCGCAAAGATTCAGCATCTTTTGTGCCTAAAGCTTGAGTTAAAGCCGTTGCATCTTGTCTCTGGAGTGCTTGACGATATAAACTTCTGCCATAGCGGACTTCTCGCCAAGCTACATCATCATCTACGGTGAGTAATTGGCAGTAGTTACGGGTTATCCAGTAAGCGCGGCTATCTCCTATATTGGCTAAATAAAGTTCATGGGCGTTATCAGATGTCCATCCTGAGATTGTGGCGATTCTTTGGGGTAATTGCAACGCCATCACCAAGGTTGTCGCCATCCGTTCTCTACCTTGGCGTTTCTGTTCATCATTGCGGGAAGAAATTAAATTATTGACTACCCGCAAACTGGCTTCTAGCTGTTCTTGCAATAATTTTGGCGCTACAGGTTCAGTTTGTTCGGCGACTTCTGCTAATAAGGCACGAATTTGCAATTTTAAAGATTGTACTGCCATTTGGCTGGCAACTTCACCACCTTGGTGTCCACCAATACCATCACAAACCATCGATAAGCGTGGCATGAGTGGATTATATGGTTCATCGGTACTGGGATAGCAAGTGTCTTCGTTTTGGGTGAGTTCTGTGCCGATGTCTGTTGCGCCTGCAACTTGAAGACTGAGGGGTAACTCGGCGGCGGCTGAGAGTAACAGCGTATTCAGTTGAGTGGTGATAGTTTCTAAATCTACTGCGCGATCGCACATTTGCTCAACTATCTTCTGCAATGATTGAGCTATCTGTGGTTGAGCTAATGCTATCAAAGACTGCCAAGATTTTCCTAAATCATACAAGCTGGGTTTTTCATCGGCTGGGGTGGGATGGAGTTCTAACAACCGCACACACCAACCTTGCATTCTTAAGTTATCGGGAATGATTAAACTTTGCTCAACTCCCTGTTCTGCTAAGGGTTGCCAAAGTTGGAGAATTTGCCATAGCCAATAAACTTGTCTAACTGCTGTGGCTTGTTCCCAAGCATCAGTCATGATGGGGTAAAGATTGCCTGTTGCATCTATCGGCACATTTTCTAGCAACAGAATATCATCTTCATCCTCAAAAAAAGCAACCCCATAGACTTGGGGAAGATGTAACTGCTGCTGATATAGCTTTAAGTAAGGAATAACAGCTTGTGGTAAGTCTTGTAAAGTTTCTGGTGGTAGCCCTGGTTGAGTATCTAACCATATTTGTTGTTGAATAACTTCATATCGCTTTGCAACTTGGGTTTCTGGTAAGATGTTGGCGGCTAAAGTGCCAGTAGCCCAGAGGTAACGGTGAATTAAAGGAGTTTGACAATTGGTACAGATGCGCTCTTCTATAGAATTAGCCGGGCGATCGCACGTTGGATTTATACAATAAATTATGCGTTGAGTAGAAATCATCATAAATAAGACTTACGCATTAATAAAGAAATTCATCCAGATATTTGGTGATCATTATAGTAGGGGCGAACGGCCGTTCGCCCCTACAAATAAATGGTCGTTCCTACAAACGTTCGCCCTTACAAACATTTGCTCTTACTTACGCATTAATAAAGAATTTCATCCAATAGGGCGAACGGCCGTTCGCCCCTCCCCTACAAATGGTCGCCCCTACAAACATTCACCCCTACAAACATTTGCTCTTACTTACGCATTAATAAAGAATTTCATCCAATAGGGCGAACGGCCGTTCGCCTCTACAAATTCACCGCGCATCGCCAATTATGACAAATGGCGACCAATAAAAGGGATGACGCTCAATTTGCTGTAACTTGGCTTGTTGTAGTGCTTCTCCTTTACTCTTACCTTGCTGGAGATTTGTATAAAAATCAACCATGAGTTTTTGGGTTGATTCGTCTTCAACCGCCCACAAACTCGCCATCACTGCTTTAGCGCCAGCGCGTTCAAATATATAAGCAACACCAGCAATACCTACACCTTTATCCTCAATTTTTTTGGCAGTTTGACAAGCACTCAGGGTTAATAATTGTGTACCTTTTAAACCTAAAAATGCTGCATCGGCAATGTTAAACTGTGCATCGGCAAACAGCAATGAATTATTTTTTAAATTTATTGTTGTACAGTCGGCATTTTGGAAGCAGCCATGAGTTGCTAAATGGATAAAATTAAAGCGTAAGGCTTGATTTTTGAAATTTGCCAGGGTGGCTTTACTGCCAAGATAAGCTTCACTTCCTGGTAATTTATTTGTAATTTCCTTAACTTCTGTTTCTGCACCTGGTAAATTTTGTGTTTCACGAGGTACAGGATTACCAAAAGCCAAAACTTTTGGTGGTTGGCTTGTAGTTTCTTTTGGTGAACCTAAAGAGCTTGTGGAAATGCGGGTCAGATAATTGACGGGATATTTTTGGATCAAATACTTGTCTGTTTTGCTGTCTCTGAGGGTTTCAAAAGGTAGATAGCTGAATTTACCTGTGGCGATGATGCTTAATTGCTTGGGTTGCAATTTTTGGATTTCAGCTTCTACAGGTCGAATGAGAATATCATATAATTTAACGCTATTTTCTGCGTAGTCAGGATCACCGTCATTTTCTAATTGCTCTAAATATTGGGTGAGCAGTTGATCAAATTCATTAGGCTTAATTGATGTTTTAATAACGTTTACTTTATTTTTAGTTAAGACAAATATTGCTAAAGGCTTTGGTATATTTTGCAGACCTGTCAGCAAAACTGGTTGAATTACCACCGTGTCGGCGGGGATGGATGATTTAAGCTTTTCAATATCTGCGGGTGTGGTTTCAAATAGTTCTGCAACTTCGGGAAATTGGCGAGATATTTCTGCGGCTTCTTGATAGACTTGTGTTTCTAATTGACGAAACTGTTGAGCAAAATCTGGGGACGAATTATTTTGCAGTTGTTGTCGTTGAGATTCAAGTTGTTGATTTTTTTGATTCCATTTATCAATAGCTTTTTGTGCTTTGGGGTTAGCAACTTTGGCATTAATTAGACGATTGTAATCAGCTAAATCAGAAGTGCTGAAAAGGTTAACCCAGGCAAAAGCTTGGTCATATTTCTTTTGATCAATCAAGACATTGACTAAAGCAGTTGCACTCGCGTCATTTTGCTGTAAAAACTTTTGGCGATTTTCTTGCTGTAAACCCCGACGTAATTCTAAGTTGATTTGCAAAGATTTTTCTAAATCAGTAATAGCTTCACTTGGTCGATTTGTATTTTGAAAAAATATACCTCTATTACCCAATATAACCGCTTCCCCATTGCGATCACCCACGGCACGATGTATGGGCAGAGCTTGATTGTAAAATGACAATGCCTGCTGCTTTTCTCCTAAATCGTCGTAGATTGAACCAATGTTATTGAGAGTAGTAGCTTCCCCAGAGCGATCACCCACCGCACGCCACCGGGGCAGAGCTTGGTTGTAAAATGACAATGCCTGCTGCTTTTTTCCTAAATCGGAGTAGACTTTACCAATGTTATTGAGAGTAATGGCAACGCCTGCGCGATCGCCCACTGCACGTCTAAGGGTCAGAGCCTGGTTGTGAAATGACAGTGCTTTCTGATTTTCTCCTAATGCGTTGTAAACTGCACCAATGTTATTGAGAGTAACAGTTTCCATAGCACGATCGCCTACGGCACGATGTATGGGCAGAGCTTGGTTGTAAAATGACAATGCCTGCTGCTTTTCTCCTAATGCGTCGTAGACAGCACCAATGTTATTAAGAGTAGTGGCAACGCCTGCGCGATCACCCACGCCACGATATAGGAGCAGAGCTTGGTTAAAATATGACAATGCTTGCTGCTTTTCTCCTAATGCGTTGTAGACTGCACCAATGTTATTGAGAGTAGTAGCAACACCTACGCGATCTCCAACTGCGCGTCTGAGGGGCAGAGCTTGGTTGTAAAATGACAATGCCTGCTGCTTTTCTCCTAATGCGTTGTAGACTGCACCAATGTTATTAAGAGTTTTGGCTTCCCCAGAGCGATCGCCCACAGCACGCCATAATGGCAGAGCTTGGTTGTAAAATGACAGGGCTTGCTGCTTTTCTCCTAAATCGTCGTAGACTGTACTAATGTTAGTGAGAGTTCTGGCAATGCCTGCATGATCGCCTACGGCACGATATAGGGGCAAAGCTTGGTTGTAAAATGACAATGCTTGCTGCTTTTTTCCTAAATCGTCGTAGACTGTACCAATGTTATAGAGAGTTTTGGCAACGCCTGCGCGATCATCCACCGCACGCCATAATGGCAGAGCTTGGTTGTAAAATGACAAGGCTTGTTGCTTTTTTCTTAATGTGTTGTAGACTCCACCAATGTTATTAAGAGTAGCAGCTTCTCCAGAGCGATTGCCCTGTGTACGCCATAGAGGCAGAGCTTGGTTGTAAAATGATAGTGCTTTCTTCTTTTCTCCTGATGCGTCGTAGCAAAACCCAAGCCCCAAAAGTGCAATTCCTTCTAGTTTTTGGTCTTTTAGTTCTCGTGCCATAACCAAAACTTGCTGGAATATGGGGATGGCTTGTTGATATTCCTGTTGTTTTCCCTTTTGTATCGCCTGTTGTAGTAGTTTTTCAGTTGTTTGTGCTTGGGGTGTTTCAGTTTCTCCCCGACTGGGTTGAGCTATGAGTGTCACTGTTAAGGGCGTTAGATAAACACACGCAGCTAATACACTGGTAAGAATTTTCTGCATATTGCAATTTGATTTGGTTTGGGAAAATTGAGAAGTTTAGAGGATGTTTTTAAAGTTTGCTTGTTGGTGGCGGAAGATTTAAGATCCCCCAACTCCCTTTAAAAAGCTGTGGTGTATATACAAGTCAAATTACCCCCCTTAATCCCCCCTTGGAAAGCTATTGGTGTACACACAAATAAATATTCGTTTAGTGCATTTGTCCCGCCTCGGAATGAATTCCGAGTCTCATAGCGCAAGTCATCTGAAGATGACTCAACCAGAAATACATTCCAGTCCACAAAGCGTGGACTTTGGCTATGAGCCTGGAACTTTAGTTCTAGGCGGGATACGGTTTCAGACTGCAAATTTTTGACTTGTGTTTTTTCAAGGGGATTTAAGGGCATATCCTACAAAAGCTCAAGCGATCGCACTTTTGCAAACACTACATTTTTATATAGTAGGGTGATAGCTACGCCCGCCGCAGGCATCGCCAACTCAAATTTGATGCTATCTAAAGTAACTTCCGCTTTTCCAGAAGTTACTTCTGCTTTCCCGGAAATAACTTCTGCTTTCCCGGAAGTAACTTTTGTTGTTCTTGAAGTAACTTCTGCTTTAAGAAAACTAACTTTTGTTTTCCTGGAAGTAACTTCTGCTTTTACATTTCCGTGTTTCCCTCAACCTGTAGTAGTTTCCGCTTTAACATTGATTATTTAACAAAAATCCATATTTTTACGTATGGCAACTTTTTATACAATTGTTCACCATAGAGTAATGGTAAACTCAAAAGATGAGTATTAATTATGTCAAGAAGAAAGCGCACTTCACGTATTCTCGAAAAAGCCGAAATGCGTCTAGCCAGTATTAAATCTATCAGTCCAACTTTGGATGTAGGGGAAGGATTAACAGTCACAGATTATACTGAAAAAATAGAAAAGATGAGACAATTACTGGAAGTGTATAATACTACTCTTTCTAGTATTGATGTTTTATTAACCCAGATTGTGGAAAATGAGGAACATTTAGCAGATTATTCAGAAAATATTTTGCGTGGAATTGCTTACAAATTTGGCAATAATAGCCATGAGTATCAAATGGCTGGAGGAACTCGAAAAAGCGATCGCAAGCGTGCAATGCGTCAAGGTATGGCTTTAAGTATTACCTCAAGCTAACGTGAGTTTGATGAACCTCTCCCCAACCCCTCTTTGACGCGGAGAGGGGCTTAAACTTTCCTAATTTTGAACAAAAAATTCAAGGTTTCAAAGCCTCTCTCACCGTGGGGGAGAGGTTTGGAGAGGGGTTTTTGACATCCGTCGAACTCACGTTAATAAGGTGTTGCTTGAATAGTCATTGTTCTTTTCTGCGGATTAAACTGGATTCGATCTACTACATATCGCCGATCTTTAGCTACTGATTGAATACCTAACAACCCTGCACGGGAAACAACAGGGGGAGCCAACGTAACTTCTGCTTCACCTTTAACTGGATTTTTGATTGTAAAAGTATTTAGAGGTACACCATTCCAAGTTATTGGTTTACCTGTAGGGCGTTTGCGTTCACCGCGCATTCTTGGATAAACGCGAGTTACATAACCCTCTTCTGTCACTTTCCGAAATAAGCAAGTAGTAAATAAATGAAATTATCCAGAAGAGAAAAAAGGTTTAAATTGGTTCATTGTAAAAATTAGGTGATTAAATCCAAGCAATAAATCGGAATTGG
>NZ_JADEWI010000009.1 GCF_015207705.1 Nostoc sp. LEGE 06077
CCAATTCCGATTTATTGCTTGGATTTAATCACCTAATTTTTACAATGAACCAATTTAAACCTTTTTTCTCTTCTGGATAATTTCATTTATTTACTACTTGCTTATTTCGGAAAGTGACAGAAGAGGGGTAACCGACGCGGAGAGAGGAGTTAAACGCCATGACAGATATAGGTTTTTGACTACTGAATGGCTGCTCTAGATACAACGCCACAATCAAGTTTTTTTCAGAGTAATTTATAAAATTTGCGGTTACGGTTATTTGGGAAGTAGAAATTACTACTTCCCATTTTTATGAATTTAATACAGAGAGGCCAAAACTTTATCTGCTGCGGCGCGGAATGCGGTGGCTGCACCTGCACTCATATCACGAGGCGCACAAACGCGATTTCTTACATAGGCAAGAGCGATCGCACCAACTGCTGATATTGTGGTTTCTATACTATTTTTGCCCCCAGTTCTTCCTCCTGGTAAGGGTGCGCTATCTCCATGAATCAGGTATTCTGCCAACAGTCTTAAATGCAAGTCTACTGATTCTTTGACTGTGGTAATATCACCATCTACGGCGAGTGCTTGCACACCAGAATTTTTGATAATATCTGCGATCGCAACTTCATGGTTATCACTGAGTCTTTCTGCTGCTTCGGCGCGATATTGAATAGCGGTAATATCTGCTACATCCAAAGGTAAAGCGTTTCCAGTTGGTTCAATACCAAATCTTCGCCGCAAGAGTAAATTATTGGTGGTGTCATCTGATCTCACCCGCTGATAAGCAGGACGTTGATTTAACGCTGCAAACCAAGCATTAATCCGTGGGAAGCGGGGATTTCCTTTGATTTGATAGCCCCGATACACAGGTAAATTCGCCGCTAGTCTATCTAGATGGGGGCTATACATAATATCAACTAGGCTAAAGGTTGATAAAAAGTAGGGGCCTGGATATTTGCCTAAAGTTTGCTCAAGTTCTTCTAATTTCGCTTCAAAGGTAGCTTGTAAATTAGCTAACTCATCCGCATCTGTTGGAGTTTCTCGTAAGAATTTATAAGCAAGATTGCGAAAACCATTAGTCTCTGCATCTTCCACCCACTGTCTAGCTACAGCGTTTTCTTCTGGGTTTTCAGGAAGTAGGGAAGGACTAGGAAATCTGGCTTCTAAAGCTAAGAGAATATCTTTAGATTCGTAGACTAACTCACCTGCAATTTTGGCGGCTGGGACAAGGGTTGTGGGAACTAAATCCGTATACCATTTGGGTTTATTGCTTAAGTCAATAAACTCTGTTTCAAAGGGAATTTGTTTTTCTTCTAAAGCAAACCACACTCTTTCACAAAAAGGACACCAGGAATTCGTATCGCGGTAAAGCAATACGGGTGGTGTGGTTTCTGGTGGTAGTTTATCCAGACTGCTAGGAATAGGTGCAGTTGAAGGAGACTGTCCTGGTCGCCGTACCCGCCGCGCTGGGGTGTGTTTTTGGGCAATTTCAAATAACTGTTCCCAGGTAGATGCTGTAGTTGGAGTGGTCATATTTTTGTAATTTCCAATAATGTTGCGGAATTGATTACCATCCCTGTTGTGTGGGACGGATGAGAATTTCATTGACATTCACCCGTGGCGGTTGAGTGACTGCATAGACAATAGCTGCGGCTATATCTTCGCTTTCTAGTGGGGTGACGGTTTTACGTCGTTCTTCACTACGTTGCTTGGCGATGGGGTCGTCAATCAAGTCGTTGATTTCTGTATCCACTAAACCGGGTTCGATGATGGTGACGCGGATGTTGTGTTGGTAAACTTCTTGACGTAATGCTTCCGAAAAACCATTGACACCCCATTTGGTGGCGTTGTAGATCCCAATCCCGGCTCTAGCTGTGCGTCCAGCCACAGAGGAGATATTGACGATATGTCCAGAATTTTGCGTTTTCAAAATTGGCAAAACGGCGTGTGTTGCATACAGCACACCCAAAACGTTGACATCAATCATTCGCAGCCAACTTGCTGTGTTACCGCCGTCAATCTCGCCAACAACAGCAATCCCGGCATTGTTGACTAAGATATCAACTCTTCCCCAGGCAGCGATCGCTTTATCTACCAAATTTTTGACTTGGGCTTCATCGGTAACATCTGTAACTATCGGTAATGCTTTGCCACCATTCTCCGTAATCTTTTGCACTACTGTATCTAATCGCTCAGAACGCCTTGCAGCAATCACTACTTGCGCTCCTTCTGCGGCTAGGGCGATCGCAGTTGCTTTACCTATCCCCGCAGAAGCCCCAGTAATAATTGCTACTTTTCCTTCTAATTTACCTGCCATATATTTATCCCAATGAACATTTCTCAACTACATTACTCATCAATAAATTGCTTCATTGCATTGCTAATGACTTGATTTTTTTAACAGTCTATGAGATATTATCTACATAATATACGGTTTGTCTATCGATTTATCGTAAATTAAATTTAAAAAGCTATTTTATTCTAAATATAAGTAGTGTTTATTTAATGTTTTATCTAAATTTGCTGCAAGTTAATCTATCAAAAAGCTGAAGAATAAATCTTATTAAATAATTAGTTATTTAAAACTTATTCAGGAGAAATTAATGATTTATATTACTTTAGAAAGAGAATTATTAGATGAAGAATTATGGTCTGTGCGACCATCGTTAAAATTACCAATAAAAATTCAGTTCTTAGTTGAAAAAGAGCAAATAAAGCAAGATATTTGGGATGTATCGAAAAAGCCAGTAAATATGTAGCCTAGGTAACTTGACAAGTTAACTATTAAGCCATAAATTTCTAAGTGTTTTATAAAGCAATGTAACCGCAAATACACTTGGAGGTTTATCCAATGTTGAACAATATAAATATTCAGTGGAGACAACTGCGCTGGCCTTTGGTGATTAGCGCAGGATTATTAATGCCTTTAAGTTTAAATACACCAGCTATATCTCAATCGGCTGTAGAGATAGCACAAAAACCTGTAGCTAATTTGATCAAATCTCGCCGTTTATGGAATCAGCAAAATATTCGTAATTACCGTTATACACTTAGTAACAGTTGCTTCTGTGCGCCAGCAGCTAGAGGGCCTGTAATTATTACTGTGAAAAATGGAATTGCAACATCTATCACTACAACTACAGGTGAGCCAGTTAGCAACCCAGAATTTTTTGAAAGGTATAAAACAATTCCCAAATTATTTAATGTGATTGCCGATGCGATCGCCCGCAAAGCAGACAGAATTGATGTACAGTATAATCGCAAGCTTGGTTATCCCACCCAAATTAGCATCGACTACAGCTTTCAACAAGCTGATGAGGAATTGTTCTTGACAATCGAGAATTTTCAAGCACTTTAATTAATAATTAAATAGGCAAATCCTTAATTTGATTTTAAACTTTAGCATCATATCTAGGGAAGAGCCTATTTTTCTTATAGCTGCTGACGTAAGGTATTAATAAATTTAGTAACTTCTTTTTCTCCCTCTTTTTCTTCCACTGTTCTCAACATTTTTAATACTTCTTCGGCTGTGCGTAATGCTTCACGAATTTTGCCACGTTTTTGCTGTGTGGTAGCAATGAGATAAAGACTATAGGCATCTTTCCTGATATCTGGTTGCACTGGTTTTTTTTGTGGTGTACGCTGTACATCACCAATTCCAGAGCCAAGCGAGCCTATGCGACTATTTTGGATTTCGGCTATTTTTCTGGTAATTTCTAAAACTTGAGCATAATTACCCTGATCAGCATAAATAGTTCCTAGAGCAATTAATAGTTCAGGTTCAATAAAAGATTTTTTGTCTGGCGACAAATTTGACTGATTGAGTTTTGTTTGAGCTAATTGTAAATATTCGAGTGCTTTAGGATATTCACTTAACTCAGTGTAAGTAATAACAATATTATTTAGTGTTCTTATTTCTTGCTCGATATCACCATTTTCTTGATATTTTTTTAAATCTTGTTGTAATGTCGTTAATTGTCGTAGCAACTGATTTTTTTGAGATAATGAATCGGCTGATTCTTGTATATTTTTAGGTTGTAAGTTTGCTGTTATGTCTAGGCTTGATTGATTCTTCGCCTCTGTTCTAACCTTGTTATTGGTACTCAACAATATTTGACTAGTTAAAAATATAATGCCTGTGATAATCGAAGCTATAGAAAATATCCTGATATAGTATTTACTCATTACTTTTACTTAGATTGACAGAGTAGTGAATGTTTTGAGGAGTATTTTTAAATACTGATTATAATTGATTACTCCCCCAAAATAACTGAAAAAAATCAATATTGACGACTCATAATTGATTCCGTGCTTTTAATTGCAGATATCGTTCCACTAACTGGTCAGTAATTTGATTAGCTGGCGCATCGAGTACCAAAACACCTTTTTGTTTTAATTGAGCAAAGGCTACTTGGCGTTGTGCTAATAAATCTAAAGCCACAGCACGACTATAGGTTGCTGTAACTTCTTGAGTAAATGTATGCGCTAGATGATCAACTTGGGGATCTCGCAGAGTGACGCAGAATGGTAGATAACGGGGTGCTAATCGTGAGAGAGACGCTAATAATTCAGTCGAAGCGGTGACATCAACTAAATCGGTGATTAGTACCACCAACGCGCGGCGAGTTTGCCTTTGTACTACATTGGTAACAGCGCCTAAATAATCAGATTCGAGTAAAACTGGTTGAATGGGAGTCAAAGAATCAATTAACTTACCCAGATGAGATTGACCGCGTTCTGGAGAAACCCATGTGTGCATTTGGCGGTCAAATACACCCACCCCGACGCGATCGCCCCGATGTAACCCGGCTAAAGCTAATGATAAAGTAGCATTTAAACCCCAATCAAATCGCTGTAAGCCTTTGACTTGTGCTGTCATCAACCGACCGCGGTCTAATAAAATAATCAAGGTTTGCTCTTGTTCTGGTTCTAACACCCTGACCAAAGGCGGTGTATTACCACTAGTTCTTCGGGCGGTAGCTTTCCAATCAATAAACCGTAAATCATCGCCAGTGTGATAGTTCCGCAGTTCTGCAAACTCTGTACCGATACCCATCCGGCGAGATTGGCGAATAGAACCTGATGATTGTAAGGTGAGGCGAATAGAGAGCGATCGCAACCCGATTAAATCAGGATAAACTTTGACTGAAACACTTTGCGGTATTTGCCAATTATGCCAAGCTAACCCCCAACTTCCTAACTGTCGCACTTGAATATTTCCCCAAGGAAATTCGCCGCGTTGTGTTGGGTTGACAGTGTAGGTTAATTCTTGGGTAGTGTTAGCGGGGATAGTGGCGCTGAGTGTCGGTGTAGATACGCCAAATTCTGCGGGATAGTAATCACGAAGTTGAATAATTGCGTCCGTCTTGGCTGCTGTAACCGCCAGCATTACCGGATTATCTCGCCCAATCGATAAGCGTTGCGGTAATTCGCGCTTAACTCGCACCCGCAAAGGACGGACTCGCAAACCATCGACAATCATCAATCCGAGAACGATCGCATCGCATAATAACGTGATGGCGATACTAACGGGAATGGGGAGAAATAGGGAGAGGATGGGTGCGATCGCAATTCCTAATCCTAATAAGAAATAAACTCTTCTTGCAGGAACCATTGATTGAAGTATGAAGTGTAAAGTATGAAGTATGAAATTAAGTAAGTCTATTTTTTTACTTTAACAATGATAGTTGTAATGATAGCAATTATTTCTTCAGTTTCGTTTAGTAGGGGTAGTAGACGTTGAGATGGAACCATTTCTGATTTGTTTAAAATCCGTAGCCAATATAAACTTTCCCTAGCTTCTTTTTGAGCAATACTGTATTTATGAATAAAATCCGCTTTACTTTCTCCTGATTTTGCTTCTTCCAAGTTAGCCCCTATAGAAGTTGCTGATCTAAGATATTGCTTACCAATAATCCAGCCTGCTTGGTCTTTACCCTCTTGCAAAAATTGATATAACTTAATTGCTCGTAACGCATATTCAAATGACCGTTCTCGAATATCCCAAGAAACTTGTTTTTCCTCTTTCATAACTTTTTCTTCTTTCACACTTCATACTTCACACTTCACACTTCATACTTCACCTTGGGACTTGAACTTGATTAATTACGGACGCAATAATCGCATCAATTTGTAAACCGTCTAGCATGGCTTCTGGTTTAAGTAGTAAACGATGACGCAACAAAGGCGAAGCTACAGTTTTAACATCATCTGGTGTGACAAAATCTCTTCCAGCTAACCAAGCGACTGATTGTGATGTTTGCAACCAAGCACCAGCCGCACGGGGTGACGCACCCAAAGCTAAATCAGGAAATTGGCGCGAAGCTCTCACTAAAGCTAAGAGATAATCGATAATCTTTTCAGATACTTGCACTTGTTTAACTTCTTGGCGTGCTTGTAAAATTTCGGCAACGGTGGCGACTGGTTTTAAACTACTAATATCTATCCGTCGTGCTGCAAATCCTGCTTGACGATTGAGTAACATTTGTTTTTCTGCGGCTTGGTCGGGATAATCTACTAATAGTTTGAATAAAAATCTATCTAACTGGGCTTCTGGTAAAGGATAAGTCCCTTCAAATTCTAAGGGGTTTTGTGTAGCAATTACCCAAAATAAATCCGGTAGAGGTAAACTGTCACCATCCAAAGTAACCTGCATTTCTTCCATTGCTTCTAACAGCGCCGCTTGGGTTTTTGGAGGAGTGCGGTTAATTTCATCTGCTAGTAGCACTTCGGTAAAAACTGGCCCTTTTTTTAAGGTAAAATTGCGACTATTTAAGTCAAAAATATTCGTTCCTGTAATATCAGAAGGTAAAACATCTGGTGTTAGTTGAATCCGGCGAAAATCACCTTGTATTAACTGCGCTAATACTTTGACTAAAAGTGTTTTACCTGTGCCAGGTACACCTTCTAAAATTACGTGTCCACCTGCTAATAAGGCTACTAGCAATTGTTGGATGAGGCTAGATTGTCCGACAATAATTTGATTAAGTTTCTGATCAAGTGCAATAAATACAGAATGGTTTTGACTCATAATTTTTATGAATAAAATACTCAAGCATAAAAGTACAGCTTTTGCTATCAAAGTTGGCGCAAAATAGGAAATTACTTAGGTATTTCCTTCAGGGTTCGCCATTTTGCCAACCAGCTTAACAGTTCTCGTTCACTTATGCGCTGTTTTCGGGTAGATAATTTTAATACTGCGTCCAGTTCGGCTGGATTTGTACCTGTTTTTTCTTGCCAAACTTGCAGTAGTGTTTGGTGTTCTAGCAGTGTTGTGCCTAATCCTAAAGCTTTTTGCAGTTGTCTTTGTTCTTCTTTACCCACCATTTCTATAACAAAGTTGCTGGATTCGGCTTTTTCTAAAACTCCCGCCAGTGCTTGGATATATGCTTGGCTATTGTCTATAACTGGTGTTTCTAAGACTATTGGTTTACCAAAGCGTTGATTGTTTGCCCAAATTAAGACTAATAGTAAAATTCCTAGTTGAACTAGTGCAGGTAACAGCGGTGTTTTAGCAAAATAACTCAATAAATCGCCTTCGCCTTCACTTTGACTGACATCAGTATCTTTATAACCGTGAATATATTCGTCTACAAATAATTTGTTGCCTTTTTGGTTAACTAAGCTGGCGAGATATTGGAAGTTACTTAAATTATCTTGATAAGCATTAGCAGCTAAATAAGGAGTTGTAGAAAATATTACTTTGCCTTGATCCCGCTTTTCTTGCCAAACTACAGCACCAAAGCGATCGCCTAAAGAAACTAGCTGCTTTTCTACTTTGATATTACGTCTTTTTGTGGCAATTTTTATATCACCGAAATTTGATTGTTGCAGAGAATGAAAATTAGCTTCAGTCACTGGTGTTTTGACACCTAAAATTATCAAATCATTGCCTTTTTCTAACCATTCCTGTTCATCAAATAATAAATAAGCTTCTCTGGGGGAACTACTCACCCGTAGCAGAGTGACTGGAGTTTTGTCTGGTTTGAAATCATCTAGAGGTTTTTGCCAACGCTGAATAGTTACACCTTGCTGCTGCATATAAGCATACCAAGCGCCATAGCCATCAGCCGCCCGACTATAAGTAGAACCAGAGTAAATTTTAGTGTTAGGAGCCGAGAATAAACTAAGTAAAATTATGACACCAAGTGCGATCGCTCCTATCCAAGCAATACGGTTTGAACGTTTCATAAATTAAGTGCTGAGTTTCTCATGGATTAATAATTTCTTGGTAAGCTTGCTGACATTGTTGATAATTTTCTGGCAAAATCTCAGCATTGCCAAAACATAATTGTTCGTGGGTAGTAATCAAGGTTTCGTAAGGTTGGACTGGGGTGACAGTTGAACGTAGCAACTGCAAATATTCGCCGTCGGTGCGGCTAAATTTGTGAGGAACCAGCTTAGTATCATGCAAGTGTTGTAAGATTGCCAAGTAAAGACAACGACAAGCTTCACGATAATTACCCTGACGGTAAAATTGTTGCGATCGCTCTAGCAACAGTGCTACAGATAAATCATTGGCGCGATTTATCGCCGCAGCATCCAAGGACGTTTTTCCCCCAGATAACCAAGAATATATATAAGGGCTAAATTCTAACCACAAGCGCCAAAGCACGAAAGCCACAAACACCGCAAGTATCAGCCAAAACAAAAACGTCAGCAAACTACTCAGCCAAGGACTAATCTTCCATCCTGGAGATAAACTTGGTAAAGAATTTTGAAAGCGCTCAAATTGGTATTCTATCCATTCGCCGATTTGTTGCTGGAATTGAGACACTTCCCAACTCCAGCTAGTTTTTTCAAAGGTATCAGTAGGCATAAACAAAGCTAGTAACTTTTTTTGCTCTTTTGTAGCATTATCCAGCCAAGTAGGACAAGTAACGCCCCAAATGCGAGAAATCCCAAATCCCAAGCTAACTGATTTGTCCCTGACTTCACATGATGGATACCGAGAATTTGGTGGTCAATTATACCTTCAACTACATCAAATAATCCTGCTCCGATGAGTATAGACCCAAAAAAGGTTGATGATGACCAATCAACATCATTGCGTCCTCCAGCACGCCACAATAAGATGATTCCTGTGACAGTTAATCCAAAGTCTAAGGCATGAAATAAGCCATCCCAAACCATGTTTAAATCTATATTGGAGTCGTTAATCAACGGTTTAACACTACTGACCATGTGATGCCATTGCAAAATTTGGTGCAGTAAAATTCCGTCAATAAAACCACTTAACCCCAGTCCTAAAATAATTCCCGCTACAATTAGCGGTCTTTGTTGAAGTGCAATTTCACTTTTAGCCACAATGATTAACCTCAAAGATAAGTTTCGTTATCACAATAAGTTTTTATCTCAGGGATATCTTCTATCTTTTGGTATTACCTGTAATTTCAGCTTTTTTACTATTGATAATAGAAATGAGAAAAAAGCATCATAAATATATAAGAAATATAAGAATATTTCATTATTTATACTGACTAACTCAATATTTTCCAAAACTTATTACCTAAAAATACTGTTATTATTCCGCATTAAATAATACTAAAATTTAAATTGGCTGAGTTAAACACTATTGATATATTTGAATTTACCAATATGTCTATTTCACCAGCTTTAGTACTGTTTACTTTCTGGCTGATAATTACGTTGATATTTGCCAGCCTCTATAATAGGCTAATTAAAAGTAAAAATCAGGTTGACTACGCCTTCTCTACAATTGATGTTTTACTGCAAAAAAGATGGGATTTGATACCTAATCTTGTGGCGGTTGCTGAAAAATATATGCAATTTGAGCAGAAAACTTTAACAGAAATTGTCAAACTCAGAACAAAAGTAATCTCAGAACGTGTAAGTGAAAGTACAAGAGTTGCGATTGAAGACCAAATATCTAGAAGTTTAGACAATATCATAGTTGCAGTAGAAGCATATCCAGAACTCAAAACCAACGAGCATTTTATCCAGTTACAGTATTCACTGACAGAAATTGAAGAACAAATTTCCGCAGCCCGGAGATTTTATAACAGTGCTGTCACTGAATACAACAATGTTGTGGAAATGTTTCCCACTAACTTGTTTGCATCGTGGATGAACTATCAGTTAAAAGTACAATTCCAAGCATCTCTACAAGAAAAACAAAGTGTGAATGTCAGAAATCTCTGGAATCAATAAACCATAGTTTGATTTATAAAACTTTATAGGAACATTTCATGCACACTGATTTAGAAATATTCCAATCAGGGCTAGAATTTCTCAAGCAAAAACATTACGCAGATGCAATCAGTTCATTAGAAGATTTTTGTCAAAGATACGAAACAAATGCTGATAATAAATCTAAGGAATTTTTTGAAGCACAAGCAGCTTTAGTCAAAGCATATCACTTGAGTGGAAAACACCAAGAAGCCCGTTTATGCTGTCAACAACTCGCAGAAAGTAACAATCATCAAATTCAGGCTTGGGCGCAGCGAATTCTCCAATCTTTACCTGCTGAGTCTTCACCAGTAGCTACTAATCAAATATTCCTCACAGCAGAACAAGCAGCGGAATTAATCGCTACTGGAAGTAAATCGCTAAAATGTCGCCGTTATGGTGAAGCTGTTCAAGTTCTAGAGGAATTCTGTCAAGGAACTGATGCAGGATTCAAGGATTATTATCAAGCGCAGATGTGGCTAGTTAAAGCCTATAAGGGAAATGATCAATTAGATAATGCGATCGCACTTTGTCAACATCTGACTAATAGTGATCAAGAAGTCACACAAATTTGGGCGCGACAATTTCTCTCAACTTTATCCCCAGTGAATGTTGCTGCTTCAGAATCAACTTCTCAACCTCCCTCTCAAACGATAGAAGCAGAAGTCAAAATGACAAGGAGAAGTTTAAATGATTTTAAAAACTTTTGTCAAAATAACTTATTAGATGATTTAAAAGAAATTGAAGCAATTAGAAAACAAACTATAATCTCAGTCTCGGTTGTTAGTGTTGTTATATTTATAATATTTTCCTTGTTAATCAAGTTTTTTCCCTTAGAATATCTGATTTTTTGTTTTGTGAATAAACTTCCCTTACCTTATTTTCTGATATTTTTCTTTTTATTGGGGTTTTTAGCTTGTTTATGGGGCTGGATTGCTTTTTATACTTCTGCGATAGAAACTTATACTCATGGGTTTAAACAAAAAATTATTCAAAAGATTTTTTATTTTATTAATACCAATAAAAATCTTAGTTATTCTAATTACGCCTCAGAAGTAGATAATGAATATACTCTGTCTGCTTTCATTCGTAGCCAAATTTTTCCTACATTATTAAAACCAAATAGAATACAGCAACAAGAATGTATTTTTGGAAAAGTTAATAAAACACCTATTTTCTTTTCAGAAATTTGTACAGAAGTAGAATTAAAGCATCATTGGATAAAATATCTAACTTTTTCTCAACATTTAAAAATGTTAGGTTCAATGATGGTACCTCCCTTTGTTATTAGAATTATTTTTGGATTTTTACTGCCACTGTATTCTATATTATTGGTCATCAAGCTTGTTAAAAGCATTCCGTATTTAACTATTAGAATTTTACGAGGTAAACAAATCAGTTATAGACATTTTGAAGAAGAAATCATGAGAAATGAGGTTTCGAGAAGAACAGTATTTAAAGGATTATTTTTTCAAGCAGACTTTAATAAAAAGATTAGTGGTAAGACTATAGTTTTACCAAATTTATTAAATGCAAATATTCATGCTTTGAACCAGAATAAAGAAAATTTAGTTAAACTAGAAGACCCAGAATTCAATCAGTTTTTTACTGTTTATGGAGACAATCAAGTTGAAGCAAGATATGTTTTGTCTACAAATTTAATGACCAAATTAGTTCAATTTAGAAAAAAAGCTAGAAAAAATATTTACGTGTCATTTGTTGAAAATATGATCTACATAGCCATTGAGTATGCAGATGATATTTTTGAGCCGAAACTTTTTCACAAAATGTTAAGCTTCGCTCCAATGAGAGAATATTTTGAAAATCTACATCTCATGCTTGATGTTGTTGACGATTTGAACCTCAACAGACATATTTGGGGAAAAGATTAATAGCAATATAGGTTAATACGGTTCAGTTAGGAAAGTTTTCTTGTGGAGATAAGGGAACAGGGAACAGTAAAAGACAAAAAAGCTTATCTGAACAGTATTGCAATATAGGTTAAATAAAAATGACTTAGAGGTGAGAATTTTTTTACAATTTTGCTAAAATTTCTGGTAACAATTGACCAGGAACTTTTGATAAAGCTAGATTTTGTCCATGAATGCCTAATTCGTTATGGAAGGCGCGGATTGTTTTGACTATATAAGCAAAGGTTGTTTGATAAGCTTCTGGTTGTTTGCTTAATCCATTTAAAGCTTGCAAATGCTGATCTAATGATATTTCTAAGTGGTGCGATCGCGTGGGTTTATCGCCATTAAAAGAACTATCTGTAACTAGCTGATAATGGGCTAATCCTAAGTTATTATGAGCAGCGAACAAATCAAAACTTAAAGCTATCCCATTGAGAGAATGTGCCAAAGCAATGGCCTCTTCATAAGCAATAATTGATAATTTGAGTAACTTTTGCTTGCGTTCTTTGGTGGTTTGCGGCAGATTTGCTAAATGCCAGTAAGCTGTAGCTAAATTATTTTGGGTGGCGGCGCAAGCACTGGGAACATTGGCGGCGGTGCGATATTTTAAAGCTTCGCAGTAAACATCAATAGCTTGCTGAAGATTGTCGGCTGGTTGTTCGTATTGGGCTAAATTCCAGTAAGCAGTGCCGATATTATTTTGAATCATCCCATATTTGAGGGGTTCTTGGTCGGCATTGTAATGCGCGATCGCTTGGTTATATGCAGCGATCGCTTTTTTCAGATGCACCACTGGCTGATTATATTGTCCCAAATGCCAGTAAGCTGTACCTAAATTATTTTGACAAGCTGCATATTTTAAGCTGTCCATCTCTACAGTACGATGAGCTAACGCTTGTGTATACGCTAAAACTGCTTGTTGCCAATTTTCCGCAGGGTTAGAAAACCTCGCTAAATCACCAAATGCTGTTCCCAAATTATTCTGCACCCGCGCATAAGTTTCTGGGTGAGTTTGGGGTGAAATCATTTTCAACGCCAAATGATAAAATTCAATCCCCTGTTCAATGTAATTTTGCCCCGCCTCAACGTTGGGTGGTGTGCGGTACAACATCCAATATAATGTGCCTAAATCATTGAGAATATCGGGTAATTGTGGTGATGTTTCATCGTAGGCGATCGCTTCTTGATAAGCCAGAATTGCTACCATCAAGTTTTCTAGGGTGGAATGCCCTTGTTCAATCCGCAAACGATATAAGTTGCCCAACTGATGGTAGGCTGCTGCCAAATCCTCTTTTGCAGCTTGCTTGATGTGTAATTCTTCAATTGCTAAGAGAATTGGTTGTGGTTGCCAATTTTCATCTTCTTCTTGAGCAACCTTGGCATTAATTGTTGCTAAGACTAACTCTGTTAACTCCTGGCTAATATGCGATAACGAAGACAGTGATGGAGGGCTAATAGTCTCACTAGGTTTAGCCGAAGATTCTGGTAATTGAGATTCTTGTTTAGTAAATCCTGGCGGTGGCGGGGGAATTTCTAAAACAGCCCGCTTGGCGGGTGTTTCTACCGGAAGCGTACCATTTCCTGTAGGAGATGGAGCTTTGGCTGGTGCTTCAATGGTTGATTCGTTGACACTAGTCCCATCTAAATTGCCAAAATCTAAATTTCGGGAATTAGCAACACGTTCGGGATAATTTACATTGCGTTTGGCTGGGGTGGGTTCTCCCGCAAAGCTAAATATCCCCGTACGCCAACGCCAAAACTGGGGGGCTGACTGCTGAATGGCTGACAACCAAGGACGCGAAATCCACAACAGCACAGTCGATTCTAAAAATCCACTAGATTCTTGGCTAGAAAAAGCTTCTTCACAGAGGCGCAGATAATGTAAAAATAACCGTTGCACTGCTACAGGTTGCTTTGTTAGCTGTTCTACACCGACAATTTGAAATGTCGGTACTGGTAAAGGTCTACCAGGGTTGTCTTTAGATGCACCGACAATTGGTGGAGGATAATTAGCCAGCCATTGATTGATTTGCGCTACTGGATTAGGCTCGTTTAAATTCAACCGCAAAGTCACTAATCGCGGGTAAGCTGAAGTGCTGCTAGTTTCTTGGCCATCTTGGGGCTGATATAAAACTTGCCCAACTGGATAAGACAAAGTTGAATGCAACCGCGCGGCTACTTGATTTCGCAGTTGTAAATCGTCGCATACTGCTAAAAACAGTTGTCTTCTTAAGCCCAAACTGAGGGCAAGTTTCAAACGGTGATATACTTGCCGATTCCAAGCAAAATTATCGTGGTGTGCCGAATCATTCACGCTCATGGTGGCTCATCAGCCAAAAAACAGTGTACATCACCTGATCAAAAGTACAAGTAGGTCTATCTAGTTCGGGGTCATCTTCCCACAGCCTGGATCACCACGCAAGTGGCTTTTCTACTTACTATTGTTCTTAACTGAACGTTATTGAACTATGACTGCCATTGTCAAGCAGAAACGCAAAATTTTCTGCCTATACATATCAATGTTCTGACTTTGGAGTTTTGACATAACCAATAAAAAACAGGTTCCCTTACAGCGAAAACCTGTAATACTACAAGAAATTTAAATTTTATTAACAAAAACAGTTGTTATTTAACTGATCTGAGAAACGGAGAAGGCGACAAAAATTAAGCCGCCGACCAAAACTGTGGCGACGACACCAAGGATAATATAGTTACGCTTTTGCTCTGCTGTCGGAGGTTCTGCTTGATAAACCTTTGGCTCTTGGGCAAAATTGTTAAGACGGCCACCTTCTTCATTTGTGTAGGGCATGAAGTAATTCCTTAATTCTGAACATTATTATTATTTAATGTTACAGAAACTTATCTCTTAATGCTCTCCCTATCAGAGACAAATTGTTACATTTTCTCGAAACTACTTATCATTTTTAAGCTAGATTGTCAAGATAAGATGTGAAGCTAAAAAATTATCTTCTCTAACCTCTAACCTCTATTTCCCAGTGAGAAGAACGCTTATAATTTTTCAGTTTTTTGTTGCAGGAGCGATCGCCAATCGGTAATTGCGTTTTCTGTCCACAGCCAGTTATTACTTAATTTATTTACCTGAAAGTTTACTGGGTCTTGATTAATTACCAATTGACGCAACTTAATTGCTTCTTTCATATATTGCCCTTGTTTCGTCTCCGGTTGATTGCGTGCAGATTTATACAATCCCATAGCTAAACCAGCGTAGGCAGTCAAGGCATCGTGAGGAATGGGAAGATTTTGGCTGGAAATTGCTGCTGCTGAGGAATTTGGCTGGTTTAAAGCTAAATTTAACGCCTTAAACCAAGAATCATTCGCGCGATTCAGATTACCTTCGGCGTAGTAGGCAAAACCCAAAGCATTGGTATACAACACCGAATTTGGTTCTGCTTTCACTGCGACTTCCCAAAAACGTCGGGCATCATCAATGGTATATTTCTTGTCTCCAGTCTGAATTAACTGCCAAGCTAGTCGTCCTTTAAAAAAGTTGAGTGCAGGATCATTTCCTTGCTTGATTGGCACACTATTTAGAGCAGTTTGGGCGGATTGTAATGCGCCACGATCTAATAATTCTTCTACAGCTACCAACCCCGCCGACAAGTCACCTTGGCTTAATTTTTCTGTAGCACTAGTAGCAATCACTCCTGTAGGGCTAGTTTCCAAGTTGATTTTGGCATTAGTGCTGCTAGATAGAGACTGTTGAACAGGAATTGGGGGGATATCAGCAAAAGTTGGGGTACGTCTAGTTTGCCACCACCAACCAAAACCGAGGATACTAGCGATCGCACCTGCACCAACAAAACCCAAAATCCGCGGCCAATTAGGACGACGAGGTTTAGGTAAAGATGTTGGTAACGATGCTTCATAAGCCTGCCAATCTTCTTTTTCACTGGCTACAGTTTCGCTGGGTGTTGCGCCCAGATTTCCCCATGATCCTTGCCCATCAATGGGTGTGACTTCGCCACTCATTTGTCTAGCTGGAAAAATATTTTCTCTATGATTGGCCGGTACTTCTCCATTCAAGGAAGATTGACCATTATTATTGGGTAATTGCTGATCTATCTGGCGAAACAAATCCGAAACTATGGCTGAATCTTCTGCATAACTGGGATCATCATATTCAATTTCATCAACTAAATCCCCCCAAGTCTCTTCACCCAACCAATCCAACTCCGAAGCATCATGGCCTAAACCCGGCATCATGTCATCAATGGGTAAGGATATCTGGGCTTCATCGGTCATCGCAGAGTAAGTTGTAATCGAAGTTGCTTTGATGCTGCGGTTAGTATCATTCAGCGACTCTGTACTGGTGAAAGTTGAAAGTTCTGTTCCCAGAAAACCATCAAATTCGGGTTGAAGATACAAAATTGGTAAAGCCCAATAAGTTTGGTGGGAACCATAAGCCGAAATTAATCCCTGACGCACCCGACTGACACATAAATCCACGGGGTATCCTTGACTCAGGTTGCGGTACAAAAGTTGTGTCAGGGTGAGTGCGACTTCATCCGGGATGCGTTCTGACATTGCCAACACGCACTTTATCCCGCGTCTGACTAAACTTTCGGTCAGGTTACGTTCGCCCGTTTCTTCGGTTGTGTCGGTTGTGGCTGTGTATGCTCCCCAACAGGAGTTAAACACTGCCATTTGAATATTATTATTGACGAGCAGACCTGCTAGGTCATCGCCACTCAAGGTTTCGGTTAAGCCAGTTCTGCTACTCACCAAATAAATTTCGCCACCACTTGAACCTAAGTCACTATGACCGGAGTAGTGGAGAACTTGGTATCGACTTTGTTCTAGGGCTTGGGTTAATTCTTCTCTGCCTGGCTGATCTAAAATAGTTAGTTCAATTTCCGGTAGGGAAATGCTGTTGTCAGATGTGCGTGAGGCATGACGATGTAATTCAGCTTGCAATCTCAGGGCTTCTTGTTTTAATAAACCAAGACGCGTTTGGTCTGTGGGCGATGCCAACACCATTAAAACGCGCACTATGCCATCTTCTGGCAATTGTGGCAGATTTCTCGACGGTAAGCGAGATGTGTTGAGAATACCGCTTTGGTAGCGCGAGAACGCCACATAAGGCCCGGTAGCTAAAGGGCGATCGCCTGCGTGCATGACTTCCCACGGTAGACGTGCTAACCTATTCTCCTTGAGGCCTAAGCGCAAACGCAGTACTTGTTGATGGTTTTGGGCAATGCCTTGAGCGGTAATCCAACTATCTCTGAGAGTGCCTTGAAACAGGGCATTATAAAATTGCTGACCCAATGCCACCAAGTTTACAGAGTTTCTGGCGATGCCTGCGGCGGACTGCATCAAAGCATCTCCCTGTAACACTGATCTCAAAGGATCATTCATCAGATGTCCTGCGGCTGCTAACCAATCAGCTACAGGCCAAGTCACTAGTTCTTCTGCCAATGGCACCCCAGGCGCGACTTGTTCCGTTCGCACCAAGTAGTCATTCTGTCCTACTGGAGTTACGGAAATGTGAAATTCCATACAAGTAACGCAATATCAATATTTTTAGTATGCAAACCCTCATTCATGTTCAATAGATGCCCAAAACCTGGATTTCCGTTTTTGAACATCAGATATCCATATATCGCTATACATCAATGCTCATGTTCAAACAATGCTCATTCCTCATTATGACAACTGGAGAACATTTTTAGTTTCAATATTCAGCTTTTAATTTTCTGTGATGACGCTCACAGAGCAGAAGTCAATCAATTTTAGATTTTAAATTTTGCATTGACCCCACGGATAAATCTGGGAGGTTGGTAAATTTTAGATTTTAAATTAACTTTAGGAGAATTTTATTAGGCAACAAAAATTAGAAAATTTTCAACTTTAATTAACTAAAGTTGAAAATTTTGCAATTTTTGCGATATAAAAAACGGAGAGGGAGGGATTCGAACCCTCGTTGAAGTCACCCCCAAACAGACTTTCCAGGTCTGCGCCTTCAACCACTCGGCCACCTCTCCAGGTGTCACAATTTACTATTGTAGTATAAAATTATAGAAAGTGCAAACAACATATTAAAAGACATTTTAGAGTAGAGATCTAAAGGTCAAAAACCAAATTCAAAATCAAGATGTCCCGTACATACACAATTAAAGTCCGCGATCGCGCCACTGGCAAAGAATACACCCTCCAAGTCCCAGATGACCGCTACATCCTACACTCTGCTGAACACCAAGGGGTGGAATTGCCTTTTTCCTGCCGTAATGGGGCTTGTACCGCTTGCGCTGTCAGGGTTTTATCGGGAGAAATTGACCAACCAGAGGCGGTTGGTTTGTCATTAGAGTTGCGTCGGCAAGGTTATGCTTTGCTGTGTGTGAGTTACGCCCGTTCCGACTTAGAAGTGGAGACACAAGACGAGGATGAAGTCTATGAACTCCAATTTGGGCGTTACTTTGCTAAAGGCAGAGTCAAAGCGGGTTTACCATTAGACGAAGATTAATAGGGAAAGGAGACTGGGAAGGGAGACAATCAGCAACTATGTTTTTTCTCCCCCTACACCCCAGCCTCTTTCCCAAGGGTGCAAAGGAGTAAATATGCGAATCGCTACAGTTTTAGGGCGTTTTGGGTTTTGGACGCGAAAAATAGCTATATTAAGCTGCTTATTACTATTGGTAAGTTGTCAAGCTAAAAGTCAGCCTACAGATAATCAAATGCTGGTGAAAGTGGCGCGTGTGGTAAGTGGCCAAAGTTTAGAAGTGTTGGGTATGGGTGAAAAACCGAATTTTGCCTCTCCAGTGCGGTTAATTGGCATTGATGCGCCAGATTTGCGCCAAAACCCCTGGGGAGATGAAGCTAGACAAAGCTTAGAAAAATTAATTGGGGGGATAGAACAATCAATCAAGCTAGAGTTAGATATTGAAAATAAAGATAAACTGGGGCGGACATTGGCTTATGTCTGGAAAGATAATCAGTTATTAAACGAACAAATAGTTAAACAGGGATATGCGCTATTTGTCGGGCGATCGCCTAATCACAAATACGACCAACGCCTAGAACGCGCTCAACAGTGGGCCAGAATTATGGGAGAAGGGATTTGGAACCCAGAAAACCCTATGCGCCAAACTCCGGCTGAATTTCGCTTTTTGAATCGATGAAAATGCTGAGTAAAAGTAATGGAGAGAGACGCGGATAGTTATTTGTAACTTGTGACTAACCCTTGACTCAAATACAAATTTTTTTCGACATTACTACCGAGGCGGCTTTAGCTGCGGGTGCAGTTTTACAAGTTGCTATGGTTTGCTGTCGCTTTATCCTGCTTAATCACCCGTTCTCCTCCTGTTTTCGCCATTCAACTCAAACGGTGGAAAAATTAATATTTTCGTAAAGTTCGGCAATTTGAATTTGCAACTCCAAGGTACTCAAAGAAAGGGTGACAGTTGGGTCATCGTATTCCGAAAATAGCCACTGATGCGCGGCTGTTTTGAGATGATGTTCAACGTGTATACGATATTGATCAATCAGCAGATATTCTTGGAAAGTGGGAATTGTCCGATAAGCAACAAATTTCTCACCACGGTCATAATTTTGGGTGGATTTAGACAACACTTCAGCAATAAAGCAGGGATTGACCACAGTATCTTTGCGTCCCGTTTGAAGTTCTAAGGGTTTGGGCAAAACCATCACATCAGGGTAAGTGTAGAGATTTGCATCGGGAATCCAGAGTCGCTGATCGACATAGAAAATCCGGTAGTTTTTGCTTTTTAGGGCAGATTTCAGCAAAATATACAAATTTCCAGCAATATCATTGTGGTTGGGTGTCCCACCAGTCATAGGAATAATTTCTCCATCACAATATTCGCTGCGTGTTTCTGACGCGATTTCAAGTTCTAAATACTCATCAATGGTGTAGTGTTTGGTCTCAGGTTGAGCAATCATGTCAGTTTTACCCCCAAGGCTTCAAGTTGCTGGTTTATCCAAGTTGTGGCTGTCGTTTCATCGGTTTCTATCGCTCGTTCTACTCCTGTTTTAGCAATTTCTAGCAGTTGTTTGGATTCCTCCCGCGCTTGGCGAGATGCTCTGACTTTTTCTGTGATTTTCTGGCGAGTAGATTCTTGCGGTAGCGTAATCGGAATATTTAACAAATCCTCAGTGGAAATTGCCGGATACATACTGGCTGTTGTATGAAGATCAAGAATTTCGCAGACAATGGGCGATCGCACATAAACCAGTAAAACTTCTGGCGCTATTTTGGTTGGTTCGAGAACAGCAAAACCAGATGAACAAATGTAATTATTTTACTCTGGTTCAATCAGGGCTGAGAGTCGGCGAATAGGGCGAACTGTTGAGGTGATTATATTGTTGTGGTCACTGCCTGATAAATTTTCTTAATGATTTAATGGCGATCGCTTGTTGATGTGTAGTGAACATCTGCAAAAATAAATTATGCTGCGATCGCCTCACTGATTTCTTCCCCTACTCTGAGCTACATAAAAGGAAGAGAAAGGGATAATAAAGAATGAGAATTTTTTGAGCATAGACTCTAAGTCTAGAATTTTGCTCAAAACTCCCTCTCAAACACTGAAAATTACACATTTGAGTATTAGACTGAGCATGACTGAGAATTTAAAGGCTAAAAGTAATGATATTGCGTTAAATAAATATTCTCCCGCTGCCATTGAAGAAAAATGGCAAAAAACCTGGGCAGAACTGGGTTTAGATCATACCCCTATAAAAAACAACAAGCCAAAATTCTACGCTTTATCCATGTTTCCCTATCCATCGGGTAGTTTACACATGGGTCACGTCCGTAATTACACAATTACAGATGTGATTGCTCGTCTCAAGCGAATGCAAGGTTATCGCGTTTTGCACCCAATGGGTTGGGATGCTTTTGGCTTACCCGCAGAAAACGCAGCCATTGACCGTGGGATTCCCCCCGCCAAGTGGACTTATCAAAATATTGCTCAAATGCGCCAGCAGTTACAGCGTTTGGGTTTATCTATTGACTGGGAAAGCGAAGTGGCTACCTGTTCACCAGATTATTACAAGTGGACTCAATGGATTTTCTTGCAGTTTTTACAAGCGGGGTTAGCTTACCAAAAAGAAGCGGCGGTGAACTGGGACCCGATTGATCAAACTGTATTAGCTAACGAACAAGTTGATAGTGAAGGCCGTTCTTGGCGCAGTGGTGCGAAAGTCGAGCGCAAATTATTGCGCCAATGGTTTTTCAAGATTACCGACTACGCCGAAGAATTACTCAACGACTTGGATAAATTGACAGGTTGGCCAGAACGTGTGAAGTTAATGCAGGCAAACTGGATTGGTAAATCTGTCGGTGCTTATTTAGAATTTCCGATTGTGGGGATGGAGGAAAAAATCGGCGTGTACACCACTCGCCCTGATACTGTTTTTGGTGTCAGTTATGTAGTTTTAGCCCCAGAACATCCTTTAACCAAGCGTGTCACCACCAAAGACCAGCAAGCCGCAGTTGAAGCTTTTATTACTGAAGTTTCTCATCAAAGTGAGTTAGAACGCACCGCCGAAGACAAACCAAAGCGGGGTGTTCCTACTGGTGGTAAAGCCGTTAACCCCTTCACTGCGGATGAAGTGCAAATCTTAATTGCTGATTATGTATTGTATGAGTACGGTACTGGGGCGGTGATGGGTGTCCCAGCCCATGATGTGCGGGACTTTAAGTTTGCCAAAGCTTATGATTTGCCGATTGATGTTGTGATTGCTGCACCAGAAGATGTGGCAGGTTTTGATTTAACTCCCACATCCGAAACTGAGGAAGTCACTCAACTCATACAAATTGAATATAACGAAGCATATACTGAACCAGGAATTTTAATTAATTCTGGGCAGTTTACGGGGATGAATTCAGTTGAAGCGAAAGCTGCAATCGTCAAATATGCCGAAGAACAAGGTTTTGGTAAAGAACGCATCCAATACCGCTTGCGAGATTGGTTAATTTCTCGACAACGTTATTGGGGCGCACCCATCCCAGTGATTCACTGTCCCAACTGCGGAATTGTGCCAGTCCCAGACAAGGATTTGCCAGTACAGTTACCGGAAGAAGTGGAATTTACTGGACGAGGTGGTTCACCGTTGACGCAGTTAGAAAGTTGGGTAAATGTCCCTTGTCCAACTTGCGGTACTCCAGCCAAGCGAGAAACCGACACGATGGATACTTTCATTGATTCTTCGTGGTATTTCTTGCGGTTTACCGACGCAAAGAATGAACAGCAGGTATTTGACCCCAGCAAAACTAACGACTGGATGCCCATAGATCAGTATGTTGGCGGGATTGAACACGCAATTTTGCACTTATTATATTCGCGGTTCTTTACTAAAGTATTGCGCGATCGCGGCTTGTTGAATTTTGATGAACCTTTTGCCCGGTTGTTAACTCAAGGAATGGTGCAGGGTTTAACTTACATGAATCCCAACAAGGGCGGCAAAGATAAATGGGTTCCCTCCCATTTGGTTAACCCCGCTGACCCCCGCGATCCTCAAACTGGGGAACCATTGCAACGCCTGTACGCTACTATGTCCAAATCTAAGGGTAATGGTGTCGCGCCGGAAGATGTGATTTCTAAATATGGTATAGATACAGCGCGGATGTTCATCTTATTTAAAGCGCCACCAGAAAAAGATTTGGAGTGGGATGAAGCCGATGTGGAAGGACAATTCCGCTTTTTAAATCGGGTGTGGCGATTAATCACAGATTATGCTGCGGCTGGGGTATCACGTAAGCAAGCGCAACTTGCTGATTTAAGTAAACCAGAAAAGGAATTACGTCGGGCAATTCACACAGCCATTAAATCAGTCACCGAAGATTTAGAAGATGAATATCAATTCAATACCGCTATTTCAGAATTGATGAAGTTGAGTAATTCTTTGACTGATAGTGACTGTAAAAATTCGCCAATTTATGCCGAAGGGATTCAAAGTTTAGTAATGTTACTGGCTCCTTTTGCGCCACACATTGCTGATGAATTGTGGCATTTATTAGGTAATAAAAATTCAGTCCATACCCAAACTTGGCCAGCGTTTGATGCGGCTGCTTTAATCGCTGATGAAATTACTTTGGTAATTCAGGTTAACGGCAAAAAGCGGGCTGATATTCAAGTTCCGGCGCAAGCAGATAAAGCTGAGTTGGAAAAATACGCTCGTGAATCAGAAGTTGTGCAGCGTCACTTGGAAGGGAAGGAGATTAAAAAGGTAATTGTCGTCCCTGGCAAGTTGGTGAATTTTGTGGTTGGTTAAAAGGAAGTTCGGTGTTAATATTTATCGCCAGAACAAGGGAGAAGGAAGGAGTGAAGAGGGTTGTAGCATAGTTAATTTTTCTTCACATTGTTCGGTTTGTCTGAGTCGTTCTACTTAGTAGCTTGGTTTCATAAAACTGACAGATTACTGTTAATGGAGCTTTTTTGACTTTCCGGATTGGTTAACATCTGTTGAGAACAATTAATTGGTAGATGCACCTTGATCTTCGACTCCCCTAGCTGTTTAACATCGGCTGGGGGATTTTTTATGTGGCACAACCCAATATTTGACCATTTTATCCGGTTAAGGGCGATCGCATATAGAACAATTAATTGGTAGATGCACCCTGATAACTAATTCCCCTAGCTGGTTTACACCGACTGGGGGATTTTTTTTGCCTTCATTGCCAGAATCAGAAAATTTTATCCGGTTAAGGGCGATCGCATACAGAACAATTAATTGGTAGATGCACCCTGATAACTAATTCCCCTAGCTGGTTTACACCGACTGGGGGATTTTTTTTGCCTTCATTGCCAGAATCAGAAAATTTTATCCGGTTAAGGGCGATCGCACGCAGAACAATTAATTGGTAGATGCACCCTGATAACTAATTCCCCCGGCGGCTGCCACCACTGGGGGATTTTTTTTTGGTTGATTGCAAACATCATTGCCGCGAGTTTGATTTCCAAGGTGCAGATATGAAAGCACAGTTGGTTTGTGATAGTATTCCTCAATCATTCGTGAGAAATAACCAAGAACAAATGATAGTCAACATCAAAATTCTCACAAATCAAACAAACTTATCTTTGCCAACCTACTAACCCCACTATTTCTAATGCTTCCGCTACTTGTGGGTGCAACGTACAGTACCAGAAATCCTCAAAACTCCACTCAACCAAGAGTGCAGTCGGAAATGGCAAACCATCAGCATGAGTGGGTAAAGAGCAATTTAAGTATTTTGCCAGCAAATAGCCAAGTCTCGCATATTGCAAGTTAACCGCACCGTAATGGTCATAACTAGCCGCTTTTGCTAGTTCAGATGTTGTCGTAGTCCGATTAGGAAAATGATAATGAGCTACTAACATAGCTCGGTGTCCTGGAGTGAGATTTGCTTCAATAGCAGTAAAAGCTTCCGCATATTCCTCGGCTGAAGGGAGAAATTTATCAATATGAGAGTCAGGAGTATCAATTACCTCCTCCATATCATCCAAAGCAGCCGCAATGAGTTCACTACAGAAGGCGCTTTTGTTATATCCCATCAGTTGTGCCAGTTTCTCTAAGCGGGAGTTGTCAGTGGGTACGAGTGTTACGGAGAACCTGACAGATTCTTCCTGGCACTGCAACATCTTGTGTACTAATCTTTGAACCTTAGTCATAATGGAAAAATGCACCAAAATAATTCATCATTTTTAACACCAGGATTTACAGTGGTCAAATCCTGTTGAGTGTGCATGATGAACTGGGCATTAAACCGCTTAAGCGAACGCAGGGTATGAGTTTTAGTCTGATTATTCTGCGATAAGTACAGTATTAATCAGAAAAATGATGCATTTGCGATAGTAAGGAAATGTCGGCACACAAGACCAGATTATCCTCAAAAACCAGGAAATCAATCACTGAACTGAGATAGTGTAGGTATATGCCTTGAGAAATAAAACTTCTTCTCTTGCAGAATTTATGATTTATTTCCTTAAGATTACTGCTTGATAACTTTTATATTACCTAAGAATTATTTTCATCTCATCTGTACAATTTCGTACAGATGAACTTTATTTGTTAGATGTAATTTTTAAGAACAAGGGTCATTCTCATGAAATTTATTCATTTTGATTTAAAACTGGAAAAATTACTATGATGTTCAAAATTGATGACTATGTACTAAATCTTCAAACTGGACAGATGGGGAAAGTTATTGGTTACGGACATGAAATCATAAACAATGTGTATACCACAACTCTAAGAGTCTTAGTAGATGAAACTCTCAATTCCTCAAAGAGATTATTAGTGTTAGAAGATATAATTCCAACTTGGAGTCTGATGTCATAGCTAAAATATTTACAAGGATGGAAATGCAGAGGTGAAGTATCTTGAGATGCACTACCCAATCAAGATACTTCACTTTAGTTTCATGCAACTATATGTTCTAGCTGCCGAGAATTATGCTTCAGCAGGTCAGTAATTTTATCCGCAGGTGCGGGGATACCAAAATAAAATCCTTGACCTTCTTGACAGCCACGCTGTTGTAAATACTCTAGCTGTTCTTGCGTTTCTACCCCTTCGGCGGTAATTTTCAACTGGAGGCTTTTGGCTAAGGCAATAATGGCATCTGTAACAGCGGCACTATCAGAGTTAGATGTGACATTCTGCACAAATGAACGGTCAATTTTGAGCATATTGACAGGGAAGCGATTCAAGTAATTTAAGGAAGAATAGCCAGTGCCGAAGTCATCTAAGGCTATCCATAAGCCTAGTTCTCGTAATTGTTTGAGGGTTTTGACAGAGTGCTGAATATCACCCATCAAGAAGCTTTCAGTTACTTCTAATTCTAAGTAAGATGCTGCCAAATCTGTTTCTTGTAGGACTTGTTTGACAACCTCAACTAAATTTGGTTTTTCAAACTGTCGAGCTGAGAGGTTAACCGACATCCGAATTGGTTCTATTCCCGCTAACTGCCAAGCACGATTTTGAGCGCAAGCAGTACGTAATACCCATTCCCCAATAGAGATGATTAAACCATTGTCTTCGGCAATGGGGATAAATTGTGCTGGAGAAACCAAACCCCGTGTCGGATGCTGCCAACGTACTAGTGCTTCTAGTGCGGTTATTTGTCTAGTCTGCAAATCAATGAGGGGTTGGTAATAAACTACCATTTCTCCCCGCTCTAAAGCCCCGCGTAACTCGTTTTCTATTGTCAATCGCTCTTGCAACCGCGCGTTAATTTCTGGAGAATAGAAGCGATATTGACTCCGCCCTTGTTGTTTTGCTTGATATAGTGCGATGTGAGCCTGTTGTAGTAGTTGGTCTACATAATGACGATCGCCTATATGATTAATTGTGATCCCAATACTGGCGGTGATGTGAATCTGCTGTCCATCGATAAAGAAAGGTTTGGATATTGTACTCAAGAGTAACTGCGACAGTTTAATCACACTCTCAAAAGAAAGTATATCGATGTGAGCGATCGCAAATTCATCTTGGCTCAAATGAGCGAGAATATCTGTTTGACCTATACAATTGGTTAAACGTTGGGCAACTGATCTTAAGAGCAAATTAGATTTTTCATGCTCCAACCCATGACTGATACCTGTAAAATCATCAATGCCCAGCAAAAGCACAGCTACCATCTGCTGATTTTGAGATTGTGATATGTTCTGATAAAGGCGATCGCAAAATAAATCCCGATTTGGTAATCCAGTTAAATTGTCATAATTACTAATCTGATGAATCAACTCATCTAATTTATGCAGAGTTTGTGCGGTATCTGCCATTAATGTACCTGCCTCATCTGCATATTCTGTAGGGAGTTCAGGTAATTTTTTAGTATGCAAATAATCTTGCAATGCAGCCGAAGTCAAAATAACAGGAGCTAGAAGATAGTGTAGTGCATAAAGTGTGGCGGCTGTACCTGTAAGTGTTGCCAACAAAGCAATCAGCAACACTCGTATTGCCATCTCCCAAGAATAAGAATTAGACGTAACAAAACAGAATAGTAAAGTGAGCAAAGGTACATGAGTACCTAAAAATGCCACCGACATGATTTTGGCTGTATAACTTTTTTTGAGCAAGCTAAATTTAGCTAGAAATGAGTACAGATAAAGGTTGCGATTGAGCTTCATAGATTCTGCTTGATAGTAGATAGTTGGCAAATTAGTTACTAGAGTTTTTATGGCAGAAAGTTTCGGGAATTTATTACCTTAATTCCTATAAAAACGCAGTGATTTAGAGTTGTAAATCTTCCAAATCTCTCTACTAAGCTTATAGAATCATCTCTATAGTTTTGGTAAAGCGGAATATATAGCCTTTTTCCGTACTAAATACTTGTGAGTATAAATACTATTTAATATATTAAGTTTGGATAAATTTTTATTATTTGTTTAATTTAGCTTGCCAGAGGCGATCGCCTAAAAATTTATTCTACAATTCAGACATTAAATAGCATATTTATAATCGCTGTAAATATTGTTAAACAAATATGATTTAGATGTTTAAAATGGCTGTATCCATCTGAAATTAAGGGTTTATTACTCAAAATTACCAAAATAAAATTTAAATTTCATCTAACTTCTCTTTAACAAAAACTAGTCAAGAGATTTTATCAACATATCTGGTTGCTGATAAATTTAATTAGTCTTGACTAAATTGTATTAATTCATCAGACAAGATAATTTAAGAAAATTTTAAATTTAATAGCCCAAATGTATGCTTTGTTATGCGAGCAAAATCATTTTTATGCTGAGATACCTAAGTAATAGCCTACTAATAGCAAATAAAAACTATTTTTTTCTTAACCAAATCATTAATTATTGATTGTGTAGTTATCTGGTTTGACAATTAAATATATTTGCGGAAAAACTTAATTAAAAAAAGTCAAAAAACAGCCTGTATCTTTGCAAACAAGCTGCTTTTGATAACTACTCAGTTTTATTTAATGGACTACTGGATCGAATTCAAATAAGCATCTACCTGATGATAGATTGTTGTTGATAACAACACACCATAAAAACGGTAATTTGACTACAAATTTTGTCTATGCAGAATCCAAGGTAAAAGTTTAGCAATATTTCTCGCATCATCAATACCACGATGATGCGTTCCTTGTAATTCTATATTGGCGCGTTGCAATGCTTCTGCCATCCCATATCGCTTAGATAAGCCTTGGCTCTCACTAAACTGTTGTTTGAGATTTACATGAGGATAAGCAATTGGAAACGGAAGATTGTGAAACTTGCTATCTTGTTTAAACTGGTTACGATCATAGTCTCCCCAGGAACCGAATACGGCATTTGGATATTTAGATAACCATTTTTGGAGTATGGCGATCGCTTCGGGATATTCTGGAGCTAGATCAACCTGTTTCTGAGTAATCGATGTCAAGGATTTACAGAAGTCGGTGAGTCTGGGATAGCGAACTGGTTTGATAAAGGTTTGGAATTCTTCAATGATTGTTAAAGTTTGTGCCTCAACCATAACGGCTCCAATTTCGATGATTTCCATCTCATGCCGTTTGATAGTTCCTTGATCACAACAAGTTGCTTCTAAATCGAGGACTAATAAGTAGTCATATTGATTCCAGTTGATCATATCGCTTCAAACTTGTAAAACATCAGAGTTGGAAATATCATTACTCTGCTATGTCTAACAATATTTTGTCACATCTTCACCACATTCGTCTGCTAGATATACCAAACATTTAAAACGCAGACTTACTATTTGCTCATACAGAGGGTTTAACTTGCATAAAGGGGGAATGCGAAAAATTATCCGCCCTAAAATCGATACAGTTCTCTCAAAGGGGCAATGGGAGGGAATGATTTTACATAATAGTCTAGCTAGTTTATAGTCCCGTATTTCCAAAATATCAAGCTGATTCCGTAGCTGGTTTAATAAGCTGTTATGCCCTTGAGCTTTATTTGATAAATCCATAAGTTCAATTTCCTTGAGTCCATTTGTTACCCCTATAAAATTACAACTATCTTTTGAGAAAAACATAGTATAACTACTAGATTATTTTTTTGATTTTTAAAAGCCGATTATTAATCTAGTACAATTGCTGAGGAAGCGGTAGAGGTAGTCAGTTATGGCTCAGGACGGTTAGAAATAGCAGTCCGTAGATATACAGAATCTAATAAGAATATCCGCCCCAGCAACCCAGCTATTGAGCGTTTAGGCAATTAGAATTTTCATAGTATTCTGGCATTTGTCAATTACGAATAATGTTGCCAGTTCTAGGAGATAACGTTGGAACAACTTTCAAATACAATCAACCTCGATGGCTATTTTCAAAGAATAGGATACAAAGGCGATCGCTCTGCCACTCTCAAAACGCTACAGGCAATTCACCTACACCATACAAAGTCTATTGCCTTTGAAAATCTGAATTCACTACTCAAACAACCCGTTTCCCTCAACCTCCAATCTTTAGAGAAAAAACTGATCTATGAGGGACGTGGTGGTTATTGTTTTGAGCAAAACTTGTTGTTACGCTCAGTTTTACTTGCGCTTGGCTTTAAAGTCAAAAATTTAGCAGCCCGTGTATTATGGAATGTTCCCGCAGGGATAATTACTCCGCGCACACATATGTTGCTTTGGGTGGAGATTGACGAACTGAAATACATTGCAGATGTAGGATTTGGCGGAATCACACTCACTGCACCTTTGTCTGTGATCCCGGAGATTACACAAACTACACCTCATGAATCGTTTCGATTGATCATGGTTGACCACACCTACATCTTGCAGGCATACATTAGTCAGGAATGGAAATCTCTGTATTATTTTGACCTGCAAGAGCAACAAATTGCTGATTATGAGGTGAGTAGTTGGTATGTTTCAACTCATCCCAACTCAATTTTTATCAGTACACTTATGGTTGCTAGAGCAGATGAAAATTGTCGATATACGTTGCTCAACAACAAACTGAGAATACATCATTTGGATGGTGGCACAGAATCGCGTGTACTCAAGACAGTGGCAGATTTACGCACCACATTGGAGGAAGTATTCTGTTTAACCTTGCCAGAAATCTCTAGTCTGGATGATACCTTAAGCCAGTTTGTCGAGTAAATTCAAGAAGTATGTCAAAATAATTCCAGCATTTACCGATTACCACCCATTACCTATGGCGATACTTCAACTGATTGAACCTGAAGTTAAAGATTTGGGTGGGTTTGTTGCCCGCCGTAGTTTGCCATATCCTCAGCGCCAAATGGTCGGGCCGTTTATTTTTTTTGATCATCTTGGCCCCTCTATTTTGCCGAGTAATCAAGGTATTGATGTCAGACCACATCCTCATATCAATCTGGCAACCCTAACTTACTTATTTGAGGGTGCAATCATGCACCGTGATAGTTTAGGTACTGTACAAGAAATTCAACCGGGCGCAGTTAATTGGATGACGGCGGGAAAAGGAATTGTTCATTCAGAGCGATCGCCTGATTTTGATCGTCACAACGAAGCTACTATTCATGGGATTCAAACCTGGATTGCTTTACCTGTGGAGTACGAAGAAACTGAGCCTTGGTTCATTCACTATACGGCTGATACTCTTCCTACCTGGGAAGAAAATGGCACTATCATCAAACTCATTGCAGGAACAGCATCGGGTTATACCTCACCTGTGAAAGTTTTTTCTCCCATCCTTTATTTAGATGCGGTACTGTCTGCTCATACTGACTTTACTATCTCCGCTGATTATTCCGAGAGAGCAGTATACAGCGTCACCGAGGGACTGAGTATTAATGATCAACCCCTAGAACCCTATCGTCTGGCGATTCTAGAACCGGGTGATGAGGTGAAAGTTTCGGCGATCGCGGCGGCTCGGTGTATTGTGATTGGTGGTGAGCCATTGGGCAAACGCTATAAATGGTGGAATTTTGTCTCTAGCCGACCAGAACGCATAGAACAAGCTAAAGCTGATTGGCGCAACAACCGCTTTGCTCAGGTGGTAGATGAAACGGAGTTTATTCCCCTACCAGAAGTGGTGACAGAGGCTAATCCGTTGTAGTCTTTCAAGAAAGATAGGGGTGTGAGGGTTTAGGTGTTCAAAACCCTCACACCTATTCTTAACAAACAAACTTTGTGAGTAAGTCCTATCAACCTAAATCAAACAAGAGAATTTCTGCGCCAACTTCGGTGCTGATTTCCAGTTGTTCTTCGCCACTGATTTGCACGCCATCGCCTGCTCTGAGTTCTTCACCGTTCAATGTGGCTAGACCTTGAGCTATTTGCAACCAAGCATAGCGATCGCGTTTCAGATGATAATTTACAGCATCACCACTTTCTAAAACAGAGGCGTATAAATCAACATCTTGATGAATTGTCACTGCACCATCGCGGCCATCTTTAGCGGCTATTAAGCGTAATTGACCGCGCTTTTCTTCGATAGGAAATGTTTTTTGTTCATATCTGGGAGCCAAGCCTTGTTCATCCGGTAAAATCCAGATTTGCAGTAGGTGCAGTGGTTCTGTTGGCGAGGGATTAAACTCGCTGTGCATGATACCTGTACCAGCACTCATAATTTGAGCATCACCAGGACGAATGACTGAACCTGTACCTAAGCTGTCTTTATGCTCGACTGCACCAGATAGCACATAAGTGAGGATTTCCATATCGCGGTGGCCGTGGGTAGGAAAACCCGCACCCGGTGCAACGCGATCGTCGTTAATCACTCGCAAAGACCGGAATCCCATTCGATTGGGATCGTAAAAATGACTGAAGGAAAATGTATGGTAACTATCGAGCCAACCAATTTGGCTACGACCGCGATTATTTCTATCATGAATTAGATAGTTAATTGTATTTTGAGACATAAATTCACCTCGGTTGATTTGGTTTTGGCAATCTAAATAATTAATGTTTTTGTATGCAGCAATATGTTGGCGATCGCATTGTATAAATTACAAAACTATCAAGTTGATGCGCTAGATTTTTATGGACAATCAAACACTAACTAAAGCAGGATTTTTGATTTATCTAGCTGGCTTTCGACTTATTTAAATATTAGAATATCTACCTATAAAATGAAAAGTACGCACTAAAAAGTGGCGTACTTACTAAAAAGATACTATGAGTGTCAGGTGTGAGTAGTCTGATTCTGAATTCTGCTCGATTTATCTCACAGTAGCTGGTGTTTTAGCTGCAACGGAGCCATTTTCGGCTTTGATTTCCGCTACTTGTAAATGAGCTTCTAAGAACCAAAGTCGTTTGTCAATGGTGCGAGAAATTTCGGTGTAAAGATCAGCGGTATCGGCATCACCTAAGTCGTTGGTTTTGGCGATCGCTTCTCGGATATGTTTTGCGTAAGCTGCAAAACGGTCTGCTAATGCTGTTACATGGTCTTTGCCATCTAAGATATCGAGGGGATATTCTGGCAAAATGGAGTTACTCGCAGCGAGTCTAGCTGTTCCGAAGGCGTAGCCACCTAAAGCTGTGACACGTTCAGCAACCATATCAACGTATTCTTCTAATTCGCCAGCAATCTCATCAAACAATTCATGTAACTGGTAGAAGTCTGTACCTTTAACGTTCCAGTGTGCTTGCTTTGTCTGGGTTTTCAAATCTAAGGTAGCTGCCAATGTTTGATTGAGAATGGCCACGATTTGAGAACGTGCTTCGGCTGGAATATCAATCCGAGTAGGGTAAAGGCGGGATGTCTGCTTATTGTCGCTCATGGTTCCACGTTTTTTTGGATCGACATAATGAGTCTACAAACAGTGATTGAGTTTGGGGAACTTCCTGAAGACAGATGGTTTTTCCCTGTAAATGATTTATTATCTTGATTATTCTTGGGAATACTTACTCAGTAGCGTTGAGAAGCGTACTTATTCCTAACTCAGCAATTTTTTGGTGATTCACAGGTGATGATTGTCGATCGCAGAGAATGTACCACCAAAAAGGCGATCGCGGATCGTATCATTCTGCAAGAAGTCATGAGGAAAACCAAGTTCAATTTGACTGACTTCATTCAGGCGTTGCAGATGTTCTGGTGATAAGCTGAGATCTAAACAAGCCAAGTTATCTTGAAATTGACTGAGTTTGCGTGCGCCAACGATGGGGATAACTACACCACTTTGGGCGCGTAACCAAGCTAATGCAACTTGCGAAGGTGAACGACCGACTTCACTAGCAACTTGACTCACTACCTCAGCGATCGCTAAACTGCGTTCTGATACTATTCCCATACCTGTGTTTGCCAGTCTGCCTTGTTCTTCTCCTGGTTGCACAGGCTGATTATACTTACCTGTTAGTACCCCACCAGCTAACGGCGACCACGGTGTGATAGCTAAATCAAAGGCTTTGGCCATTGGGAGCAAATCTCTTTCTGGTGTCCGTTGAATCAAGTTATACTCTATTTGCAAAGCAATAAACTTTGTCCAGCCTTGATATTGGGCGATAGTATTAGCTTGTGCCACAATCCAAGCGGGAGCATCAGAAATACCGATATAAAGGACTTTACCTTGACGGACTACATCATCAAGCGATCGCATAACCTCCTCAATCGGAGTTGTGAAGTCCCAAGCGTGTAACCAAAATAAATCAATATAGTCTGTATTCAGACGTTTAAGGCTACCTTCTAAAGATTGCATCAAATTCTTGCGATGGTTGCCGCTACCATTGGGATTACCTGTTTTTTCGCCCATTCGCAATGGAAATGAATATTTAGTTGCAACTACAAAGCGTTCTCGGTCTTTGGCAATTAATTCACCGACAATTTTTTCACTACTACCATCGGTGTAACCATTGGCAGTGTCAATAAAATTCCCGCCTGCTTCTGTGAAAGTATCAAAGATTTTGCGACTTTCGTCAGCAGAAGCACCCCAGCCCCAATCCTCACCAAAGGTCATCGTTCCCAAGCAGAGTTCAGAAACTCTCAACCCACTTTTGCCCAAGAGTTTGTATCTCATATCACTCGCAATTGGTAATTCGTAATTACCTTACCAATGAAAAATGATTAATAACAAACGACTAATGATAGATGACAAATGACGAATAATACTCAATTAAAAAGGCGTTTTTGCTTGTAGATGAATAGTTTTTCCTAATTGGGGATGGTAAAAAGTCAGTTCCCTGGCGTGGAGATGTAAACGACTAGCCTCAGCAACACAGCCATAAAGGCGATCGCCCAATATTACCACTCCTAATCCTACCGCAGCATGAACCCGCAACTGATGGGTGCGTCCGGTGAGGGGAATAAACTTTACACGGGTGTATTCGCCTTCCTTGGCGATTACCTGAAACTGAGTCATACTGGGTTTACCATGTTGCCAGTCAACTTGTTGATAAGGGCGGTTTTGCGGATTTCCCCAAAGTGGTAATTCAATTACACCTTGATTTTTTGTCACCGCACCTGCCAGGATGGCTTCATAGACTTTTTGTACTTGTCGCTGTTGGAATTGTTGACTGAGATGATAGTGAGTATTGCGATCGCGTGCTATCAACAAAATACCAGAAGTCTCTTGATCCAAGCGATGCACAGATACAAGGTTCATCCCATCAGCTAATAAATTCCGTAAACGACTCACTACACTATCTTGGGTGTGTTGATAACGGCCGGGAACTGATAATAGTCCCGCAGGTTTATTCACAGCAATCAGCCATTCGTCTTGATAAATGACCTCTCCCCAAACCCCTCCCCTACAAGGGGAGGGGCTTACAACTCCCCCTTCCCTACGAGGGAAGGGGGCTGGGGGGTCAGGTCTGATACCCGACAGCAAAAACCCCATCAACGGCTGACAACGTTCTACACAAGCCCCGTAAAATTCACCCTGAATTTTATCTCCTGAAGATTTCCCCCACCAAAATTCTGCCATTGCGAGGGGTTTGAGGTGATGAGTGGCGGCGTAATGCAATAGTTTTGGGGCGCAACAGTCCCCTGTACCCGTGGGTAAACCATCTGGCATTAATTGTTGAAGAGTTAAAGACTGCCCAAAAAAATTCATCATTGAGTAAGCCGCGTGCATCTGGGCTTGGAGTTGGCGAGACAATGTTTTACGCTGCTGTTTTAATTCTCGTATCCTTGCGTCTGCGGTTGCAATTGCTTGTTGAAGTGGTTGTAAAACTGCATCTCGCTGACGTTTGAGTTGTCGTCGTTCAATTCCATCTCGACGGCTGGCTGCATCAAGTTCCGCTAGTGCGAGGGTAAGAACTTCGCCTGTGAGTGTTTCGCAAAGCTGTTGGCGTTGTGCTTGGCGTTGATATCTGCAATCACGATGGCGATCGCTGATTATTTGCAATTGCTGTTCAAATTCACCAGATAATATTTCATATTGCTGTCGTTCTGGTAATTGTTGTAAGGCAATCAGTTCTTGTTTAATTGCGTCTAACTTTGCTAAAGTTTGGGCTTCTGCAAAAGCGACTGCTTCTCTACCGGGTATTGGCGGAACCCAACCATCCACAACACTTTGACCATTTAATAATCCTGAAAAAGCTTTGATGACTTGTGGTTCACCAGTTGGTAATTCGACTAATAAAACACCATACATTTTACCTTCGCTGGCATAACGCTCATCTGTAGCGAGGTATTTCATTAAACCACGGGCAATTTCTTCGATCAAAGCAGTACGGGGTAAGCTGAAAAGTTCCCCCGTTTCCGAACAATAACCTTGATAGTAATAGTTGGTAGATAAACTACTGACGGCAATTTTGCAGTCAATAAAATCGGTAATTGGCGAAAGTAACGAAAAGTGCATCATTTATTTAGGCATGATTGTCACCCTTGCCCAAATTTAATCTTGATTCTTTTAACATTACCCCAATTATAGTTGAGTGGCTCAAATTTCTGCTTTTTCAGGTATATTACTCGAAAAATCAACCTCAGAATTAGTTAAATCCTCAGTTTTAATTTCCCAGGTATGAGAACTATTCAATGAAAATTGAGTATTAGTATTTTGGCAAGCCTGCATCGTCTTGACGTGTTCCATTTCATCGTCTCGAATTGCCACAAACACATCATAAAGATTTTCGATTTTAGGGCGGCGTTCGCTGGGGTTATGAGAAGTTTGAAACGCATCAAACATATATAAGTCGCCATCACGATAATAACCTATTGCCACTACAGGCGCAGGTTGCAATTTCAATTTGGCTTCGTTTGCTGTCAAGAATTTATGATAGCTGATGTACGCGTGTTGTTCTACCAATTCCATGAAATAATAGGCAGAACGAGGCGTAATAAAATACAATACAACAATAATCCAGTAGTAGATTAATGCTGTGGTTTTTGCTAACAGTTGATCGCCCCAAAAAGCATCTCCGCCCAAGGATTCCATAATTAAGAGGTGATGTAATTCATTCCATGATTCAGCAAAATGAACCTTGAGCCAATCAGCTTTACGCCATAATCCCAAAGTTTCGTAGAGATGCAAAACCGAGAGGTAAGAGAAGTAAGGTACACGCGCTACGGTTTCTAAAACATAAAAACGAGGATAAGGGCGATCGCGATAAATAGTATTGATCACAAATACCAAAATACCAACAAGTAGGCGAATCATAGCTGTCTCCATTTACTATTGACAGAGTTAATTAATGCAATTAAGGTGTGGTTAATATACGTGAGTTAGTAACATTGCCTGTCCAATATTTTATACAGCTAAAATTTGAGGAACTTGTGAGAAATACGGAAATTGAGACTGTGTTTTATGTTCTCACAATGCCAGATTTGAGTTAACAAATCATCAATAATAAGACTTACGCAAAAAGATGGAAAATAAAGGTTTTAGAGCAGGGTGTATGTATTCAAAACCCTTACAGCCAATCCCTACAGACAATTTTGGTGCGTAAGTCTTGCAATAGTAAAGTGCGATCGCCAGATTGTAACAGTTCACCACATCAAGCGATCGCATTTATTTTTCTTAAATTCCAGCAGATTTTAAATTTCTTATATTTTGGCGCGAACTACAGGATAAGGAAACAGTCGCTTAAATCCATCCTGACGTTCAGCTACTGTTTCAGGAGCCACATCCCACAAGCTTTCGTAATAGAAAAAAGCTACACCTAAACCCCGTTCTTGGGCTGCGCGTACTTGGGACTTAATTTGTTGCATGGGGACGGGATTATTCCGTAATCCTGTCATAATCCCAATTCCTGTGGGAATTTTTTGTTGCGCTTCTTGAATTTCGCTGCGGCCGATATTGGCGATAAAACTTTGCAGATTCGGACGATAAACTTGCACAACTAGTTCATCTACAATATTTTGCCGTATCCAAGTCAGCCAATCTTGCAGGTGAAACTTGTAAGCAAAATCATAATAATTCGGAGAAACCGAGAAAATGGCATTGGGTTTTCTGGCTTTCACTGCTTGGTTGAGTTGTACCATGAAAGCGGTAATCTTATCTGCCCGCCACTTTATCCAAGCTGGATCATTAGGGTTTGCAGGGGGATTGTTTTTGGTTTCTTGAGTATATAAAGCGACTGTGTATTTGTCGTAACCAAATTCATGGGGCAAACTCATGTGGTCATCAAACTGAATCCCATCTGCATCATATTGGGTAACAACTTCTAGCACCAAGTTGCTAATGAATTGTTGCACTTGGGGATGGAAAGGATTCAACCAAACAACTTCACCCGCTGCACTGATGGAAGTTTCACTACCATTGCGCTTTTTGGTCAACCACTCTGGATGATTTAAGGCTAACTCAGATGTTGGCGGAGCCATGAACCCAAACTCAAACCACGGTATGACTAAAAGTCCTTGACGATGGGCTTGATTAATTAGGTCTGCGAGGATATCTTGTCCATCTGAACCACGGGCGATAAAAGGTTGAATACCTGCGCGTTGGGCGGTGGCGCTGGGATACATAGCATAACCAGAGTTCCACACCACGGGATAGATAGTGTTGAAATTGAGCCGTTGCAAGTGTTTAACTGCTTCTTGCACTTTGCTGCGATCGCGCAGAATATTAAAATCATTGTTGGTCATCCACACACCGCGAATTTCTTGGCGTGGTAGTTGAGAGATCGCAGGTTTTAGCCCATCAACTAACAATACTGCCATGAAAGAGACTAACATCAGCATTGGCACTAGCAGCTTTAGCTTGCGCCACCAACCTGGGAGAATAAAGAGTTTCATCGGGTTGAATGATTTGTCGCCTACCCACACACGCCATCGCCTGTTTTTGTGATGGAATTGATTAGCCATATAGCCTTGAAGTATTCACGTTTACTAGAGGAATGGTTAATTGGTAGTTGTTCATTCAATGCTGCACATCGAATTTTCTGCACCGGAGAAACTCAAACAAAATTCATACCGTCAATTATGGATGACGTAACCAGTATCTATTAGTATCCAATATACATTGTGTCTAAAAGTTATTTTACCAAGTCTTTATTTTACCTGGCTTTGCTGAAATTATTACCAAAATTTACTGATACAATAGTGTATTGTTTATAACCTGAAATCGCCAAATCAAGAAGAAATACTACACTTAACTACAATTAACCCCAGCAATAATGCTTAGATTAGGGGTTCATGAGGAAATTGCTGTTATGAATTTTCATACCCTACATTTATCTTCCCTCAATATGTCCACCAAGACAATTGCATCTCACCTTTGGCTGTTGTTAATGAGCCAATTCTGTAACAATGATTAACAGTAATCCGGAATACTGAATCTAAGCTACTCATGAGTCAGAGTTCTCAAAACAGCCATTTATCACGCAAACCTTTGCCATTCAATTGGTTATATGCCTTTTGGAAGTTTTCGCGTCCGCACACAATTATTGGCACAAGTCTAAGTGTATTGGGTTTATATTTCATTGCCCTTGCCATTAGTCATCGTGTTGACTCTCTATTCCCCATTTCTAATTCCCTAGTGCCAGTTTTAGGTGCCTGGATTGCTTGTTTATGTGGCAATGTTTACATTGTTGGATTAAATCAGCTAGAAGATGTGGAGATAGATAAGATTAATAAGCCACATTTACCAATAGCATCCGGGGAATTTTCTCGACGCTTAGGACAATTTATTGTCATAACTACGGGGATTTTAGCACTAGTGGTTGCCTGGTTAAATGGGCCATTTTTGTTGGGAATGGTAGCTTTAAGCTTGGCAATTGGTACAGCTTATTCTTTACCACCAATTCGCTTAAAACAATTTCCATTTTGGGCAGCACTTTGCATTTTTTCTGTCCGGGGGACAATTGTGAATTTAGGCTTATTTTTGCATTTTAATTGGGTACTGCAAAGCAAAGAATTAATTCCGCCAGCGGTGTGGGTACTGACGATATTTATCTTAGTGTTTACCTTTGCGATCGCAATTTTTAAAGATATCCCTGATATAGAGGGCGATCGCTTGTACAACATTACTACATTTACAATTAAACTTGGAGCGCATTCTGTATTTAACTTGGCGCTTTGGGTACTCACCCTCTGCTATTTAGGTATGATGTTGGCAGGTGTGCTACATCTCCAGTCAGTGAACTCAGCTTTTTTGGTGATTACCCATTTAATATTGCTGTGTGGGATGTGGTTTCGCAGTTTAACAGTAGACTTACAAGATAAACGAGCGATCGCCCGCTTCTATCAATTCATTTGGAAACTCTTTTTCTTAGAATATTTAATATTTCCCATAGCCTGTTTGTTGGCTTAAAATAATGCTAGATACTTTTCCAGTAAATGATATTTTTGCCACCTTGGTAGTAATTGCTAGTATTTTCTTGCTGATTTATTTTGCCTGGAAAACCTTAATCACCTCCAAGTATTTTCAAAAAGGGATTAATCTTTATCAGCAAAAAGATTATGCGGGTGCAGAAGCAGAATTTCGGAAAGTTATTGCTATCAATTCTACTAATGACGTAGTGCGCTTATTTTTAGGCGATGTTTTATATCAACAAGATAAAATTGCCGAAGCCACAGAATTATTCCAAGAAGTCATTCGTCGCAGTCCGAAAAACCCTGAAGCTTATTTGCGCCTAGCCAATGTTTTAATTCAGCAAAATCAACCAGAAGCAGCTAAAACTAACTTGCAAACAGCACAAAAATTATTTCAAAAACGCCAACCTGAAAAAGCCCAAAAAGTTACTCAGTTGTTAGAGAAAATGAATGCCAAGTTAACCTGAAACTGATTTTTTTAATTGCAGATAGTTATGCTAAAAATTCCCAATAAAATATTGACCATAGCAGAGTTTCTCTCATTACCAGAAACTCAACCAAGTTTAGAGTATATCGACGGTCAAATAATTCAAAAACCAATGCCTCAAGGAAAACATAGCACTATTCAAGGAGAACTATGTCCCAAAATCAATTCTGTTGTCAAAGTCCAAAAAATGGGTTGGGCTTTTCCAGAATTACGCTGTACATTTGGCGGAATTTCTATAGTTCCCGATGTCGCTGTATTTTCTTGGGTAAGGCTTCCTGTCGATAAAAATGGTGATATTGCTAATACATTTACCGTTGCACCAGACTGGATTATCGAAATACTTTCCCCAGAACAAAGCCATACAAAAGTTACAAAAAAAATCTTACACGCGCTCAATCATGGCACTCAAATGGGTTGGTTAATTGACCCAGATGAGCGATTTATTGCTGCTTATCCGGTGGGAAAACAACCTTTAGCTTTTGAAGCACTTGATAGCATTTTACCCGTACCGAATTTCTGCCAAGAGTTACAGTTGACAGTAGGTGAAATTTTTGGCTGGTTAAAGGTAAATTTGTAGTGAGAAAGTTGGGCATAATAAAAGGCTATCTGTCACAATTGCAGTTTTCAAACTAGTTGATTGCGAATAGCCTGAATAAATTGCTGTACAGCATCATACTGGTCAGGGATGACAATATACTGTAGCAATATACTGGGATCTAAATTAGGAAAAAACTCACTACGCTCGACTTCTTCATACTCACCCTGTTCGCTCAAGCGGAATATTTTGATAGAGTTAGATTTCCAAAACCAAACTTCTGGTACTTTTTTAGGTTTATATAACTCTTTTTTGTTAATAGTTCCACTGGTGATGATAACTTCAATTACGATGTCTGGAACTTCTTTTTTTGTGCCAATGCTATAGGATTCATCTGGTGTACCTGAAGCATAGCCTGGCTCTTCCAAAGTGTAGCCACCACGACCATAAAAACGGATACCCAACTCTCTCATATAAGCTTCTAATAAATAACCGAGAGTTCTTTTCACATATTCATGTTCTTCACCAATTGGAGACATAATTTCTAACATTCCTGATAAATAAGACAATCGGACATTGTCGTTATCCAATAGCTGGGCTTCAATTCCTTTGAATTGCTCCCAGGAAACATCTTTGAGAGTTATCAGTTTTTCTTCTGCGGACTGTTCTACAAGTGGGATACTCATATCAACACTTCCTTAAAAAACTAAATTAGAAGGGGCATACCTTAACAAAACCTTCTGTAAATAGTAAGGTTATTTTTTGAGGGTTAAGGATTTCGTATTTGCCGAAGCAATTTATCTGTATATAGATTATTCTACGATCGCTAACTCATCGATAATCATCTTGATTGATATGATGAAATTTTTCTGCCCGATCGCATTAATATCAGATTATGACTGAAAAATTGGGTAAAGTTTACCTTGTAGGTGCAGGGCCGGGAGATGTGGCGTACCTGACAGTTAAGGCTTATCATCTCTTGGCTGTGGCTGAGGTATTGGTCTACGATGCTCTGATAGATGAGCAATTATTACAGTGTGTACCATCAAATTGTTTGAAGTTAGATGTGGGTAAACGTGGTGGTAAACCCAGTACACCCCAAGGAGAAATTAACAAATTATTGGTGCAGCACTGTCAAGCTGGTCAACAAGTTGTCAGGTTAAAATCAGGCGACCCATTTATTTTTGGCCGCTGTACTTCCGAAATTGCGGCCTTGAAAGCAGCCGGTTGTGAATTTGAAGTAGTACCAGGAATTTCTTCGGCTTTAGCAGCGCCGTTGTTCGCCGGAATTCCCTTGACAGACCCGGTGATGAGTCGCTGTTTTGCTGTGTTTACCGCCCATGAACCAGATGCGTTGGACTGGGAGGCGCTGTCACGGTTAGAGACGTTAGTAATTTTGATGGGGGGACAAAATCTACCAGAGATTTTACATCAATTATTGCGGCGGAAGCGATCGCCTCTCACTCCCATTGCGATCATCCGTTGGGCGGGAACGCCGAATCAACAAATTTGGACTGGTCAACTCGATAATATTTTAGAAAAAACCGCAGGTTTATCACTCTCGCCAGTGGTAATTGTCATTGGTGAGGTTGTTGGGCTACGGCAGTACTTACAATCTGAGACAATAAATTCTGAGGATTCCACTACAGCAATTATTCCCAGTCGCGCCACTATGTCCAACCACCGCCCCCTCGCTGGAAAAACTATCTTAGTCACTCGTTCTGTGGGACAGTCGAGCGAATTTAGCGATCGCCTCCAAGCCGTTGGTGCTACAGTCATTGAAATGCCCACCTTAGAAATCGGCCCGCCTTCTAGTTGGACAGATTTAGATCATGCGATCGCTAGTTTATCTGACTTTCACTGGTTAATTCTCACTTCAACCAACGGTATCGAATACTTTTTTGCCAGATTAAAAGCCTTGGGTCAAGATTCTCGCGCTTTAGCTAATGTCAAAATTGCAGTAGTTGGGGAAAAAACCGCCCAATGTCTCAGAAAACAAGCCCTAAAACCAGATTTTATTCCGCCTAACTTTGTCGCAGACTCGTTGGTAGAAAACTTTCCCGAAGCTTTGTTAGGTCAAAAGATTTTATTCCCCAGAGTCGAAACTGGCGGTCGAGAAGTTTTAGTCAAAGAATTAACAGCCAAGGGCGCAGAAGTCGTTGAAGTTGCAGCATATCAATCTTGCTGTCCTAGTAGTATCCCTGAATCAGCAAAGTTAGCTTTACAAAATCATCAAATAGATATTATTACCTTTGCTAGTTCTAAAACTGTACAATTTTTCTGTCAAATTATAGACAAAACATTTGCTAATCACGCTGTTGTCAATTTACAGAATGTTTGCATTGCTTCCATTGGCCCCCAAACTTCTAAAACTTGTCATGCTTTATTCGGACGGGTAGATGTTGAGGCTGAAGAATATACCTTAGAAGGACTAACTCAAGCCTTGGTGAAAAAGTATGACGTGTGAAGTATGAAGTATGAAGTCCACGGGAATAATATACTACTACTCAGCACTCAGCACTTTTAACTATTGACCAATGACTAAACGCATCATCGGCTTAACAGGAGGAATTGCTACAGGTAAAACCACTGTTGCTAATTATTTAGCCAGTGCTTATCATCTGCCGATTTTTGATGCTGATATTTATGCTAGAGATGCAGTCTCTATGGGTTCACCTATTTTACAGGCGATCGCGCAACGTTACGGTGAACAAATATTACTACCTGATGGTAATCTAAACCGTCAGCAACTAGGGGAAATTATCTTTCAAAATCAACAAGAGCGCCAATGGGTCGAAGATTTGATTCACCCTTATGTCAAAAAATGTTTTCTCCAAGCAATTGCTACATCCATAGCGGAAACTCTGGTGTTAGTTATTCCACTGTTGTTTGAAGCACAGATGACAGATTTAGTTACAGAAACTTGGGTAGTCAGTTGTTCGGAAGCACAACAGTTACAAAGATTAATCCAGCGAAATTATCTGCATCCAGAACAAGCACAAGCACGAATTACCAGCCAATTACCTTTGGTACAAAAGATATCTATGGCAGATGTTGTATTAGATAACTCTTCTACCTTACAATCACTATTACTTCAGGTAGATTTTGCTTTAAAATAAGTTGTAATTTTATAAGAACAAATGTATATAAAAATTCATATCTATGACACTTAAATGTCACTCTGAATTGCTATATCTATCAAAAATTTAAAGTCAGGTAAACAAGACTTATCTCTTAACCATTCTACATTAATACTTTAGTAAATTTACTGTGGACACTGCGGTTTATACTCCTGTAATTTATGTAGTAAATGCGTATCTTAGGAGTCTGCCACAGGAAAGTTAATGTTTGCATAATAATATGCCTGGCATCATCAGCAACACAGATATAATCTTGAGATAAAAATTAAACAATAAAAGTTCAGAATTAAGTCTACAAAAAATTTAGAACAATTCTGAATACTGCTTATAAAATTATTGTTGGGTATATTCAAAAAACAGTTGGTTATTTAATCAATGCTGTTTAGTCATCTACAAAAATAGTTACAGCATTTCTCAGTTGAGTAAACTACATCTTTATAGAGGGCAGGAGGCTAGAGACTCGTGTCTAGTATTGTGTACCTCATATAGATGAAACCTGCTGTATTAATCGCGAGATATTTAGATTCTTTTTTGTCTTTTCAGAGTTGGTTATTGCTCAAGATGTATATCGATATAGCCAAACTAATTTTTCAAAGAAAGGATTTTGTCCAAATATTAAATTTTGTATGAGAAAAGCTATGAATTTAAGTTTCAATTTTTTTAATTGGTTGCCACTATTAGTTATCCCAACTAATGAGTCACAGCAAAAGCAAAAAATACATGACTACAGTCAATTTATTACAGGCAGAGATTACGTATTTGAGTCTATAAATCAAGGTTTAGAAGGACACATGACAGGGGTAGGAAAAGGCATTAAGCCTTGTGATTACATTATTTTGCGGAGTGAATCTGAATTATCTCGATATCAAGTTGAAGAAATTGATTATTATGCCGATCCGCCAGAGATGTGGATGGCTTTACTCAAAAAAGTCATAGATAATTCGTAATTGATAACTCGTAGTTGGTAATTCGTAATTACCAACTACGAGTTACAAATTATCTAGGTTTCTCCACCAACAACTACATCTCTAATTCGCAGGCTGGGGCCGCCGCAACCTACAGGTAAACCATTTTGTCCACCTTTACCGCAACCACCAGACTCATCCCAGTAGAAGTCCTCGCCAATTGCTTCAATATCAGCTAGGGTTTGAAAAACGTTACCCGAAAGTGTGACATCTTTAACGGGTTCAGCAATTTTGCCATTTCTAATCATCCATGCTTCCCCGGCGCTAAAGGTGAACATTTCCCCATTAGTCATCCCACCTAACCAGTTACGGGCATAAACGCCTTCTTTGATACCTGTAAATAAATCTGCCACTGGCGTGTTACCTGCTTCTATCCAGGTATTGGTCATACGGACAATGGGGCTAAAGTGATAATTGAGACAACGGGCATTACCTGTTGGTGCTTCGTCTAATTTACCAGCGGTTTCCCGTGAATGTAAGCGACCCACCAAAATTCCATCTTTGATGAGTTGGGTGGTGGTGGCTGGTGTCCCTTCATCATCATAAAAATAACTTCCGCGGTGTCCTTCTGGGGCTGCACCATCAAAAATTTGTAGTTCTTTTGGCCCAAACCGCCGTCCGAGGGTCATTACTTCTAGTAAATCGGGATTTTCGTAAGCCATATCTGCTTCGGAAAGATGTCCAAAGGCTTCATGGACAAACAAACCTGTGAGAATAGGGTCAATAACGACAGTATATGTATTACCTTTAACGGATGGGAGCGATAAAGCTGCAACTGCCCTTTGGGCAGCATTTTTAACTTGTTCATCCAAATTAACTAAATCTTCATAGGCTTTGCGAGAACCTGTAGTTTCCCTTCCCGTTTGGACAGTTTCGCCATTTCTCGCAGTGGCGGCGAAGCGCATTTCCATATCTACCCAAGATTGCTCAATTAGTGTACCTTCGGAGGTGGCAATAATGATTCTTTGGGCGCTGTCACCATAACGGACAGAAGTTGTAGTAATTTGGGGGTCAACACTTTTTAATAGTTGCGTGTAGCGATCGCACAATTCTTTTTTCTGCGATAGGCTAATTTTACGCGGATCTGTACCTGTTAGCGGTAGTTGACAGATGGCTTGCACTGGGTTGATGGGTGCTAGTAAAGTTTCTTCATCACCCACCATCAAAGCAGCTGCGATCGCTTCTTCAATCCGTTCTTTAATAGTAGAAAGCTGGTTAAAACTGCTTAAACCCCAGCCACCTTTATAACAAGCGCGAATATGTCCACCAATAGAAATACCTTCACTCAGGGTTTCTACCTTGTCGCCACGCAACAAGATATCAGTTCCTTCTGCTTCCTCTAAGCGAATCATTAAATAATCTACACGGGATGAGTAGCGGGAAATGAGATCAGACACTAAATTTTGTGCGTCTGCAATTGTAGTTGGCATTTGTTGGTAGTCACCGCAACGAACTACATTTATTGTGCAATATGGGAGGGTGAGTGGGAAATTGGGAAAGAGGTCATTCAACGCGGTGGAATTCCTTCGGCTTTAGACAGATTAACAGCTATAGTCTTTGGCAAAGCTGCTGTCGATTTAATTTAATAGCGCAGGAGAAAAATATGACCAGATGGTAGCTTGGCAAAATTGTCATGTTGTCGCTGTTCCCATTGCAGATGTAGTGGCTAAAATTCCCTCACCTATACTGGCGGTTATTTGGTGCAAAGCACTCGCGCTTTAGGCACTTATGTAGGTGAATAATCTCTAAGTGCTGAGTATCAATCGGGTAAATACTTAGCTCCTACCACTTTGCCATCTTTGAAATAAACAGTCACTATTTCCGCATTGTAATCACCATTGTTTGGGTCAAGAATGTAATTTAAATTCTGGTCAGGTATAGCGACAAAGCCTTTTTCTTTAAGGTCACGATTTTCCCACACACCACCATTATATTCATCATTTAATGCCCATTCCGGTTGCGGAAATCTTCCCCCTTGGGGAAAATGCTGGTTAAATAAGCTTTGAACCTCCTGAATTGTCATCCCATTTTTAGCGTCGAGATAAAACTTTGTGAAAGGTTTTACAGGATTGAGAGTCAAAAAATGTAGAGTTAATAGACTGATATTGAAACCAATGAACAGCCACAATTCCTGTTTATGCCGAGATTGTAAGTATACTGGCAAGAGTAAGATTAGGGCTAAAACAGCCATAAATAAGTAAAATTGCCAGAACAAGGAAGCCGCTAATTCATATTCTAGGAAGAGTCCCAGCAAAAATAAAACTATTAAAAAAATAACTTCAACAATGAGTTCAATCCATTTAACGTAATGCTTAATATATTTCATTTCACTATATCTGGTGTGTTCTTTTTGAGAAAGAATACCCCACTATAACCTGAGTTTTGCGATCGCAAAACAGGAAGCTTCTGTACCACGAGACAGTGAAGTGTTGAAAGTCCTTACGTCTTTAAACCAAGAATTATGTCAAAAACTAAATGTCTGTGTTGGTAAGTTCCAACTAGCAAATACACCATTTCCCAAGGGTAAGCCGTTAGGTTTGAACCGGAGAGAGTCGCCAGGTGCGTTAGGGTTTTCTACCACCGCCAAGAAATATTTACCTTGTCCTGTCCAGTATATTTTGCCGTCAGGCGCTAACCTCGGACCAGAATAGCCAGTTACATCACCAATTGCCAATGTATCAATTTCGGTTTCTATCTCGGTGACTAAATCCATTTGGTGCGGTGTCGCGTTCCAACCTTCTAAGGTATGTTTGCTCCACTGTCCAAAAGCCCAATCACCTTTAGCGTAATACAACTTTGTACTATCAGGTGAGAAGGCGCAGGAATATCCCGCGGAACCGCGAATTAAAAAATCGCTGTGGTTGATTTTACCTGTCGTCCGGTCAATTTTGGCGATCGCAATTCCCAATCCTGCCACACCCAAGGCGACTTTGTTCCAATTGGGACTGAAAATAATTGAACCTTTCTTGACTTTTTTCCCCACTAAAGGGTTCAGTCGATCTTCCGGGAACACAATTGAGGAGGAAACATATTTGTTATTAATACCACTTTTATCTACTAAGTAGGCACGCATCTCTGTTCTGCCATTGAAAATCATCATCCAAAAAGACTTTCCATCACTATGCGGCACAACACCTAATGCTTCCCCAGGATTATCAAGTTTCCCTGTGAGTTTTCGGTTCAACAAAATGACTGAGCCGTTCACACCTTGAGATAAATCGGCAATGGAGTAAAATATAGTTTGGTTGTTATTTGTAAAGATATAGAATCTGTTAGGATTACCATCCGGTGCGGGTGCAATTACCACTGCTTGTGTTGCCGACCAACTTGTTGCACCCCAAACTCCATTGTCTAAGATTTGATGGGTTTGCCCGTTGAAAATTAATTGACCATCGCTATATAACCGGAGTTTCCCTGTTAGGGGATCAGTATAACTGGCAGTTGCCTCAAACCCTGAACTTTGTCCAACGTGAGGAATAATTTTTGGGCGATCGCTGCCAAAGTCAATCAAAACTTTTTTGCCAATTCCTGTATACCAAAATCGATCTGGTACGGCAAGCTTTGTAATGGATAGTGCATTCATAGTTAGTTTTTTTGAGCAATTAATTTCGTAATTTAGTTGTCAAAACCATTAAAAATAGCACTTACTAAAATCTATGTTTGCAATTCACTTAAATCAAAATCCTATAAATATATTTAGTAACAAAATTAACAATTTTATATACTTATACGCATATTTCATACACATATAATTTAAATTTTAGCAACGTAATTAGTATACATATATTGGTACTTTATTTTTTATTTAATTAAAGTAAAATCTGGCAGCAAGCTAATAAATTGATTTTTGCTTGATTGTTAATAACAATAACATACAATTTTGTAAAGTTTTGTAATTTAGTACACAAAATATTTGATTTCCTAGGGTTACTACTTAATGTTTTTTAAGGGAAAATTTCTATTTATTAATCAACCTCAAGTTATAAACTTGTAGGCAGATTGATATCTCAAAACATATATACAAATTACGTCTTTAGATAGAAGACATATTTAAGAAAATAGGGATAAGTAAAAATGCTACGAATGTAAATACTTAGTATCTGACGCAAGACTTGGAAATATGTTGCCAGTAGTTGATTTATGAGGCAATTTAGCGCAGATTGAGATCAAGGAAATCTCGCGCTAGGTTTTCCAATTTAATGGAGATGTTCAATGAAACTCTACTACATCACATTGAATAACACAGATGAAGCGCGGCAAATTGGTCGGGTATTGCTCGAACAAAAGTTAGCTGTTTGCGTGAATTGGTTTCCGATTACCTGTGCTTATAATTGGGAAGGGGAAATTACCGAAGAAGCAGAAGTAGTGCTGATAGTGAAAACTCAAGATGGTTATGGCGCAGAAATTGAACAGGTAATCCGCCAGCATATCAGCTACACTAACTTTATTGCAGAGATTTCGCCAACAGCAATCAATTCAGGGTTTCTCAGTTGGTTGAATGCTGAAGTAAAAACGTATGAATGACTCCTGAATACTTACGTTTTTTTCTCCAAATCAAATATGATTCCTATAGAAACTAGAATTTTTACTCAGCACTCAGCACTTTCAAGAGAAAGGTAAGCTATGGCAATTTTAAAACTAGAAGCTGGCAAGATTCTCACAGATATAAATCAAATTGCCCAAGAACTAGCACCTTTGAATATTCAACTTAATCGCTGGTCTGTGGGAGAAAATGCAGAGTTACATCATTTGCTGACACAAGATAGCCTCAACGAAGATCAAAAAGTCCAAGTTCTCCAATCTCTAGATCATTATTTTGAGCTACTGCAACAAACAGCAGGTTATCAATCCCGCGATTTAATTGTGTTAAATCCAGAAATTCCCAACCTGGATGGATTATTGGCAAAATTTGCTCACATTCATACTCACGCAGACGATGAGGTACGTTATGTGATTGATGGCGCAGCGATTTTTGGCTTTGTGCGTCCTGATGATAGCCAAGTAGAACTGACAGTACAACCAGAAGAATACATCAACGTACCAGCAGGAACCGAACATTGGTTTTATCTCACCTCAGCACGACGAGTCAAAGCAGTGCGTTACTTTATCGATACAGAAGGCTGGGTTCCGCAGTATACAGGTAAAGAGATTCGCACCTTTGAAGGTGTCGCATCACCAGGGTAAGTTTGTTAATCCAATTAATCTAACAGGATGAAACTGTGAAGCGGATTGTTTTTTGTGATTTTGATGGGACAATCACAATTGAAGAAACCTTTGTGGCGGTGCTAAAAAAGTTTGCGCCGGAAGTTGCGGCAGAATTTTTACCCGCAATGTATGCACAGCGCATAACTCTGCGGGAGGGAGTGAAAAAAATTTTAGAATCAATTCCATCTTCACAGTATGGAGAAATTTTAGAATTTACGCGATCGCAATTTATCCGTCCTGGATTTATTGAACTGCTAGATTTTCTCGATTTTCACAGTGTCCCTTTGGTTGTGGTGTCTGGTGGGTTGCGGGGGATGGTAGAAGTTGTTTTAGGTGAGATAGTCCCAAGAGTAGCAGCTATTCACGCCGTTGATTTAGATATCAGTGGCGATTACTTCAAGGTGAATTCTAACTATGAAGACGGTACAGAATTAGTCGCCAAAGTGCAAGTGATGGCCAAGTATCCCGCTGATGAGACAATTGCCATTGGAGACTCCCTCACAGATTTGAATATGGGATTACAAACTTCTATTGTATTTGCCCGCGATCGCCTAGCATATTACTTAGACCAACATCAAAAACCCTATATTCCCTGGAATAATTTCTCGGATATTCAGGAGTATCTACAGCAATTGTGGAAACTGTGATTGATCCTCGTACAGAATTGATAACAACAGCCCGTCACTTTTACCAGCAAGGTTGGATGGTAGGCACAGCAGGAAATCTTTCGGTATTATTAGGCGATCGCAGTTTTTGGATTACCGCTAGTGGTTTGTCTAAAGGAGAACTTTCTACTAGTGATTTTGTCCGCATTTATCCAGATAACAGAAGAGAGACATCATCACCACATTTAAAACCTTCAGCGGAAACGGCCATTCACCAGTTAATTTATACCTTATTCCCCGAAGCGCAAGCCTGTTACCATATTCATTCCATCGAATCTAATTTAGTGGCGCGTTTTGTGGTTGGAGATATTTTACCTCTACCACCCTTAGAAATGCTCAAAGGCTTGGGAGTGTGGGAAGAAAACCCTAGTTGTACAGTACCTATTTTTACCAATCACTTACAAGTTTCTCAGATTGTAGCGGAAATGAGCGATCGCTTTAAACCTAATCCGCCAAAAATCCCCGCTTTCATTATCCGCGACCACGGTCTCACAGTCTGGGCATCTTCGCCTCAAGCCGCCCGCAACTACATTGAGTTGCTCGACTATATTTTCCGCTACATGGTCGCCGCAAAAAAATTAGGAATTGAGGGAGAGAATAATAAATAACAAATGACAGAGGTACAAAATAATGTCTAATCAAACTCTTCGTGTTGTTGCCCGTCTGATTGCTTTACCAGATAAAGTAGAAGAACTCAAAGCATTACTGCTAGGACTAATAGAGCCTACCAGACAAGAAGTAGGCGTAACTAAGTACGAACTCCTGCAAAACCAGTCTGACCCAACAGATTTCACATTTGTGGAAGAATGGACTTCTCTTGAAGCACTAGACACCCATTTAAATTCACCCCATCTCCTCGGCGCAGTAGCAAAACTAGAAGGTTTAGTAGCTGCTGCACCTGATATCCGTCATTATCATCTTTTGGCTTAAATCGCTCTTTCTTGTCTCCCTTGTCTAATTTTCAGCATCATTGTCAAAAACCTACTTCTATCAGTACACCCTACTAAATGTACAAAATAGGTGTAAAAGCTTAGGTACGACCACCCGCAACAGAATTAGCCCTTTGTGCTAATTTTTGCTGGCTTGTTGCATCTAGATATTTAGCTGTCATCTCCGGGGTGAGAAGTTCCAGCATTAAACGATTTTCTAGCCAAAATTCCACCACATCAAAAATATCATTTCGGCTACAAGGAAGCATGCGCCAACCTTCCCGTGCGCCAATGCGTTCGATTTCTTCTATGGTGAGGGGAACAGAAATTGCAGCATGAACTGATGTGTAATTTGCCGGATGCTCATTCATCTGAAATCCTGCTTGTCCTTCCCATTTATCGGGAATAAGCTCACTACCTAACGGATAAAACTCAATTCCTGTACCAAATTCATCCCCCACCAGCATCATATATCCACCAGGATTAGGCGAAAATGGCACTACTGTGCCGTGCATAATTTCTGCCATGACATTAGCTACGTGCTGAGGATTTTTTACAGAAATAGAAATGTGATGGAGCATATTTACCTCTTCTAGCAATTTTGGATTTTAGATTACATCAAATCTTTCTAGACAATTAGAACGTTCATATTCTGATCTATAGCTTGTATTGAAATTCTGAAATCTATCCTGAGATATTTATATAATCAGAAAATTACTCTGTTACTTCAAGCTGAGTCTTTAACTTTCCAGAAAACTCAGAGACTAAGCAACAAATCTTTAGCTAGTAAAAATTATTTTAAGATTTATAAATTAATAAAGGTGGGTTTCGCAATTGCGAAACCCACCATAAAGTATCAAATTTGGATTAAATTAAATACAGATAAGTAAGTTTATCAGAGAAAGTTATTAAATGACTCTGATTTACCATGAGTGCCTGATCCACTCGTAAATCTTTAAATACTCTGCTCCCGGAATATTCCATGAGTAGTCATATTTCATTCCTTGAATAGCTAGTTGACGGAACTCATCAGGCGACTGATACCACAAATCAATTGCTCGATTCATCGCAGACTCAAGCGCATAATTATCGGTGTCATAAAATACGTAGCCATTACGTTTTTCTGGTGGTAAATTTTGGTCGTAATCTCGATCAAATACTGTATTCACCAATCCACCAACACCACGCACAATCGGTACAGTACCGTATTTTAAACCAATCATCTGAGTTAAACCACAGGGTTCATAATTGCTGGGAACCATAATCATATCTGCCCCAGCATAAATGAGGTGGGATAATTCTTCATTAAAACCCAATTCTAAATGCACATCGGGGTTATTATTTAAAAATTCTTTTTCATGCCGGAAATGAGTATTAATTGCCGCTTCGGTTGCCGAACCAAGTAATACAAACTGTGCGCCTTTATTGAGTGCGTGATAAATAGCATGATGTACTAAATGTACACCTTTTTGATTATCTAAACGACCGATATAAGCAACGATTGGTTTATCCGCAGCACTAATCAAGAGACGCTCTCGCAAAGCCTTTTTGTTATATATTTTTTGTTCAAAATCTTCCTGGGTATAGTTACTGGGGATATAGCGGTCAATTTCAGGATTCCAAAAATCGTAATCTATACCGTTAAGAACTCCGGTAAATTTCTCTTGATGCAAATGCAGTGTATGGCCTAAACCACAACCAACCTCTGTATAACAAGCTTCTTCAGCGTGGTTTGGTGAAACTGTTGTCACTGCATTGGCGTAAACAATACCCCCTTTCATGTAATTCAAGGCAAAGGGGTTAAAGTTGTCACGCAGCTTATCATATTGGAAATAATAAGCTTCTCGATTTAAACCTGTAGCTGCAAGGGTTTCTCCACCGCCTATTCCCTGATGCTTAAAGTTGTGGATGGTGTAGCAAACTCGCTGATATTCCATTCCGTTATACTTGTAAATCTCAGCCAGCAAGACGGGAATTAGGCCTGTTTGCCAGTCATGACAATGGATAATATCAGGTCGCTTGTTGCTTTGATTGAGAAATTCTAAAGCGGCTTTGCTGAAGAAGGCAAAGCGCATATTGTCATCATCACAACCGTAATAACAGCCGCGATTAAAGAAATTATCTTTGGAGTGGGGTTGAATAAAGAAGCACAACCTTCCATGTACCCAACCGCAGTATACAGAACAGTGAATTGCCGCACCGTACCAGGGTACCCATAGGTCTTTGTAGGCATCATGCAATCCCCAAATATGGTCGTAGCGCATACAATCATACATGGGCAGAATGATCTCAACGCAATTTCCCCTGCCTTCTAATTCTCTACTCAGTCCGTAGACAACATCCCCTAAACCGCCTGCTTTAATCACAGGAGCGCATTCCGAGGCAATCTGTACTATGTACATTCCTAGTCCTCGCTATACAAAACTTTATATTCACTATACTGTTCAGTATATGCAATATGTACTCATTGACAAGTAATGATGTGAATGTTAATCAGGAAAGCTTAATACAAGTGGTAGATAGTTGGGGTGTTTCATCCGCTGCCAGACTTATACTGAGGAGATTCGAGGGGTATTTAGTGTAGTGGATACAAGAGAAGTTATCGGAGAACGTGGCGAATCAATTTTTCGAGTTCTCATCACACGTAAACATCCTAGTCGTGGTTATTTATTTGATCATCCGCGATTTTTAGGAGAAAAAAAGCGAGCAATCGATTTTTACGTAGAACTCTTTCATGATGAGTCTTTGATACCTTTCTTTTTTGTGCAAGTAAAGTCAACATCCCAAGGTTATACTCAAAGCGATCGCCGATTAAGAGTCAAAGTTAATGACAGCGATATGAAGCGTCTTGCAGCCTATCCTGCGCCTACTTATGTTATTGGTATTGATGAGCAAGCAGAGCAGGGTTATATTTTGTCAGGTAACGGCGAAAGTACAACAGGGTTTTCCAGTTTGTGTACAGATTATCCCCTCAACCCCCATGTATTGGCATTACTATGGGATGAGGTGAAAGCATACTGGACTTCTCCCCATCACGCCACCTTCCGATCAATTTTTTGCGATCTCAAACGGAGAAAGTAATGAAGCAGAATCTACAAGATTTTATTGCTGAACGCGCCGAATATCTTGCAGTTATGTACCTGACTCGTCGCAACGATTTAGTGATTGAAAGGATGAAGTCGGCTGATTATGGCTTTGATATTCTTGTAACGATACTACGAGATAACCTGCCGACTGGAAGAGTTTTTGGTGTGGAAGTTAAAGCACAAGACACAGCTATCAGAAATTTAAAAGATTTTTCACTATCTATTACCCAAAAAACAACTGAATATCTTCATAATGTGCCGTTTCCGCTATTTTTATTCTTGTTTACGATGGAGGATGACCAGGGATATTACAAATGGCTAAATCATGTTATTGCTGACTCTAACCAAGTATCTCTACAATGGCATTCTCTAGATGAGAATGGAATTAGACAGATTGTTGACGATGTAAACACTTGGTATGATGCTAAGAGCCATTTTGCTGCATAAAAATACTGCGGTTGGAGATTTTAAGCGATCGCCCCAACTAAAAACCTGACAGGTGACACTGCTAAAATACCTTATGACACGCAGCGACTCACCCGCCACCCTCACAGCCATGACTACAACCATTGACTTTCTCAGTCACCTTAATCCTAGTCAACGTCAAGCAGTAGAACACTATTGTGGCCCGTTGTTAGTTGTGGCTGGTGCTGGTTCTGGTAAAACCCGCGCACTGACTTACCGCATCGCTAACTTAATTCTCAAACACCGTGTGAATCCTGAAAATATCCTGGCGGTGACTTTCACCAACAAAGCCGCGCGGGAAATGAAAGAACGCATTCAAAAGCTGTTTGCGGAACAATTGGCGACGACACAGTATGGTAAAAGATTTGAGTTATTAGAAGAATACGAACAGACGAAGTTGCGATCGCAAGTTTACCGCACCTATATCAAAGAGTTGTGGTGTGGCACTTTCCACAGTTTATTTTCGCGCATTCTGCGGTTTGATATCGAAAAATATCAAGATGAAAAAGGCCGGAAATGGAATCGGAATTTTTCTATTTTCGACGAATCTGATGCCCAAAGTTTAGTTAAAGAAATCGTCACTAAACAATTAAACCTCGACGATAAAAAATTTGAACCGCGTTCTGTCCGCTACGCTATCAGTAACGCCAAAAACCAAGGTTTGTCACCCCAAGACTTTGAAAAAGACCAACCCAACTATCGCGGACGGGTAATTGCTCAAGTCTACAATTCCTATCAAGATAAACTCGCCCAAAACAACGCACTAGATTTTGACGATTTAATTCTTGTACCAACTAAGTTATTTCAACAAAACGAGCAAGTCTTAGGTTATTGGCATCGCAAATTTTGTCATATTTTGGTAGATGAATATCAAGATACCAACCGCACTCAGTATGACTTAATTAGATTGTTAGTTACAAATGGCGAAGATAGAAAAAGTGAATGGAATTGGCAAAATCGCTCAGTCTTTGTCGTAGGTGATGCGGATCAATCAATTTATAGTTTTCGGATGGCAGACTTTACCATTTTGCTGGAATTTCAGAACGACTTCGGCGATGGTTTGCCCGATGAAGATACCCGCACAATGGTGAAGTTAGAAGAAAACTATCGCTCTTGTGAAAATATTTTACAGGCTGCGAATGAATTAATTGAAAATAACACTCAACGGATTGATAAAGTTCTCAAGCCAACGCGGGGAAGTGGTGAACAAATTCATTGTCATAAAGCTGATGATGAACTTGCAGAAGCGCATTTTGTAATTCGCCAAATTCAGACTTTAGAACATCAACATCCGGAATTAAATTGGGGTAGTTTTGCTATTTTGTATCGCACTAACGCCCAATCTCGCCCCTTTGAAGAATTATTAGTCAGAAATCAAATTCCTTATACAGTAGTAGGTGGGATGAAATTTTATGACCGCAAAGAAATTAAAGATGTGATAGCTTATTTAAGAGCGATCGCTAACCCATCAGATACAGTTAGTTTACTGCGCGTGATTAATACTCCCAGGCGGGGAATTGGTAAAGCCACCATTGATAACTTAATTAACGCCTCTCAACAATTAGGTGTGAGCTTGTGGGAAATTCTCAGCGATGAAACATCTGTAAATACATTAGCTGGGCGTTCAGCAAAAGCGGTAAATAATTTTGGACAAATGATTGGCCGTTATCAAGAACAAGTCGCCACAGTTCCAGTTTCCGAAATTGTTATGGGTTTATTAGAAGATTCTGGTTACGTCAAAGATTTGCACAGTCAAGGTACAGATGAAGCCGAAGACAGAATTCAAAACGTTCAGGAACTTTATAACGCCGTTTTGCAGTTTCAAGAAGAAAATGAAGAAGTTTCCTTAACAGCCTTTTTGCAAAGTACCGCCTTGAGTTCTGATTTAGATAATTTAAAAGAAGGACAAACAGCGGTTTCCTTGATGACTCTCCACGCTTCTAAAGGATTGGAATTTCCTGTAGTCTTTTTGGTAGGGTTAGAACAAGGCTTATTCCCCAATTACCGTTCCATGAATGACCCCGCAGCCTTAGAAGAAGAACGTCGCTTGTGTTATGTGGGAATTACCCGCGCCCAAGAACGATTACATTTATCACACGCCCGCGAACGTCGGTTGTATGGTTCACGGGAACCTGCATTGCGATCGCAGTTTCTTGATGAATTACCCCCAGAATTATTAACTAGCAACAATAAAAGCCGACAAACTTACACCAAAACTACCGCAACAAATCACGAACAGCCACAAGGAGCGCACAATTGGCAAGTTGGCGATCAAGTGCTACATAAAACCTTTGGGATTGGTGAAATAACTCACATTTTCGGTGAAGGAAATAAAATCTCTGTGGCGATTAAGTTTGCTAGTTTAGGACAAAAAATTATTGACCCTAGAATAGCCCAATTGCAAAAAATAGATTGATTAAAGTTAGGTGGGTAATGCTGAGAAGGTGGTCAAAGCCTAATTTTTACCTTGTGAACATTGCCCACCCGACAATTAATAAAAGAAAGATAAAGTGCTTCTTGAAAGATTAGCCAAACCAATGAGATGCAACTAAAGTTGGATCGACTGTTTCGGGAATGTATCGGTGAACATCCTCCACTTGCTCACACAAAACTTTTTCAATCCCTTGGCGAATAATTGATTCTATTTGTAATGTGCTTTCTAAAGAACGACGCAAAGATTCTGAACAAGTAAATTCTGCTTTTTCTGCTTCATCAACTGTGATGTATTGATTGGGAATCCTGCTTAAAATATAAGCAATGAGAGTTTGCTTAATATCAGGATTGGCAAAAGCTTCCTGATATGGGTGGTGTGGATAAGTTTCCAAAATACTCTCAAGCTCTTGAACAACTAAGGATATTGTGAGATTAAGGAGAGTTTTAGTCATTTTAAATCGCCTCTCTAAATTTGATCTTTGATGTGAGACACCAAAATATAATGGCGTTTTGATAAATTAGTAAATATAATTCAGGAACAAAAATTGATTATTAATAGAATATATAGTAGGTGACAGAGTGAACAGTCTTCTATTATCTAAGTTTGATAGCTTACTAATTTCCTAACTACCTTGGCGACAGCTAGATTTTAGCAATGAGAGGGAATTAAACCTAGATTGATAGTGTGTTGTAGAGCTTTTTCAAAATCAATTCCTTGTTTAGTGGCAATATATAAAAGTACTATTGTGGCTGAACGGATAGAATCATCACAATGAATTAAAGTTGGTTTGGATGATCGATTGATAACTTGAAAGATATCCAGAGCAGATTGATGATTAATTTCGCACAGGTTTGTAGGAAAATTAATATACTGTAATCCTAACAACTCAACTTTTGCTTGTTCGTTGTCTAATGAACTTGTTTCCTCTGGCGATCGCAGATTGAGTATGGACTTATAACCACTATCAGCTAATTGCTGTAACTGATCTAATGTAATTTGTCCGGCGATCGCTAACTCATCATTAATTTTCCTAACAGTAATCATGGTTTCCACCTTAGTTTAGTCGGGCGACTTACTTAGCCGCCCATATAAGCTTAATGTCTATGTTTATCATCAGCTACGTCGCCTTCAAAAGGTTGAATTCCCGTTGCTGGGTAGTTATCATCTCTAGGGGCAAAGATTCTTTTGACTGCACCGAAGATATAGGTAGTTACTTGCGTTGCACCATTTGTAATTGATTGGATTTTCTGAGAAATAGACATATATTATTCTCCTAATTTATTGTGTAAAAACTTCATTGATTACTAAACAAATTTCTTACTCATTAATTTTGAATTCTGAATTTTGAATCAAGTATTCTTCGTCGATATTCATTAGCTCATTGTCTATTTCTAAACACCTATCTAAGAAGATGATTGTGTCATAGTTACAGCATCTCTCTAATAACTTAATCGTGTCATAATTCCAGCTTTGTTCTAATTTTTCGCGGAGATGATAAATTTGCCAAAACTTGAATGGGTTTAAAAATGTCTTGTGGCTCAAAAGTGGTTGATTGAGAAAATGCCATAAAACAATACATTTTTTTAAGACATAATGAATATTGTTAGACATAGTATTGCAGTTTGATAAATCAAGAAATCGAAAAATCTTCTACAAATTGTAGCCGCGTTATTGGTTGTCGCAAAATTAGTCCTTCACCACCGAGAGGATGATCTGTATCAATTGGTTGCCCTGCAACGGAGACAAAAACTTTAGCGGTCGAGTCAATACTAGTAGCAGTATATATGACCTGTGCTAAACGATAAGCCATTGAAGTACTACCACCCCCGTGACTAAATTCTGGCGATAGATTGATATAAATTCCTGCTGTTGTAACTCGCATATCTAATAACTTTGTACCTGAAGGAATCGTTGTACTCAGTTCAGCAGCTTGAGGGCTATTAAATAAATGAGTAAATGCTACTTTTAAAGCTTCTTCTGATGTTGAGGCAGCTTTTACAGTTACAGATTGAGGTACTAAATGAATATGGTTATTATCAAATTTCAACCAATAAGTTTGTGGTTTTATTTGTACGACGTTTTTTGTCGATTTTGGTGTAACGGCTGTTACTCTTTGCGGTACAACTGCTGGTAAATTATTTACTTGTGTTGGTGGAGTTTGTTGATTAATTGATGTTGGCTTTGTTGTTTGCCAAGTCCACCACGCAGTCCCCCCAGATACCGCCAAGGTAACTAGTGCAAAACCGATGAGCGCTTCTCGATATACTGGATAGTTGCGTTGGGTTTTCATAACAAACTCCTGTAACTCCTCTAGGAGAGAACAAACATCAGACAGATGTGTGCTGAAGTTTGTTCTTAGAGGAGATGAGATTGAGTCAACCAATAAAAGCGATCGCTAATATTATCTACACCTTTAATTTAGAAGAACAATTTGAGGAACTTGTGAGGAACAGCAACAGAATTACAATTTTGGTTTTTTGCTATTAGGTTTAGGTGTAGACCGACGCACGGGAGTTGACACTTTGCGTTTCTTGACTTTGCTAGTTGCAACTAAACCGCGAATTCCCTGCTTTTGCATTCGCTTATATGCGGAACCACCCCAATCACTCAGAGAATGACTCATCGCGCCGAGTTCCAACCCCAAAAATAGAGACAGATATTCTGTACCATAACCAACAAGCGATCGCTCGATATTTTTACCCAAAGCTTGCCAATTCAAGGCTGTGTTCCCCAGCTTTTCGACAATCACCAAGACGATTAATGCGGTGATCGCCAGCACGCAGGAAAGGTAAATTACCCGCAGCGTTGTGCCAATAATCGGCCCGTGTGATAAGAACGAACGATGACGTAAGCTTTTTTGATAAGGTAGCCAAATCCAGCGCAAGTAGCCCCAGCGTTGATATTGCCGAGAGTAAATATCTAAGTCGGGGCCAAACATCAGACCACCAAACATAAACCCACCAGCCACTAGCAGAGTCACACTGCTACTACGGGTCTGCCAAAAAGCTCCACCCGCCACCAACGGCAAAGCCCATAGAGTAATGCGATCATGCGTTTGACCAGAGGGCATTTACAGGTTCTCAAAAAGAAGTAAAAATTTTTTCTCAAAAATACTAGCGCGATTCAAAAGATTTTGCTATATTGATTGTTAGTGAAATGAACGGGCGGTTAGCTCAGTTGGTAGAGCGCCTGCCTTACAAGCAGGATGTCATCAGTTCGAGTCTGGTACTGCCCATATATAAAAGCCGCTTCTCGCGGCTTTTTGTGATTTTATCCATAACTTTGCCACAACGGCAAGCTGATGCTTCCAATGAAAAGCGTCAGAGTTATGGCTCCAACTTTTGAATGTTTTATTCTTCCTCCCCAAGCTCACCAAGAGCATCATCAAATTTTTTGATGATGTCGAGTAACTTTTAGACAACTCGCGCAAAGATTTTTTTACGATCTAATAATTTTGGTTTTTCGTTACAAGCACTCAGCACAGTTTCTCTTAATGGCTCTTTCCCTGAAAACTTATAGTCGGCAATCATTTGATTAAGGGCTTCGATCTTGAGATTTTCCTCTATACAGAGTTGCTGAATTGCTTCAATACGTTCTTGAGTCCAGAAGTCTTGGAAGACGGTTGCGACTTTTTCTTCGGGCGATCGCTAGCACCGCCAGTGGTGTCTAAGAAACGTAAGATTAACACATAAGATGATTCGTTTGTACAGTGCGTCAGTCCTATTTAGGCTATTATTTGCAGTGTTCTCAGTGCTTAGGGAGATCTCCCTCTTCTGTCACTTTCCGAAATAAGCAGTCTGAATTGGCTATAAAATGATGTAATGATTGGGCTGAGTTTATACTTACTACTTTTGCTATCTCTGGTAATGATTTTCTTTTGATTGGAGAAATTATCCCTAAGTGTAAATATTTGAAACATTCATAATTTCTTACTTCTTTGAATAGGTCTTTGTACTCTGCACAATATTCATCTACGAGCGCAACTGTTGGCTGGGCATCTCTTGCCAAATGTTTCAGGATTTGTAGTTCTACATCCATTGCCCTGCTTACCTTCCAGAGTTTTTTCTTTTAATCCTTTTATTCAGAATACTCGGACACTGACACAAGAGGGATTAGTAGCCTGAAATTTCTGAAAGTATGCCCAGATATAAGAATTTGAAGGCTTCAAAATGCCTCACGTCCTCAAACAATGAATAATAGTGTTGGCAATAGTTATCTATGAATGCCACTGTGCTTACTGGCTGTCTGCGCGGCCTAACCATCCCTCTTACTTACTATTTAGGGTTTTCTTTCTGATTATACTTTTCCCGTAGTCAAAACAGAGGGATTAATAGTGATTTAGATAAATTCTGGAAAATTATGTGCTAAGAGATTTGTAACATCACTTACTTAAAGTAAAGTAATGGTTTTGCGATATACTGAAGTATTCGTGGCGATCGCCACAGTTAATCTAAAAAATTTAGTAAATTTCTATACCCAATTGTTCAGTGAAAAACCTAGTAATTTGATTCCCAATGTTTATGCAGAGTTTCAACTGACGGGTTTGCGATTAGGAATTTTTCAACCGAAAAAAAGTCACGAGTTGGAATTTGAAAACTCAACTAAAAGTAGAATAAGTTTGTGCTTAGAGGTGAGTAATTTAGAAACTGCGATCGCTCATCTCACAAATCTAGGGTATCCTCCACCAGGCGAAATCTCCGTTGTTTCCCACGGAAGAGAAATTTATGCTTACGATCCTGAAGGTAATCGTTTGATTCTGCATGAAGGAAAATAACTGCTATGGCTGCGCTGAGAGCGGTAGCGGGAGTTGAGCAGCGTGCTGAGATAATCGTCATTTGTTTTTTGTCAAGGGACAAAATTTTATACTTTACACTTCATACTTTTTTCTATGGCTATTACAAACAACTACAAATTAAACCTGATCCAATGGTATCCAGGTCATATTGCTAAGGCGGAAAAGAATCTCAAAGAACAGCTAAAAGTGGTAGATGTGGTGTTGGAAGTTCGGGATGCGAGGATTCCTTTGGCTACGAACCACCCGCAAATTGGTGAATGGGTGGGAAGCAAAACGCGGATTTTGGTATTGAACCGCTTAGATATGATTACACCCCAATTGCAATCGCTATGGACAAATTGGTTTAGAAGTCAAGGAGAAGCGCCTTATTTTACCAATGCCCAACATGGTCAAGGTGTAATTGCTATTTCTAAAGCCGCCCAAGCTGCGGGAGTTGAACTGAATAAAAAAAGATGCGATCGCGGAATGTTACCGCGTCCTGTACGGGCTGTGGTGATTGGTTTTCCTAACGTTGGCAAATCAGCTTTAATTAACCGACTTTTGGGACGACGCGTCGTAGAAAGTGCTGCACGTCCAGGGGTAACACGTAGCTTACGTTGGGTACGTATATCTGACCAGTTAGAATTACTCGATGCGCCTGGTGTGATTCCTTCTCGCTTAGAAAACCAAGATGCAGCTTTGAAGTTAGCAATTTGCGATGACATTGGTCAAGCATCTTATGATAATCAACTCGTAGCATCTGCATTAGTAGATTTCCTGAACGAAATTCATATTACTGCGAATCATTTATTACCAGATTCACCGCTACAGTTACGCTATGCACTAGACTCTACACCCTATACTGGAGAATCTTATTTGGAACTTTTGGCAGAACACCGTTACAAAGGTGATATCGAACGCGCTGCGAGGCAACTTTTAACAGATTATCGCAAAGGTTTATTAGGGACAATTCCTCTGGAATTACCACCGAATTTATAAACAGGTATTCCCGACATTTTTTGAGCGATAATTTTGGACTTGTGTGTACACCGCAGCCCTGATAGGGAAGGGGTTGGGAGAAATTTGCACAACAAAACAAATGACTGATGCAAAAATGCGATCGCATTCTCTATACTTTGAGACACTACCCAAGAGGTCATCAAAATACCAGAATTATTGGCAGGTTGTCATTATAGAGACTAAAGGCGATGTCCCCGACGGGCTTTGCCTACGCGCAATACATGAGTCTTATTTAATTTAGTATAAACAGTTGTCGGAATGTCATTAACAGTGTCATAAAGATAAGGTAAAGGATTTATCCTGGGTATCCTTTATGTTAGAGATGCTTCCCTAGCTTCCAGGATAAATAAACCATACTCATGACTGAACTTATACTGCGCCTACAACAGGGAGAAACAGAAACAACAGTAACAGTGAATCAAGATGAATTCACTATTGGTCGTTTACCAGAATGTGACCTATACTTACCGTTTGGTGGAATCTCCCGAAAACACGCGCTGTTACGAAAAAAAGCGAACGGTGCATGGGCTATTGAAGATTTAGGTAGTAAAAATGGCACGCAAGTAAATCAAAGTTTTGTGACTGCTACGAGAGATTTACAGCATGGTGATATTATTTGGCTAGGAAATGTCAGCTTAGTAGTATTGCTAGTAAATCCGGCAATGCAGTTGATCCCTCAACATGAAGTAGTTTCTGATGGTACGGAACAAAGAACAATATTACGCAACGTCGAACAGTTGCAACAGCAGTGGATAGCAGCTGACAGTCACGATGATGATATTACTACTAAAAATAAAAGCATTGCTCGCTTGAAAGACTTGGTAGATATCGCCAAAAATCTCTGTGCAGCTGCATCAATAGAAGAAATTTTCTCTCAAGTACAACAAGTAGTTTTTCGTTACCTCGAAAGTATTGACCGCTTGGCTTTATTAATTGATGTAAATGGGTGCAGTCATTTAGAATTAGTTAATGCTGGTACGAGATATGCTGCTGAAAAAAAATATTTAGCAGCTGATGGTAGTTGGATTAGTCGGAGTATCTGTCAAAAAGTATTTGAAGAAAAAGTTGCCATTCAAACAGCGGATACTCACAAAGATGAAAGATTTGCTGGCGAACACAGTATTTTAGTCAAAGGTATTCGCAGCGCAATGGCTGTACCTTTGTGGGATGAAAATAAAGTTGTTGGTGTTCTCTATGCTGATGCCCATCTTTCTTCTTATCATTGGGAAAATGAAGGCGAGGAAGAACTCAGCTTTTTTTCAGCTTTAGCAAATTTGGTGGCTTCTAGTGTGCAGCGTTGGTTATTAGTAGAAAAACTCAAAACCGAAGAAGTAATTCGTCATCGCCTAGAACGTTATCATTCTCCCGCAGTTGTGCAGCAGTTAATTTCTGTGGGTGGTTTACCAGATGGACGTTTACCGACGACTGAAAGCGAGATTAGTATTTTGTTTGCAGATTTAGTAGGTTTTACTGCATTGTCAGAGAGATTAACACCAAAAGCGATCGCCCAGTTATTAAATAATTTATTTGAAGAAATGCTGCAAGAAGTATTTGGTTACGGCGGCACTCTAGATAAATATATTGGCGATTGTATTATGGCATTTTTCGGCGCTCCCGAACCGCTTTTAGATCATGCAGACCGAACCACCGCCGCCGCCAAAGGAATGCTCTCACGTCTGCAAAGATTAAACGCCAAAGGTTTTTGGGAAGAACCTTTACAATTACGCATTGCAATTAATAGTGGTAAGGCTGTTGTTGGCGATGTTGGTAGTTCCCAACGGGTAGACTACACCGCATTGGGCGCTACGATTAACTTAGCAGCGCGGATGGAGGCGGTTTGTCCCCCTGGTGAATGTGTAATTAGTGAAGCCACCTATCAAATGCTAACAGACTCCTCAGATTTTCAAGAAATGGGCGACCATCGCTTTAAAGGTATTGATAGGTTAGTCAAAATTTATCAAACAAAAATGAGTTAATACTATTACCTTCAAATTTCATTTTTGTATCGTTTTCCTAATATATAGTTAATTACAAATTGGCATAAAATACTTGTGGAGGTAAGATTATGACTCAAGCTTTGCCTAAATTATTTACCTTCAATGAATTTATTGAATGGTATCCCAACGATGGTAAAATCTACGAATTACACAGGGGAGTAATTGTTGAAATGCCACCTCCAAGTGGAGCGCATGAAAAAGTTATTGGGTTTTTGTCGCGCAAATTAACAGTGGAGTTTGATCGTCTGAATTTACCTTACTGTATTCCTAAAACTACATTTGTCAAAACTCCATCTGCTGAATCTGCATATTTACCTGATGTGTTGCTGCTAAATCTTGATAATCTCGACAATGAACCACTTTTTCAAAAGTACTCAACAGTTAGCCAAGCTGCATCTGTTCCTTTGGTAGTTGAGGTTGTATCGAGCAATTGGCGTGACGATTATTACAATAAATTGAGAGATTATGAGGAGATGGGAATTCCTGAATATTGGATTGCTGATTATGTTGGATTAGGTGGAAGAAAGTTTATCGGAAATCCTAAACAACCTACAATTTTTGTGTGTGAGTTAATTGATGGTGAATATCAAATGACTCCGTTTCAAAGTAATGCTAATATTGTGTCGCCTACTTTTCCGCAATTAAATTTAACTGCACAACAGATTTTTGATGCGGCTAACTAATATTTTGAGCTAACAACATCCGCGATTCAATTGCTTCCCAGGTTTGGGGAGACACCCGTACTGCTGATTGTTTGCATTGGATGATGAGGCTATTTGTGTAAAGATAATTATCTAGTGTTTCTAATTCTTTCTCAGTTAAATCGATCATATCTGGGTCAAGATTGAACGCAGTTAGTAAAGTTTGTTGCAAACTTTGAGCAAATGCAATTTTTATTTGTTCTGGCTCTTTCTCATCAGGAATTTGAGTCTTCAACACTTCTAGTTGAGTAATAAGTAATGTAAAATTAACTTTGTTAAAGACTTGTAGCTCTTCAAGTTCACCAGTATAGTCAATAACTTCCTCAATAGCGTTAGCATAAGCATTGATGTTGGTGTTGGCACAAGCTTCGGCATAAACGCCGATGTAAGCATCGGTGTAATCTTTTACTTCAGAATCAGTGTTGGCGTTGGCATAGATGTAGGCTATTGCGACAGCAAAGGTGTTGGTATTGAAGTTGGCGATAGCAATGGCGTTGGCGTTAACGTTGGTGTTATTTGTAGCGATAGCAATGGCGATAATTTCGGTGATGACAACGTTAAATGCGTTGGCAATTGTGTTGGCGATCACAACTGCTACTGCACGTTTCTCAACTGGTTTATAATCTCCTGGTGAGCCAGATGTAATTTGTTCCGCCCAGTTTAATAAATCTCGCAACTTGGCTGAGTTAATACAATTCTGTGCTTGCTTTTCCATCAACAACAGCAAATCATCTGCACCACCACGCATTAAACCAGCAACAAGTAAAAACACTTCTTTCCAGCGTTTATCTGTCAGGTGTGTAGTTACTAATTTTTCAACTAAGCGATGATCATCAATATATTGTGCTGTTAAATATTCTTGTAGTGTTAAGTGAGAAAAAGAAAAGATATCTTCAGCACGTTCTACTAAAATTCCCTGCTGTACAGCAATAGCATTCAGCACTGCTTCTCCGTCTAAATGTTGCGGTGCATTTAAATTACTAGCCAGGAAAGTTTTAATTTGCTGAACAATATCACGTTGAGAAAAAAATAGTCTGTCAGATTCAAAACCTACATAAGCTATTTCTGATAATAATATTTCTTCTAATTCTGTATGCAGTCCTTGATATATTTCATCTCGCAAAATCCGCTTTTCTGCTGCCCATTCTTCTAATAATATCCGCAAAGCTTTTTTATAAAGCACACTGCGATGTTCAGGAAAGTTTTGGGAACGGTTATAAACTAAACACAGAAATGTTAATAATAAAGGTGTGTGTGCTAACTCTTTAGCCGCAGAGTTTTCTCGTTTTTGTAGTAATTCCCAACACTTATCGCCTGTCTTGGCTTGCTTATCTACTTCAGATTGAAACCAATTAGCAATAAATTGCTGCATCTGTTCATCATCAAAATCTGCCATAATCACATCGCTAAAGCGACGGAAACAGTTACGATGAGCAGCAGTACGGCAAGAAGCAATAAAACGATTGCCATCATACTTATCAACAAAGTTTTGTATTTGGTTAATCGCTTCTGTTAAATTCTTGGTTGGTATTTCATCTAGTCCATCTAATAAAATTAGCAATTTACCTGCTTCTAAAGCCTTAGCTGTAAATTTATCAGCTGATGGAAAGCCACAAATACTAAATTCTTCTGTAATGAATTTTTCAATATCTACATTACTATATGTAAATCTTTTCAACTCGATAAATACAGGGATGCAGTTGTGTTGAAATCCGCCTCTTTTTCCTTTTAGTGCTTCCAGTCCCATCTTCCGCAAAAACGTAGATTTTCCAGCACCGGGGCTACCAAGCACCATCAAATATTGCTTTTCATTCGCAACTTTAATACCTGCTTGTTTAGGAACATCTTTAGATTGAAACCTGCGGCTGTTAGCTTTTCGATAAAATTTTTCTAATTTCTCAATAGATTCAAAACTTTGAATTGTATCATCATTTAAAAACTGTACTGCTGTATAGACAGATTCCACGGTTACACGTTCGCGCATTCCCAACACTTTGAGAATACCATGTCGTTCTTGGTAGTTTTTTTCATATTGTCTAGCAGCAGCATCAATTTCTCTCTTAATTTCTTTTTCGTGGAGGATTTTGCCAGCTTTATTTATAATCTTGCTCCCACCTGTCAAAAGCGACTGAATTAGAGGAGCAGCTACACCACTAACAACAGATATTGCCCAAGGTTCCATTCCCGTCATAGGATTTAAAATTAAAGTGCGTATAATTTGAACAAGCTCAAAAGCTGATCTTATAAGAATGTAAGTAATAGGACAAAAATATTTACAGTCATTACGAGCGAAGCGAAGCAATCCCACCCCTTGCGATTGCTTCGCTTCGCTCCATTCGCAATGACATTGTGTAATTAATTCTGACTGACTACTTATAATTTAATATTTTACGCCTCCCATGTGAGAAGATGATCTGGCAATTCTAAATTATTTATGAACAACAAGATACCCGACTTCTTGAAGAATTCGGGTATCTGCATTTTTCGGTTTTCAGCGACTAAATATTAAATCTTACTTTAAATACTGGTTATTACAATATTCTAGAGTTTCTTTAACAGCAACAACTTCTACTTTAACTGGTTTATCTTGAGTACCGTTGATGAGAAATTCACTAGCACCAACATGAGGCTTTTGCGGATTTCCCCAATCGTAAGTATAACCTAAACCCGTCCAAGGATAATATTCTTTGTCTTGATTCTCAAAAGAGTTTTGATAGATATTATGCAGAGTTAAATTACTTTTAGGTACAGGTACAGGTAAAACGTTGCAACTAGAATCATTTATTTCTGGATCAATACATGGTCTACTTAAGTCTTCTGCTTTTACCCACATTTCAACAAAGTGGGTTTTATTTGCATATTTATTTAAAACTAAACCTAAATATTGCTGCAATCTCAATGCCAGCATTACATTTCCTGGTAAGTTAATTCCTGTTCCTTTACAGTTTTGGCAAAATTCCTGCGCTTGAGGAAATACTGTTAACCATGTTTGACGGCTGATATCTTTTGTGCCAATTGCCCAATCTGTATTAGGATTTGAGGTATACAGCCAACTCACCATCAAAAATTCTGTTTTACCGTCGCGTTCTCTGGTTTTAATTTTGGGGTTAGTAGTGGATAATGCCCAAAGGTTATTAACAATTTTATCTTTACTTGGCTTTTTTGCATCTTGAATAGATGCGTCTAGTTGTTTTTTGAGAAAGTTATAACTTTCGGGTTTATTTTTCTCTAAATATTCATAGACAGAGGGGATAGTTTGGGACTGTACCAATAATTGCTTGTGCAGGTTTGGCACTATTTGAACATGAGTTTCTGTAGCAAATAAACTAGAATAACCTACTGATAAACCAACTGTAGTCAGACTTAAAAATATATATTTATTAATTTTTTGCATAATAAATTTTCTGCTAATTGATAGCAATAATTGTTGTCAATGTAAAGATTGAGTCTGATTTTATAGTGTGTTTGCAGAATGCGCCACTAAATTTAAACTTTTTATTTTATTTGTTGGTATAAAAAATATGCCCTTTGCTGGCATTATCTATTAGAGTGAGGTGAAATATGGAATAGCGATCGCCTGCATCAAGACAGTAGCAAGAGATAAGTATAGAGGGTTACAAAAAAGGTATCAATATGTGTAAGTACTTTTGTTAAAATAAACAATTATTTACACCATAATTTCATGTTTGTAGACTGTTACTTTGCCTAAATATCTGGGTACTCTAAATTAAGAATTATTCTAAAAAGGGTATCAGCTGACTCACAATGAAAATTATTACTGTTCGCATCATCTTAGGATTAGTCGTGCTAGGACTCTGTAGTTGTAACGCTATCAATTCAACTACCACGACAAATACCAGCCAAACTACCAGTCAAAATGATGTAAAAACCCAGCCCCCCATCAAACTTGCTGTTTCTAGTTCATCCATAACACTTTTAAAAGTACTAACAGAAGCTTTTCAAACCAATAATAAAACTGCCACATTCGAGTTTGTCTCGCACAGTCAATCAGAAGGGGCGATAGCTGCGTTGAAAAATGGTATTGTCGATATTGCAGGTAGCAGTCACAAGCTCAAGCCAGAAGAAGATAACGGTAAAATTCAATATCGGGAATTAGCACAAGATTTACTTGTCGTTTTTACTCATGACAGTGTGAAAGGCGTAACTAATTTAACAACTGCACAGTTAAAGTCAATCTACGCTGGAAAAATTACTAACTGGCAAGAATTAGGCGGGCCAAATGCTAAAATTGTGGTCTTGGATAGACCTGAAGATGAATCTGCCAAAAAATTGCTGCGAAAATATTATTTGGGTCAAGATAAAACCACAACCAAAGCTGTTATTTTAAATAAAGAAGGAGAGCTAATTGATACTTTACAAAGCACTCCTTATTCAATTGGGGCTTTTTCTTTAGCTTATTCTATAATTAATCAACTACCAGTCAATCGCCTCAACCTGAATGGTATTACGCCAAACACAGAGAACTTCACTAATGGTAAATACCAAATGGTGCGTCATCTAGGAATTATTTGGCAGAAAGCACCTACAACTAACACTCAAAAATTAATTGATTTTATCTTTAGTTCAGAAGGTAATAAACTACTACAAGATAAAGGATTTATTCCTAGCAATTAAACTTACTATAATCGCCATGCGAAGAAAATTTCGCTTACGCCTCAATCTCAGCCAGAAGATAGTATTCTCATCTCTAGCTGTATTTTTGAGTATCTTTATATTGTGCTTATTGATTATTGGACACTGGTTTACTAATAGCCTTGAGCAGAAGATCCGCCAAGAAGTTGCGAACTTTGCGGAAAGAGTCTACAAGGACTTTCAGCATGAACAAGACGATTTGGAAACACAAGTTAATTTAATCGCCGGCCGCGAGACAATTCTCTTAGCAATTGAACAGCAGGATAAACAAAGACTTCTCCAGGATTTACTACCTATCAGAACTACTTTAGATTTGGATTGGATAAAAGTAGTTGATACCCAAGGAAACACTTTACTAGAGACAAAACAAGCAAGATTAATTAATTCTAAGTTTATTGATCAAGCTATTACTAACCTTGCCAGTAGTGGAGTTGGCTTGACTGATTTTGTTGATGTAGTAACTAGTAAACAAGTCTTGCAAGTAGTGATTTACCCAATTAAATCTTCGACAAAACTTGTCGGAGGAATTATTATTGGTAACTTAGTGGATGAGGCGTTTTTAGAAAAAATTGCTATTGGCTCTTCTAAAGAGGTAACTCTGACAAAAGAAGACACAATCATTACATCTACAATACCAAAAATTAAACAAATCAAATGGCAGCCTCCTCCTCCAGAGGTATCTACATTAAAAGTATTGATTAACCAACAAGGATATTTTGCTAAAAGTGTAGTATTTAAAGGCGCGAGTGAATCTTTAATTACAACTGTTCTTTATCCAACATTGCAATTAGAAACAACTCAATATTCACTTTGGCTAAGTTTAGAATTATTGTTTTTATTAGGAGGAACTATTGTTTCATTTATAGGGAATTTAATTGGCAAAAAAATCACCCGTCCTTTACAAGCTGTGACGCAGATTGCTAAACAAGTTACAGAAGATGCTAATTTTGATTTACAAGCGCCAGTAACCACTCAAGATGAAGTTGGGATTTTAGCTATTTCTTTAAATCAATTAATTTATCAGGTAAAACAACTTTTAATAGAACAGTATCAGGCAAAAGCAGAACTAGAGGGATACAACCAAAATTTAGAACAGAAAGTTAGAGAAAGAACTAAAGAGGTTGAACAAAAAAATATTGCCTTAAAACATACTCTTAACGAGCTTCAAAAAACTCAGTCTCAACTTATTCAGACTGAGAAAATGTCTTCTTTAGGACAGTTAGTTGCTGGTGTTGCCCATGAAATTAACAATCCTGTTACCTTTATCTACGGTAATGTTGAATATGCCGAAAATTATGTGAAAGATATACTCCAACTGATTCAACTTTATCAAAAACATTACCCTGATCCAGTACCTAATATTCAAGATATCATGGAAGAAGTTGATATTGAATATATTATCCAAGACTTGCCTAAAATCCTAACTTCCATGAGGATAGGTGCGGAACGCATTCATCAAATTGTCCTGTCTTTGAGAATTTTTTCACATTTAGATGAAGCTGAATTTAAAACTGCTAATGTGCATGATGGCATAGATAGTACTTTATTAATTTTGAAACACCGCCTCAAAGCCCAAACTTATCGTCCAGAAATTCAAATAATTAAAGAATATTGTGAAATGCCGCATATTAAATGTTTTGCGGGACAATTAAATCAAGTATTTATGAATATCTTGGCAAATGCAGTTGATGCTTTAGATGAAGCTTGGGAAAAAAAGCTCTGTCCACAGCCGATAATTCGCATTTCTTCTGAATGGGAAAATGAAAATATCAGTATTCATATTGCTGATAACGGAACAGGAATTCCCCAAGAATTACAAGGTCGGTTATTTGATCCATTTTTTACTACTAAACCAGTTGGTAAGGGAACTGGTTTAGGCTTATCAATTAGTTACCAGATAGTTACGGAAAAGCATCGTGGGTCATTACAATGTATTTCTGTACTAGAAAAGGGTACAGAATTTGTAATTACAATTCCAATTCGCTAGTACGAAAAGGCAAAAGTATGAAGTATGAAATAAAGTACTGCAATTCAGTTAAGGCTAAATTGAGATATTTACAATAAGTGCTTTATTCACTCCTTATTGTACTAGTATTTTTTTAGTGAGCAAATACTAGTTACCAATGAATCAAATCCGTAAGTTTAGTTTTTTACCGATTATCGGCATTATTCTGATAAGTGCGACTTTTTGGTTTTTGACTGCAAATAAACCAGAAAGTACAAATATTTCCACTACGACAATTTACGAACAAAGAGTTAATCATAGTCCCGATGGTATTGGTAAATATTATATGGGGCGAGAAATTGCCAAAGTGATGGGACACACAGGTGCAGGTTGGCTGGAACGTCCTAGCCGTGAGTTAGAAGAACAGCCAAGTAAGATAGTCAGGGCGTTGGATTTAAAACCAAATGATGTCGTTGCAGATATTGGTGCGGGTACAGGTTATTTAAGTTTTTTGATTGCACCTTTATTACCTCAAGGAAAAGTCTTGGCTGTAGATATTCAGCCAGAAATGCTAGAGATTATTCAAGCTTCTAAACAAGAGAAAAAAATTACTAATGTTGAGCAAATTTTAGCAACTATTGATAATCCTAATCTGCCTAATGCAAGTGTTGACTTGGCTTTAATGGTGGATGCTTACCATGAATTTGCATATCCTTACGAAGTGATGCAAGGAATTGCCAAAGCATTAAAACCGGGAGGTAGGGTAGTACTGGTAGAGTATCGGGGGGAGAATCCCTTAATTATGATTAAACGTCTGCACAAAATGACACAACAACAGGTAAGAAAAGAAATGCAGGCTGTTGGTTTAGTTTGGCGCGAGACGAAAAACTTATTACCCCAGCAGCATTTGATGGTGTTTGAGAAACAACTTGCTAGTTAAAACCTGTCTCTACCAAGTTCCAAAAGTAGCCATCTGGTGCAGTGAAGGAGAAACTTTTTTCTCGGAATTCGTTTTCGATGATGTTAGTAAAGTTTAGCACTTGACTGGACTTGATGCGATCGCAATATTCTTCGATTCCCTGCACCCGATAAGTATAGAGTGACATCCCTAAACTCCCTGGTTGTGCGGCTTCAAACCGCGATTCTAAATTCATTGCTTCTGGGAAGCGAATTACATAAAGTCTACCACTCCGCGCCGCCATCATATCAGTCTGGGAGGAACGCGGATCATCAAAAGTCGTCACGATAAATTTTTCCCCTGGTTTGAGATCAAATAAATCTCGTCCTGCGGGTGAAGATTCATAGCTAGTTTCCACATCATCTCGCACGCGCAACAAACCTAAAATGTCCTCATAAAATTTCAGGCTAGTTTTGCTGTCATCTTGAACGACAATCCCAATATGGGTAAATTGACTCGCTTTGAATACAGATGCTTCGTTGATATGTCCATAATCGGGTATTGTGTAACCAAAACGTTGAAATAAAACTTGTCGCGCTAAAGGTTGCAATAGTAACATTTCTCTCACCCCTACGCTTGGATCGATAAAAGGACGGCTTTTGCGTTCTTTGTTATAAATAACTTCCCAGTAAGGAATGCTGTATCGAATTGTAAAACCCGCCGTTTTGGCTTCTTCGGCATGATTGAGAATAGTTAAAATATCAGAAGTTAGGGTAGTCGCCCAACGATTTCCCTTAGTTTTCATTGATGCTAAACCCAAACCTTGATTAGTGGGATTTTGCCAAACCATCAACCTAATCAACCCATGATCGGCATTTTGATGATATAGGCGAATGGAACGCACCCCAGAATTTACTCCATATAATTGATGCGCTGTAGCCGCAGGTAATTGACCAACTTGCCCAATTCGATAACCAAATTGTTCCCAATATTGTATGGCAAAAATTGGGTCTGGGACACCAATACATACTTCATAGATACCTGCAATTTTAGTTTTTTGTCCCAGAGTCATACTGAATTTAATTTAGATATAACCAAATAATATTAATTCAAAAATAAGGTGGGACAACAAGATTTTTTTGCATCACGCAGAGGAGGACACTTGCGTAGGCGGGTTTCCCGACTTGAGCAAAGTGTCCGTCACGCAAAGGCGCAGAGAGTTACAGAGAGTTTATCTGTTTGCTTTTATTTCTTGTCGCTAATTTGATTTAAGTCTTGGAGAACGGCGGCGGCTGATTGATAGCGATCGCTAAAATGATAACGCACCATTTTATCTAAAATCATGCCCAGTTCTGGACTTACTTGCACTATGTGTTGCCACATAATATTGCCTGTTTCGGGGTCTGGTTGTAATTCTTGGGGTAAGATACCAGTAATTGCTTGAATTCCCATCATCCCCAAAGCATAAATATCGCTAGATAGGCGCGGGTGTCCGGCAAATTGTTCTGGTGGCGCATAGCCCCTTGTCCCAATAGCAACTGTGGCTAATTCGGTTTTTTCACTACTGGGTGGGTGCATTAATTTAACTGCACCAAAATCAATTAACACTAACCGCTGATTTTGATTGCTTCTAATAATATTATGGGGTTTAATGTCTCGGTGAATTACTCGATGATCATGAACAAAGGCTAAAACTTCTAATACACCTTTGAGCATTTCAATCACAAAAATTTCATTTCTTGCCCCTTGTACAGGTGCTAATTCTTCGTGTAAAGTATGTCCAGGAATATACTCTTCTACTAAATAGAATTCTTGCTGGTCTTCAAAATAAGCCAGCAACGCCGGGATTTGGGGGTGTTTTCCCAGGGCTTCTAAAATTTCGGCTTCAGTATTAAATAATCGGCGAGCTACTTCCAAAAATTTTGCATCCCGACGGGCTGGCATTAATTGTTTCACAACACAAGTCGGATTACCAGGGCGCTGAGTATCTTGTGCTAAATAAGTGCGCCCAAATCCCCCAGCGCCAAGCACTCTAGATATGTGGTAGCGTCCACCTAAAAGTAAATCCCCGGTTCTTTTTTCTGGTTGGATAATGATTGATGCAGAGTGGATATGTTGGTCATAAATTTTTGTAGCTTCTGTTGCTGAGGTAGTTTCTTTTAAGAGAATATTTAATTGGGCGATCGCTTCTTGTTGTTGTTCAACTTGCTGAATAATTAATTTTGTTTGCTGTTGTGTGTGGTAGGTTGTATAAACCAGCATCCCCACACTACTAAACAAAAATGCGATCGCTGGAGGAATTAGCGGTATCCAGCCAGCCAATAGAAATAAACCAGCACAAATTCCGACTAAAGCAGCGAGAGTGAGACATCCCACAATTAGCAGCATCAAAGGATGTCGCAATCGCCAGCCTAAAATGCTCCCCAGTAAAGACCAACCCAACACCCATATTACTTCCAGCCAATCAGGCCAATACCAAATCAACGGTCTACCATCTAAAACTTTACTGAGAATTTGGCTGGCTATCTGGGCATGAATAAATACAGTTGCTGTTCTGGCTGGATGTTCTGGGGAAGCACTGTAGGGAGTATACACACCAGGGTGAACACTAGCAGCTGTAGTACCAATAATTACTAATTTGTCTTTGATCCAGTTAGGATTAACTTGATTGTTTAGGACTTGGGTGAGGGTAACTTCTTGTGCAAGGCGATGAGGATGACGATAATTTAATAATATTTGATATCCTGCGGCATCTAAACCGATATAGCTACCAGAATTAGGTATAAGAGTAGGAAAAGTGATTTTACCAAGATGAAAACTATGTGTTTCGGTAAAATCTACATTTATCCCTTGTTTTTCTAAATAACTAATAGCAATTAAACCAGCAAAAGAAAATTGGGTTGCACATTTGTGACTATTAGTAGGCTCGGCAAATAACAGACTCCGCCGCACAATCTGGTCTTCTTGATTATCAGGAATTAAATCGTTATAGCTAATATTATCTACAGAAAAATTCGGTGGCGGGGGAATTTCTGATCTATCTTTGCTGCTTAATAAACAAGTAGTAATGATATTATTTTTATTAGTAATACCATCCGCCAGATTGGTTTGATTTTGGCGGTAGAGATTTAGACCAATTATACGGGGTTGAGCAGACTCAAGTTTTGTTAATAATTGATTGATTGTGGCATCAGATAACGGCCATTTGACTTGCGCCAAATCCTCTTCTGTAATTTTAACCAGTAAAAGCCGAGGATCGGGCGGTTCTGAAGGACGCGATCGCAACATCTGGTCATAAGCTTTTAACTCCCAAGGTTGCAACCATTTCAGTTCTCGCATTCCCCACACCAAAGTTGTGACACCCACACTAGTAACCACAACCATCCGCCACCAGTGAATCTTGGTCAAGGTGTCACGATAATCTTGATTTTGGGTTAACGCAGTTCGCAGGTATTGTAATATTCCACTAATCACAGAGTTGCTGTAGAAGGCAGGAGGCAGAAGGATAAACTTTATACTTTATTCTTTGCTTTATTTAATTTAGCAACTTACTTGGCTGAATGTTGCTGTTTAATCCATCGCTAGAGTTCAGCAAATAATAGGTTGTATAATCTATATCCGGTTGTTCCTCCATTAAAAAAACTCAGTCATGCCAAGCACCGCCATTGAAACTGTTATTGCTGCCTACTTTACCAACATTACTGCGATGAATCCAGAAGGCTGGATAGAGAATTTTGCTGAGGATGCGGTGAGTCATGACCCGGTTGGTGAACCTCCAGTCAAAATTCGGGAAGATTATCACCAGTTTATCGGGCAATTGCAAGCTGTATTTACAAAATTAGCCGCGACAACTGAACATATTTTTGTAGCTGGTACTGAAGCAGCCGTCAAGTGGACAATGGAAGGAGTTAGTAAGACAGGTAAATCAGTCACCTTTGAGGGAATCACAATTTTTGAGATTAACAAAGACGGAAAAATTCAAACAACCCGCGCTTATTGGAACCCTAATCTCTTGGTAGCGCAATTGCGCGGTTAAGAAAAAGTAGGAAATGAAGTCTGAAATGAAGAACCCAGTATAATCAAGTTTCTTTCATACTCTCTACTCCCTAACCGCAATTTTGAAACGACGCAAATTTATTACAACCTGTGGTTTGACAACCTTAGCAACGCAGATACCGTTAGTCCAAGTTCAAGGTAAATTGTCGCCAAGTACCATCCTCAAACCACCCAGACTACAACCAGGAGACACAGTAGGACTAGTTTCGCCGGCTGGTATCATTGATGCTGAAGATTTAGCCAACGCCAAGCGATCGCTCACTCAATTAGGATTGAAAATTAAACTAGGAGACCATCTTTTAGACAGGTACGGTTATTTAGCTGGGACAGATGCTAACCGCGCACAGGATGTAAACATGATGTTTGCAGATAATTCCGTCAAAGCTATTTTGACTATGCGTGGTGGTTGGGGTTGCAACCGCATTTTACCTTTATTGAATTACGCCCAAATTCGCGCTCATCCTAAAATTATCATGGGATTCAGCGATATTACGGCTTTGGTACTAGCGATTTATGCCCGTAGTCGAGTCATTACTTTTCATGGGGCAAATGCCACATCTACCTGGAATGACTTTACAACAGATTACGCCAAGCGCATCTTATTTAATGGCGAAGCAGTAACGATGCAAAATCTCCAAACAGAAGATGTCCAATTTGAGACTATTGCATCGGGAAAAGCCACAGGTAAACTCATCGGTGGTAACTTATCAGTTTTAGCCGCAATGGTGGGTTCACCTTATTTACCTGCTTGGTACAAAAGTATTTTATTTGTGGAAGATGTCAGAGAAGATGTTTACCGCATAGACAGAATGTTAACTCAGCTAAAAAACGCTGGAATTCTCAATCAAATATCGGGTTTTATCTTTGGCAGATGTACTGATTGTAGCCTTGGCGATGAACCAGCTTTTAAATTAACTCAAGTATTACGCGACCATCTAATTCCCTTAAAAATTCCGGCTTGGTATGGTTCAATGATTGGGCATATCAAAGATAAATTTACTTTACCCATTGGTTTGAATGTCGAAATAGATGCTGATGCAGGAACAATTAGAATGCTGGAATCGGCTGTTTCTTAACGTTTAATTCCCTTAAACCGTTCTTTCGCTGCTTGAAACTCTGCTTGCATCACAGATTGAATTTTTTGCGGATCAGGTTTTTTTCCACCCATAACATCACCAAAATACACACAAGCAGCTTCCCCTAAAGACCAAGTATAAGCCGCCGCCCAAGAAGCGGCGATCGCACTGCCAAAACCAGGGATAAATTTCACTAATTCTCGTCCGACTGCTTGGGCTAAAAATCCGCCAGCGATCGCACTTACAATCCCACCTGCTTGGGATGGTGTGACGGTTTGCCCGTATAATTTACCTAACATTCCCACCATCGATACTTGCAATGCTGTTAATACAGGCATAGTTGCAAAGGGTAAAGGTATCGCCGCCAAGGTTGCAGCCATCACAGAAAAGGTCAACATATACCGCCGTCCTGCATCTCGGTAGATATTACCAATTTCTTTACCCACTCCCTGGGCTAATAACTGATTAATTGCCCTGGCTTCCGCTTCTGGTAACAAGTCTGCTAATCTATCTCGAAACTCTTCTAAGCCGTAAAATACAGGAATGTAACCATCTTCTTCTAAGGTGAAGTCAATTAACACAGCGCGATCGTATAATCCACTAAAAGCTTGCTGGATTTCCGCAAAGGCGCGTTGAACTTCCGCATATTCTGGCGGATAAGCCGGATGATCTGCTGCATCCGGAGGATATACCTCATGTAAGCAAGTCACCGCCAGTAGACAAGGAATATCTGCATATTGCTGACGTAGTTTGTGGGCGATTTGTCGTAAGGTGTCAGTTGCAAAATCATTAATCTTGACGGTGAGAATTAACACCCTTGCACCACGACTAGATTTTTGCAAATCACCAAGCAACTCTTGAATAATTACCTGAGTTTCTTGGTTAACATCTCCCAGTCCCACCGTATCAGTAAAAATCAGCAACGGTAAATCATTTGAAGGATAGGCGTAGCGTTCCGTGTGTTGCGTATGGGGGCGAAATCCTTGACCAATAATCTCTGTGGAAACTCCCGTCAGTCCGCGTACAATCGAACTTTTACCAGCTTGGGGTTTACCAATTAACAAAGCTTCGGTAGTTGGCAGTTCAGCACGGACAGCTTCTAAAATCTCTACTACCTGAGCTTCGCTGACACTATACCATTCAACCACAGTCTGCGATACCTGTTCCACAGGTAGAAACTGTATCAAGCTAGTTGTGGCTTTTTTCCAGACACCTGCAAGGCGATTTTGCCAAGCATTATTAGCCGACTGAGTTGTTGTATCTTCAGGCGGTTCATTGCTGGGCTGGGAATCTGCTGATGGCAAATCGGTATTAGGTTGCTCAGTCATAGTGATCAAAACAGCAGATAGATTGCAACTTTATTTAGGCGATCGCTTAAGATGCTTACTTGTCATTTTAGATGATTCAACAGTCACCTAACCTATCACTTGCACCTAATCTACCAATCAACAAAGTTTCATATTCCTGCGGATAGAGTCTCTGGGAATATGAGCAAATGCTGTATCCTGTTTAAACGTCCTATCTGATTGTTGATAAATTCAACAGCTAGGCAATATACAAGTTTTTCAGTATTCACACGCATAAATATCTATGATGAATTACCAAATTGCCGAGTTAGCCATTGCTAGTAGTCAAGATTTGGTGAGTTTACTACAATTCCCCTTCATGCAACGGGCGCTGATTGGGGCTGTGTTAATGGGGATACTTGGGGGCTTACTTGGCTGCTTTGTGACTTTACGTCAATTATCCTTTTTTAGCCATGCCGTCGGTCATGCAGCTTTGGTTGGTGTAGCCTTGGGTGTGCTGCTACAGTTAAATCCCACTTGGATGCTGTTACCCTTTACCTTAGTTTTTGGTGTTATCGTTCTTTATTTTGTAGACAAAACAGATTTAGGCAGCGATAGCGTACTCAGTATAGTCCTGTCTGGTGCATTAGCGATCGGTGTAATTCTTTCTAGCTTGATTCAGGGATATCGCGGTAACTTAATGGCTGTGCTTTTTGGCGATATTCTCGCTATTGATACCACAGATTTAGCTTTAACACTACTGGTACTTGTCGGCAGCACTATATTTTTATTATCGACTCTGCGCCAGCAAATTCTACTCACCCTAAATCCTGATGTCGCCAAAGTCCAAGGCATTCCCGTGGAATTATATCGCTATGCCTTTGTCATACTTCTCTCTCTAGCCGTTGCTGTGGCAATTAAAGCCGTGGGAGTTTTACTAGTTAACGCCTTTTTGGTGATTCCCGCTGCTACAGCCAAGCTGATGAGTCAGCAGTTTAGCCGTTTTCTGTTGATGTCTGTAATAGTCGGCTCAACTAGCAGCATTGCTGGCATTCTGGTATCAGGTGTTTTCAACCTCGCTTCTGGCCCTAGTATTGTGCTTGTTCAGTTTTTGCTATTCGTAGCTGTGTTTATGGTGATCAAGTTGAGTTGGAAAACAGCCTAATTTATTTTTTTGCTTACCCCTTGCAGAATCCTTTTTTGTTTGCTAAATTTATAAATCGTGGCGCAAAAATAAAGCCAGCGCCGGGATAGCTCAGTTGGTAGAGCAGAGGACTGAAAATCCTCGTGTCACGAGTTCAAGTCTCGTTCCTGGCATACATTACAGCCTAATACAGTCTCTGGCATAAGGCATAAACTGACATAAAACTGGCATAAACCGGGGGGCTAAAAGTAGACGCTTACTGCTCACTGGTTATTGCAAGTACGCAACACAAAGGCTTCTACTGTCTCTCACCCTGCTAAATTGGTGGCTGTGGTGGTTGAGAGTGACTTAGTGTTGTTCTGTTCCTATTGGTGTAATTGTCAGGGATTTTATGCCAGTTATGTCAGATTGACTCTTATAGCTATCTGATACTTGAGTCGATGGAAATGATTCAAGCGAGTGTTCCACTAATGAAGATATAGGTATATAGAAATAATGGAATAAAGTGATGCAATTATTTATGGCATAAATAATGCAATTGTTTTATTGCATAGATTCTGTAGGGGTATATCTCACCCTAATATCCCTATCTAGCCTGTAGTTCAAAGCACTATTAGAACATATACTGAGAGTACAAATACTTACTTGTTTTCACTACAGGCAGTATACGGTCGTACGGTAAAAGCATTAAGAGCCACCACATCTTATTCACTGAGTTAGTCAGTATTAAATATAAGCAACCATTACACACAGTCTTTTTAATTCTGTGATAGAAATAATTGACGTTCTCTTATTCATGTTATATGAATGATATAGAGCAAGTACAGCAAGGGATTGAAGACACTAATACGTCCATAGGGTTGTATAAGGCTTGTGGAAACTGCGAGTAAGGAGAATAACGTTTTATGCCAAAAGGTGTACCCAAAAGCGGTATACGCTCCCCTGGAGCTGGTAGTAAGAAGAGGTTTGCAGGTGAATTAAAACAGAAGTGGATACCACCTGTTGTAGCTAACAACCTAGATAACACCTACCGACTACTCAACGAACTAGTGGATGAGGTGAATAAGTGGGAAAAGATATGCAATGAAAAAAGTACTTCACCACGTTATGAACAAGCACGGAAGCTTACCAATACTCTAAGAACGATGTTAGATAACTTGGGCTTCAATCCCAAGGATATCTATGTAGACAGTAAACAAGACAACAACAAAGGATAACAACAATGACTACTAAAGCAGTGAGAGCAACAATCGAAATTGCAGGGATTGAAGTAGAAGTGTTTCAGTTGCCATCCGGTGAGTACGTTATGAGCCAAACGCAAGTAACCGAAGCTATTGACTTGCAAAGCGTTTATATTTTACGTTTTTTGGAGTCAAAGCAATCAAAAGCCTTACCAGGGAATGACTCTGAATTTTACACTTTATCCGTGGAAGGCTCCAATAAACCTATTAACGTAGTCCCGACTAAAGTTGTCTCAGACTTCTGGTTAGAGCAAGTTGCGAAGGGAAATACTAAAGCATTCGCATTAGTAAACGCGTGTATGCAAGAAGCTTTAGAACGTCGTTGTGATAACGCTTTCGGTGTTAATAAGACAGAACAGCAGTATGAGCAACAAACATCTGACCGACTTACTCAATGGCAACAGACTAGACAATATCTCTTAGAACAGCACAATGCTTTTACTTATACCTGTCGTGCTTATGGATTCCCGCCAGCTAGAACACACAACAAACTGTCAATGGAGACTTGTGGAATGACTGCTAGTCAATTAAGGCAGATAGAGGAAGTGTGCGGTGATAAAAATGTTGGACTAAATCATATACAGAATGTCAACACACTTAAGAAAGTAGCAAGGGTAAAATATCACTTCTCACGTTATCGTAAGGGGAGTGTTGAAGAGCGCATTAGTAGAGCATTGAAGGATTTTAACAAAGAAGAGAAAACCTCGTAAGTAAATCAATGAAAAGACATCACCAATAATGTTAATCCCCTCGGTAGTTTGCGGCTACTAAGGGGAGAACAAAGATAAGACGTTCAAGTATATTCACTTCAACAACACAAGTCTAACAATGAAACATAACATCGTACCGCTCTCCAGACCTATTACATTCATATTTTGCCTTGGAGATGTGAAGTGTTGGATTAGGTCGTTAGGTTACGACCGTGACTTAATCTCAATTAAAGTAGGTAACAGAAAAGTTATAAGTGCTATAGAAGAGAAGAAGTGGTCGCGTGTCGTTGCAGAAACACTAGCAAAAGACGCAATTCGAGGGATATCAATGGAACAGGTAAACGGATTCATAAATCTGAGTTACCCAGATGACCTTTAATGTAATTACAACAACGAAGTAGCTGAAACCCTTATCCTATCGTTGGCATCAATAGCGTAGGATACCTATAAAAAAGTTATGGCATAATCTATGGCATTATTTGTACCATAGAAAATGCCATATTTTATTGCATAGGTTTTACAAGGGTATATATCCCCCTTCTTTAGTATCATTTCATATCCTTGTAAGCCGTAAACAACAACGTAAATAGGTATTGAGTTACTTGTATCTTACAGATGTTATTTCCGCGTGTTGCTTATGCACAGGATACAAAGCTTTTTATAGGTGTTCTAGGTGGTTCCTGAAACCCTGATAGGATAGTCAAAAGACCCTTACATCACTAAAGCCGGAATCTATAGATTCTATTGAGTGAGAGAAGCGTGAGTTATTTGATGCAACTAGGTAACTAAACTCATTTACGCTCAACACTATAACCTGTGAGGGTTCAAGCTAGTCGCGTACACTTGGAAGTGTTAAGGGTTCCGTGTCTGTGTACTGTTATCGAGCAATGAGAGAAGTGTTCTTGCCCAGGAAGCAAGAGATTTATAATCTACATTGAATAAACGATTACTAAATGGGTTCGTTGTCATGGTGAGAGAGTTCGTTTTTTTCATTGTGCAGTGAGTAGCAATGAAATCATCTACTCCTTTTAGATGCCAGGCATTTTGATATCATCTACATTGCCTAGATATTTCTTGGCAATCATGTTGGGTGAATTTCCTACCCACTTAGCCACTAGAACAGCGTCGTGTCCACTCCTTATCATCATAGTGATGGCAGTATGTCTCATCTGGTAAGGATTCCTATACTCGATATCTGGCAAACTCTCTAGCACCTTTTTCCATGCTCTATTGGCAAAGTTATGCCAGTCAATAAAGCCACCTTTTTTAGCAGGAAATACAAAGTTATCAATAGGACAATTCTCAGGTTTAATCGCATCTATAACAGTCTTTAAATGGTCATCTATGGTAATAGAACGTTTATCTTGTGTTTTAGTACCACGTTCTATCTCACCACTTGCTGTTAACTTCTGGCAGAATGTAATCTTGCTCCCCTTAATGTGTTTCCATTGCAGTGCTAACGCTTCCTCTGGTCGGCAACCAGTGGTAAATAAAAACTCCACTAAATGTGCATAGTAACAATAATCTTTACTATTTTTGAAAGCTTCAATAATACACTTTCTCTCTTCATCACTAAACGGGTTGACATCTTCTTTAGTACCTGAGTTTTTAGTAGTAGGTATTAAAGTCTTTAATTTCTCAAAAGGATTTGATTGTAATTTACTAGATGCTACTCCCCATTTACAGCAAGCATTAATTAGTTTAAATTGCTTCTCAATACTGCTGGTAGAGGTTCCTTTATGGTCATCTACCAACCATTTCATAATCAGCCCAGCGTCTCTTACTAATTTGTGAGGGCATTTTATAAGCTTGTTTCTGATACGGTCATAGTCAATCATGCTGTTAGATTTCAGCGTCTTAGATTTGAACTGCGTGTAATCCTCGAACAGTTTCAATAAGTTCACTGCATTAACTGACTCTCTTGCTGCAATTATCTCCTTTGCTTCTTCGTAGTCTTGCAACGCACTCTCTTTACTCCTACTCTTCATAGCACTAGGCTTATACTTCGTGAGTGTTGGGTCAAAGTAGCCAGTAATGCAGTCTTGGTAGACTTTATTAGCTATCTCCTCAGCTTTAGCTAGAGCTAACTTGTCACTGTAACTACCACCGGGAACAGGGTTAAAACTATATCTCTCTCCAGCGTACGTAAATCTGAGGAGTATAGAACCATTATTATTTCTGAGACTAATTTCTCTCATGTCAGTTACCTTTACTTACTTACCTAAGTAATTCTGGCATAAATCTGGCATAAAAGGTTAACAGCTTTTACCTTTTTCATGAAGAATCCTTGCAATATAAGTGTTTTAAGCATTATTGAGATAGGACTGAAAATCCTCGTGTCACGAGTTCAAGTCTCGTTCCTGGCATAAACTCAAACCCCGTGAGATTCTAGAGTCTCACGGGGTTTTTGCTTAATAAGTTCTGATTAATCAAGAACAAATGTTCTAAATTTCAAAGAAATTTTGGGCATTTTTGGATATCTTTAGACAACAACCGGGTGTAAATCAGGTGTAAAAGCGATAGAGCAGAGGATTACACCTTTATAAATTTACGATTTTATCTGAGGCTCAGGTTGGGAATTAGTATTTTTATTTCTTCGTAGTAATTAAATAGTCTGAAATCACTCCATTTGTGAGGATAGTCGTAACGGTTTTAACCTTTCCTACTATTCGTTAATTCATACAATTTCCGTCTTTCTAGCACAGAGAGTGTGTCAAATTAGTACTTTTTTCTCCCTGCTGCTATCAATTTGGATTTCTCTCCATTTCACCCAACTGATGAACTACAAGCTCTAGTATTTTTCTACGTATAAAGTATATTTTCATCAGCTTCTAGCTGCGTTTATTTACAGTTAATTATTGTTGTTTAACTTACTTATGCGGAAATCACTATTCAGAGATTGTACTAATATTTAGCACTAATCATTACTAAAGATTAATGTCCGGTTTACATTTTTTTTACCTCCTCTTATTAAACCGGATTTATATTTCAATCGCTAAGTTTTACTTATTTTCTGTAATCAATACAGAGAAAACTTTAGCCTGTTTAAACAAATAACGACAAATGCAAAAGTCTAAATTTTTCAAAGTTATTCTACCTATTGCTTTACCAGCAGCAATTTTCACCTTGTTTAATGCTGTGCAAAAGCCAATTACTGCACAAAGCAATGTAAATCATTTAGCATTGGGAAATCCCACTAACGCTGGTAGTAGTTTCAGTAATTTATTATTGAGCAAATTTCAGTACGCCACCTCACATAACTGTTTCCGCGGAACACCAAATTGGGTAAGTTGGCAGTTAAACTCATCATGGTTAGGAAGTGCGCCTCGCCAAGATGATTTTCGTGCAGACACTACATTACCTTCTGGCTGCTATCGAGTTACTACTAATAGTTACACAGGTAGTGGCTTTGACAGGGGACACATGGCTCCTTCCGCCGATAGAACTAACACAATTGCCAATAATTCTGCTACCTTCTTAATGACAAATATCATTCCTCAATCCCCTGATAATAATCAGGGTGTATGGGCGAGTTTGGAAAACTATACTAGAAGTTTAGTAACTCCGACTACAGAACTCTATATTATTGCGGGTTCTTATGGCACTGGTGGTACAGGATCTAATGGGTTAACAAACACAATTGATAGTGGTAGAATTACTGTCCCAGCCAGAACTTACAAGGTAATTGTGATTTTAAATAAACCAAATTCTGGAGCTAGTAGTGTAACTAATAGTACAAGAGTGATTGCGGTAGACATACCCAATACACAAGGTGTGAGAAACGCAGATTGGAGAAGTTATAGAATTAGTGTTGATACTCTAGAATCCAGACTTACCAGTGCAACAGGAACTACCTACAACTTTCTTTCTAACGTTCCTACCTCTGTTCAAAATGTAATTGAGGCTAGAGTTGACAATTTATAAAGAAAGTTAACTCAATCAATACCAAGTTGTCTTAGTTTGCATTATTGACGTTTAATTATCAACAAAACTAACTTTGGCAACTTGGTATCAATTAAATCTACAAATACAGACAGACTAATGATTTATAGATAGCCTTAGGTTTCGATAACTTTTGTAGAAATTCCTGCTAAATCACCAGAAGTTGTTTGACCAATAATATAGACATCAATATCTATCCTTCCTAAACGATAAACTTTGATATTTGTCAGATTATCCTTGAGTGTTTGGACTAGAGATTGAAATTTTTGCACATCTTGCTTTTGAATTTCATCATGCCATTCTTTTTCTTCAGCAGAGTTACGAAAAAAATCATCTAAGTCCACTATTTCAATGGGGGTTTCTAAAGGATGACCTGTTAATTGGAGAAGTTTCTGGTTTGTTAAAGTATCTTGAGTTTCTCCAATCCAAGAAACAACTTCAAAAGGATATTCTGACTCACTCATCATGAGCAAACTATGAGAAGTTTGCTTGAGCTTTTGCGTAACGTTATTAGTCATAGAATTGAGGTTGTTACAATAAATGTAAGCCTTAAAATCTACAACATATTTCGGAAATTTTTCTAAAATTCTAACAATATTCTCAGAACTGGAGCGATCGCTCAATTTTTATGTAAATATACTGTTGTTGACAGTAATCATTCTTAAATGACAATAAAGAATTATACTCTGTTGATAAACGAGGATTTGGATATGTCACCCTGGACTAGTCTTATTACTGCTTTAACACTACTACTTTACTCGGTGATCACAATTAATGTTGGTCGAGCTAGAGCAAAATATAAAGTCATACCTCCCCAAATGACAGGAGATCCCAACTTTGAACGGGTATTGCGTGTTCAGCAGAATACCTTAGAACAAACTATTGTATTCTTACCAGGTTTATGGCTATTCTCCTTATATGTAAACCCATTGTGGGGAGCGATTATCGGTGCTATTTGGCTGGTAGGTCGAATTGTCTACGCTTGGGGGTACTATCAGGCCGCAGAAAAGCGCATGATTGGCTTTGGTATCACTACTATTAGTGGGACGGTACTACTTTTAGGTTCACTGATTGGCATCATTCTCACTTTGGTGAAATCATAACCCACTGTAAAACGTCAAATTAACGCTCTATGTACTGATATTCAGCATTCTAAATAACAACTGTAGAGTGGGCAATATCCACAAGGTACAAATCAGGTTTTAACCGACTTTTCCGCATTACCCAACTGACTTTAATTGCTATAATCTAGCTGATGCAAGATGACACGCCCACAATAAATAGAAGAAACACTTTTTCTTTCCTTAAACCCCTACACTATTCTAGCCTTACAGCCCTGGATTTTTTAAGGTCAATAGATTAATCACAGTCCCTCTGAGCCAGAGTGATTCAGGGAGAGCTTAATACAACTTAGTACTTTACAAACATCCTCTTACTATAGTTATATAAAACCTGAGAATTGTTTAAATCTGAGAACATCAGTAGATTTGTGAAAAACATATTTGGATGTTCAATGAGGTAAATTAAAGGGAATACTAAGCGCAGTTAAATTATTGCGAATATTACTGTAATGTTAGTATTATCGGATAAAGTGTTCTCTTTACCTGGGTATCGAATTGTAGAACAAATCTATTGTGGCAGCAAGACCCTAGTTTATCGAGGGATTAAAGAACAAGAGCAAAAACCAGTAGTAATTAAACTGATACGAAATGAGTATCCAACCTTCAGTGAAATTGCCCAATTCCGTAATCAGTATACAATTACCAAAAACCTCAATTTACCCGGAATAGTCCAACCTCTGTGTTTAGAAAATTATCGCAATGGTTATGCCTTAATCATGGAGGACTTTGGCGGGATATCCCTCAAAGACTGGGGACGGCAGAATAAAGCTACACAAGAATCTGGGATGACACTACCAGAATTTTTCCCTATTGCTATAGCGATCGCATCTACCTTAGAAGAACTACATCGTAGTCGCATTATTCATAAAGATATCAAACCTGCGAATATCCTGATTAACCCAAGTACTTTAGAAATCAAAATTATTGATTTCAGTATTGCTACTCTCCTTCCCAGAGAAATTCAATACATCACAAATCCTAACATCTTAGAAGGAACACTAGCTTACATATCGCCGGAACAAACAGGCAGAATGAACCGTGGTATTGATTACCGTAGTGATTTCTATTCTCTAGGTATCACCTTTTTTGAACTCCTGACTGGACAGTTACCCTTCACAAACACTGAACCAATGGAGTTAGTTCATGCTCACATTGCTAAACAACCACCTAACACATACCAAATTAATCCTCATCATCCACCAATTTTATCGGCAATCGTTAGCAAGTTAATAGCCAAAAATGCCGAAGACCGCTATCAAAGTGCCTACGGACTTAAGCATGACTTAGAAGTTTGCTATCAGCAATGGCAAAAAAATGATAATATTGCCATCTTTGAGTTAGCAACTAAAGATGTTTCCGACCGTTTTCTCATTCCAGAAAAACTCTATGGTCGTGAAAAAGAAGTTGCTACCTTACTTGCAGCCTTTGAGCGAGTCGCCAGAGGTACAACAGAAATGATCCTAGTCGCTGGGTTTTCTGGGATTGGTAAAACCGCTGTAGTGAATGAAGTACATAAACCAATTGCCAGGCAGCGCAGTTATTTCATCAAAGGTAAATTTGACCAATTCCAACGTGATATTCCCTTATCAGCATTAGTACAAGCTTTTCAAGACTTGATGGGACAAATCTTAGTAGAAACTGATACTCAAATTCAACAATGGAAAGACAAAATTTTCTCGGCATTAGGTGAACAAGCACAGGTAATTATCGATGTAATTCCTGGATTGGAGCAGATTATTGGTCAACAGCCAGAAATTACTGAACTTTCTGGAAATGCTGCTCAAAATCGATTTAATTTATTATTTCAGAGATTTATCCAGGTATTTAGCACTAAAGAGCATCCTTTAGTAATTTTTTTGGATGACTTGCAATGGGCAGACTCAGCTTCTTTGAAATTGATTCAACTATTGATGAGTCAAACTAATGCAAACAATCAAAATTCTACTTTAGTTTCTTCTGAACTCCCACCTAACCAATGGCAGCCTATATTTGATGGGGAGACTTGGGAAGCTGATGAACCACAAAAAGTTCCTCAGACTGAAGGAAATTTTTTACTAATTGGTGCATATCGTGACAACGAAGTTTACCCAGCCCATCCACTTTATTTAACATTACAGCAAATTGAAAAATCAGGGACAAGTATTAATCAGATTACCCTAGCACCTCTAAATCAAGTTAATCTAAATACTTTAATTGTTGATACCCTTGGTTGTCATCAAGAGAAGGCTATTCCTCTGGGGCAAATGGTATTTGCTAAAACTAAAGGTAATCCCTTCTTTGCAACTCAATTTTTGAAGTCTTTACATCAAGATGGACTAATTAAATTTAACTTTGATGTAGGCTACTGGCAGTATGATTTTGCAGCAATACAGTCATTAGTGCTGACAGATGATGTTGTAGATTTTATGGCACGGCAAATAGAGAAGTTGCCAATGTCTACGCAAAATATATTAAAAATGGCTGCTTGTGTAGGGCATGAATTTGACTTAAAAACTCTGGCGATCGTCCATGAAAAATCTTTAGTGGATACAGCCTCTGACTTATGGATAGCCTTACATGAGGGGATAATTTTACCTCAGACTGATATTTATAAGTTGTTTCAAAATGATCCTAATTCAGCAGCAATTGTTCCAAGTTCAAATTCTGGAGAATCTTTCAACAATAGTTTTCCTATTCCTAAATACAAATTTATCCATGACAGAGTACAGCAAGCTGCTTATTCTTTAATTTCCGAAACCCAAAGGCAGGAAATTCATTTAAAAATTGGACTATTGCTGTTCTACAATATCCCAGACGCAGAACGGGAAGAGAAGATTTTTCAAATTGTCAATCAATTTAATATTGCATTAGAACTTATTACTGATCAGGCGAAGCGTGATGAAATAGCCCAAATGAATTTTATCGCTGGACGCAAAGCTTTAGGATCAACAGCTTATGCAGCAGCAATCAAGTATTTAACAACAGGAATCGAACTCCTCTCCTCTGATAGTTGGGAAACACAATATGAACTCACTTTAGCTGTGTATGAAACAGCAGCAGAAGCGACATACCTAGCTGGTGAATTTGAGCAGATGGAGCGATTAGTAGATATTGTATTAGCACAAGCTAAAACATTACTAGAAAAAGTAAAAGTTTATGAAGTCAAAATTCTAGCTTACGGCGCACAAAATAAAGCACTAGAAGCCATTAATATTGCACTACCATTTTTGAGATTATTAGGAGTAGAATTTCCTGAAAATCCTAACCAGTCTGATTTTCAGATAGCAATGGCAGAAATCAAATCAGATTTAAGTGGGAAATGCATTGAAGATTTAATTAACCTACCCGCAATGACGGCAGCCCAACCACTTGCCATAATGCGTATCATTTCTAGTACAATTGCTCCTGCCTATCAAAGCATTCCTGCGCTTTTCCCTTTGTTTGTATTTAAGCAAATTAAGTTATCAATTCAATATGGTAATGCTTCCCTATCTTCCTTTGCTTATATTAATTACGGAGTGATTCTTTGTTGTGTAGTAGAAGATATAGAATCTGGTTATCAATTCGGTAATTTAGCTTTGATTTTATTGGATAAATTCAATGCAAAAGAAATCAAAACTAAGATTATGAATGCGTTCAATTCAGTTATACGACATTGGCAGGAACATACTAAAGAAATGTTATCACCATTACTCGATAGTTACTCTATCGGGCTAGAAACTGGAGATTTAGAATTTGCAGCCTACTCTCTTTATAATTATTGCTGCTCTTCATATTTTACTGGACGAGAAATAACTGGATTGGAACGGGAGATGGCAACTTATAATTATGCCATTATTCAAATGAATCAAGAAACAATATTTTACTGGAGTGCAATATATAGGCAGATAGTTCTTAACTTACTAGGTTTTGTTGAAAATCCCTGTTACTTAGTTGGGGAAGCCTACAATGAAGAAAAAATGTTTTCGATTCACAAGCAAAGTAATGATGGAGGCAGTTTATTAGCCTTATTTTTAGGCAAACTACATCTGTTTTATCTATTCCATGATTACCCCCAAGCATTGGAAAATAGTATTTTGGCTAGTAACTATTTAGCAGGTGGAACAGGACAAATAGTTATTCCCATTTTCTATTTTTATGATTCATTAGTTAGATTGGCAACGTATACTGATGCATTAGATGTTGAACAGAAGTCTATTATCGAAAAAATAACGGCTAACCAAGAAAAGATACAGAGATGGGCGCATCATGCGCCGATGAATTATCTACACAAATTTTATTTAGTAGAGGCTGAGAAATATCGCGTTATAGGTCAATATCTAGAAGCAATAGAATCTTACGATCGCGCCATTTCCCTAGCTAAAGAAAACGAGTACATTAATGAAGAAGCTCTGGCTAATGAACTGGCAGCTAAATTCTATCTTGCATGGGGCAAAGAGAAAATTGCCCAAACCTATCTCACTGATGCTTATTATTGCTATGTTCGCTGGGGAGCGAAGGCAAAAGTAGATGATTTGGCAAAACGTTATCCCCAATTACTCATGCCAATACTACAGCAAGAAAAACTTAGCTTACAATTAGCCGACAAAATCACTATTTCTACACATCAATCTCTATCACATCAAAGTAGTTACCAAACACTCATCGGTTCTAAAACAAGTATTTCTGAATCACTAGATTTAGCCTCTGTGATCAAAGCTTCTCAAGCTCTCTCTGGAGAAATTGAGATGGAGCAACTGCTATCTAAGTTACTACAAGTTGTGATGGAAAATGCTGGAGCTTCTAAATCTGCTTTAATTTTGAGTGAGAATGATAACTTAGAGTTAAAGGTAACAGCTATCAGTGCTAGTGCCAATTTTGCATCTATCTCTACACAGTTCCCCTCAATTTCTGTGGAATCTAGCAAAGATGTTCCGATTCCGTTGATCAAATATGTTAACCGGACTAGAGAAGTTTTTGTGGTTGATGATGCTAAGACTGTTGATTTTTTAACGGGCGATCGCTACATTATTCATAATCAGCCTAAGAGCCTTTTATGTATCCCCATTATCAACCAAGGTAAATTATTAGGGATTCTTTACCTGGAAAATAATCTCACTACAGGAGCATTTACGCGTGATCGCGTTGAAGTACTGAAACTCCTTACCACCCAAGCAGCAATTTCTCTAGAGAATGCCATACTCTATCAAGATTTAGCGCAAGCAAATCAAAATTTGGAAGAATACAGCCATAGCTTAGAAGAAAAAGTAGAAGCGAGAACACATGAACTACACAATAAGAATCAACATTTGCAACAAGCTCTGCAAGAATTACAACGCACACAAACCCAATTAATTCAAAGCGAAAAAATGTCTTCTTTGGGTCAAATGGTGGCGGGAATTGCTCATGAAATTAATAACCCAATTAACTTTATTCATGGCAATATTACTCATGCTAGTGAATATGTCCAAGATTTACTAAAATTACTGGTTATTTATCAACATGAATATTCTAATAGTTCAGATTTAGTGCAAGCAAAAGCAGCAGAAATTGATGTAGACTTCTTAGCTGAAGATTTACCGAAGATTCTTGATTCGATGAAAGTTGGTAGTTCCCGAATTCGCAATATAGTTTTAGGTTTAAGAAACTTCTCCCGCTTGGATGAGTCGGAAATGAAGGCTGTTGATATTCATGAAGGTATTGATAACACCTTGATGATTTTGCAGCACCGACTGAAGGAAAAGAACGATTCCCCTGAGATAGAAGTTATCAAAGAATATGCAGAAATACCCAAAGTAAGTTGTTATGCTGGTCAACTTAATCAGGTATTTATGAATATTCTGAGCAATGCGATTGATGCTTTAGATGAGGTAATGGTTAATAGTCAAAATGAACTGTTGACTAGACCACAAATTCGCATTTGTACTAGCCTCATAGACTTGAATACCTTGCGGATTAGCATTGCTGATAACGGTTCTGGGATGACAGAAGCAGTCAAGAAGAAAATCTTTGACCCATTTTTTACTACTAAACCAGTAGGTAGCGGTACGGGGTTGGGATTATCTATTAGTTATCAGGTGGTGGTAGATAAACACAAGGGTCAGTTAACCTGTGATTCTAATGTCGGTAAAGGAACTGAGTTTGTGATTGAAATACCGATCCAGCAGTGAGATTAGGTTAGAGAGCAGTTGTCGTTGCGATAGAGACTAGAGGCTTTTGGCGTACACGCTGCTCTTTAATTACCATCTTGACTCCATTGGCTGGCCCCAAAGTAACGCTTCGGCGTTGAGCTTTCTCTGGTCGTTGACTTTCTAATTCCAGTTGATAGCCAGATAAAATTGTTGCTAATACTAATTTCATCTCAAACAATGCCAACGCTTCACCCAAGCAGCGACGAACACCAGCACCGAAAGGCATATATTCATAGGGAGAAAACTGGTGATTGAGAAATCGCTCTGGTTGAAACTTATCAGGGTTTGTATATAAACTATCACGGTGATGAATCAGATAAATACCCCCAATCAGTACCGTACCAGGTTCTATGGGATGTCCCAGTAATTCAACGGGTTCTTGAGCCACTCTAGGTAAGGTTGCCATTAACAAAGGATATATTCGCAGCGTTTCATTAATTACATTGGTTAGATAAGGTAATCGGAAAATACTCATAGGATCTGGGTGATTACCCAAAGTAGCAAGTTCTTGCAGTAATTTTTCCCGGATTTCTGGTTGGTAATGAATCCAATATAATGCCCAAGCCATAGCTGTTGAAGCCGTTTCATGACCAGCCAATAACAGAGTCATTAATTCATCACGCAACTCCTGATCAGTCATTGCGTTACCTGCTTCATCCCTGGCTGACATCAATAACGAAAGAATGTCAATGCGATTTGGATCAGGCTGTTCCCGCCGTTCAGCAATTTCAGCATAAAGCAATTGATCAATCTGTTGGCGTTGGCGCATAAACTTGCCCCAAGGACTCCAGTCACCTAAATCTTTTTGCAAAAAGGGTAATAAAAGAAAGCTAGATGTAAGTGGTGACTTAAAGACATCCATCAGTAACGCTAATAAACGCCGGAGTTGATAGTAACGTTCTCCCTTATGTAAACCAAAGACAGCTTCTAAGATGATTAATAGTGATACTTCTTGTACTACAGTACGAGCGGAAAAAGATTTGTTTAACGGTAATTCACTAAATACTTTTTCAGTAAGATCACAAATTAAAGAACCATAAGCTTGCATTCTTTCTCCGTGAAATGGAGGCATCAACAATTGTCGCCGTTGTCTGTGGCGATCTCCATCCAACATAATTGTTGAAGTATTCCCAATTAAGGGTTGAAAAATCCTGTTTGCTTCGCCAAGAGCAGCAAACTTCTTTCTATCATTGGTAAAAATTTCCTGAATTGCTTTGGGATGGTTGACAAATACTACTGGACAACCAAAACCCACTATATTAGCCGTGAAAATATCAGGATATATTTTGGCTGCACTTTCCATGTAGTTAACAGGATCAACTATCCATTGAAGCTTTTGAATCAAAGAAGGAGTCTGAAGAGGATTCGGTAATAGCATTTTAGTATTCTCAAGTAATTACACCTTTCTATGCCCTTCTGAAGTAATAAGAATGATTCATTTCTTATTCACAGAAGTATTAGTTTTTCTGATAAATACACAATTTTCAAAGTCTTTAGAAATTAGCTAGTTCAAGCGTTCCTAAACTCTGATAACGACCAGACTGAAAATACCAATCTAGATTACCACGTATCCATGAATGTAATCCTGATATGTATTTTGCGATTTCATAATCTATTTGTTCTCCAAAGGATGGAATGGATTTTTCTAAAGCAATCAATTCTCTCACTTTTTGATCATGCATTTTAGCCGCAAATTTCATTGCCCTTTCTAGACTAATTTGCTTTTGATGATGCAATATAAATACCAAATTATGCACATCACCACTTCCAATTTCTCTGGGAGCAGAAAAAATATCATTACACCAAGAAATAATATTGTTTGTTATTACATTAAGTTGCCTAAAGATGTGATGTTCTCTTAAAGAACTAATAACCTTCATTTGATATCCGAGTTCAATTAAGGCGAGACAACTATCAACGGCTGAACATAAGTTACGGATCATTATGTACGTGTTAATACTAGGCACAATTTTCTGGGCGCGATATTCTGCTTGTAAGATACATCCCTGAAAGTAATCTTGACAGCAGCGAACAAAGTAATCAAACCATTTTGCATTTCCTCTTTGCAAAATTCTTTGTCTCAAATCACTTAAAGCATGGTTTAAAGATATATCTTGGCTGGTCAGTTTCGCGCCAAGCAAGATTTCAATAAACCTCTTGTGATAAATCTTTAAAACTTCAGGTTTTTGCCCTAGATCTGACATATCACATTGGTCATCCCAAATAAATAGCCAGGTGTGCCAGTCACTCGTAATCTTGAGATCTTCAAGTTCACAGTAAGGGTAAGTAGCCGCTGCTAAGAAAAAGAATTTCGATTTTGAAAAACTCTTATAAGCTGATTCATTTGCCAGCAAATCGAAGTGACGCAACCATTCTAAAGAATAATCCTCCATAACATCAGCATACTTATTAATTTGAGAAGGAAATGGACAGTATAAATCGGGGAAAATTAACTTTTCCATAATTCCTCTGACGTTTTAAAAAGTTCTAATTCTAAATAAATGGAATGGTTAATAGTGTCTAATTACAAAATAGACACTTAAAGGGTAATAATTACCGTTATCTATCGCTCTATGCAGACAATCACTAAATATTTAAATTATTAGCAATACCTTTTCTGCTTTTTAGGTGCAACAATATAGCTGTAAAACTACAGCCAATCTTAAAGACAGATTTTTATATCTGCATGAATTATAAAAATCTCATACAGAGTTTGAAACTTGTCTTATGATGTATGTCGCATAGCAGACCTAAGTCATTCATGAGAAATAACTAAATATCCTTGACAGGCAAAACAAAGTTTCTCCTCATATCGATGAGGTCAGCTACAGTATTGCTAAAACTTGAATGAACAGCACTCTTAACTTTGACACAGCATTTTGTCCGGTGTAAAATTTCTTTTCTGATTATTTACACCACTATGTTTAACTTCACCTGAGAGTGTGTTTAAGTAACATCTCAGTTTTACGACCCAACTGATATTAGTATTTTTTAATATTTTTATAAAAAAGATAACTGTAATTTTGTGGAATTACAAAGTAAGCTTAAATTTTATTTATACTATGTAAAATAAACTACATTAATAATCTAAATACTTATAAAATTAACTGACAATTTTACTTATTATGTAAAATATTTTACATTAATTTCATTTTCCAGCACAATATTTATGTATGTAAAATTACTAAAGTTTTACGTGTTAATACTAAAATGTCATGAACTTATGACATAAATATTATTGCAATATATATTCTTTACTCAACATTCATCAAAAAAAATAAAAAAGCTCAATATTAATACAGGTTTCTTTCCAATAGCAGTTGCAAGGTTAAGCAAATATCTATAGTAATAAATAATACTCAAGATAAAATATATACTAAGTAGTAGTTATTTTACTTCTAATAGTAGTTGAAAAATTTTAGTTTTTATGAGTTAGTTTTAGATCTCTTAAACAATGCAGGTATGTCAGGGAATAACCCTCTTATGTCACTTTCGGGAATAAGCAAGTAGTAAAGAAGCTAAATCATCCAGTCTTGAGTTTTTACCGTGCTTATTTATACCACTATGTTAAAAACTCAGGTTAAATTTTTCAGACCGATCGCAATCTTACTGTGTTTCTCAATTTGTCCCATGACTTGTTTCGCCCGTTGAATTACTACCGCTGGTAAACCTGCTAATCTCCCCGCTTCAATCCCATAAGATTTATCAGCGCCGCCGGGTTGAACTTGGTGCAAAAAGATAATTTGGTCTGGTAATTCTTTGACTGTGACTTGATAATTAGCAACATTAGGTAACATTGCCGCCAATTCATTTAATTCGTGGTAGTGAGTAGCAAAAATAGTCCGGGAACGAATCTCTATTGCTAAATATTCTGCTACCGCCCAAGCAATGGAAAGACCATCAAAAGTGGCTGTCCCACGGCCAATTTCATCTAATAAGACTAACGACCGAGATGTAGCATGGTTGAGAATATTGGCAGTTTCATTCATTTCCACCATAAAGGTAGATTGACCAGTTGCTAAATCATCCACTGCGCCGACACGGGTAAAAATGCGATCGCATATTCCCAACTTTGCCGACTTCACGGGGACAAAACTGCCAATTTGCGCCATCAACTGAATTAAGCCTACCTGACGCAAATAACAACTTTTACCACTGGCGTTTGGCCCGGTAAGAATGATTAAGTCGGGGAATGCAGTTGCTTCAGCACTTCCTAAATTAGTCGAATTCGGCACAAAGAAACCGGCTGGTAAAGATTGTTCTACGACCGGATGGCGACCGTCAATAATTTCTAGTTCTCGTCCCGATATCATTTCGGGACGACAGTAACCTTGCTGTACCGCCAACTCAGCTAAACCACACAACACATCCGCCGCAGCCACAGCACGAGAAAGTTGACGAATAGCCTCGGCTTGTTCGCCGACTTCTTCGCGCAACGCAACAAAAATTTCATATTCCAACTTATATAAATCATCCCGCGCACTGAGAATTCTTGCTTCCCGTTCCTTCAGTTCTGGGGTGATGTAACGTTCCTCATTCTTCAGGGTTTGCTTGCGGATATAGTTAGCGGGTACTTGGTCGGCTTTGGTGCGGGAAATACTAATGTAGTAACCAAAGGTTTCGTTAAATCCCACCTTTAAAGTCGGGATTCCAGTCCTCGCCCTTTCATCTACTTCTAAATTCGCAATCCATTGGTGGTCTGCTTCGACAGTCGCCTTTCTCTCATCTAATAATACATTCACACCGGGACGAATTAGCCCCCCTTCCTTTAAATGTATGGGTGGCGCTTCGACGACGTGGGCTTGAATTTTCTGTGCCAATTCTTCTAATACAGGCGGGACTTTTTGCAAAGCTTTCAAAAAAGGAGAACCCGCATCAGCGACTACACGGGCTAATTCTGGTAAACGAGAGAGAGAATCAGCTAAGGCGATTAAATCTCGTGCATTGGCTGTACCGGAACTCGCCCGTCCTGTGAGGCGTTCTAAATCGTAGATTTGCCGTAATAACTGCCGCAAATCTTGACGTAGAGGTGTATTTTCTTTTAATTCTTGAATTGTATCTTGCCGCGAGCGAATGCCTTTAATATCGAGTAGTGGTTGTAATAACCAACGTCGTAAAGCCCGACTCCCCATTGAGGTGCTAGTTCTATCTAACGCCCAAAGTAGTGAACCGTGAAAAGTTCCATCGCGGACGGTTTGGGTAATTTCTAAGTTCCGCCGGGTTTGATGGTCAATAATTAAGTAGTCTGTGAGTGTATAGGTGCGGAGTCTTTGCAGAGAAACAGTATTTTCCTTTTGGGTATCTTCCACATATTCTAAAAGACCTCCAGCCGCCCGCACAGCCAAGGGAAGATGATCACAGCCCAAACCTTCAAGCGATCGCACCTTAAATTTCTGCAATAATTTACTTCTGGCTTCTCCTTGGGAAAAGGGGACTTGCGATCGCAAACTATAACAAAATGATGGGGGTAAACATTGGGGAAGATGGGGCGAAGTTTCCCCAGGACGCAGCAACACACCCAAATCAGGCGCATTGGTGGGAACCAACACCTCGGAAGGTTGCAAACGCATTAATTCTTGCGTCAAGTGTTCTAAATCGCTACCTTGAGTTGTGAGAAATTCCCCTGTTGATATATCTGCATAAGCTAAACCCCAATGGGTAGCAGCAATGACAACCGCCGCCAAATAATTATTGCGGCTAGACTTTAACATTCCCTCTTCTAACAAAGTCCCAGGGGTGAGGATGCGCGTTACTTCCCGGCGCACCAAACCCACCGCTTCCGAAGCATCCTCTACTTGGTCGCAAATGACAACTGCATAACCTTTTTCCACCAATAGGGTAGTGTAGCGTTCCCAAGCTTGATGAGGTACACCAGTCATCGCCACTCGTCCCGCTTCGCCGCCGTGCTTGCTGGTGAGAACTAATTCCAGTTCCCGCGAAACAGTCACCGCATCTTGGAAAAAAGTTTCAAAGAAATCCCCTACCCGATATAGCAACAGCGCATGAGGATGCTTATCTTTCACTTCCACATAATGCTGATACATTTTACTCAGCTTAGTGCGGTCTACCAATCGCGTATCCGCGTGAGGTGCTGGGGGTTGATGAGATTCCGTTGACTGGTTGTCAGAGTCAGAAGCGGTCATAGATAGATGCAAGAAGTCATGCACGCAAAAGCCACAATACTCGATGATAGCGTGATGTGGTGTTGAGTTGCGATCGCTCAAGATTTTTTTATGTTTCCATTTTGCCTTGTAATGTGGTGAAAAGGCGATGGCTTCGCCAACACCTCCTAAGAAACAGTATTTGCTTGGGGCTGAGGAATGAGTTCAAAAATTTGAGTTTGGGTAGGAGTTATGAGAAATATACTCTTACCCATATCAACCCTCTGGCTTTTATTGGTTCAACATTTAAGACACGGCAGATTTAGCTTGATGAAGCCTCTGGGCAAAAAAGCACATCAGAATCTACATGGAGAATATAATCACCCGTACACTGTTCCAAAGCAAAAAAATATTGGTAAATTGGCGCTCCATCAAAATCTTTGACCTCTATATCATCACGTCCAAAATATTTTTTTAAAACTGACCTTTGAATTGCTTCATCCCACGGTACTTCATCTACTCGATTGATAATCCCTTCAGTTCGCAGTTGATCTAATTTCGTTCTTAATTCCTCTATTTGTCCTGTCTGACGTTCTAAGTATTTACCTGCTGGCTTACCAATATCTAAAGCTACTAGCTTTTCATGAAACGGATAATTCAATGAGCGAAGCATACTTCGGAGTGTTTTTTCCATGAATGGGTTATCAGTAACACAAGCGTTGGTAGTAAAGCTGACTGTATACTGTTGCTCAAGAGTAGTCATTATTTAAAAATTTAATTTCCGACTATAAGATTAAGTAACGAGAACATTCAGCCTTTAAAAAGCTAATTGCTCAAGCCGCTAGAATTCTATCCCATCTGGTATAAATATTGAAGCCTATACCCCGTAAAAATCCTACTAAAGTAATACCAAATTCTTGGGCAACAGATACCGCCAAACTGCTAAGTACATAAACAGAACACACAATTGGCACTCCAGCCACTAGAGATTTTTACAAAATCTCACAACTAGAACGATCACTTCCCATTACAATCTGACGATAAAAAGGTAACTCATCCACTGAGTACGGCGTTACCAATCAACTTATCTAAAGCATTGTGGCGGACAACATCCTCTTACAAGTGCAACATTGCCCCTTGAGCATCAAATAGCGCCGCAGCGTATAACTCACCTGTTGAAATAAAGATACCTGGTTGCGATCGCAACTGTTGAGATAAGCTGTAAATAACCTCAGACTTGACTGTTAGGTTAAACCTGTAATCCTAGCTTTACCACAAACTCCAAAAGCACTATTTATGAGTTTAAAAATGCCGTTCCCAAGGCTGTAAATCTGGATTTAACCCTGGTTTTAGTTGCACATTAAATAAATAATATTGTAACGCTATGCACCATCTACAGATTCATCTGTGCAGTAGCTCATCCTTTGGATATCGCCCCACTAACAGCACTCAGCACTTTGCGATATATATAAGCAATACTATAAAAGTCTGACTAATCAAAAAATGCAAGCAAAAGAGATAAGTATTTATCTCTAAATTGGCTACGAGGTAATCTTAAAATGCCCAAATGGAAAGTGGTAACAGAATTTTCTTTTAATAGCGCTCACTACATCAAAGATTACGATGGCCCCTGCGGTCGGATGCATGGACATAATTACCAAGTCCGCATTGAAGCCATCTCCACGCAACTGCATTCTTCACAATATTGTCCACATCCAGTGATGGTGGCTGATTTTAGAACTTTACGTTGGGCAAAACAAGATGCCACAAAAGGAGGACTTGACCACTGCATTTTAAATGAAGTTATGCCTCCTGAATATGAGACGACTGCGGAAATGATTGCTAAGTACATTTACGATGAAACTAAGAAGCGAGTGCCACCAAATGTACAATTAAAAATTCAGGTTTCAGAAACACCTAATAGTTGGGTAGAGTATGAAGAATAATAATTGGTTAATAGGTTAGTACACAATCTTGGTAATTGGGATCAGCCCTTCCCAATGAAACTTGTTTCATCGCCCAGAAGGTAAGAGGGACTATTACCTAGCCTCTAGTCTCCAGTCCCTCTTCATCCCTCTTACTGGATAAAACATTATTAGTATTCATCTAATTTTTTAGCTATTTTTGATCATTAAATACATTTTTAAACTATAAATAATTAAGATACTTCTTTGGGTGGATGGCATTTATAAAATATGATGGACATACAGACATAGTATCAGTAACTTTTTATTAACAAATAAATGCAATAGTGCATTTCTGAAAGTTCATAAAGTTATAAATCACATTATTAATTTTTTAATAATACTTGTCTCAGCTTGTACATTCATGCCATAAGTTAAGGCCGAAATTGTGTAATCTAAAAACAGCTAGGCTAATCTCAATGAGGTCTGATGACTCCTAATATTCTGCGTCAGCTTTGGTCTGTGGTTGAAACCGCCCAAACCATGACCCTCTTACAGCTGGATGATTCTAGCTTGGTGCAATGGTTAGTAAAACAAACCACAACACAAGTTTTCTTAGATTCCCATGAGATTGATTCTCTCGGTGACTATATTCAATCCCGGCTAAGTCTGATTCGTGATATCGCTTATGAGCGACACTACTAAGAAGTCAATAGTCAAAACCATTGACCATTGACCGTTGACCATTGACTATTGAGGCAAATAACCTTCCACTAAGCAATCGGAACCAACCACACGCCAACGAACACGTTCTAATGGTAATGCTTCGGTCATGCTAGTAAAACCTAAATCACCGACAGGTGTAGGCGCATGACTACCGCCAATAATTTTAGGAGCAATAAAAGCCATAACTTTTTGTACGGCTCCTTGAGCGATCGCACTTGCAGCTAAATTACCGCCACACTCCCACAAAACACTGCAAAAACCCTGTTCATATAAGTGCATCATTGCGTGTTGGGGTGTCAGCACTGGTAATTCCATAACCTCTACGCCGTGTTTAAGCAACGTTTTTTGTAAATCAGGGTTGGCTCCAACTTCAGTTAAAACCAACGTTGGCGCTTCTTGGGTATCCCACAAGCGAGCAGTTTCTGGCAAGTTGAGTTGACGACTCATCACCACCCGTAAAGGATTATGCGCCCCCACTTGATGGCTAGTTAAGAAAGGATTATCTTGTCGGACTGTATTACCACCAACAATGATGGCATCACAAGCCGCCCGTAGTTGATGTACTTCACTGCGGGCGGCTTGATTTGTCACCCAAGCACTATGACCAGCAGTAGTGGCGATTTTGCCATCTAAAGTCATGGCATATTTCAAAATTCCTAAAGGTTTTTTATAGAGAATGCGATGTACAAACGCTTCATTTAGTTGTTGACAGGCTTCAGTTTCTACCCCAACTACCACCTCAACACCAGCCGCACGTAACCGAGCAATTCCACCCCCAGCCACCAAAGGGTTAGGATCAACCATCCCCACTACCACCTTAGCCACTCCAGCCTCTATCAACCCTGCCGAACAAGGAGGAGTACGCCCATAGTGGTTGCAAGGTTCGAGGTTAACATAAACTGTAGCCCCACGAGCGCCAACGCCTGCTGCTCTCAAAGCAAAAACTTCAGCATGAGGTTCCCCTGCACGAGGATGAAACCCTTCGCCCACAATCTCGCCATCTTTGACTACAACCGCCCCCACCAGCGGATTAGGCGAAGTGCGCCCCAACGCACGGCGGGCAAGTTCCAAACACCGCTGCATCATCCGGGAGTCAAAGTCAGTTTCACGGCTCATACTGTCCTGGGTTTGTGAATTAGATACCACTGGTGTTGGCGCAACCTCTCCAGAAGAGAATCGCACTATCAACCCATCTTTTTGAGTGTAATTTAGTGATGTATCTACCTGAGTAACAACTGGGGAATTATCCATAAATTTTGGGCAATATTTTCAATCTTCTGCACGTTACCGACTTGGAATTGATATCTCAACAGTAATATCTCCGAGCTACTGTTCGCTGTCGGGGTGCATACTTAAATACTATTGCACCGAAACTATTGACCATTGACATCAACTAAAAAGAGTGAGGATTTAGGGACTGTACCCATCATTCCTCACTCCTGAAACTTAAACTCAAAATTATTTCCTCTGTAACTATTGCTCGATTGCTTTGCGCTTTTGCCACCAAAGATTTAGGGGATAGTAAACTATAGGGGCCCAAAGACTACTGAGAATGGCTGAGGCTAGGGCAACCCGTTGGTAATAAGCCCAGATGTATTCTACTTTGCGATCGCCAGTCAAACTCAACTGCAAACCGAAAATTGATTCTGCCAAAATTGCCATTAAAAAGACAATTAAAGCGATAGAAATAAAGTCTTCCTGAATAAATCGCTGCTTCTGCACTAATCCAGTCAGCAGTCCTACTAAACCCAAGGTTAAAGCATGAGTCGGGTCTGGTGATGTCATTGCATCTTGAAGTAGCCCTAGAACTATACCCGCTACTACTCCTTCCCAAACAGAGCGTTTGACACTCCAAGCCACTACCCAAATTAACAGCCAATTAGGCCCAATGCCCAACAATTCTGTGCCAGGAAAGCGAGTCGGTAACAGTAGCAAACATAGCAATACAGATCCAACTGTTACAGACAAATCTAACAGTTGAACTACACGCGGATGCCAACGGGCGATCGGTTTGCGATACGCTTTAGATTTTCGCTCCGCCGCTTTGGGCTTTTTCTGTTTACGACCATTAAATGAAGGTATCTTCATTATTTTGATTTTTGCAGTTGTTGATTTGCCTGTTCTTGCTGTTCCGACTCTGGGTTTTCCTGTTGTTGGTTTGTTGGTTTTGGATAAACAGCAACCCAATCTAATGACCTAATTGGTGGGAAAAGTTCAACTTTCGCAACTGATGCAGGCAATTTCTTTAAATCTAAAGATTTAATTCTCCCTACTGCCAAACCAGAAGGAAATTTTTGGCTGTAAGTTGAAGTCGAAACTAAATCTCCCACTTTGACATTCGGAACTTTTTCATAAAATTCCAACACAGCTTCCGCTGAAGAATCGCCCCGCAACACTCCCTTAGCTGAGGTGCGGCTAATAGTCACACCTACTTGACTTTTGAGATCACTAATCAACAACACACGACTAGTATTTGGGGTGACAGTATCTACTAAACCAACTAATCCACCTTCAGCCTTGACAATAAACCCTTCTTGAATGCCAGAATTTGAGCCACGATTGAGAGTAACTTGTTGCCACCAATGATCCGCACTCCGCCCTACTACCCGCGCTGGTAAGGGACGTGATGCAGCTGGCTCAGTCTGGACATAACCTAATAAGTGTTGTAACTGTTGATTTTGGCTTTCCAGTTCTTGGATGCGCGTTTGCATCTCCATAAACTGAGCATCTTTCAGGCGTTCCTCTAAACGTTCTTCGGGAGTTTGCCCAGATTGCAAAATCTGTAAAGGATGCGTCACTACTTGGTAAACTTCCAGCAGCATTGCCCCTTGAGTCTGTCGTAATATCCAAGCACCACCTAGTACAAAGGCCAGCGAAGCAATCTGTAATCCTTTGCGACCCCACCAACGACGTACAGTAACCATTTATACCTGTTTCTATATTTTGATAGATATCGGATTCTATTTATATGAAACCCAAATCTAAGGCAAATAGAACCCAATATCCCATATTTTTTCCTACATATTTCGAGAACGGGCGCTGAAGACTCTTTCCAACTGTTTAAAGTTCTCTAGTACACGGCCTGTTCCCAGCACCACACAGCAGAGAGGATCAGCCGCAATGTGAGTCACAATCCCCGTTTCATGACTGATTAGGGTATCTATGCCTTTGAGTAGCGCCCCACCACCAGCCAGCATAATACCACGGTCAATGATGTCAGATGCTAGTTCTGGCGGTGTTCTTTCTAATGTCCGCTTCACCGCTTCAACAATAATTGATAACGGTTCCATCATACTTTCGCGGATTTCTGGGCTTTTGATAGTGACAGTTCGCGGTAAACCAGACAGTAAGTGTAAACCTCTAACTTCCATCATGGTTTCATTATCTTCGTTGGTGGGATAGGCAGAACCAAGACGAATCTTGATATCTTCCGCAGTCCGTTCACCAATCACCAAGTTATGAACCTTCTTCATATATTGGGTAATAGATTCAGTGAGTTCATCACCCGCAATGCGGACTGATTCACTGATAACAGTACCCTGGAGACTTAACACAGCAACTTCTGTTGTGCCACCACCAATATCGATAATCATGTTACCAGTGGGTTCGGCAACTGGTAGCCCGGCCCCAATTGCCGCTGCTACTGGTTCATCGATTAAATATACTTCTCTCGCCCCAGCTTGAACTGCGGCATCCATAACTGCTCGTCTTTCTACTCCGGTGACACCACTGGGAATCCCAATGACAATCCGAGGTAAAATCAGCGATCGCCCCTCATTAACTCGCTGAATAAAGCTTTTAAGCATTAACTCGGCTGTATCAAAATCAGCGATTACACCATCACGCAAGGGACGCAAGGCAATCACGTTTTCCGGTGTGCGACCGAGCATTTTTTTGGCATCTTCACCTACTGCCAGCGCCACCTTTTCAATTTGATCGATCGCCACTACAGAAGGTTCTTGCAGTACAATGCCTTTACCAGATACATAAACAAGGGTATTGGCAGTACCGAGGTCGATACCCATATCCCATGATGAGCGAAAGTTCCTAAACAGCCCCACGCTTCTCTACGCCCCCTATTCGCAATACTTTTTGACTATAAAAAAATGTTAGATTGAATCGTGCTGGATTCTATTACGTTTTTAATCATCAGTCTAGTAAACTTGGCCATTTTTTGATTTAGTTTTGACCATACTGACTAAATTTGAGACATTTACGTTTTCGATATTCCCAGCTTAACTCAGTATATCCGTACAGTTTTTTAGTTTTCCCCAAGTAATAGCTCAAATTTATATGGCTTGCAAGGGTGTTAACTTTTTAACACATTTTTAATGAGAAGGAGTCAGAAAACAGAATTCTGAATTCTTCTTCTGCGAGTTCATAATTGGCTATTATAGGATTCAAGACAAATAAGTACGTCAGTACTAAAAGGTAAAGCACATGACTATTAATTTAGTCCACCTCATTGGTCGTGTAGGTGGCGACCCAGACATGAAGTATTTTGATTCTGGTAAGGTTAAGTGTAGATTAACACTGGCAGTTAACAGAAGAACGCGCAATAGTGACGAGCCTGATTGGTTCAACTTAGAACTATGGGGTAAGACGGCCGAAATTGCTGGTACTTATGTGCGTAAAGGTAAACAAATTGCTGTTAAAGGTTCTCTCAAGTTTGACACCTGGAACGATCGCCAAACAGGAGCCAGCCGTTCTACACCAGTTATTCTTGTAGAACAGCTAGATTTATTAGGCTCTAAGCAAGATAGCGACGGCAGTATGAACGATATGTCTCCAGAGAATTTTTAACAAAGATGGTTTGGGAAAATGGGGTGTAGGGGTGTAAGGGTGTGGGGTATAAGGGTTTTAGATACATACACATACCAGTGCCTCCCCTAGATCCCTATACCCCAATACAGTTCAGATCAGCTTTTTTGTCTTTTACTGTTCCCCGTTCCCTGTTCCCTGTTCTCCACAAGAAAACTTTCTTAACTTAACCGTATTGCCCCATACCATTGATTTTCGTTTTTATGCGTAAGTCCTAACTAATAACTAATTTGCAACGTCACAGATGCTTCTATTTCCTGTTCGCCTCCAACTACAGGTGTAGAAGCATCTTCCGCAACTTTTGCTGCCTGGGCGCGTAAAAATACAGGTGGTGGGGGGGCGCTGGCGTTATTAACTTGAATAGTGACTATTTCTTTAGATTTCAGACCTAAAGCACTGAAAACAGCGTCAGCTTGCTGTTGAGCATCTTGAGTTGCTTCTTTTAATGCTACTTGACGAGCAGCAGCGATCGCTTCATCACTCGCAATAAAACTGACACCGTTAATTTGCGTTGCCCCAGCTTTCACCGCATCGTCTAACAATGTCCCTGCTTTTTCGGTGGCGATGCGAAAACTCACAGTGTTACTAGCAGAATAACCCGTAATTCGTTGCACGTTATTGTTGTAACTGTAAACAGGATTGAGGCGAATACCTGTAGTTTCGAGTTTTTCGACATTGCGGCTTTTGAGCAAAGCAACTACAGCCGATGACCTCTTAGCAGCTTCTTGCTGTACTTCTTGGGCAGTTTTACCTTGAATTTCCACCCCTAAATTCACTAGTGACAAAGTAGTAGGAACTGATTCCATCCCCCGTCCACTCACCGTCAGAGTCCGCCATAACTTTTCTTTTTCCTGGGCGGATGCGGGTAGCATCAGCGTGACGAATAACAGCAAAGCTAAGGGTAGAGATTTCCACAACTTTGCAGCACGAAACTGAGAACCAGACAAAGCGGCTCTAGACATAAACTTGCACTCCTCTGAAAAATATATACAGATGCTAATAAGTAAACTGCATCCAGCAATCATTCGTTAACTGTTAAGCATTAATAGTTAACAGTCAGTTCGCTCGATACGATTTGTATGTTCTTACTGTGACATTACTGTAGTCAAAAACAGGTATTGTTACATTTTTGGAAACTAAAAAATTACAGCAAAACTTCTGGAGATTGTGTCATGGCGTATTGGCTGCTGAAAACTGAACCGGATAAATACTCTTACGCGGATTTAGAACGAGATGGTAGTACAGTGTGGGATGGAGTGACAAATGCTCTCGCCCTCAAGCATATTCGCACAATGCTTCCCGGTGATTTAGCTTGGATTTATCACACTGGCAAAGAACGACAAATCACAGGTTTAGCCGAGATAGTCACTCAGCCTTACCAAGACCCAGCCCTCAATGATGTCAAGCTAGTAGTTGTCAAGGTGCAAGCAGTCCACCCAGTCACTCAGCCTGTTACCCTAGGCCAAATTAAGCAAGAAGACCAATTTTCCGGCTTTGATTTATTGCGACTCCCCAGGTTATCTGTTGTCCCTGTCTCAGAAGTTCATTGGCAACACCTCATCAAACTCACAGCCAGCGAAACTTAAACTTACAGCAGGGAATGGGGAACAAGGTTGCAAAACTCTTTGTATATAACTCTGTTCTACAGATTTTTACCTCATTCACCTGCATCTGTTGTAAATACTATGAGGCGTTGGCAAAAAAGTGTTAATTGAGTATTTTGAACTACGAATTAACGAAGAAAGGTTAAAGATTTAAGTAGATACACGATTATTCTCTGATTTAGGTAAGTAGCATAATAAGCGCAACTATAATAAAAAATTTTCAGTTGGATTTCCCACAGAGCATTAGCATAATTTGCTCAAAATTCTGGATTAACAAAATACTATTGAGTGGAATAGATCAATGCTCTTCCGCATACCTGAACGTTGGATGCACTGGGTGCGTTGTCTGTTAACTTTCGCATGGCTCGTAATCATTGCTTCGCTGTTATACGACCCCTGGACTCCAGCACTGACTAAACTAAATCAGACTTCCATTCCACAGCAACTTGCTAATAGCTGTATTCACGTACAGGGTAAATGCTTCTCAGGACAATCTTATTCTCTGGGAACAACTTTAATGTGGGGAGTAATTGTACCTGCATCAATTTTTATTTTACTTGTTTTTGGACATGAACTGTGGCGACGCATTTGCCCCCTTTCATTTCTGTCACAGATTCCCCGCGCCTTGGGTTGGCAGCGTCAGTCTCAATGGCAGAAAAAAAAAGCAGGAAAATTACCCTACAAGTTAGCAAAAGTCAGTCCAAAATCCTGGTTGGGCAAAAATTATCCTTACCTACAGTTTGGATGGTTATTTATTGGACTATGTGGCCGGATTTTACTTTTTGATGCCGATCGCCTAGTTTTGGCATTATGGTTGTTGTTGACTATTGCTTTGGCTATTATTGTTGGCTATCTCTATGGCGGAAAGACATGGTGTAATTATTTCTGTCCAATGGCTCCGGTAGAAAAAATTTATAGTCAACCCAGTGGGTTATTCAGCAGCAAGGCTGACATGAGCAAGTCGATGTGCCGCATTGTTTTGCCAGATGGTAAAGAACAGATTGCCTGTGTAGCCTGTCAAAACTCTTGTATTGATATTGACGCGGAACGAGGGTATTGGGAAAGTTTAAAAAAGCCAGCAGAATCTTTTGTGCGTTACGGCTACAGCGGTTTAGTAATTGGTTTCTTTGTTGATTACTACCTTTATGCAGGTAATTGGGAATATTACTTTTCTGGAGCTTGGGTACGGCAATCTCACCAGATGGGAACACTATTGAGTCCAGGACTTTATCTGTTTAGACACCAAATTAATCTCCCCAAGATAATTACTGTGCCAATTATCTTGGGAGGATTTACAGCGATCGCCTATATTTTAGGACGCTTTGCGGAAAAACAAGCAAAAGCCTACTGCCGTCGGCGTAATCTCACTCTGTCTTCAGATATAATTCGCCATCGAATTTTTACCATTTCTACCTTTGGGATCTTTAATTTCTTTTTTATTTTTGCTGGCCGTCCTTTAATTTTATTAGCGCCATTGTGGATACAGTATATTTACAATTTACTATTAGTTCTACTTAGTACATTGTGGTTCTCCAAAACTTTGCCGCGTCGTCCTCATCTTTAATTTATACGCAAGTATTGCTAATCCGTTCTCAAGTTAAGCACAAGCCTCTGTCCAGAAAAGAGTAAAAATAAAGAGAAGGATTTTCGCGGAAACCATGCAGTTTTTAGATGTAATCAACTTTTCTTTTCCCCTGCTGGCCAGCACAACAGAAGCCGTAGATAGTTCTATGGTAGTAGCGGCTGTGCTGCTGAGTTTAGTGGTAATTTACTTCGCCAGCAAAGTTGGTGGGGAGTTATCCAACCGCATCGGTTTACCACCTGTTTTAGGCGAACTTGTCGGTGGTGTCATCGTAGGTGTTTCGGTTTTGCACCTGTTGGTGTTTCCTGAAGGTGGCGCAGACAGTTCTAGTTCTCTCATCATGGCCTTTCTGCAAACTACTGCTGGTTTGACTCCAGAAGCCACACCCCAGGTATTTGCCGCCCAATCAGAAGTTATTTCTGTGTTATCGGAATTGGGTGTGATTATCTTGCTGTTTGAAATTGGCTTGGAGTCTAACTTAAAAGACTTAATGGCAGTGGGTATCCAAGCAACTATTGTGGCAGTGGTAGGTGTTGTCGTACCTTTTGCTGCTGGTACTGTAGGTTTGATGACTTTATTTGGGATTAGTGCTGTACCAGCAATTTTTGCCGGTGCAGCCTTGACAGCTACAAGTATTGGGATTACCTCTAAAGTATTGTCAGAAATTGGTAAACTCAATTCCAAAGAAGGACAGATTATTCTGGGTGCGGCGGTGATTGATGACGTACTAGGAATTATTGTTTTAGCAGTAGTTGCCAGTCTGGCGAAAGATGGTGTAGTCGATGTAGGTAAAGTCATTTACCTAATTATTTGCGCTACAGCATTTCTGTTAGGTGCGATTGTTCTGGGTAATGTTTTTAATAAAACATTTGTGGCGATCGCTAATCAACTCAAAACACGGGGAGAATTAGTCATTCCCGCCTTTATTTTTGCCTTTGTCATGGCATATCTGGCTGCCATCATTCAATTAGAAGCAATTTTGGGAGCTTTTGCCGCTGGTTTAGTCCTAGAAGAAACGGATAAGCGCAAAGAACTGCAAAAGCAAGTGATTCCTGTAGCTGATTTGATGGTGCCAATTTTCTTTGTCGCAGTTGGTGCAAAAACTGATTTGGGGGTGCTAAACCCAGCTATTCCCAGCAACAGAGAAGGCCTAATTATGGCTATTTTCCTGATTACAGTAGCCATTATTGGTAAAGTTATTACAGGTTTGAGCGTCTTTGGTCAACCCGAAATCAATCGTTTAGCGATCGGTGTTGGTATGATTCCGCGAGGTGAAGTTGGATTAGTATTTGCTGGTGTCGGCGCTGCTAGTGGCGCTCTCTCAAAGCCATTGGGGGCGGCAATTATTATGATGGTTATCCTCACAACTTTTTTAGCTCCGCCTTTGTTACGTTTCGTATTTCCCGATTCCAGCAAAGTGGCAACTGAATCTGAGGCATTAATTAAAGATTAAAGATGAGGGACTGGGGGCGAGGAAGAAACAAGGTGGAAATAAAATTGTCTACTTCATCCTTGCTTATTCCCCCATCCCTTCATTAATTAAAGGAAACTTCTGTTTCTTGATATGCGTCCTTTGATATCGTTGTTTTTTAGTCATTTTGGCTATTGATTATTCGCCTTGAAAAAATAATTTGTTACCAATCTTACCTGATTACAAATCCTCATCTACATATGTTTATCGGAACTAGAAACTAGCAATTGTCAATATTGCCACATCCATGCGAAAGAGTAGCAGTTTGTACCTGATAAAATTGCTGGCTCACCAACAAAAAACACCAAATCAATTTATCACGAAGCCCAAAATTAACGATAATTGACTGAACCCAGCTAAAATCTGGTTATATTTGTGTTGCCTCTAATATTGTGTAAACAAAAAATTGATCTCTGAATAGTAAAGTAATCTCAAAGTTAAAGACTATGTAAGCAGTTTAAAATTTGCACTATTAATTGTTTCTTTAACCCAAAAAAAAGCCAAAGTCAAATCTCAAAACTTCTGGTGACAGAAGCACAACTTACCCAAATTTTTGCGATATTGACTTCCATAAATGCGAATCAGGAGAAAGGATTGTGAAATTACACTGGTTACTACCCGGTACTGTTGGGATGATCTGCTTACTGTCTTCGCCAGTTTTGGCAGCCAGACTGGAATCTTGGCGGTTTGATGCCAAGCAAAACCGCCTGGAATTTAATACTTCAGGGGGTGTTCAACCCAAAGCACAACTAATTTTCAATCCCACACGCCTGGTTATTGATTTACCAGACACAACCTTTGGCAGACCGCAGTTAACACAACCTGTAGGTGGAGCAATTCGGGCTATCCGTGTTGGCCAGTTTGAACCTCAAACAGCCCGTATTGTCGTGGAACTGTCTCCTGGTTATACTCTTGACCCCCAAGGCATAAAATTTGTTGGCATAACTCCTAGTCGGTGGACAGTACAATTGCCTAGGCCAAGACTAGAACCTGTCAACTCTTCCGCAGATAATGTTTACAACGTAGTCACCAGCCTAGATTCAGACACGAGACCGCCGTTACCGAGAGTTGTCAGTAGCACACAAAGCACAACTCAAATTGACAGCTTACAAGTTACAGGAGATGGTTTTTTTGTTCGCACTAACGGTGGGAATCCCCAAGTGAGAGTGAATCGTAGCCGCGATCGCTCTACTATTTTTATGGATATCTCTGGCGCAACTTTATCTACAAATTTGGCACAGCGAGACCTCAGCGTTAACAGGCATGGTGTAAGTCGTGTAGAATTTACCCAGCTACAAACCAGTCCACCCGCCGTCCGTATGACCTTGCGCGTCGATAAAAATAGCCCTGACTGGCGAGCAACTAGAAGTGGTGCTACTGGTTTGGTAGTTTTGCCTAATCGCTTTGCTACATTACCTAGAAATAATTCTAATAACTCTTCTGATAACCAACCAGAATTTTCTCCCCCCGGCCGTCGAGTTGTCAGCGACCAATCAGCAACAATTCAAGCTGTAGAACTGTCTGATGATGGTAAGCAACTACTAATTAGAGCCAACCAAACTATAAATGCTAGGGGTGGATGGGATAGAACCTCTGGTTTATATCGCATCACCATCAATGATGCTAAATTAGCGCCGCGGATTAAAGGCCCGATTTTGAATGCCAATAGTCCAATTTTGCGAGTCCGCCTGCAAACATCAGATGCTGACACGGTAGTGATTTTAGTTCAACCTGCGGCGGGAGTCCAAATTGGGCAAATTAACCAAAACGACGACCAAGTAACACTGCAATTACAAGGTTCTCGCCGAGTTGTAGCAGTTCCAGGTACACTGCCTTTTCCTTCAGATCAAAGTCAATTACCAGATCCCAATGACAATCCCCGTTCTATACCGCAACCTGGAACACGCCCCTTACCCAGAGGAAAGGTAGTAGTTGTCATTGACCCAGGACACGGTGGTAAAGACCCTGGAGCCATTGGGATTGGTGGAGTGCGTGAGAAGGATGTTATTCTGCCTATTGGTAAAAGGGTAGCTGAAATTTTGCAGCAAAATGGTGTGCAGGTGATTCTGACCCGGAGTTCTGACTATTTTGTGACTCTTCCTGGAAGAGTACAGTTGGCAGAAAGAGCGAATGCTGATGTATTCGTAAGTATCCATGCCAATGCTTTAGGTGGCGGTCGTTCAGATGTCAGTGGTTTAGAGACTTATTATTATGACAGTGGTTTGAGTCTAGCTCGTGTTGTCCATAGCAGCATTCTGCAAAGTCTGAATGTCAGAGATCGCGGCGTGCGCCGAGCCAGATTTTTCGTCCTCAGAAAAAGTTCTATGCCTTCAATTCTTGTTGAAACAGGTTATTTAACGGGTCGTGAGGATGTAGTCAAGTTACGTAGTTCAGCTTATCAAAATCAAATGGCAGATGCGATCGCTCGTGGTATACTCCAGTACCTCCGACGCAGATAAATTATCGTCAAACTTTAGTAAATATACTTAACTAAACCCATGAATAACTGATGTTTTGTCTTGTTAATAGTAATCTTGCTGATCTCATGCAAGAGTTAACTGTAATCTCACGGGTAAAAATCTATGGTTCTCACTTTTTTGAGTGAGAACTAATTTTTGAGTATGAGTAGATACATTTACATATCATGTTGTTTTCAAAATGTTAAATTAGGTGTCACCAGCTTTACCAAAATCAGTTGATAGTAGCAATAACTTTTTGGGTACATTGATCATCAGCCATCAAACAACTCAAAACTAATCTCTACTGATTTTACGTATATTGATTGGAAGTATTTATTGTCTTGAATGCCAGAATAAAATTTCTGGTTGCCACGGAAGTTCTGATGAGCAGTGTCCACTATGCAGACTTCTGGAGTTAAAACTAAGTTGGGCGGTGACGGTGTGAGGATTTACCAATAGATACGTGGACATTTTGACGGCTTCTATGAATGTGAATTAGGAGAAACGACTGTGAAACTACACTGGTTACTAACCGGTACTATTGGAACTATCTTCTTGCTATCGTCGCCTGCTTTGGCAGCGAAACTTGAGTCTTGGCGCTTTGATGCCAAGCAAAACCGTTTGGAATTTAATACTTTGGGGGCTGTTCAACCCAAAGCACAACTCATTTTTAATCCCACTCGTCTGGTAATTGATTTACCAGATACAGATTTTGGTAGACCACAGTTAACACAACCAGTCGGTGGAGCAGTTCGCTCGATTCGTGTAGGGCAATTTGACCCCCAGACAGCCAGAATTGTTGTGGAACTAGCTCCCGGTTATACTATTGACCCCCAAGGGATAAAATTTATCCCGACTACTGGTAGTCGTTGGTTAGTACAATTACCCACACCAACAGCAACACCCATAACATCATCAGCCGATATTTCACTTCAGTCTGAACCTCAGCCGTTAGAACCCACCGCTAATTCTGAATTTCCGGCGAGAAATATTTACTCGGTAGTCAAAACCAACCCAGTAACATCAAATAATCCCCGACCACTTGGTAATACCCTCGCCGCAGTAACTCAACTGGAAAGTTTCCGAGTTACTGGTGATGGTTTTTTTGTCCGTACTAATGGTGGTAATCCGCAAATTCAGGTGAATCGCAGTTCAGACAAACGCGCAGTTCATATCGATATTGCTGGTGCCTCCTTATCTTCCAGTTTGTCGCCACAAGATTTGTCCATAAATCGCTATGGTGTTAGTCGGATTCAATTTTCTCAGTTGCAAACAAGAAAACCAACAGCCCGCATAACATTATATGTGGAGCCAAATAGTCCTGACTGGCGGGCAAGTACTAGCAGTATTGGTGGCTTTGTAATTCTACCTAGTCGTGTTGTGAGATTGCCTGGTAATAGCGATGAAAATCTTATTTCTGAGGCGACTGGCTCACCCGCCATCATTCAAGCTGTGGAGTTAGCTGAGAATGGCACTCAACTTTTAATTCGCTCTAACAGACCTGTATCGGCCAAGGGTGCTTGGGATAGATCTTCTGGTTTATTTCGGATTGCGATCGCCAATGCTCAGTTAGCCCCTAGAGTCATTGGCCCAGCTTTTAATGCTAATAGTCCCATTCTGCGGGTACGTTTGCAACCACAAGAAGATTCCGTCAATATTTTGATTCAACCCGCTGCGGGAGTCCAAATTGGGGAAGTCAACCAAGTTAGTAATCAGTTGTTGGCTGTACAGTTACAACGCACTCGCGCCGTTACACCACCAATAGGTTTTCCGCCTCTACCTTCCAGTGGAAGTCAATTACCAAACACCAATGTCTCAGTACCCAGAACACCCCCAGTCCCCAACGGCAAACTGATAGTAGTGATTGACCCTGGACATGGTGGGAAAGATTCTGGCGCTCCTGGTTTGGGTGGACTATTAGAAAAGGATGTGATTTTACCAATTGGTAAACGGGTAGCAGCAATTCTAGAACGTAATGGTGTAAAAGCAGTTCTCACCAGAGATGCTGACTTTTTCGTTGAACTTCAAGGACGAGTAGATATTGCTGAACGAGTGAACGCCACTGCATTTGTGAGTATCCACGCTAATTCTGTAGATAGTCGCCCTGATGTGAATGGGTTAGAAGTATATTATTACGATAGTGGTTATGGTTTAGCTGAAGTAGTTCGCAAAACTATTCTGCAAGATATTGGCACCATTAAAGATCGGGGAACACGCAAAGCGCGATTCTATGTTTTGAGAAAAAGCTCTATGCCTTCGATTTTAGTCGAAACAGGATATATGACCGGTCGGGAAGATAATCCCCGATTGGGTTCACCAGAATATCAAAATCGCATGGCAGAAGCGATCGCGCGGGGAATTCTCCAGTACTTACGTCACAGGTAAGAATACAGCCAAGCTTAAAATATAGTACAAGTTTTTAATTACTGTGTGGGAAGTCGCTTTAATTCTACAGACGCTGATTCTGACTCCTGAATTCGATTTGCTGAACTACTGAACCACAAAGAATTTAGTAGTCACTTGACAAATTGTCTGCTAAATTCTGTATTTTAAATGCCAAATCCTAAATCAATATCTGCCTGTGTATTCATCTTCCATTTTTGAAGGTAATCTTTACGATTTTTCTGATAAAGAACCTCAACGCGCCCCTATCGGGGTTTTTGACAGTGGTGTGGGTGGGCTGACGGTACTGCGACAAATTTACCGCCAACTACCAAATGAATCGATTATTTACTTTGGTGATACAGCCAGACTGCCTTACGGTATTCGTTCCCAAGCAGAAATTCTGCAATTTGTGCGCGAAATTCTCGGCTGGATGCAGCAGCAGCAAGTAAAAATGGTAGTGATGGCTTGTAATACCAGTTCCGCCCTCGCTTTAGAAATTGTCCGCCAAGAATTTAATATCCCGATTTTGGGTGTAATTCTCCCAGGCGCTAAGGCGGCGGTGCAGCAAGGTAAGCGCATTGGTGTGATTGCTACCCCCGCCACTGCTAAAAGTAATGCTTATAAACAGGCGATTTTGGAAATTGACCCAGAGGTACAAGTCTGGCAAGTTGGCTGTCCAGAGTTTGTCCCGTTAATTGAACAGAATCGCATTCATGACCCTTACACTACTGAGGTAGCACGCTCTTATTTAGAGCCTTTACTTCAACAAGAAATTGATACTTTAGTCTACGGCTGTACTCATTATCCGCATTTAGCGCCAGTATTGCGATCGCTTCTTCCATCTCATGTCAAATTAATTGACCCCGCTGTTCATGTCACAGCCGCTTGTGACCAAGATTTAGCGTTACTAGGCTTAACTAATACCCACCCGCCATTACCAACTCGCTTTGTCGTTAGCGGTTGTCCACAACAATTTGCTCAGTCCGCAGTTCAGTGGCTAGGTCATACCCCAATGGTCGAAGTCGTAGATTTAAATAACACAGTTGTTTCTCAATTTTCATAAGTTTTTATTTAGTCAATAGTCAAACCTCAAAGGTCAAAGTTTGCTTAAATATCCAAATTTAATCACTAACGACCATTGACTATTGACTATTGACTATTGACTATTGACTGATAATTAATAAGCATTGACTATTGACTAATAACTATTGACTCTTGACTATTAACCACCTCAGTTACCTGTGATGTTATAGACACTTCATGTTGATGTTTCTCATGATTTCTCGATAGAGAATCATGATAGATAGATTTTTGACCACTGCGCTTTGCTAGTGCTAATAATAGATAAACTGTGAATAAATACCCAGCAGCTAAAATAAAAATCATCATAGGCATGTTAGCGTAAATCATTGTGCTACCAACTTTTTTTCTTGAACAATATCAAATTTCATACAACACGTATAACTTCAACCATGCAAGAAAATCCTTGATGGTCTGAGTTTGCTATGCTAAATTTTCCCTAGAGTTATGACACTCTTAGGTCAACAAACAGAACTATTTAATTACAGTTATTTGCAGACAATACATACCACAACAGTTAATTTGCCAAATAGCATAATTAACTGCGCTCCTCAGCAGTTTACTTAGTCTGCATTATTGTTTTTCATACCTCTCTGGTAGGATATACCACGACTTTCAGCGCAAGCTGTAAGCCGAAAGCGAACCCCTGTAAGGATACCGCCTAACTCCATCCCAAGAAGTTTATCTGCCACTACAAAATTACAAGAAATAATTCTCTTGGTTTTATTTTGTTGGCAATTAGCTATTCTGGATTCAAAACAACATATAGGTAACATCACCCAAAAGTGCTTTACCCTTACGTTGTCAATACCTGAAAAATTTAAAATCCCTACATTTTAGCGTAACACAACGAACCTGACTTTTAAGCCAACGTTGGGGCTAAATTTGGAATTTTTAGCAGGTTAAATTCATGGATGAAATGAATTTTTCTTTGATTAAAAATATTGTTTGTGTTTTATTTGATCATAAAGAACAAAAACTTAAGATCCCACCAATGTAGTTATTATTACTTACAAGAGGTGATGTTAAATATAAATTTATCGTAAAAATAAAAGATATCTTGACAAAATAATGCTTACTGAATGAGTTGAACAACGAATTTAATTTTCTTATACTTGTATATATACTTAGGCTACTGAAGAAACTAGAAATTTTCTAGTTCAGCAAACACAAATCACCAATACGAAATAATCTCTCGATCAACCATTGGGAAAAATGATGATGAATCGGAAAGTGAGTTATTACATTTCTTGGGGCGATCACCAATGCTGTTGAGTCTGTGTTCAAGATTCGGTGACAGTCATTTATAAACAGGACTACAAAGATTGTCTGTGGAGACTGGATGTGGGGGTGTAAGGGTTTTAGATCCATACACCCTTCCCAAAACCCTTGATTTTTCGTTTTTATGCGTCAGTCCTAAGAAAATTGGTGTTAATTCTCAGATTTCTGGCTGAACTACAAAAATTTTTTTCTTACCAACTCAGACCAGCCAAACCGCCTGTTTGCCTTAACAGCAACGAGATAGCAGTTATTTCCACTAGTCAGAATCACAGCCAAAAAGCAAGTATTCTCTCAGCAAAACTTTGCGCTGGCACAGGGTTATCTTAAAATGAGTGTAGGATATGTAAACTTTCGTAACCTAAGCCAGAGTCCGGCCATCCATGACCCCAGCTACCTCCCTGTTTACCCCTGTGGAAGCAGACTTGCACCTACTAGCCGATAACCTCAAGCAGCTAGTTGGCAATCGCCACCCCATTCTTTTTGCAGCCGCCGAACATTTATTCGGAGCTGGGGGAAAGCGCATCAGACCCGCGATCGTCCTGCTGATATCGCGGGCGACAATGTTAGAAGAAGATATCACCCAGCGTCACCGCCGCCTAGCCGAAATCACAGAAATGATTCACACGGCCAGCCTAGTGCATGACGATGTGGTAGATGAATCGCAAATGCGCCGTGGCGTACCCACTGTTCATAGCTTGTTTGGCAATCGCATTGCTGTACTAGCAGGTGACTTTCTCTTTGCTCAATCATCTTGGTATCTGGCCAACTTAGATAATTTAGAGGTAGTCAAACTCCTCTCAGAAGTAATTATGGATTTGGCTACTGGAGAAATTCAGCAAGGCATGAACCGCTTTGATAGTAGCCTGGCAATTGAAACTTACCTGCAAAAAAGCTATTACAAGACTGCCTCACTCATTGCCAATAGTGCCAAAGCTGCTGGGTTACTGAGTGAAGTTTCCCCAGAAACAGCCCAACAGTTGTATAACTACGGGCGAAATCTCGGTTTAGCGTTTCAGATTGTAGATGACATATTAGATTTCACCAGTACTACAGATACTTTAGGTAAACCAGCAGGTTCTGACCTCAGAAGTGGGAATTTGACCGCACCTGTTTTATTTGCCCTAGAAGAGAAACCATATTTAGAAGTGCTAATTGAACGCCAGTTTGCCCAAGCAGAAGATTTAGAGCAAGCACTAGCATTAATTCAAGATAGTCGAGGGATACAGCAGGCGCGAGAATTAGCTGCCCATCATGCCAAGTTAGCAGCTGAAGATATGGCAATTTTGCCCCCGTCAGAATCACGTCAAGCCTTAATTGACATCACGGAATATGTGCTGAGTCGACTTTATTAAAAATTTTTGATTGTAAATTTTTGATGTTGGAGTTGGGAGTAGGAAAATTTGGAGTGTATCCGAAGAATCCTAACTCCCAATTTTTTTTAAGCAATATCTGGCGGTATCTGTCTCGACTTCTGTTGGGGCTTGAGCCTTTGTTTTAGCTGCTTTTGAATGGTTTTTTCTAACTGAGAACGCTGCACTTCAAAAGTATGGTCTAGTGTACCCGGTGTTTCTAAAAAAACTATGCTGTCTACGGGTGCTAGGGCGATTAATTGGAACAAAATATGGGTGACAGCAATGGGTGTGGCCACCACTTGAGGGTCTCGCCCAGCAGATGAAATTAGGGAAACATCCTGTATGGTAGAAAAAGCGTAAATCACCTGCTTCTCCAAACTTGGATCTGCACGGTGGCTCAATGTAGTTAAGACCCAGCTTCCCTCCTTTTGGAGAATGTAGTACTGGGAGTGGCGTAATTGTTGAGCGATCGCGCGAAAAGCAGGAACAATTGCTGCAATAAGATGTGGTGAAATACCATCGCGGGGTGCATTGTCGATCAGCAATTGAATTTGTGTTTCTAAATCCATAATGACTTGTCAACGACTTTTAAGTAATGGCAATCACAGCAGGTCAAGGTGTGAACAATCCCCAGCAAATTGGGAATAATAAAATCAGCCATATCCTCATTACAGGATAGACCTGCGTTTAGCTTATACGCAAAACACACAAAGCCAATACCTACCGTCGTACAGGTTGTTTCTATGTATGTTAGGGTCTTTTAAACACCGAGACTATGAATTCAGCCGCAACCGCAACTATTCCAACCGCAACTTTTCTGGGAGAACATACTATCGGCGTGGAGGTGATATTTCAACTCCTGTACAAGGAGTTCCGGCAATCAACCAAAGCCTCAGAACAAAATTGCCATGATGTGGCAACACGCATTACCACCGAAGTATACCGAATTTGCAGCGAAAGTAAACGCATCCAAGCTTCCGGTGCTGTCGAAAGCTCCGCAATGACCCTAGCTAGACATCGGCTGCAACAATGTCAGAGGTACTATCAGTTAGGTTCCAATAGAGGCAGAGTTGAATTACACAGTACGCTGAGTGCCATTATTTATCGTTACATTAATCCTCCCCAGCGACAATTGAGCTATCAAGGGCGGCTGACTATCATAGAAGATTTTCTACAAAGTTTTTATTTAGAAGCATTGAATGCTTTCCGACGGGAGAATCAACTAGGTACTACCTATCGTCCCCAATCTCTTCTGGAATTAGCAGAGTATATGGCCTTTACCGAACGCTACGGTAAGCGCCGCATTCCTTTACCCGGTCGTCAGCAACAGCTAATCATTCTGCGGGCGCAGACCTTCTCACAACAACAACCTCCAGAAACCAGTGTAGATATAGAACAAGCTTCTGAAGGTAGTTCTGGTGATGGTGATGGTTCTTGGGAAGAGCCAGCAGTACACAAGTTACGCTCCACAATGGCGACACAACCAGAACCAGAACCCGAAGAAGACACTTTGCGTTCTGTTGTGATTACCGAATTGATGAGTTATTTGGAGCAAAAACAACAATCTGATTGTGCTGATTACTTCTCCCTACGGCTTAAAGATCTATCAACACAAGAAATTGAAACAATTTTAAATCTCACTCCGCGTCAGAGAGATTACTTACAACAGCGCTTCAAGTATCATTTAATTAGGTTCGCTTTATTACATCGTTGGGAACTAGTCCACGAATGGTTGGAAGCTTCTTTACACACAAATTTGGGACTAACTCCACAACAATGGGAAGCCTATACCTCCCAACTAGACGAGAAACAGCGGTCTTTACTAGACTTAAAACAACAAGGACAACCTGACGAGAAAATTGCCAAAACTCTAGGGTTATCAATGGCACAACTGCAAAAACGCTGGTTTAAAATTCTGGAACAGGCTTGGGAAATTCGTAACTCATTAGTGTCCGGATCAGGTGCATCTACTCATGAATAGTGACTCAGAATCCTTAAAAAACCAATTACTCACTTGGTTGTTGGCAGATGATGTCAACACCAGTGAAACTAACTTGGTCGAGTTTAAGGAAATTGACGGGGTGGACAACTCTCTCAAACAATCAGCCACTTTCGCCAGTGGCGATCCAGAGTTGGGAGGGATACCCCAAACCTTTAAACTGGGAGACATTCCTACTGTGCAAGACCGTTTCCAAGCCGTACTCAAGCGTCGGTTACAAACCGAAATCGAAAATCAGCCACCTTTGTTTCCTTGGGAAACACACTTAATGGAATATCCTGAGCGTTTGGAAGAGCGATCGCTCAGTTTAGTTCCTGCGTGGGGCTGGAAGGCACAACAATCTAAGCTGAATCTGCCGATCACTCTACCAGAAACAGTTTTCCGAGAATTGCTAGAAAAGTGCCAAACCCTGCTAACTGCTTCACTACCATTGGGAGCTAAATTAGTTCAGGTAGTAGAAAGCTTCTTCCCGCAAGAGTCTCATGCGCTCAATGATATAGCTGGTTTAGTACTCAGAAGTACTTATCGGTCTGCGGATGTTCTTGATCAAAAACTCAATATCGAGAACGATTACCCAGATTTACAACCACGTCAACAAATGGCACTGTCTTTAATGGCTGCCAAACAACTGCTAGAAAATTTAAGTCTACCAGTTACACCAAATAGTCCCGTAGTAGAAAGACAATGGTCTACGAGTGAGGGTCTCCTGACTTTACGGGTAGAATACCAATCTCGCGGTAAACAAACTCAGTTACAAGTTCAGGCTGATTTACCAACCAAAGGAATTGTGACATTGCGAGCAGATGGGACTTTGGCAATGGCTCAGTCTTCTAGTGCGGGCTGCTTGAATGTTGAGTTATCTTGTCATGAATTTAACCCAACTTATACATTAGAAGTTGAGTTTCCAGAAATAGACGAACAGCCTTTGTTGTTTGTGATTAATCCGACAATCTAGCTCAGGTTAAAGAACGCTGAGAAATTAAGAAAATTCTTGTGGTTTTGGAGCTTATCTTTTTTAATAAGCGATCATTAGGGCTTCTACGTTTTTTGCAACGATCATTAGGGCTAAAGATTTGAGACTCCCAAGGGCTGCTTCGGGGAGTTAATGCTATCTGAATCAGAATTTCGGCAATGTATGAGCTACAACTAGGTAGATAGTTTAACATTGCCAACGATATGAGACTCCCAAAGACTGCTTCGGGGAGTTACTTTTATCTGAACCAGAATTTCTCTAGGGTATGAGTTACAACTAAGTAGATGGTTTGACTAACCAAGCATTTTGTTAACTGCATCTACACCATTGCTAACCCTTGAAATGTTTAACTTATCCAGGATTAATTGGTTTTCACGTCTACCCAGAGTTCATAATTGGCGACAAAATATCCAGCAATCGCCTTTGATGGCAGTGGAAGATTCTCTGTCCTTGCGGGTGTTAGTGCTGGCATTGGTAATCATGGGAACTGTAGCAGTAGATATTGCTGCTGATACAACATTTAGTTTTTGGGCAGTTCCCTTAAATATTCTTGGTGCGATTTGGAGTTACCGCTATCGCCGCAATCCAAATATTCCAGTTAAATTCTGCATCGCCATTGGAATGTTAGTTGCTTTAGGCGCATTCTTTGGGCAGGTGTTGGGAGAATTAAATGATACGCGGCTGGCTTTAGCAGAGTTATTAATTCAACTGCAAATACTCCACAGTTTTGATATGCCCAGACGCAAGGACTTGGGCTATTCAATTGTGATTGGTCTAATTTTATTGGGTGTGGCAGCAACGTTGAGCCAAACTTTGGCGTTTGCACCTGTATTACTATTATTTTTAGCGATCGCCTTACCAACTTTAGTCTTAAATTATCGTTCCCAACTGGGTTTAACTCAGTCAACAGTTAAAAGGGAAAAGACAAAATCTACACAACTTGGCTCAAAATTATCTTTTTATTTTTTATTATTTACTTTAATTCTGGGACTGGGATTAGGAATTTTTGCAATTTTACCCCGCTTCCCTGGTTATCAATTACGGACATTTCCGGTTAGTTCACCCATTGAAGTCAAAGGTGGCTTTACAGGCAAGAGTATTATTAATCCTGGTTATGTCCGCCAAGGTAATGCCGAAAATCAAGGTAACGGTACTGGAGAAAGCCAAAATGGGCAACCAGGAAAGCTAAATGATAGCTTTTATTACGGTTTTAATAGCCAGATGAACCAAAACCTGCGGGGAAGCATGACACCCAAGGTGGTGATGCGGGTGCGATCGCAGGTGGAAGGATTTTGGCGTGTATTAGCATTTGATCGCTACACAGGTAAAGGCTGGGAAATTTCCCGCAATGATGATGTTACGACCCTCAAGCGATCGCCTTGGTCTTATCAAATTTATTTGTCTCCACCTCCTACTTCTTTGCCAACGAGAGAAGTAGTCCAAACCTATACAGTGGTGGCGGATTTGCCGAATTTGATTCCGGCGATGTCCTATCCCAAAGAAATTTACTTTCCGACACCGATTATTGCTGTTGATAGAGAAAATGGGCTGCGAGCGCCTGTAAGTTTATCTGAAGACCTAACATACACAGTCATCTCAGAAGTACCTTACCGTGATCGGACTACGTTAGGCAAAGTTACTACTAAATATCCCCAGCACATTCAAAAATACTATCTGCAAATTCCGCCAGAAATTGCTCCCAAAGTCCAAAAATTAACGGAAGAAATTCTGGCTAAATACCGTCAAAACAATGTTTCTAAGTTCTCCAAATCTAGTCCAGATTCTACCTATGAAAAAGTCCTTTACCTAACTCAATACCTCAAGCAACGCTACTCAATTCCTGAAAATCCCTTTGATTTTCCTTATTTGGGCGAAGAAGAAGACTTAGTAGAAGCTTTCTTGTTTAAACATCAAGGCGGCTACCCTGACCATTTTTCTACCGTGCTGACAGTGATGCTACGTTCTATTGGCATTCCAGCGCGGTTGGTAGCGGGGTTTAGTCCAGGAGAGTTTAATCCCTTTACGGGGATGTATGTTGTCCGTAACACTGATGCTTACGCGATGACAGAAGTTTACTTCCCCAAATATGGCTGGTTTGCCTTTGACCCCATTCCCAATCATCCGTTAATTCCACCATCAATTGAAGACTCGCAAACTTTTAGTGTTTTGCGCCAATTTTGGCATTGGGTGGCTGGCTGGCTCCCTTCCCCTGTGACTGGGTTATTTAATAATGTATTTGGGACAATTTTTAGTTGGATATTCAGAGCGATCGCTTGGTTTTTGGCTTTATTCGCTCAAGGTTGGCTAGGTGTCTTAACTGGCTTAACTCTGGGAACTACAATCGCTTTCTTTGGTTGGCTAGGTTGGGTACAGTGGCGGGAGTGGTTAAAACGTCGCTGGTTGAGTAAATTACCGCCAATGGAAAAACTTTATCAACAAATGCTGCAATGGACTGCGACAAAAGGTTTAGGTAAGCATCCAGCACAAACACCCCTAGAATACGCCAAAGTTGCATATCAACATCATCCTCCAACCACAGCCCAAGTCATAGATGAAATTAGTCAGGCTTATGTTAGCTGGCGCTATGGTGGTCAAACGCCCAACTGGCAACAATTACGCCAAAAATGGCTGGAATTGCAAAAAGCTAATGGTAAATAGTCAAACAATTTTAGATTGACGATAGCAAAGCGTTAACGAGTCTTCAAGCGTCTTTGGGAAAGGGGTGGGGCTTTTAGCGCAAGAATAATCCAAAATTTAAAATTGGCAATAGTCAATGGTCACTTGGACTAAACAAAGCCGAATATTTGTCCTGAGTAGAGCATTTCATAAATCCAGGACAAATTGAGTGACCTCAAGTTATTCGTTCTCCCTTGTCTTACCTAACTTCCAGCTAACTGCAAAAACTAGATGACATTTTTCGAGTTTCGCATACCTCTTTGGGATGATTTTCAGTATATTTGGCAAATAAATAGCCAAAAAAAGCATTTGCTCTATAAAAACTAAAGCAAGCTAGATGTAATGCGTTGTAACTCCGATTTTTTAGGGATAACATGGGAATAAAATCCTTACTGGATTCTCGTGTCACATTTAATGTCAGTTAATTTATGGAAATTCAATTAATCAATATCGGTTTCGGCAATATTGTGTCAGCTAACCGAGTAGTTGCGATCGTTAGTCCAGAATCTGCCCCAATTAAGCGAATCATCACCGATGCGCGGGACAGAGGTCAGCTGATTGATGCAACTTATGGTCGGCGGACAAGGGCTGTAATTATCACCGATTCCAGCCACGTCATCCTTTCGGCAATTCAGCCAGAAACAGTAGCCAATCGATTCGTGATTTCTCGCGATCATCATGCTGTAGATAATTAACTAGGGATAGTTGACAAACAGCTATTTTATTTGCACCATATCGGCAGTACCATGTGAATTAGACTGGTTTTCTGTCACCAGTGCTACAAATTCGTTAGTCGAGGTCGCCCTGGCAACGAACACAAACTCACAAATCATGATTATTGATTAATTCACAGGTTCAACGGATGATGCAAGTTTTACCCATCCAGATTAGTGCTACTACCAAAGAATGCCCAACTACAGGTAAGTTAATTGTCTTAACTGGCCCTAGTGGAGTTGGCAAAGGCACCTTAATGCGATCGCTGTTGCAGCGTCATCCGCAACTTTATTATTCTGTATCCGTGACAACTCGTTCTCCGCGTGCGGGAGAAATCAACGGTAAAAATTATTACTTTATTGACCGTGGTAAGTTTGAACAACTGGTTGCTCAAGGTGAATTTTTAGAGTGGGCGGAATTTGCGGGGAATTATTACGGCACTCCGCGTGAAGCTGTGGTCAACAAAATTCAGTCTGGTAAGTTAGTAGTGCTGGAAATTGAGTTAGAAGGGGCAAGGCAAATTCGCGTTTCCTTTCCTAATGCCCTGAGTATTTTCATTTTGCCGCCTTCCTTTGATGAATTAGAAAAACGGATACGTGGTCGAGGACAAGACTCTGAAGAAGCGATCGCCCGTCGTCTAGTCCGTGCCAAAGCAGAAATTGCAGCTGCTGATGAATTTGATATTCAAATTGTCAATGACGATTTGGACACAGCACTCGGAGCGATCGAAGCAGCGTTATTTGAATAATCAAACCCAAGCATTTTCACCACCAAATAATAAAGGACACATAGAAATATGTGTCCTTTAAATGTTGTTATGGGAATACATTTTTCTTTTTTTCAACTCAGTGCTTGGCTATACAGATTGGCAAGTGGTAATCAGTAATTAGAAAGCTATTATCTCAAGTTATGTTATTCCATGCATAACTTGATGATGAGAAACTTTAACTAATCACTAATTACCATTTACCAAACACCAATTAACCGATTAAGCCTTGAATAACTGCGATATTGCTAGTTAAGAAGTAAGCAACTACAGCACCACCAATGCCACCGATTAAGAAAGCACTGGCAAAGTTATTCCAGCCTTCTTTAGATTGAAAAGCATCTGGAGGGTTAGATACAGTCACACTAGCAAGGGCTTTTGGCGGATTGCTATTGGCATATAAAGATATACCACCTGTCAGGAGAATTACTAGAGCGATCGCTGCTAGTAAGCCTGCTAAGTTAGCGTTTTCTGCATTACGCAGGGGGCCATATTTAGCAAAGGGGCCAAATATCCAGTAGCCATGTGCCATACCAACTTCTAGCCCACGTCTAAACGGAGTTAGACCTAGACGATAAGCAGGCAAGTTATTGATGAACCACTTGACCGCAGGAGAAGAATTAACTGGGGTTTCAAGATTACCCAGTTGAGGATCGCGTTCTGCGGGAAACACTACTTCTCTGTTTCTCACATCGCTGGGCAGATTCTTAGATGCGTCTACTGCTTGCGCCATAATTTTATGTTCGCCTCTCAATTACACATGCAACAGTTTGAAATCCCAATGCTTTGTTTATGGCAGTGGGTGGAACAGGAGGTCAGGGAAAAAGCGGTTAAACTCAATCAAAATACCTGCTGTAATTGTCAGCCAGATGGTAGCTGCCACTGGTGCTGTGGAAATAAATTTAATCAAATAGGATGATTGATCGCTTTTTTCAGCCATGTATTTAGTCTCCAAAACAATGAATCAGTTAAGCGGAACCTAACGGGGAGAAACGGTGATCTCTGAATCCTTAGCAGTTAATTCGCCAGAAAGAAATTCTTTCAAAGCTGCTGCTGGCCAAGCAAAACCTGTCGCTATGATAGGTAGCGCTAGACCCAAATCAATTTGGATTTCTTTTTGTTCGGTGTCAGATTCTTTTCTAACTGCGATTAGGTAAGCACGACCTACCCAACCAATCCAACCAGCAATATAGAGAAACAGAATGCTAGGGATCAAAAAGTCTCCAGCACGGTCTAGACGACCATCAGCAATCAAGTGAGGATAGCCTTCAGGGCCACACAGGGCTTGAGAGTAACGTTCAAATCTCTTTTGACCTGATTGGGGATCAGCAGTTGTATTTCGAGCATTTTTGGCTAGTGCTTGAAATGCGGGGTTGTCTCGGCAGGGTGTAAGATTAGCCCCTAGAGCTTTCGCTGGCGGAGCAAAATTGAACCAAAGACAAATCGCTAAAATCAAAGCAAACAATCGTCGCATGGAGTCGTTTCCTTTTATTACAAAAGAAAAAGTTTTTTGTACAAAACGAAGCGGCTTGTACATTCTTTATTTGGCTAACTAGCAAGTCATCATACTCTTGCCTGGGAACCGAGTAAAGTTTAAGTAAATAAAAGTTAAAGCTTCTCAAACAAATCGTTATTTTGTAGAACCCTGAGATGGCAAACGTTTTAGCAATCGAAACCAGTTGTGATGAAACTGCCGTCGCAATTGTTAACAATCGTCAAGTTCGCAGTAGCATTATCGCTTCCCAAATTTCAGTCCATCAGCAATACGGTGGAGTTGTGCCAGAGGTGGCATCCCGCCAGCATTTGGAAACGATCAACGAGGCGATCGCCCAAGCGCTAGAACAAGCTGAATTAGACTGGTCAAAAATTGATGGCATCGCCGCCACCTGCGCCCCTGGTCTTGTAGGAGCCTTGTTGGTGGGATTAACTGCTGCCAAAACTTTAGCAATTGTTTACAATAAACCATTTTTGGGAGTTCATCACCTCGAAGGCCACATTTGTGCGACTTACTTGAGTGAGCCAACTTTAGATCCCCCTTTTCTTAGCTTACTGGTTTCAGGCGGACATACAAGCTTGATTTATGTTAAAGACTGTGGTATGTACGAAACCCTGGGTGAAACCCGTGATGATGCTGCGGGGGAAGCCTTTGATAAGGTGGCACGGCTGTTAAATCTAGGTTATCCAGGCGGCCCAGTCATTGACAAGTTAGCACAGGAGGGCGATCCCCACGCCTTTGCCTTGCCGGAAGGGAGGGTTTCTCTACCTGGTGGAGGATTTCATCGTTATGATGGCAGTTTTAGTGGCTTAAAAACAGCCGTGCTAAGACTAGTACAGCAATTAGAAAAAGAGGGCAAGCAAGTTCCTGTAGCAGACGTAGCCGCGAGTTTTCAGGCAACTGTAGCCAAGGCCTTGACCAAAAGAGCGATCGCCTGCGCCCTAGATCACGGTCTCAATACCATTGCCGTTGGTGGCGGGGTAGCAGCAAATAGTGGGTTGAGAAAGCATTTGCAAGCAGCAGCCAGTAAGCATAATCTACGTGTTTTATTCCCACCCTTGAAATTTTGTACCGATAACGCCGCCATGATAGCCTGTGCTGCATCTGACCATTTATCTCGCGGTCATGTCTCACAGTTGACATTGGGTGTTGAGTCCCGGTTATCGCTGAGTCAGGTTATGAAGTTATATGAAAGGTGATAGGTGACAGGTGACAGGGTTGATGGTTATTTGTTCTTTACCCAAAACTATTGACCATTGACTATTGCGCGAATGTGGCTGGCTACAGCATCTGGTTGTTCTAACATAGCTAAATGACCACAATCAGGAATTTCAATCACATTATCAGCACAGTATTGAAAAAGCCGATGAAAGCTGGCTAAATGGCGAACATACTTAGGTTCCATTACCTTGTCATCGACACCAGCCAAAAAGTAAACAGGCTGCTTTAATTGCGAAACTAATTGGGGTAAGCGATTAACTTCTTCTTCGGTTGTAGAGTCTAATAAAGCTCCCACTGCGGCTTCTGGGTCAGCAACCACAAAATCTATCACCCGTTGACGCGCCCAATAACGGTCTAAGGGGCGGGCGACACTAGCTCTAGTAAAGAGCAAATCAATCAAAGGTAGCTGGGATAGCCAGCGCGGACGAACTTGTAAAAATCGCTGACCGGCTGAACGAAATTGTTCAAAAGCTTCCTTCAGATAAATCCCACCACCAGCGTTGATACAAATCACCCCTTGAACCCGTTCAGGCATTAAAGCCGCTGCCCAAAGTGCGATCGTACCGCCCAAGGAGTGTCCAATCAGCCATGCGCTAGTAATATTTAGCTCTTGTAATAAAGTAGCTAAATCTTGAGCATAAGCAGTTGGTGTATACAGAGAATCAAATTGTGAACTAGCTGTATCCAGCAAGTGAGATGTCAAAGCGCTAGTAGTTTGTACCCGATTGACATCAGTTTCTGCCTGGGACTGTGACTCACCAAAACCGCGCAAATCATAAGATAGACACTGTAAATCTACTGACAGACGGGAAATCACAGGTTGCCAGTACCCACGACTATTTAGCCAACCGTGGATAAACACCAAAGCATGGGGGTAGGAAGTGGGAGCCGTTAACTCGTATGAGTGTGGAACGCCTAAGATTTCTATGGTTGCCATACTTATATCGTACCCTCAAGGATGGGTACGACTAAATACAGAGTACAAAAGATTAAAAATTAAGGCAGAAGCAATTCCACACTTCATACTTCAGACTTGGGATCACTTCCCTAACAAACGCTGTCGGACTCCTTCAGCAATTTTGTGTCCTAGATATTCAGGAATCAGACTTTCATTAGGCCCCAACAAATAGAGAATCAGCCGCGTGCGTCCCCGCCAAACTAGCAAATTAGCATTAACTACTAGTAAATCTTCCTGCCAGATGGCGTACATCACTTTGTAAAACAACCCTGGTTGGTTATCAGCTTCAATCACCAGAGCCGGCAGATGAAATACTGGATCAACATAAAACTCAGTTTGTACTTGTTCTAAGCCAGCATCTAAATTAAATTCTACCGCCAGCATCTCTTCAACTTCAAAGCGCCCTCCTAAAGCCTCTCGAATAGCCCGACAGACATTTTCTGCGGTTTTATCTGTTAAAGCTTTGCTACCACGAGATACTAAAAGTTTGATGAAAACTAACATTGGCGGACGGATTTGCCCATAAAGGCTCAAACCGTGAATGGTCAAGCCGTAAGCTGCCAGGACACCAAAAATATCACTGAGGAGAAAGGACTGGTTACGGTAGGCAAAGTGCAATGCGCTTTTGCTACCTTCCGGCTTCAACTCGATAACGGCACGTCTGGTTTTATAAAGACGATAAGCTAACCGGAGATTTTGCAGTTGAATCTCACTACTGACAAATTGCTCATAAAACTGGGGAAACGCTCGGTTAAAGCGTTTTAGGAGTTCCAGTGTCGAAGATTTTAAACCAGAAGCCATTGTTGGGATAAGACTCGCTTGCTGTTGTCACCTGGGGGCTGTGACTGGGGACTAGGTGCTAGTAAACATTATTCCCAATACCCAGTACTTAATACCCAATCTTCATATATAGCGTTTCTCGTTTTAGTGAGGTTTAGGGGCTAGAGATTAGAGATTAGTAAGGGCATACCTCATACAATTGGGAACCGCTATCTACAATTGACTCTCAAAACTTTGCCTTTTGGGGAATTTCTCCTAGCCTTGACAACAAAATGCTAAAGTTGAAGATGATTGGTATGAAACACGCTATAAAAAGCTGTTGCCATTGCTGATCCCGACAACATCCGAAAAAATTCAGGGTGTGGGGTGTAAGATGGTGTTGGCTTGATAAAACGTGTATCATCACTTTAAATAAAGTGGTAGCCAATTCAGTTATACTACCCGAACCACGTTGGCATGGGTTTTTGGAAAACTTGGTTTAGCACTCCTGAATCTGTAGCGACAAATAAAACAACCTCATTTGAAGACAAGACAGGGGAAATTGGCAGTTCTAGTACTAATAGCGATGCTGCGGCGCGAAATGCGGAACGCATTGTTTTCAGTACCGAGAGAGATATTGACCTGTATGAATTAGAAGAACTGTGTGATGCAGTTGGTTGGTCGCGTCGTCCCTTGAGAAAAGTGAAAAAAGCCATAGAGCATAGTTTTCTCGTTGCCTCCATGTGGCAAGTACGAGGAAACCAAAGACGGCTTATTGGTTTTGCCCGTGCTACCTCAGATCATGCGTTTAATGCCACGATTTGGGATGTAGTAGTTCATCCAGAATTTCAAGGTAAAGGGCTAGGTAAAGCCTTAATGAAATACATCCTCAAAAAGCTCAGAAGCGAAGAAATCAGCAATGTAACGCTCTTTGCTGATCCTCATGTTGTTGATTTTTATCGGGGTATGGGTTTTATGTCAGATCCTGAAGGTATTAAAGGGATGTTTTGGTATCCTCACTAAAATATTGTGCCTGGAGACTAGGGGCTAGGGGTAGTATTTTTACTTAACACTTGCAACTGATAACTCTTTCACAATGTTTTAACACCTGCTATTGAGCATAAACTATAGAAATGGTTGGCAAATATATGTCAGGCTTGCTATAATGAAAAAGCTGATGCGTTAACATAAATAATTGCTAAAATGCGGAATCAGCAAACCTTAATGAAAATATCCGGGATGTAGCGCAGCTTGGTAGCGCGCCTGCTTTGGGAGCAGGATGCCGCAGGTTCAAATCCTGTCATCCCGATTAAAATTTATGTTTTACGAAATATCCTATCTATTAATCACTTAATAGATAGGATATTTTTTTATATTTTTAAGTTGTAATGAGAATTTCCTATCTTTGAACTGGAAAAGCTGTCTGGAATATAACTTGTGTAGTAAGTTTGACAATTAAATTGTAGATATTACAGGAAAAAATAATTTCATTGATTTTGCTTTGTCAAAAGTTGAGGAACTATATATCTAAATTATTGTAATTAGCCGGGAATAAGTCTAGATATTGATTTAAGCGGTGATGAAGCCAATAAATAAATGGAACGAATTATTTTGCGATCGCGTCACCAGTTTTTGAGAAAGACAATAAAATGGCATTAATCGTCTCAACGGTCGGCAAAATTTTTCATTCTTTGAGAGCGGTCTATAATAGGCATCTATAATTCTTGTGCAGGAATCAGGCAAAGCTAAATAAAAAAATCAGGTTGCAGCACAATTTAATGTGACAAAAGTACTGTAGGAATTCTCAAGAATTTAGAAAATCTCCCATTTTGCGAGTTGATTGTGACCATTTAGCAGCCATAATGGCTTTTTTACATCTCAAATGGATTGCTATATAACTAAAACAAGTTAGTGCTGTGCAAATCCAACCAATTAGTCTGATTTAATTAAAAACCATTGACGCGAGGAGTAGTCATGAAAGCATTAGTTCGCTGGGGCGCAACATTGGGTTTAATCGGGAGTACTCTGTTAGGCACAGTTTTTGTCGGAAACCTCCCAGTGCTGGCATTATCAGAACAACAAATAAAAGAAAAACTAGACTCAGTACCTGTGTATCTAATTACCAATGATAAAGGATTGCCTTTGAGTCGTCCTTTGCCAGAAGGTCAAAACGGTCAAAAACTGGGTGGTTCAGTGACAGGTGTATATCTGAGCCGTCAAGAAGCTCAAGCCTTTATTAAGCAACTGCAAAGTACGAACAAAGACCCCAAAATGGCAGATATTGTCAAGAGTCTCCAGGTTACAGCTGTACCTTTGGGAATCATTTATCAGCAGTTGCAACAAACAAAAAACCAGCCCAACCGTTTGGTATTTGCTTTTAAACCAGTGGAGCAGGATGTCAAAGGAGCGCTGGAATTGCTGAACCAAAGCGGTCAAAAAATAGATCAGTTTCGGAGTGTGCCGATTTTTGCAGTTAGATTTGCACCGGATCAAGGCTATGTACCCATTAAACTGACAAACGACAAAGAACAAGTCGTACCGTTGTTTGTGAGTAAACAAGATGCACTTGGTTTGTTAAACCAAGTGAAACCAAAATATCCGAAAGCCGATATTCAAGTAATTGACATAGATGGCGTGATCAAAACTTTGCAAGATAAAAATGAAGATTGGCTCAAACAAGTCGTTTTAGTGCCATCTCAAGAATCCAGAGAGTATATCAGGACTCTACCAAAAGATTCTGCTACTGGTAATAATCGCCAGCCTGCGGCAAAGCCAAAACGTTAAAGCATGGCAGAACAACAGCCACAAGTAGTTTCTGGGTTACAACTTTGGCAGTGGCGTAACCAAGCCATCCAAGCTGCGATCGCTACTGCTGTACCACCATTAGAAGTTGATTGGCTGCTGCAAGAAATTGCTGGTTTAGACCGCCTGGCTTTACGTTTAGAATCTTTCAAAGATTGGGATGCAATAGCGATCGCGATGTCTTTGGTAGATTTAGAACAGCTTTGGCAAAGACGATTACATGATCGCTTACCAGTGCAGTACATTGCTGGAGTTACACCTTGGCGCAAATTTAAGCTGGCGGTGTCGAGTGCGGTGTTAATTCCGCGGCCAGAGACAGAGTGCATCATTGATTTAGCAGTAGCGGCGATCGCTCAAAGTCCGACGAAAAAACCATTAGACCAAGGACATTGGGTAGACTTGGGAACTGGGAGTGGTGCGATCGCCATTGGACTAGCCGACGCGTTGCCAGAAACTACAATTCATGCTGTTGATTACAGTGCCGCAGCCTTAGAGATTGCCCAAACCAACGCCAAAAATCTGGGATTTGCCGACCGGATTCATTTTCATCAAGGTTCTTGGTGGGAACCATTAATAACCATGAAAGGCCAATTCAGTGGTATGGTTTCCAACCCGCCATATATTCCGACTGAAACTGTGGCTACCCTAGAGCCAGAAGTGATGCAGCATGAACCACATTTGGCATTAGATGGTGGTGCTGATGGCTTAGATGATATCCGTTATTTAGTTGAAGTCTCCCCCAGCTATTTGCAACCTGGCGGCGTGTGGCTGATAGAAATGATGGCGGGACAAGCGGGTGCAGTCAGAGAAATTTTGCAAAATCAAGGTAGCTATTGCAATATTCAAATTCACACGGATTTAGAGGGAATTGAACGTTTTGCTTTAGCTTATGTGAAAGGGAACAGGGAACAGGGAACAGGTGAAAGGGTTTTGGATAGATAAATCCCTACACCCTTACAGGAGTTATGAGTGAAAATACAAAAATTAGATGTTTTCATTCATAACTTCTGACATTGGTAAATATGGCTCAAGTTGCTCTAGAAGATTTGATTGCAGGCGCACAGGCTGGACGTTTAGTGAGTTTTCCGACTGATACTGTGCCAGCACTGGCGACTTTACCAGAAAAAGCTGGCTTAATTTTTGCCGCCAAGCAGCGTAGTCAGGATAAACCTTTGATTTTGATGGGTGCTAGTGCTGAGGATTTATGGCCTTATGTCAAGGGTAGCGAGGATGAGTATGAACTTTGGCAACAAGTAGTTAATCAATATTGGCCGGGAGCGCTAACCTTAGTTTTACCAGCCAGCCAGCGCCTACCGAAAGAGATGAACCCGACTGACCCGACGACTATTGGTATTCGAGTACCGGACAATGCGATCGCTCGTTCTATTTTGGCGGAAACAGGCCCTTTAGCGACAACAAGTGCCAATTTTTCTGGTCAGCCGCCTTTAGAAACAATGGCAGAAATTACAATGCAATTTCCTGATGCTTTAACCTTGGCGACTACAGGACTGCTTGAGGAAATTTCCGGGGGTGGTGTACCTTCTACTGTTGCCAAGTGGACAGGGGCAAACTGGCAAATTTTGCGCCAAGGTAGAATTACACTGAATTAGTCAGGAAATCAGGAAATTAGTTTTATACCATTGTGGTCAATTAAAAAGTTAATAATTGCCAAATTATGAATTGGAGCAACTGGGCATATCTCGGAGCTGGAATCATCTTAGGAATCAGTTTTCGTTGGTTATTTTCTAAGTCGGCAAACACGAATGCCAACTTATCGCCAGTGGTAACAGAAGAGCAAGAAAGTGTGCCGAAACTGCGGCAAGAGGTGAAGCAAACGCAGCTGGCGTACCAAATGGCACAAGAAATGAGCCAGTTTAAAGCGGGTTTTTTAGCGCGGACTACCCATGAATTGCGATCGCCACTCAATAGTGTGATTAGCTTGCATCAATTAATTTTGTCAGACTTATGTGAAAATCTTGAAGAAGAACGAGAATTTGTTGCCCAAGCTCATGAAAAAGCTTTGAAATTGCTCCAATTAATGGATGAAATTCTCAGCATTTCCCGAATTGAATACGGTACAAACAAATTAGATATTCAGCCCCGCTGCTTAGACACAGTTTTTCAAGAAGTTAAAGACTTAACTTATATGCTGGCGGCGAATCGGAATTTTCCGTTGCAGATGTCACCTGTAGATCCAGAAATTTATGTCTTAGCAGATCACCGCTGGCTACGCCAAGTATTAGTTAATTTAGTAGATACTGCAATTACGCAAATGCAAGAGGGTAGTATTTGTGTTTCCGCGACTGTTGCACCTAATACTAATACGGCGCATATTTATTTAGATGTTCCTGCTAATGCTCTACCTGAAAGTGAGCCAATTGATTTCATTAAACATAATTATCAGCCTCCTCAAACTCAAGATGAGAAGGCAATTCTTTCACCGGGAATGAAATTATTACTAAATCAAACACTGTTAGAAGTGATGGGAGCAAAACTAGAAATCCTGCCTAATTCAACAGCATCGGCATCTACTGAAGCATTAACTAGGATACAAATTTCTCTCCCAACAGCATGAATCTCCAAGAATATCAATTTGTCCACCGCTGTATTCAAGACAACGGCATTGGTATGAGAGATGATCTTAAAGCTGTTGGTAAGGGAACAGGATGAGGATAAGCGATCGCCCATCAGATTGTAGTCGAAAAACATCATGGAGCGATCGCTGTTAATTCAACTTTAGGTAAGGGTAGTTAGTTTGTGATGACGCTTCCAGTGAAAGCCAATTGCTAAAACTGGGGACTGAAGCCTAAAAATTCAGATTTTGGCAGAATTTTTCCCATACCCAGCCCCAAATCTCCTCATTCCTGAAACTGTAGTTCTGTTACAGATAAAGAATCCAGTTGTTTAGATTGGTTATGCAGCACCATAGTTGTGGTGGTATTGGGGATAAAACCGATTTTTTTGTAGAATCCTTGTTGGTGAGTGGTCATCAAATACACGCGCTCAACCCACTTCATCCGGGGATGAATTAAAACAGTTTCGACTAGCTTGCTGCCTAATCCAGTGCCTTGGTAGTCTGGGTGAATGACGACATCCCAGATTGTCGCGCGGTAAATTCCATCAGAAGTTGCTCTCGCAAAGCCAATAAGTTTTGTGTCATCCCACAGAGAAATTACTGGGTCACTGTTGGTGATAGCTATGCTTAAATCCTCGATACTACGTCCTTTGGCCCAAAAAGCGGAAATATTAAATAAATCTTGGAGTTGGTAAAGGTCTATATCAGAATGGCGATCGCTAAATTTAATCTGAGGATAGTTCATGTGTAGGAACTCAATTGCACCAATAAGTATCTTTGCTTTTATTTAGTCATATTGTGCTAAAAATTTTTCCATACGTATACTTAAATGCAACTATATACAAATTTAGTTATCTAACCCTAATATTTACCGACAAATTATTTTCCATAGGGGATGAGTTGGCCCTTGTTGGCGGATGCGAGAAACTTGTTTTTCTAAGCGTTCCTTTTCTGACTGTGGTAGTCCCATTAAAATATTGCGGCTTTGCCAAACTAAAACGGAAACAGTCATAGCGATACAAAAACTTAACCCTAGGGTAGACAGGGGATGAGAGATGAGTCCATATCGTACTGCTACCCAGGTAAAGTATTGTTGCCACAAAACAATTTCTGAGCGTAAATTCCAAAAACAAATAGGTGCAATTAGCACCCATAAAAAGGTGACAAACAACCATCTGCCGTATACTGTCAGCTGATGTAGTTTTTGAACTTGTTGAGCAAAAGATGGGTCAGTGATTGACGGTTGTTCCGATTGATCCATAGCAGGAAAGGGTCAACCCCTTGGGGGAATTCAAAATGCAAAATTCAAAATTACAATCCCCATAAGCAGTCTGGGGCTTGTATTCTTTTTTTGGTCGTAAGGATGATTGACTCTTGATTAATTATCCGCTGATGTATCCATTGCTTCGGTGCTGGTGACTAGGGTAGATTGACCTGTACGTTCTCGCCACCAAGCAAGGAGAGTACTGGCAATAAAAATGCTGGAATATGCTCCCATTGTGAAACCAATAATTAAGGCTAGAGAAAAATTTCTCAGTGTTTCTCCACCAAAGAAAAAGATAGCGGATAAGGTTAACAATACAGTTAAAGTTGTATTGATTGACCTAGCTAAAGTTTGATTGACTGCATCATCGACAATTTCTGCAATTGGGCGGTCGGGATGGATTTTGATGGTTTCCCGGATGCGATCGTAAATAACTACAGTATCGTTGACAGAGAAACCTGTAATGGTCAGTAAGGCGACAATGAAGAGGCTATCAGCTTCAATACCAGCAACTAAACCCAAAATTGAGAAAGCACCTACCGTAATCAAGATATCGTGAAACAGGGCGACGATCGCAAAAATCGCATAGTCCAGTTGAAAACGCACACTCATGTAGAGCGTAATACCCACGAAAGAAATTACTAGGGCTAAAATCCCTGAGCGAAATAATTCTGCACCTAAAGTTGGGCCGACAGAATCAATTTGATTTTTTTGGGGGTCGAAAGCACCAATTTTTTCGCTTAAAGTTTTTTGTAATTGAGTGCGTTGGTCTACACTTAAATCTTTTGAGCGAATTAAGATGCCATTTTCGCCCACAATTTGAATGCTGCTATCACCGATACCTTGGCTTTTAGCAACTTCCCGGACGCTTGTGATATCAATTGGTTTGTCGCAGTTCCCTGGTTTTGTACAATCGCGTTCAAATTGTAACCGTGTACCACCAACAAAATCTAAACTTGGACGTAGAGGGGCGCGAATTGCTGGATTATTCCACGAAATTGCCATCGAAATGATGCCACTGAGGATAATAATCAGAGAAATAATCCACCACAGCGATCGCGATTTATTAACACTCAGTTTCATTTAGCCACCTCAGCCTTATTTGACACCGGTACGTTAGGACAGTAAAGTTCAGGTTTCCGCAAACTAGGCAGGGAAATTGCCAAAAATAAGAATGTCCGACTACAGGTAATTGCCGTAAACATACTTACTGCTACCCCCAAAGCTAAGGTTAAGGCAAAACCTTTGACTAAACCAGACCCCAACCAAAATAAGGCAGCACAAGCTATCCAAGTAGTCACATTACTGTCTAAGATGCTGGAAAAAGCTCGGTAAAAACCTGATTCTACAGAACGGTATAAAGATTTACCCGCTTTTAATTCTTCCCTTGTGCGTTCAAAAATTAACACGTTGGCATCTACAGCCATACCAATACTGAGGATAAAACCAGCAATTCCTGGCAGAGTTAGGGTAACACCCAACAGTGCAAAACAAGCCCAAGTCAGCAGTGAGTAAATTACCAAGGATAAGTCAGCAATTAGCCCTGGTAGGCGATAATACACCACCATAAAAACTAACACCAAAGCCAAACCACCAATCCCGGCGTAGATACTGCTTTGAATGCTATCTTTACCTAAAGTTGCGCCGACAGTGCGTCTCTCTGCTATTTCTACGGGTACAGGTAATGCACCACCCCTCAGTTGTACACCTAAATCATTGGCTTGTTGGGCGGTAAATCTGCCTGTAATTATTGCTGCACCACCAGTAATCCCAGCAGCAGCAAACTCTGGCCCGACTACTGGCGCACTAATGAGTTCATTATCGAGAAAAATTCCAATACTGCGACCTGTACCCGCGAGATTTTTGGTAATTTCGGCGAAGAGTTCACCACCTTTTTGATCAAAGCGAATGGCTACATTCCAATTATTACCTTGAGTTGGTTCACCGTAGGCATCTTTGAGGTATTTACCATCAAGTGGCGGCTTGGTGCTATCGAACAACTCTAGGATTGCTTGATTATTTTTTTGTAATTCTTCTTGATTTTTGGTAATTGCAGCTTGATCTTTGCTGCTGCGTAATTCTTCTTGCTTGGCTTTTAGTTCGGCTCTGGAGGACTGGAACGCAAACACTTGAGTCTCTGTACCTGGCTTTTGTTGACGAAATTCTAACTGAGCCGTACCACCTAGGACTCGTTCTGCTTGTTCGGGATCATTTACCCCTGGTAGCTGGACAAGAACTTTATCTGTACCGACTGTTTGAATGATTGGTTCCGAAACACCAAGGCCGTTAATTCTCCCTTCAACAACTTTTTTGACGGCTTCTAATTCACGTTCAGTAATTTTGGGGATTTCTGCTGTTGGCTTCACCTGAATTGTCAGCTGGGAACCTCCGCGCAAATCCAATCCCAAAGGCACAGGAATTTTCACAATCGCCACAACAGCGGCGATGATCAGGACAAAAATTAAAGCTAATAGCGATCGCTGTCTTTGCATACCATAACTCGCAACTGACAAACGCTATAATAGCGTTCTTTGATTGAGTTACGGCAGGTAACAGGGAATAGGAAATAGGGAAGAGGTAACAGGGAACAGGGTTGAAAGTCCCTAGGGATAAGGAAAGTATGAAGAATGAATTTCACACTTCATACTTCACACTTCATACTTTGTTAGACTCGCAAAGCCACCATTTTCTGCACAGCTTCGACGATTTGCTCTGGCTGAACAATGGTGAGACGCTCTAAAGTACCGTTGTAAGGCGTGGGAATATCTTGAGAAGATAGACGCAACACGGGTGCATCTAATTCATCAAATAAGCGATCATTAATTGAGGCGGTTAATTCTGCACCAATACCCCCAGTCCGCATACACTCTTCCACCACAATCACGCGATGGGTTTTGCGGATAGATGCACCGATGGTATCAAAATCTAGGGGTTTGAGAGATATTAAATCAATTACTTCGGGGTCGTAACCTTGTTTTTCTAAAGGTTTCACGGCTTGCATCACATGATGACGCATCCGAGAGTAAGTCAAAATTGTGACATCTTTACCTTGACGCACCACTTCTGCTTTATCCAAGGGCAGGAGGTATTCTTCTTCTGGTAAATTTTCTTTTAAGTTATACAGCAGTACGTGTTCAAAGAACAGGACTGGATTATCATCGCGGATGGCTGCTTTTAGTAGGCCTTTGGCATTGTAGGGTGTGGAACAGGCAACAATTTTTAACCCTGGTACAGCTTGGAAGTAAGCTTCGAGACGTTGGGAATGTTCTGCACCTAATTGTCTACCTACACCACCAGGGCCACGAATCACCATTGGAATTTTAAAGTTACCGCCAGAAGTATAGCGCAGCATCCCGGCGTTGTTGGAGATTTGGTTGAAGGCTAAGAGCAAAAAGCCCATGTTCATACCTTCAATTATCGGTCGCAACCCAGTCATGGCCGCCCCTACTGCTATACCAGTAAAGCTGTTTTCGGCGATGGGAGTGTCTAAAACCCTCAAGTCACCATACTTTTTGTATAAGTCTTTGGTGACTTTATAGGAACCGCCATAGTGTCCTACGTCTTCACCAAGCACAAATACACTGGAATCACGCGCCATTTCTTCGTCAATGGCTTCCCGCAGAGCGTTGAAAAATAATGTTTCTGCCATTTAAACCTTTAGTTACGACTGTTGTTTTAGAATCTTATCGCGCTGCCGGGGCAAATACGGTGAGCGATCGCACTACTTGGAGATGAGTTTTGGAAATATTAGTAAATCTACTGAATCTAACACCCAATAATGTTTATTTAGTATATACATAACTTATCCCCATAGCCGTCTGATTTAATTCTTGAAAAAATCTCAGTATGTGTAGTGGTATGTCAAAAATCAAATATGAGTCCTAATACTATAACGATTATCTGCGATAGTTATGATGAATAGACTAAGAACTGTTAGAGTAATAATCCTCTCTTTGTGTGCGCTGATTTCTTTGATGATATCTGGATATATAGCCTATCGCATTTATCAAGAAACATTAAGACAGCGTAATGCTTCGGACATAGTTAATACAGAAACTAATACAGATATTCAAGTCAAAATAAACTTAGGTTCCTTTGAACCAATCAAAGGTACACCTTATTTGATGGCGGCTGTTAGTTCCCAACAAATTTATCGTCAGTCTTACTACGAAAAAGAAGCTTCCAGCACCCGAAATTTTTTATTTTTTCATGTTAACGATAAGTCATCTTGGAAGTTAATTCCCAATAATAACTTTTTGTTTTTACGCCATGAAAAACTGAGTCTCTCAACACCTCCGGGAGATGTCCCTAAAAACGTGGGTGGGTTGTGGTATGAAGTAGTGAAGGCTGACAGCGATGGTGACAAACGCTTGACAGAAAGCGATCGCAAAACCATAGCATTTTCTGATATTTCAGGCAAAAATTACACTGAAATTATCGCGCAAGTAGACAAAGTTTTGGGAACGCATCAACTTAATGACTCCACTTTACTATTTTTTTACACATCAGGCGCAGAACATTTCGTTACCGAGATCAATATTCCTGCTCGTCAAGCTGTGGTAACGCGACAACTACCACCGTTAGAGTGACAAGTGCTGATTAATGTAGCGGGGCGTTCAGCCTTACTATCAGGGTTTCTTCATTTCATACTTCATACTTCTTTATTAGCTGCAAACTGGCGAATCCGTCACCTGAGCTACCTGATTTTCAGGAAAGCGTTTTGGTCTTCCGGGTTTACGTTTATGGCGTTGATTGATAGATTTCTCGCTGGCGGCTGCCAATTCTTCTGGGGTACATTGGAACAAACGTAAAGCCTCTAGATATTTTTTGGGTGTCATTGTTGGTTCAGTACGCCCAGCTTCCCAGTTACGCACACTGGTTTCACTGATTGCAAGCCTGAAGGCTACCTCTGCACGGCTAAGTCCAGCACGCTCTCTCAGGACTTGCATATCCATTGTTTCATGCTCCTCTTAAAAATAATTTTGAATCTATTTATTAAATCGATTGGCGTTTAAGCCAATTGCAAAGAATTGAATTTATTAACTATCTTATTTTATAAGCGATCGCTTAAGCCTCTAGCAAACGAGGTATAACATTCATAATATAGAGTTTAAATATACAAGGAATCTCAGCCTGAAGTGGAGATAGACAAATTTGCATCGCTTCGTTTAAAAATAATAACCTGATCACCGACAATTGGATTTCGGGCGATTAATTTATCTTGAGAATCAACAATTTCTAAATGACTAAAATTTAGTTCTTGAGAACGTTGTAATATTTCTGATGCCAGTTTGTCTTGTTGAGATTCTTTAAGAGTATACCAATCGTTATTAATTTTAATAATGAGATTGCTAGTGCGAAAATTAGCTTGAATTGACTGTATCAGACCAGAAGCGACGCGATCGCTAATTTCGGCTACTTGATTCTCGATAGCCGCAATCAAAATTTGTTCTGGTGTTAATTCTACTGCGGGTGTTGGCTTTGGTTCTGGTGTCGGTGTTACTTCCGGTTCTGGTGTCGGTGTTACTTCCGGTTCCGGTGTGGGTGTGGGAGTTACTTCCGGTTCTGATGTAATTTCTGCTGGTGGTTGAGGTTCGGTTACAGTTGACTCTGGTGGAATAACCGTTGGCGTAGGTACAGGAACTTCCTCAACTGGGGGAATTGTGGCTATCTCCGTCGGTTTACTTGTAAAGACACTAGAAGTTGTCCAAACTAGAGCAACCGTAATTCCAGCAATAATTCCTGTCAAAGCTGTATCTGACAACTTCCTAGAGAAATTTGCTGGTAAGAAAGAGCGAATTCCCGCCAATAGTCTACGCCAGATTAGCTGTAACTGCTGCCAAACACCAGAAGTTCCGCCTGTTACAGATGACTCAGCCTCCAGTTTTACCACGGCTGTTTCTAAAACCCCAATTGTCTCCCGCAGAATTCGGATAATAGCCGCCTTCCATATAGGTGGCTCTCTCTGGTAGGGTTCTTGAGGAGAAGGGGGTTGGGAATTCTGATTGTCTTGTGACATGAAACTTTCACCAAAAGCAGTACATGAGACTACTGCTGTCTCTTCTGCCCTAATGTATCACTTCATTGCTCCTGGCTTCGGCTAAACTGACTATTTATTGAATTGGGTGAGTTATGAACTGGAAACGCCGTCAATTTTTATTCTTAGGTAGCCTGGGAGCTATTGGTACAGGAATTCTTGGCTGGACTTTCGTGCGGCAAAATAGCGACACTGATGATTCCATCGCCATAGCCGGTAAACCAGCAAAAAAAGACTTAATATTGCGTTTTGTTTCTGTGGCAGATACGGGGACTGGTGCCAAAGGACAGTATGCTGTAGCTGAAGCCATGAATTTTTATCACAAGCAAAATCCATATAATTTAGTTGTTTTAGCTGGCGATAATATTTACAACAACGGCGAAATTGAAAAAATCGGTGCAGTTTTTGAACAACCTTATCAACCTTTACTCAAAAAAGGTGTCAAGTTTCAAGCTTGTTTAGGTAATCACGATATTCGGACAGTTAACGGTGAACCCCAACTTAAATATCCTGGCTTTAATATGCAGGGAAAACGGTACTATACATTTCGCAGTAATCAAGTGCAGTTTTTTGCTTTAGATACTAACAGTAATGCTGATTGGAAAAAACAACTACCTTGGTTAGAGCTAGAATTAAGCCGCAGTGATGCACCCTGGAAAGTTGTATTTGGTCATCATCCAATTTACGCCTCTGGTGTTTATGGTAGTAACCCAGCTTTTATTCAAGCTTTTACGCCTTTGTTTGAAAAATACGGTGTGCAACTTTATATAAATGGTCATGAACACCACTATGAACGCACCAAATCTATTAATGGCACAACTTATTTAGTTACTGGCGGTGGTGCTGGGACTCGTCCTGTAGGTCGTTCTGAATGGACAGCATATTCGGCTTCTAATTTGAGTTTTGCGGCTTATGAAGTGTATCCAGATAGAATAGAAGTTAAGGCTATTGGTACTGATAAGCGCGTTTTTGATCAGGGTATAATTCAGGTTAAAAGTGTTTAATTAATTTGGTAAAAGTTTCGCGCATTCGTAGCCAGGTGTTAGGCACAAAGTCGCAAAGTTAAAGGTGGGTAATACCCACCAAATCAATTAAGTTATTTCTTAGTTTTGTAGCTCTTTTCCTTTTGGAGGATAGAGTGCAGCCATATTAGATTTTAAATAAAATGGTACATTGGCACCTTGAATATTTACTTGTTTTGTGGCAGATGTATCTAAATATTTTGAATTATTCAAATCCTGAGTTATTTCTTGGTTATCAGTAATATTGATTGAAGAATTCACGGGATTTTCTGAGTCTAATTTTGCAGCCATAAATTGGCTCTGCTCTTTCATTAAACGGCTGTAAGTTCTTTGCGGAATAAAGTGGAGTGGATTGTAACCAACAAAACGCAAAATTAAAACACAAGCCCAAGAATATCTACCATCACTAATAGCTTCGATTACTTGATCTAACTGTTCATGAGTAATTATGCTATGAAAGTTTTTTTGAGAGGAAGGCATCTGGTAGTTCATGGCTAACCCTGTAATGGTACTTAACTAAAAGTTAATCAGGAGATTCTGTCTGGATGTTTGAATTTTTCTGAGTTACTGGAAATTCAGATTGAAAAGCCAGAACTCATATCAGAATTTTGCCTAATGAATAGTTACCTAATACACAGAATACTCTTTAATTTATTGTAATTTTAGCCAAATTGGCATTTCTTAGAGACAAACTAAAATATCTGAGTGTGAAAAGTCAACAGATTGCGAACGGGTAATTTTTCCCCCCTATCTAATGAAATAAATAATATTTTCGCTAAAGTTTGAGCGATCGCAGTATTTTGTCTTGGTTTTTCTGCCTAATTTAGTTAACAAACAAGTTTTATTACTTGAGACTTGAATTTAGGTTAGATGATTCATACCAGAGTTAGAAGACAAAGGCTGAAATGCTCATCTATCATAAAAAATGTAAAAAGGGAAATATACCTCTAACACCCTACAAAAAAATTGCCATTGTTGAGGAGCAAAAATGAGGTTGTGACCTAATAGAGTGGTGGAATTCGTTATGAATGAACTGCTACAAGCTGTGCTGAATAGTGATGAAAAATCTGTTTTACAAGAATTGATATTTTCATTAACTGGTTCAGGTAAACAATACTTCCTGAGAAATGAAATTCTGCAAGTGTTTGCAGATTATTGCCATAACTCCCAAAAGCCTGCTTATTTTTACTACTCTTCTTCGATTGGGAAACTGATTCACTATACCCATGAAATAATTTTGTCAGAGGAAAATACATGGGTTGTGATCCGTCCCAAGATTGCTAGTCAAGAAGTTTGGCGGTTGAATGCTGACTTGAGTGAGTGCGAGTTAATGTCACCCCAGGCTTATTTAGATGTGAGCGATCGCTTAGTTAATCGCTACCAACCCCATATCCTGGAAATCGACCTCGGCCCATTTTACGAAGATTCCCCTTCCGTCGATGACCCTAGAAATATTGGTCAAGGTCTAGCCTTTCTCAACCATTACCTGTGTGATCAATTGGTAAATGATCCGCAACATTGGTTAGAGGTATTGTTTCAAGCATTGCGGCGAGTGCAATATGATGGGAGACGCTTGTTAATTGGCGATCGCATTTCTTCAGGTAGGGAATTCGCCAAACAAATCAAGGAAGCAATCAAGTTTCTCAGCGAAAGACCAGCTGATGAACCCTACGAGAAATTTCACTTTCACCTCCAAAACCTGGGTTTAGAACCAGGATGGGGAAACACAGCAGCGCGAGTCAGTGAAACTCTATCATTACTTGATCGGCTGATTGATACCCCCCAACCTGCCATTTTAGAAGCATTTGTGGCGCGTGTTCCTGTGGTTTTTCGCGTCGTCTTGATATCTATTCACGGTTGGGTAGGACAACAAGATGTCATGGGACGCGATGAAACATTAGGTCAAGTGATCTATGTTCTGGAACAAGCACGTAGCTTAGAAAACAAACTCCGCCAAGAAATCGCACTTGCTGGACTTGATGTATTTGGTATTCAACCCCATGTAATCATTCTGACTCGACTGATTCCCAACTGTGAAGGGACATCTTGCGGACTCAAGCTAGAGAAAGTCGAAGATACAGAAAATGCTTGGATTTTAAGAGTTCCTTTTGAGGAATTTAATCCAGAGATTACGAATAATTGGATTTCTAAATTTGAGATTTGGCCTTATTTAGAAAGTTTTACCAATGATGCAGAAAAAGAACTGCTCGCTGTATTTAAAGGTCGTCCTAATTTAATCATTGGTAATTACAGTGATGGTAATTTAGTCGCCTCACTTTTATCTCACCGTCTCAAAGTTACCCAATGTAATATTGCTCATTCCTTAGAAAAGCCGAAATATCTTTTTAGTAACTTATATTGGCATAACCTAGAAGACCAATACCATTTTTCGGCACAATTTACGGCTGATTTAATTAGTATGAATGCTGCCGATTTTATTCTTACTTCTTCTTACCAAGAAATTGTCGGTACACCCGACGGTATGGGGCAGTATGAGTCTTATAAATGTTTTACGATGCCGGAGCTTTATCATGTAGTCAATGGCATTGATTTATTCAGCCATAAATTTAACTTAGTTCCGCCAGGAGTCAATCAAAAAATCTTCTTTCCCTACACCCAAAAAGAAGATAGAGATTTTCATCAAAGTCAACAGGTTGAAGACTTAATATTTAACCGTCAAGATTCGCAAATTTTAGGTAGTTTAACAGAGCCAAACAAGCTACCTATCTTTGCTGTAGCCACCCTATCATCAATTAAAAATCTGACTGGATTAGTCGAATGTTTTGCCCAAAGTGAAGAATTACAAAAGCGGTGTAATTTAATTATCTTAACCAGTAAATTGCATCCAACAGAAGCGGCCAATCCAGAAGAAGCAGCAGAAATTCAACGGCTACATGACATTATTAATCAGCATCATCTTCACAATCATCTTCGCTGGTTGGGAATGCGTCTGACTGGTGTTGATATAGGCGAAGCCTATCGTGTAATAGCCGATCGCCAAGGAATTTATGTTCATTTTGCGCGGTTTGAGTCTTTTGGTAGAAGCATTTTAGAAGCGATGATTTCTGGTTTACCAACTTTTGCAACTCAATTTGGTGGTGCTTTAGAAATTATTGAAAATCGAGAAGATGGATTTATTATTAACCCGACTGATTTAGGAGGTACAGCACAGAAAATTATTAGCTTCCTCGATGAATGTGAACATCATCCGCACCATTGGCAAGAAGTTTCTGAGTGGATGAGCCAGCGAATTATTAATAAATATAATTGGTCATCACACACCAGTCAATTATTATTACTGGCAAAAATGTTTAGCTTCTGGAACTTTGTCGCGCCAGAAAACAATGAAGCACGCGATCGCTATATGGAAAGCTTATTCCATCTCATCTTTAAACCAAGAGCAGAAAAAATATTAGAACAACATAGACACCAGCAAAAATAATAGTAATTCCCAATCACACGAGGTATACACTTCCTAGCCTCTAGTGTCTAGCTTCTAGCCTCTAACCTCGCATTTGGAATTGAATCTAAACAATGGATACGAAAACTATTACTGATAATTTTATCTACACAGACTGGACGTTAACTGAAACCCAGTTTGACCCCGAACAAATACATTCTAGAGAAACTATTTTCACAATTGGCAACGGCTATTTAGGCACACGCGGCAGTTTTGAAAGAGACTATCCGCGTGAATTACCGGCTACTTTTATCCACGGTGTTTATGATGATGTGCCTGTAGTATATACAGAACTTGCCAACTGTCCCGATTGGCTACCAATGGTAGTAACTATTGATGGCGATCGCTTCCGCCTCAACGAAGGAGAAATTACTCATTATGAACGAGTGCTGGATGTGCGTCACGGACTCCTCAGCCGTTCTTTACGTTGGCGTACTCCCACTGGAAAAACTATAGATTTTGACTTTCAACGTTTCGCTAGTCTGGCAGATCCGCATATTTTGTGCCAACGCTGTCAGTTAACGCCGCTAGATTTTGACGGATTGATTGAAGTGCAAGGTAGTATCAACGGTTATCCTGAAAATCAAGGATTCAACCATTGGGTAGATTTAGACCAAGGTAAAACTGAACATGGTATTTGGTTGCATAGCCGGACTCGTGGTTCTCGAATTACGATTGGTATGGCAGCTAAGATGACCGTATCAGGAACAGAAGCATCTATCCAAGTTAATACTGCGCCTGGTTATCCTTCCTTAAATGCAACCTTTTTCGCTAAATCGCAGCAAACTGTGACAGTGGAAAAAATCGTCACAGTGTTTACCTCACGGGAAATTGAGACACCAGTCAAAGCAGCGCAAGATAAACTTGCTCAAATTTCCGACTACGAAACCCTCCGCAACGCGCATACTCAAGCTTGGGATGCAGTTTGGCAGCAGAGTGATATTTTGCTAGAAGGTGATAATACAGCGGCTTTTGCGATTCGCTACAATATTTTTCAACTGTTAATTGCTGCGCCTCGGTATGACGATAAGGTAAGTATTCCCGCCAAAACTCTTTCGGGGTTTGGCTATCGTGGTCATGTTTTTTGGGATACAGAAATTTTCATCCTGCCATTTTTTACATTTACCCAACCTGCGATCGCCCGTAACTTATTAACTTACCGCTACCACACTTTACCAGGAGCTAGACGCAAAGCCTTGCATTCTGGCTATAAAGGCGCAATGTACGCTTGGGAAAGTGCTGATACTGGCGATGAAGTCACACCAAGATGGTCGCTTCCTAATGATTTTTATGGCGAAGATGTGCGAATTTGGTGCCGCGATCGCGAAATTCATATTAGTGCAGATATTACCTACGCTGTTTGGTATTACTGGTTAGCTACAGGTGATGATGATTGGCTGCGTGATTGCGGTGCAGAAATTGTTTTAGATACCGCTATCTTTTGGGGAAGCAGAATTGAGTATAATTCAGAACAAGATTATTACGAAATTCGCGCAGTGATTGGAGCCGATGAATATCACGAATTGGTTCACAATAACACCTTCACCAACCGGATGGTGCAATGGCATTTAGAAAAAGCAATATTTATTGATGATTGGCTGCGACAAAACTTCCCCGAACGCGCAGCAGAATTAGCCAAGCAACTGCAAATTACAGCCGAAGTGCGATCGCATTGGCAAGATATCATAGATAAAATCTGGATTCCCTACAACCCCGAAACCGGACTCATTGAGCAGTTTGAGGGATTTTTTCAACTCCAAGATATTAACTTAGACGAATACGAACCGCGTCAGCGTTCCATCCAAGCAATTTTAGGCATTGAAGAAGGCAACAAGCGGCAAGTTTTGAAGCAGCCAGATGTATTGATGCTGCTGTATTTAATGCGGGAATCGGCGGATTTTCCCTACAACCCAAAATCCTTACAAGCAAATTGGGACTACTACGCACCACGCACCGATATTACCTACGGTTCATCCCTCGGCCCAGCAATTCACTCTATCCTAGCCTCCGATGTAGGTGAATCGGCCAGAGCCTATAAACGGTTTATGCAAGCAGCAATGGTTGATTTAGAAGACAGTCGCGGCAACACCAACGACGGAATTCACGGCGCTAGTGCTGGCGGTGTATGGCAAGCAGTAGTTTTTGGCTTTGGGGGAATTCAGTTAACAGAAAATGGCCCCGTAGCCAACCCGCATTTACCTTCTCACTGGAAGCGACTGAAATTTAAACTCCACTGGCGCGGGGAGTGGCATGAATTTGATTTGCAACCGCAACCGCAACAAAAAACAATGGAAAAATTTACCCAATCCCCAATCTCCGACATTCGTGGAGTGATTTTTGACCTTGATGGTGTACTAACAGATACAGCCGAATATCATTATCAAGCTTGGCAAAGGTTAGCGGATGAAGAAGGTATTCCTTTTAACCGTGCAGCCAATGAAGCCTTGCGGGGTGTATCTCGGCGGGAATCCTTAATGTTGATTATTGGCGATCGCAAGTATTCTGAAGCGCAAATCCAAGAAATGATGGAGCGTAAAAATGGTTACTATGTAGAACTGATTCATCATGTAACACCGAAAGATTTATTGCCAGGTGCGATCGCACTTTTGGACGAGTTACGCCAAGCTGGAATTAAAACCGCCATTGGTTCAGCCAGTAAAAATGCCCGTACTGTAGTTGAGTTATTGGGGATTGCTGATAAAGTAGATGCGATCGCAGATGGTTACAGTGTGCAAAAACCCAAACCCGCACCGGATTTATTTTTATACGCCGCCAAAGAACTCGGACTGCAACCACAACAATGTGTAGTCGTCGAAGATGCCGCCGCTGGGGTTGAAGCCGCTTTAGCCGGGGATATGTGGACTGTAGGACTAGGGCCAGTTGAACGCGTCGGCGCAGCCGATGTTGTATTACCCAGCCTCGGAGGGGTGAAATGGGCGGATATTCAAGCAAAGTTGAGTGAAAAAGTGCTGAGTTCTAAGTGCTGAGTTCTGAGTTCTGAGAATATATTTTTCCCATGCACCCCTGCCTCCTGCCTCCTGCCCCCTGCCTTCATTTAGAAACCAACTGCGCGTTTAACGCCTTCATAATGCGATCGCTGGCAAATTCTAAATGGGCTACTGTGTAAATATCTAATGCTGTGCCGAATTGTTGCAGCTTGGTGTTAATTGCTGTTTGCAACTGCCGCAATTCATACCAAGCCAGTGTTCGCCCATCTTCTAATTGATCATTTGTATTCAACACCATCTCTAGCAAAATATTCAGATGTTCTCGTTGCAAGGAACGGCGAATACTAGAAATTGCTGTCGGTTGTGCTGGGGTGAAAACTTCTGTCCAAATGCCTGTTTGCAGCGTGTCAAATAATTCTGGCATGGAAAGCGCTTGCCCAGGTTGAGATTTTAATTCTACATCTCGCAGACGATTTAAGCGATCGCTATCTAAGAGCGATCGTAATATGGCACTTTGGAAATAGAGAATGCGATCGTGAATGGGATAATCAAGCCGGCTGTGATGTATCGGACTACCCCAATGTTGCCAGCGCGACGGTGCAAGTTGATTTAGCAATTGGGGTGAGAAACTAAAAGCATCTTCCGCAAACACATACTCTTGGAGTTTCGTTAATGCTTGACGTTGTTGTAATAGCGAAACAGGTACAAAAGCCCAAGAATTATCATTACCAACATGAAGCCGCTGAAATGATTGCCCACCAATATACTGAGAAAGTAAGCTGGCATTGCGAAAATAGTATCTCAGCACTCTATTAAATAAACTGCGTAAGCTACTATAGCTTTCTCCCTTTGGTAAATAATCCTCATCCAGACGTTGCCACATCACGCGGGCGTTATCCATTTGCCATTGGGAATAAACCAGCACATCGCTACTCATATCCCAGAGATTTGCTAACGGGTTGATGTCGTGGGTATCTTCATCAGTTGCGTAAGATAATTCTGGTTGCGGCGATGCTAAAGCAATTTCTTCTAAAAAGTTTTTTTCCGCTTCCGGCGTGACTACCTCACCCGCTACATCAGGATTTTTTTTGTAACCGTATTCAATTGCCCATTCATCATAAGGGCCAATAACACTAGGAAAATACTCGCCTTGCTGCACTCCTTGGGGGGCAATATTCACAGGTAAATAATCCATCACCGAACCTGCCAAACCTTTGGTATGGGTGATTTCTGGGTTATTTAATTCTTGCGGCGTTAACATCGTGCTGCCATGAAAATTGTGTCGTAAACCGAGAGTATGTCCAACCTCATGGGCAATTACAGAACGCAAATATTGATGTACATACTCCTTCATCGTTTCGCTATTGGGTTTAGTATTTTGCAGCAGTGATAATGCTAAAGCCCCCATAGCAACTTGTTCTGTAGATTCTGCACCGTAGCAAATTTCAGTGTCTTGAAAGTGCTGAATGCTGTTAGCGGGCCGTTTAGCCCTTGCTGAGTGCTTAGTAGAAAATTCTATTCCTCCTGCCCCCTGCCTCCTGCCCTCTGCCCCCTGCCCCTCTGCCCCTCTGCTCCTCTGCTCCTCTGCTCTTCCTTGCTGACACATCGACGAAGCCTCTATCAGTGCATGATATTCTTGCTGAATTGAGCGCACCATATTGGCATCAACAATAATATCTGCGTCTAAGATTTCCCCAGTGAGTGGGTTAACCCGCATTGGCGCTCTAGCAAAACCAGCATCTAAAGAATTGAACCAGCGAATAGTGTTGTAGCGCACATCTGCGGGATGCCAATCAGCATCATCGGGCATTTGTCGCACTTCAATGGCATTTTGAAATCCAGCTTTGGCAAATGCTTGATTCCACATCAAAACGCCTTCCTGAATGGCATTTCTGTATATAGGTGGCACAGCATTTTCAATCCAAAATACAATCGGCTGTTTCGGTGGCGATAAAGGTGCGTTAGGTTCCAATGGTTCTAAATGCCAGCGATTAATGTAGCGGACAAATGGCTCTTGTATATTATCTTTAGAGAAATCTTGAAAAGCAGTAATAAAATATCCTACTCTATCATCAGCAGTTCTCGGAACATAACCGTTGCTTTCTTGCAATTGTGAAAAACTATAATGCACCTTCAGGCTAAGGGCGCGACTATCAGGTAAGGTGATGAGATTTGCTCCTTCTGGAGAAGAGAAACCATAAGTTGAATCAATCTCTACATTTTGCGGAAAACTATTAACCTCACCAAAATAAGATTTACTGCTTTCTAAGCGGTAATCTGCCTGTAACGAGTATTTTAATAAAGAAGTTAACCCCGGAAAGTCTTGCATAAGTAAGTCTTCCAGGTTAATTAAAATATTTTTACTACGTGGATCAATACTATCTATCCCTACAGCATAAAGCACTGAATCGCTAAATGAACGAGCCAGCGATCGCGCTTCTGCTTCCCCCGATTTTATCCGAAATTTGACATTTTGAATCACAAAATGCAAATTGTTATTCATGCGGCGAAAATAGAAGAGAAAATCAGCTAAAGGTAGCCCACTATAAATCCCACTTTCTCCAAGTCCAGATTCTAAAGTGACTGTGGCGAGGTAACTTTTATTTAACTGTTCTGGTTTGATTTCTAAATAAACTTTGCCGGATTCTTCATGACTATAAATAGTGAATAGTCCGGCTTGTTTAATTACCCCTTTAACTATTTCTCGGTATCGGCGCAGTCCTTCTTGTTGCGTTTCCCCAAAATTATTAGTAATAGCTAAGTTTTCAACTACTGGAATTGAGTTTAATTGCTGAACATCAGTTTTTATCAGTTGATTTGCACTTGCCCAACCATTATTTAGACAAAAACTATATAGCAATATTGTACAGATTGCTAATTTTGCGATCCAGTGTCTCATCCTTTAGCTTCTGATTTTGAAGTGGTGATTGTGTTGAGGAAAAACCGTGGATTAATACTTAGTGAGTCAGCATTTCTAAGACTTCTTCAATACTTAAGGTTGACTGATTGTGTAAATTCACTGTGGTTAGAAAAAGGATTGTTTTACCTAAAAAGATGAGAAGAGAAGTCTTGTGATTGGCAGTTAAGCCTTGCCAAGAATTTTTATTGTTCAAATGAAATTAATTGTATCTTAAGGTAGATGTTTTTTACATCTGGGGATATATGTTTTTTGAACTATATATTGTTATTCAGTTAGAAGAATGTATGTGTTGCTACAGTCCATAAACAACAAGATCCCCGACTTTTAAACAAAATCGGGGATTTAAGAGTTTTAATTATCTGTAGTGGCGTGACTAAATTAATTTATTGTATTGTATTAAATAAAATTAACCGCACAGGTAGAGGCGGTAGCTTGGAAAAATTTAGTTGTAAGATAACCCCCTGGCTGATGAAACCAGGAGTAGTTAACGCAATTGAATATACATTTACAATCGCTGGAGTAAATTTAAACCATGAGTATCAGTACCACAGGTATTAAACAAGCCATATTCAGTAGCCAACTGTTGCACTTGTTGTGATTCTGTCGGACTTGGTTTCCAGGGGTTGGGGTTATTATAAGCGTAGAAAGTTTCTACACCATCAATACCCTGTTCAGCCGCAGCCGCTATTAAATCAAAATGCGATCGCCTGTAACGCGCGGGATGCGCCAAAACTGCTAGTCCACCAGCTTCATGAATCGCCCCAATCACGTTGACTGCTTGATATTCTGTACCTGTAACAGCGCTTTTTTGCAAGTAAGGTTTAATACTAGAGTGATTTGCCTCAAAGGCGTAAGCTAAAATGTGAACCTCATTATCCAAGAGGTTAGCATTGATTTCTGTACCACTCCATAAATAAGGAATGTTACTGTGAGGATTTTTCCACTTCCAGTCTTCTAACCAAGCTTGCGCTGCTAAATAGCCACCAATATTATGATGGTCAGTAATGGCTAATCCTTCTAAGCCAATAGCGATCGCTTGTTCCATTAATGCACTAGGCTGTAACCTTCCGTCTGAATGAACGGTGTGCATGTGAAAATTAAATACTTTCGGACAGCTTTGGGCATCAATCTTCTGGAATACTTGTTTTAAAAGTTCGCAAGAAGTCGATGTCCGCGTACAATTCATAACCATAATACCCTCTGCACAAATATACGCAGTTATTCACACACCAAAACGCCACACCTATAGATAAGAAAGAACCAGCACCTATTATCAGTGCTAGTAGGTATTTAATTAGCTTACTCAGCTAAATTTTTCAATATGTTAAGACTACGTTAGCAAATCTCAATGATAATGGCCATGAGTATTTTCGATTGCTTTAATAAGCGCAAGTCAAAAATTTTTCTCAAATATTCAAGTAAATACTGATACAAATTTTTGGAATGAGCTTCTAGGGAATAGGTAATAGTATTGTTAATTCAACAATCAGAAATTTTTTGCAGTTACTCACTCAGAAGATTTCACTATACCACAAGTAAAAAAACCTCTCTTCCCTTTCCATAATAAACACGGGGAAATAGGGGTGTAGGGAACATCTTGTGCTTTTTTAAGAGCAGGGGAACTGACATCACACCACCCGCAACAAATGAAATAAACACGTTCTTACTTTTTATCCCTTACACCCGGTTTTCTCGAAAGTTCCCTACTTTCTACGTTTAACTAAACAATCCCTCTAGTGTACCTGCACCAGAAATTACCTCACCAATTGCAACAGCAGGAATATTTTGTGATGTAAAAAAGGAAATTGTTTGTTCTACTTGCTGAGGCGGTATTAACAGCACAAATCCAATCCCCATATTAAATGTATTAAACATTGCTTCATCGCTCACTGCACCGACTTCCGCTAACCATTGAAATGTTGCGGGAATTTGCCAACTTTTAGGATTAATTCTAATAGTTTGATTTTTACCTAAACATCTGGGTAAATTTTCTGGTAAACCGCCACCTGTAATATGCGCCATCCCATTAATTTCTATACCAGCTTGACGGGCGGCGAGAACTGGTTTGACATAAATGCGCGTTGGTTTGAGGAACGCTTCACCGATAGTTTCGCCACTTAACAAATCTGGAGTGTCGTCCCAAGAAAAACCGCCATCAGCGACAATCTTACGTACTAAGCTTAAACCATTACTGTGTACCCCAGCACTAGCTAGAGCGATCGCTATATCTCCCACTTGTATCTGAGAACTATCCAACATCTGGCTTTTTTCGACAATTCCCACGCAAAACCCAGCCAAGTCATATTCCCCAACTTGGTAAAAACCAGGCATTTCCGCAGTTTCTCCGCCTAATAAAGCACAACCAGCTAATTTACAACCAGTAGCTATCCCTGCCACTACCTGTGTTAACTGCTCTTTATCTAACTTACCCGTGGCGACATAATCTAAAAAAAACAGGGGTTCTGCACCAGATGTCAGCACGTCATTGACGCACATGGCGACTAAATCAATCCCTACAGTGTCGTGACGATTGAGAATTTGGGCAATTTTTAGCTTTGTACCTACACCATCTGTTCCCGAAACCAGTACAGGTTCCTTGTAACCCGTTGGTAGTTGAAAGCAACCGCCAAAACCACCTAATCCGCCGAGTACTTCTGGCCGAAAGGTGCTATGAACCAAATTACGAATTTGATCGACAAAGGCTCTACCAGCCTCAACATCAACCCCTGCATCCCGATAATCCATAAAAGTTAGTCAACTGAAGTATGAAGTGTGAAGTCTGAAGTATGAAATTTTATGCTTCCCAAAGGGGCTACATCCTTCAGCCTTCATCTGTTTCTGGTCAATAGACTATTGATATTACCGCATTAAAAGACCTCATCTTCTATACTTCGCCACCATTCACCTAAATTCATTAAATCTTGGTGAATGTCTGCTAACTCATTAGCGTAGGTATCTCCAGAAATTTTGTCTCGGCGTTCTTGTAATTTTTTCAGGCGTAGTTGTACTAATAGCCACGGTTTGGTGATGCTATCTGTGGCTTCGAGGTATTGTGCTAGTTGTTTGCTATCCATATATGTTTTGATTTTTATGTTTTTTTAGGCAAAAAGAATATTGACTGGCTTCACAGCAGACTCCCTATGTTCAAGATAGTTCAGAGGGGCGATCGCTACTACCGTGTTGGCAGAATCTTTAACTGAAGCAAAAACAGCCACGAATGTTGAGTCGTGACTGTTGGTAATATTTTGGATATCAAATTGCAGGGTGTAGGTGTGAAAAACCTTACACCCCTATACCCTTACACCTGATAGATATTATGCTTTAGCTAGATTTTCTGCAACAAAGTCCCAGTTGACTAACTGATCTAAGAAATTCTTGATGAATGCTGGGCGAGCATTGCGGAAATCAATGTAATACGCGTGTTCCCAAACGTCAAGGGTAAGCAGTGCTTTTTTGCCGTGGGCTAAAGGGTTTTCCGCGTTAGGTGTTTTAATTACTTTGAGAGTACCACCGTCATCAATTAACCAAGCCCAACCACTACCAAACTGAGTAGCAGCTGCATTTGAGAACTCTTCTTTAAATTTGTCGAAGCTACCAAAGTCTTTTTCAATTCTAGCTGCAACTTCACCACTGGGTGCGCCGCCACCGGATGGCTTCAAGCTATTCCAAAAGAAGGTGTGGTTCCAAACTTGAGCCGCATTATTGAAGATACCTGCTTTGGAGGAATCTTTAAAGGAGATTTGGATGACTTCTTCTAGAGATTTATCAGCAAGTTCTGTACCGTCAGTAAGCTTGTTGAGGTTATCAACATAAGCTTTGTGATGCTTGCCATAGTGATACTCGAAAGTCTCAGCTTTCATACCATACGGCTCTAAAGCATTAAAGTCAAAGGGTAAGGGGAGCTGTGTAAATGCCATTTTATGAAATCCTCTCTTTACTGTTTCCCGGCCGAAAGCTATTACTGAAGCTTAGAAAATTACAGGTTTTGTGTTTAGTAGTTTTGATGTCCTTGAATTCAGGAAACATAAAACTTAACATCGCCATTCTACTACCAAAGTGATGATGAAAACAAAAGACTTTTTTTATAAGTCAAATGCCGATGGCAGAAGAATTATAAATAAAAACAACTAATATTTGATTGCTAAAGTATTTTAGCGATTAGCAACTAGTAGCCTTGGGCTGAATTTATAATTTTTCATTACCTTTTTGCAAGGGTTCCAGTCATTTTTAATAGATGGTTTATTTCCCCAGGTTATACTAGCAGATTATTACCCCTTAAATCTTCTATCCCGCTTGATAGCTCAGACAGATATACCCCCCTGAGTTAGGGGGGAATGAAAAGAGGTATGCTTTGGCAATAAACTTTGGTTTTGACAACCAGAGTTGATAATCAACTTAATTATGGTAATTAATTATCCACACATCTATTTAGCGAATTCTTAACCTTGGATACTTCTACCTTAAGGAGTAGTGATAATAAATTTTACTATTCAGTCTTAAGCTAGATGAATAAATTTTCCCAGCCTATACAATATTATCTACTAAGCTAATTTAATTAATTAAAAGTCTTATTTGCAAGTGGTGGGTAAGTATGGAGTTACTCACCACTGTGTTGAAAATAAAAACTAAAAGCTAATCTCTATGATTACCATTGAGATAAGCGTTGATGGTAGTAATTAATGATTTGTGCAGCCACTTCAGAGATATTCATCCCATCCGTTTGAAGTTCCACTGCATCCGCAGCTTTTTGTAAGGGGGAAACTTTCCGATTGCTATCTTTCCAGTCGCGTTCGGCGATGTCCCGTTCTAGTTGTTCTAAACTAACTTCGGGTTGACCTTGTTTTTGAAAGTCTTGCTGACGACGACGGGCGCGTTCAGTGACAGAGGCGGTTAAAAAGATTTTTACTTCAGCATCGGGGAAGACATGGCTACCAATGTCTCGTCCTTCGGCGACTAAACCACCTTTTTTGCCCCAAATTTGTTGCTGTTTAACTAAGGCTTGACGCACAGCACTTTGGGCGGCGATCGCTGATACTTTAGATGTTACCTCAACAGTGCGAATTTCTTGGGTAATATCGACATCATCAATCCACACCCGCACGGGAGATTTTAAATCTGGGCTGGGAGTTAGTTCAATTTTACAGGTGTGAGCTAATTCGGCGATCGCACATTCATCATCTAACGCAATGCCTTTTTGCACTACTAGCCAAGTCATCGCTCGGTACATAGCACCCGTATCTAAATAAACTAGCCCTAGTTCCGCAGCTACTTGGCGTGCTACCGTAGACTTTCCGGCTCCAGCAGGCCCATCAATAGCGATGATGGGTTGGCGATCGCGCAAGATGATATTATCAATCAAACGTGTAGAACCAAGACGAGCTGCGATCGCCAGCATCCCTTCCTCCTCAATTATTTCTAATGACATTAACGTAGTCGGTTCAACCAATTCAATATATTCCACTAAAACAGTACTCACCCTAGCCACTTCTTGTTTTACAACTGCTATCAACTGGTTGCTGTGACGCACACCAGATTTAAAAGCAGCTTCAGCTTGTTTTAAACCCCGATATAAAACTGCCGCTTGCTCTTTTTCTGTCGCACTCAAATATTGATTGCGAGAACTAAAAGCTAAACCTGACTCTTCTCGGACTGTCGGACAAGCAACAATTTCTACTGGCAAATTTAAATCAGCCACTAGTCGTTTAATAATCGCCAGTTGCTGACCATCTTTTTGACCAAAGTATGCTCGGTCAGGCTGTACCAAGTTCAAAAGCTTGGTCACAATCGTCGCTACACCTTGAAAATGACCTAGCCGAGAACGGCCACACAAACCTGATATCATAGCAGATGGTGGTATGACTTGGGTAATCAAAGATTCTTGTATATTTTTCGCAGGTACTCCCATCACTTCCGGAGTAGGAGCAAAAATCGCGTCAACTCCCGCATCTTCACATAATTTTCGGTCTTGCTCTAAAGTTCGCGGATAACGTCCAAAATCTTCATTGGGGCCAAATTGCAGGGGATTGACGAAAATACTGACAATCACCGTCGAGTTTTCTTGCCTTGCTCGTTTCAGTAAGTTTAAATGACCTTGATGCAACCCCCCCATTGTCGGCACCAAACCGACTGCTGTCCGATCCCAACTGCTCATTTCATCTGCGATCAGATCTTCTGTAGCTTTCAGCTGGCTTTCCGAGCGAAGTTTATTTAAATAGCAGCGTAAAGCTGCGACTGTTGTCAGCAGGCGCACAAAATTCCCCTAGTTCTTCTAACCATCCCCCGTTAGTTTATATCTGAAATTGGGGAAAAGATGCGAGAACTAGGGGAATATAGAAATTAGGTAAATTTGCAGGATGAAGGATAGGTTTGAGATTGAGATTTAGCCTTGGTCATTAATTCGCGCCAAGCGCGTCTAGTCTAGGGAAAACACTACGCCGAACAGCCTAGGAAATTTTAGATTGGGAACTTGACAAGTTTGCTCAAGTCGCAAAATCCAAAATTGATTCACTTATCCTTTGAGAACGGCTACGCCGAACATCCTGCAAATTACCTAAAACTTATCGTCCCAACACTTCGATATGTACTGGCGCAACACCACTACCAATCATGCCGATAGTGCGTGCAGCAGCAGTAGATAAATCAATAACTCGACCCCGGATATACGGGCCGCGGTCATTAATTCGTACCACTACAGAACGGCCATTACGGGTGTTGGTGACACGAACTTTTGTCCCAAAGGGCAAACTGCGATGTGCAGCAGTCATATCTTCAGGGTTAAATCTCTGGCCACTAGCAGTCATGCTGCCTGAGCCATCATAGCCATAAAAGGATGCCATACCTCTGAAGGTAAGTCTGACATTACCAACGGCAATTTGTTGTGGCAGTCTTGGTAATGACAGTGGGGATCTCACTGGTAAGTTGGCAATATTATCAATAGGAGATGCGTTACCAATGAGTCTGCGTAGGCGGTTAGTTGCTTGTAATGCGTCTTGTGCCAAATTATTGGTGGTGTCTGCTAGGCGGGTATTTTCGTTGATTTCCACCAATTCTTGGTCTTTGATTTTGATTGTATAGCGATCGCTAGGCTGTTGCTGTGCAGCAGAGCTTTTATCTTTCCAACTGACCGTAATCTGCTTGGCATCAACGTTGTCTTGAATCAGCTGGTTGATTTTAGCTGCGATTACACTAGCTTTTTGAACAGGGTCATTTTCTAGTGAGCCGACTTGGTTTCCAGAACTTACTACATTGCCAGTACTTGCCACTTTAGTTGAGTTGTTAGCAATAAGGGCGTACGACTGCACGCCCCCTACTTCTCCCACAACACCTTGTTTTGCTTCCACACTCGCAGCTTGCTTAGAACTCACAAAAGTGAGTACTGGTATATTCCGGATGTACAGGGTTGCCGCTTGATGACCTCCAATACTGTGAGAATGAATGCTTGTAATCACAGCATCAGAATTCTGTTTCTCTGTACGGGATTGGTACTCACCTACCTTGACCACATCACCACTTGGTGATTTTTGGGAAACTGGATGAGCTTCCTTGGTGGTTTGAGTGGTAGTTTGAGTGCGACCCATTGAGGGTATCCCGGTAAGAGTCACAAACAAGGCGACAGTAGTCCACAAATGTCTTTGGTTCATGCGTCCAATTTTCAAGCGACTGTAGAACAGTAGTTTTTTTGATTAACGGAATTTAATGCCATAAAAAGCAAAAGTTTTCCTTAAAATCGAACTCGTTCCGCTTTCACTTTGTTTTTCATAACTGCAACAGACTAACACGAACTTTTGGACTTGGGGATCAGGGTTTTAGCGTAACCAAACCTCAATTTCGCAAATTTAAATCCCGATCAAAAGAGTGAAACCTTGTTCAAATGCGGATTTTAGGTGTGTAGCGTTTTTTTCGACTACGAACATTTTTCTTATTAAAACTTTACATTGTTCTCAGATTGGATTTTTGTGAAATCGACTCGATTTACCTGTTAGTTTCCTCAAAAAATTTGTATGTTGTAGAACATATAATTTTTGTAAATCATGGTTATAAGTTTTAAATATATTAAAGGAAAAAAATGGTTGTTAATACTGAATTAGGCTAGATTTATATAATTATCATAATGGACTGAATAGCACTCAGAGCAAGAGTTACAAGCAAATTTTTTTTTAAATTGGCGGTAATGATTGATGTTTAAAAAAACTTGTATAGTATATTGTTATATGGAAATATACTGAATTTTGCTAAAATAAAAGTTATTTATACAACTAGTGACATTAACGGTCATGGGCAAAAAAATTAGGTGCTTTTGTAACTAATATTTTTTACAATTAAAAGAAAAATAAGAATGAGAAAATTAAAAAACACCAGTGGACGTATATTCATGAATTTAGCAATGTAGCAAAAATTACAATGAGATTCGACTACTCAAAATAATTAATCATGTATGATTTTCGCAAATAAACTATCAGCTTCATGGCAAAACAAGCAAATTTAGGAGATTTAGAAATAGTTTCATCACCATTGTTATCTGTTCTCCAAGACTTGCACTCTAAGTACAAGTCTCTGCAAGAAGGTGCAGTCGCCAACTATATTCCAGAATTAGCCAAGGTAAACCCGGATTTATTTAGTATTTGTATCGTGACTGTGGATGGCCAAGTTTACGAAGTTGGAGATTACCAACAACTATTTACTATCCAGTCCATGTCGAAAGTATTTGCTTACGGACTAGCGCTAGAAGATCACGGGCGAGATTATGTGTTGACAAGAGTGGGAGTAGAACCAACAGGAGAAGCATTCAACTCCATTATTTTAGATGAGCGATCGAAGCGACCATATAACCCAATGGTAAACGCCGGAGCGATCGCCACCACCAGCTTAATTAAGGGAGATGGTGCAACAGAACGCCTCAACCGCGTTTTAGAAATGTTTCGCCGCTACACTGGTCATGATGTATTCGTCGATATGTCTGTATTTACTTCCGAACGCAGCACCGGACACCGCAACCGCGCAATGGCTCACCTGATGCTGAACTTTGGCATGATCGACCAAAATATTGAAGAAGCATTAGACCTTTATTTCAAGCAATGTGCCGTGATAGTGAATTGTCACGACTTAGCCGTGATGGCGGCGACATTGGCGAACAAAGGAATTAACCCCATCACAGGCGAACGAGCTGTAGACCATCAATATATAAAGGATATTCTCAGCGTTATGTACACCTGTGGAATGTACAACTTTGCTGGCGAATGGGCGTATACCGTTGGTATTCCGGCTAAAAGTGGCGTTTGTGGCGGAATTTTCGCAGTTGTCCCCAATCAAATAGGTATAGGAGTATTTTCGCCACCCTTAGATGTGCGCGGTAACAGCGTGCGCGGAGTTGAAGTGTGTCAAGCACTTTCCCAGCAGTTATGTCTACATCTATTTGAATGTGGCGGTAGCTCAAAAATAAAGAGTGAGGAGTAAATCACGAAAGATTGATATCCGTTTTACTCAATATTGAGTTGAGAGAAACTTGGATATGCTCAATACACAACCCATACACAGTCTCATCATCAATATTATTAAGTACAGCTTGCAAAGCTGGCATTACATTGCACTTATATAGCATTTCCCAGTGCGTTGAGGTACAAATTTATCTGCCATCATTTGCATTCATACTTTTCATTAGCTGTTAATTCTTTCTTTGTATACTCACCAATCAGGCATAGCTATATTCTCATGGGTTGCCAGGAATATTTAGTGAAGTATTTTGTAAATTAAAAGGTCGGTCATCTACTACTTATGACGTTGAACTGTGTATGTATAATGTTTATGCTTTTCTTGATGGAGATAATATTGGTGAAAGATTATCGGAACTTTTAAACCAAAACCTGACATTTGAAGCAGAATTTTTATCTGAAAATATTAAGATAGCTATATTTGAAATTGAAAAATATATTAATTCCAAAAAGGATATAAAGATAATAATTGCGGGAGGAGATGATGTTTTAATAAAATACAACTATAGCAAATATGGTGTAGGGATTTTAGAGGAAATTATAGCGATTTTTAAATCGCATACAGGATTGTCAATGAGTTGTGGCGTTGGATTAAGTATTGAGCAGTCAATTATTAATCTTGACACTGCAAAAAAAAAAGGTAGGAATCAAATTGAAAATTCATTACAGTCAATTTTAACTAATAAAATGGCAAAATCTACAACACTCTATTTGTTTGTAACCTCTGACATCCCTGATGTATATGTCAATTCTATTATTTATTGTATAGAAAATGAAAATTATGTATTGAAAGAAGTGTGTTTTTTAAGCATTACTAGAGATAAGGGAAAAAGAGCAGAGCTTGAAACTCAACTTCAGACTATTAAAGATAGAGTGCTAAAGCAGTTAGAACTGCTTCAAAATGGCAAGTACTTACATCAAGACCTTAAAACAAAGAATTGGGATGAGCGAGATATAGATATTCAAAATTATCAAAAACTAAGATATGCTCAGGCAAATTCTTGTGTGTTTAATTTCAGTGTAATTTTATACAAAGATTTAGAAAATACGATTCAAAATTATAAAAATCGGAATGAATTATGTATTTTTGATTTTTCAGGAATAGTCAAATCTTTCATTCTAGATGTATACACAGTTCTGAGGCTTAATAATATGGATGATATTTATACATTTGAAATTACAAGAAAAGGTAGATATTATGATGAAAGGGATCTAATACATAATCTATCTCTTGATCATAATGAATATGAATATAAATCTTTGATGCAAAGTACCTATGTGTCAAAATCTATGATTATAAATTCAACCAATCAAAATTTGAGCTTAGGATATGTTGATACAATCAATAAATTAGTTGAATCTTATGCAGATGAATTTGCTAGGTTTTGGCTAATGATAATTTTCTTAGTAGCTGTAACAGTTTTAGCTATATGTATAGTAATTGTGATTTATGACGGTTGGTCATGGCTAGAGCCTTGGACTTTTGTAGGTTTAGGCCCCGCATTATATGTTTTATCTCTAATAATGAGAATTTTTTGGAAAAAAGAACTGTCTGTCAATCCTGATTTTTTATACAATCGTTTCAAAATATGGAAAGCTAAAAAAATTAAAAGAGATTTAAATATTAAATAAATTTTTAGAATCATTAAGAAAAACCCAGTCGCGGCTTAACCTGCTCCCAACTTGAACCCCGCTTTGGGTTTTGTCGATGTAGTTCTAAGGGTCTATCCAGTTCTTGTTTTTGCTCCTCGCTCAGAGTCACTGCATTACTATCAGTCAAAATGCTGTCCTATAAATCTTCTGCAAGCTGTATTGGCTCAGATATGCTGAGTTCAGAAATATCAACTTTTAAGATGGGGTGCATAGTTATTTGCGATTTATTGACTATTATCTGTACTTTTAAGTCAATTTTTAGCTGGCATTAAAATGAAGCAACTATTACTAGAAACCTTTGTACATCAAGGCTTAGGAACTTCTTTGTCACTTTCTGATCAAGTTAAAATACTGGCGCAAGATTTTGCGACTCGCGCCGCAGTGCATGATAAAGATGGTTCATTTCCTTTTGAGAATTTTACGGCGCTGCATGAAGCGGGACTGTTGGGTTTAACGGTTCCCCTTGATTTGGGTGGACAGGATTTAGGGCTGGCCAGTATTTGTCAAGTTATTGAGGGCATAGCTAGTGGAGATGCTTCTACGGCTTTAGTGTTGACTATGCACTATTTACAACACGCTAAAGCTAATCGTAGCCGTTGCTGGCATCCTGAAGTATACAAGAAAGTTTGTCGGGAAGCGATCGCCAACCCCGCCCTGATCAACGCCGCCCGCGTAGAACCAGAGTTAGGTACACCAGCGAGAGGCGGTTTACCAGCAACAACAGCCCAAAAAACAACGCAAGGTTGGCGCTTAACAGGGCATAAGCAATACACAACAGGTAGTCCAATTCTCAGCTACTTTGTGGTTTGGGCGAAAACAGATGAAGATGAACCCCAAGTGGGGAATTTTTTAGTTCCGCGTGACTTACCTGGGGTGAAAATTGTCGAAACTTGGGATCATCTGGGAATGAGAGCCACAGGTAGCCATGATTTAATTTTAGAAAATGTCTTAATTCCCCATGAATATGCTTTAGATATTCGCCCTGTCTCAGTTAAATCATCACCAGATCCCATAACAGTGGTGTGGAACAGTTTGACATTGAGTGCATTGTATTTGGGAGTTGCCACAGCTGGGCGAGACTGGTTAATAGAATATCTTGGCGATCGCACTCCGTCAAATTTAGGAACACCACTCGCTAGTCTGTCACGTTTCCAAACAGCAGTGGGCGAAATCGAAGCACTGCTGTTTGCTAACCGCACACTAATTTATAACTTGGCGCAAGCAGTTGATAAAGACGAGTCTGGAACCAATGTAGACTTACAAGCACAAGCTGTGAAATTTCTCAGCACAACCAACTCAATTCGTGCTGTAGAAATTGGTTTGGAACTGATTGGTAATCCGGGATTAACCAGAAAAAATCCTTTAGAAAGACATTACCGTGACGTTTTGTGCAGCCGCATTCACACACCACAAAACGATGTAATTTGTCAATCATTGGGGAAAGCCGCACTCAATCTGTAAAAGTGCTGAGTATAAACTGCTGTGAAATAAAACCTCTCTTAAACTTTTTAAGAGAGGTTATTGGTGGAGTTTTATGAAAGAATCGGCGAGTGAGAGTGATCTAAATAGAATTTAAGAGTCAGAATATTGATTCTGGCTTCTGCATTCTTCAATGACTAAACTATTCCTGGGCCTCTACCGCGTTTGTCACCTTCTTCTGTTAATTCGCCTTCTTTATCTTCCTTGACTTCTTCAAGTTCCTCCATCCGTTGTGCGCTATCTTCTGCTACTTCTTGACGCGCATCACCTGGAACTTCGTAATACATTTCTGGTTCCACTGCGTAGTTATTCAATAAACCTTCTTTATCTACAGTGTAACCGTCTGTGGTGTGTAGACTTTCTGAATCGGTTTGATCATCAGTGGGAGCATCTGCTTCTCTTTGCTCTGTGGGTACTGTTTTATATAATTCTCCCTCTCTTTCTTTACGAGCAGCAGTTTCAGCGGGAACAATCCCTCTGTCATACATATCTACCTTTGCTCTTTCAGATGAATCTACTGCTTTTTTAAATTTTTCATTAGCCATAAATTATGTCCTCGAATTTAAAGAAAAGTATTTTGTTCTATAGCTTCGAGAACTAGATTAGGTTGTTGAAGAAAGTATATCTACTATCTTGAGAGGAGATTTAAAGTAAAAAAACTAAATTATCTCTATGTCTGGGGATGTATTTCATCCCAATCGTCTAAAATCAAGCAACAGATATAGCCGCAAGTAGATACTTGTAGACAGTAATGGATGCAATGATCAATGTTATCTGGGTAAATCGATACTTATTTACTATTCTGTTGCTCGTTGTTTACCATGCTGTCGTAACTGCTGCAATAACTTTTCTTGGGACGAATTCAAAGTTGAAAAATCGGAGGTTTGAGTCTGTTTTTCTATACCTTTCACAACGGTAGTTGCAGGATTAATTACGGGTGTTTGTTCAATCGCAACTGGTGTGGGAAATACTACATTTTGTTTGATAGCTGCTACTTTCATAGCATCTAAAGTTGCAGCAAACTGAACTTGCTGCTGCATTTGTTGTGTAGAAGAAACTAAGCCACTTAAACCGTTAACTAATTGCAGAAGATTTTTTCTAAAATTGGGATCACCTGTCAACTCATCTAAATCAGAGGTGATTTTTTGGGTATTTTCAAAAGTGACTCTGGCTGAGTCTAAAGTTTGTTGTAGTAGTAAAGCATTTTTAGGGTCATTTAAAGTTTTTGTCGCATCGCGTAAGTTAGCAGAAGCTTGGGCTGCATTAGCTGAAAGTGCTTCTAAATTTTTAATCACTTCCCCTTGCGTTAAGCGATTAAGTGATGGGGATAAACTGGTGACTGTAGCGCGTAATTGATTACTGGTTTCGGTAATATTATTGAGAGCGCCAACTAAAGAGGAACGATTAGTCGTGACTAAATCATCCAAATTGGTCAGTAAACGATTGGCCTTATTAGCTGTTAAGCCAAATTCCTTAGCTGTGGCACCAAATTGATTAGCAGTTACACTTAATTGATTAGCTGTTTTAGTCGTAGATGCAGTTAGTTCATTTGTGGCGCGTTGTACAGAATTAGCTGTTGCACCAAATGTACTTAGCTGTCCTTGGAAGCCTTTGGTTAACCCTCTAGCATCTTGACTAAGGGCAGCAACGCTAGTAGCGGCGGCGGCGGAACTTTCTAAAAGTCGGTTAACTCTTTGATAAAATTTTGGATCGTTGTACAAAGTAGCTAACTCAGTGCTACTGCGAATCAGGTCATCAACACTAATACCAATTTGACCTTTTAAGCGAGAACCATTGCACACAATTAAGTTTGGATTGCAGCCTTTTTCTAAAGGTTTTGCCTTCACTTCAGTAGCAAGTGATTTTCTTGGTGTAATGTCGATAATACTTTCACTAATTAACCCACTTTGGTTAGCATCAATCCTGACATCACTAGGAATTATTAGATCAGCTGGAGCAATTTCTACTTCTACATCAATAGCATTTGACCTTGGGCGGATTTCTGAAATTTTGCCGACTTTCACGCCACGATAACGGACTGATGCACCTCTTTGCATTCCCCCGGCGTTGGCAAATTCGACAACAAATTTATACGAACTACGTGCGGCGCTAACTCCATTCAACCACAGAATAATCACCCCAAAGGAACCCAGTCCGAGCAAGATTAATAATCCCACTGAACCTTCTCTGAGCGTTCGTCTAGATGTGAAGCGGTTTGTGATAAATTCTCGCATTTGTTCCTCCAACCACCTAACCAACAACCTGAATCGGCCCTTGCACGCTCCCACTCACAAATTGTCTAATTAATGGGTGGTCGGTGCTATCCATGTCATTAACTGTACCTTGCCACTGCACTCTACCTTGGTAGAGAAACACTAGTCTATCAGCTGTCCGGCGAATCGTACTATCTTGGTGGGTAACAATGGCATAAGTACTACAAACTCCGTGCATACTTTGTAAATCACGAATCAAGTCTTCAATAACTGTCGAAGCAATGGGGTCTAGTCCGGCTGTGGGTTCATCATAGAGTAAAACTTCTGGCCCTTCTTTGGGATTTTCGGGGTTGGACATAATCGCACGGGCAAAACTCACCCGTTTTCGCATTCCACCAGAAAGTTCCGAGGGGTAGAGATGACTGATTCCGGGTAAACCAACCATTTCTAATTTTTCTTTGACTAGTGCTTGAATCTGCGATCGCTGTAACTTGGAATTTTGATACAGTAAAAATCCCACGTTCTCGTCCACATTCAAAGAATCAAATAACGCTGCTTGCTGAAATACCATCCCAATACCAATGGGGTCAGCACCATCTTCTATCAACCCTTCGCGCCGGACTCCTTGGACATATATTTCACCCTCATCCGGGTTAGTTAGTCCGGCTATCACTCGCAAAATTGTTGATTTCCCAGTCCCGGAGGGGCCGATAATTCCCAGTGCTTCGCCTCGGTAAATTGTCAAGTCCACATTATCTAAAACCTTATTGTTACCAAAGGACTTAGAAACGCCTTTCAGTTCAATTAGTGGTTCAGTCATTAGTCAAAAGTCAAGGGTCAATGAATGGTCAATAGAATCATGAACTCATCACTCTCAACTCAGCACTCAGCACTCAGCACTCAGCACTGCAAAAATGATGTCATAGTTATCGGTAGCGGTATTGGTGGGTTATGTGCTGCGGCGTTACTCGCACGTTATGGCAAGCGGGTAATTGTCTGTGAAAGCCATACAATTGCCGGTGGTGCAGCCCATAGCTTTAAACGACGAGGATTTGAATTTGATTCTGGCCCCTCTTTTTATTGTGGACTCACAGGAACCCATAGTTTGAACCCGGTAAAACAAGTTCTTGATGTTCTAGGGGAATCCCTTCAAGTTATACCCTATGATCCTTTAGGACACTACCATTTTCCTGAAGCGAGTATTGCAATTTACAGCAATTTTCAAAGATTGCATCAGGAGTTACAAAGAATTACACCCCAAGGTGCAACAGAGTTTCAGAATTTTGTCACCCGCTTGTTAGGCTTGTATGAGGGGATGAAAGATATACCCACCTTGGCTTTACGGGCTGATTGGCAGGTAATTTTTGTGTTACTGAATTATGTGCGATCGCTGGCTAAAATGTTACCGTATTTGCCTTTGGTGCAGTCTTCGGCTGGCGCTGTTATGGATGCCACAGTGAAAGACACTTGGATACGCAGACTCATCGATGTAGAATGCTTTTTGCTGTCTGGCTTAAAGGCACATGGCACAATTGCCCCAGAAGTCGCTTTTATGTTGGGTGAACGGGGGCGTGGTGTAGAGTACCCAGTTGGGGGAAGCGCCGCAATTGTCAATGCTTTAGTGCGTGGTTTAGAACGCTGGGGTGGTAAGTTACGCTTAGGCTGTCACGTTGAACAAATTTTGGTGGAATCTGGCAAAGCTGTAGGTGTGCGGTTAAAAAACGGGGAAATTCTGTCAGCACCGATTGTTATTTCCAACGCCACAATTTGGGATACTTACAATCAACTATTGCGTCCTGAAGATTTACCAGCAACTTACCGCCAAACTGCACTACATACACCCACAGTTGATAGTTTCATCCATTTACATTTGGGTATTCGTGGCAATGGCTTAGAAAATTTAACAGGACATCATGTTGTAGTTCACGACTCTGATCAAGATATCACCACACCCGGTAATACGTGCATGATTTCCATTCCTAGCGTATGGGATACAACTCTCGCACCAGAGGGACATCATGTAGTTCATGCTTACACCCTGGAACCGTTTGCTGGCTGGGAACGAAATGATAGTTATGAAGCCAAGAAAATAGAGAAAGCCCAAACTTTATATCGCGCCTTAGGGCGAATTATCCCAAATATTCGAGAACGTGTAGTGTTAGAACTTATCGGGACACCGTTAACTCACGCCCATTATTTACGAAGATATCAAGGAACCTATGGCCCGTCTATTGCTGCGGGTAAGGGGATGTTTCCGAGTACACACACGCCAATTTCCGGTTTATATCGTGTCGGTGATAGTACTATGCCGGGAATTGGTGTACCAGCAGTCGCCGCTTCTGGTATTTTATGTGCAAATAGTTTAGTGGAGCGATCGCAAACAGCAGAGTTATTAAAAAATTTACAGATTTAACTTTATAACTGACAAATTGCTTTGAGAACCTGCAATAATTCAATTGCTCGCATAGATTCCATAAAATTTAACAACGGCAGTAGTTGATATACTGGCGGGTTTCCTTGTTCTATATAGACAAATTGATAACTTCTACCATTAGTAGTTAAACCCCAAGCTGATTTTTGATTATCTAAACCTTTATAAGCATAAGTTAGTAATTGAGGTAATCCAGTAAATATATCAACTTGACTATTTTTAGATTCAATTAATAGCAGCCAGAAATATGCTTGAGGTTTTGTATTTTTGGCTTTACTAACAGCTAAAATATCAAATCTGCCTTTAATTATTGTGTCTTCATCTTCTATTGCAATATCAGCAATATTCTCTTCTAAAACAATCTCTATGGGATAGCGATAAAAGCCAGCTAATCGCAGTAAAGGCGCAACTGCAAGAAACTTGACTTGCCCTTCGGAAACTTTACCTGTATTTAGATATCTATCAAAATCATTTTGAATCTGCTTTAGTTCTTGCTGTTCTTCTTGGCTCAGAGGTTCTAAAGATAATAGGTTAGAAAATGAATCATTGTACTGCTTTTGAAAGCCAAACAAACGATGAACTTCTTCTAAAGATAAATTACGTGCGTTAAGTAATGTCATTGATTTATAATTTTGCAAGTAATTATTTAATTATATAATTTGCCAAAACCTAAATCGCTCATTACTCTAAAACAGCGATCGCAATAATACTACTGATGAGTATGTGTGTTTTAGTACATAGCTTGATTAAACATGAGAGAGCGATCGCGCATCAAGTTATTGCGAAAATTTCTGACTCACAATCACCCAAGTCTGTCAACATACAGAAGCAAGGCTACGAAAACTCTCTCGCTCTGTTACCATTTCTTATAATTTCCCTTTAACTGGGGAAAATAGAGAACAGCGATCGCCTTAACATTATGGAGGAGTGAAATGGGATTGAGCGACAAACTTTTAAACTCAGACAAAAGAGCAATGGTTGTTGATGACTGTTGCAAACTGTTAGAAACACAACTCACTTCTAAGTCAGGAATTAGCGGTCTTGGACTCAAAGCTGCTTATTCAGCCCTGAAAGGAGTTAAGCCAGGGTATATCGCCTACGCCGTTGAGCAACTTTTACCAGACTGCTTTACAGCCCTTGATCCAATGTGGAATGAAGGCGTACAAAATGGTGATCCAGTGGCGCACCTTGCTACAAATAAATCTCGCACAGCAGACGCACTATTGAGCATTACTGATGCCAGAGCGAAGAAGGTGTCACGGCCAATTGTGCGGGGAACTTATGAAAAACTTAGAGGTTCAGTTAAACCCTATATAGAAGAGGCTATACCAGATTTTGCTAAGGTAATTAATAAGTACGCTTAAATCTAGTGCTGAGTTGTAAGTGCTGAGTGCTGTAAAGCCCTGCGGGCATGGCTGCGCTTAGAGCGGTAGCGGGGCGTTTAGCCCGTGCTGAGTGCTGAGTAAAGAATTGGCTATCTAGAAATAGGGAAGGATGGGGTGTAAAAGCATAAACTATAAAAACTCTTACACCCCTACACCCTTACACCCTTTTACAACTGTCTGACTACTGGCTGACCGTCTATAACTTCGCCAACTAAAACGACATCTGCACAGTTGACGAAAATACCGTTTTCTAACACACCAGGAATGTTATTGAGGATTTTTTCTAAATTCACTGGGTCGTCGATAGAGTCAAATCTGACATCAAGAACAAAGTTACCTTGGTCGGTGATGACTGGCCCGGCTTTTTTAATACCCATACGCAGTTCTGGTTTACCGCCCAGTTGCTTAATGGCATTGGTAACAGGAGTAATTGCCATTGGGATAACTTCTACGGGGACTGCAAACACAGAGCCTAAGCGGTCAACTAACTTACCACTGTCTACCACAACAATGAATTGACTGGCTAAGTAATCTACTACTTTTTCGCGGGTATGTGCTGCACCGCCGCCTTTAATCAAATTCTTTTGGGGGTCAACTTCATCTGCGCCATCAATGGCGATATCGATGTGGTCAACAGCATCCAAAGTGGTGAGAGGTACACCATATTCCTTGGCTAATACTTCTGATTGAAAAGAAGTAGGAATACCCACAATATCTTTAAGTTCACCAGATTTGAGGCGATCGCCTAAATACTGAATTGTATAAGCTGTTGTTGAACCCGTACCTAAACCGACAATTGAACCTGATTTTACTAGTAGGGCGGCGGCTTTACCAACCTCTTGCTTCATCAACTTTACAGGATCTGTTGCGGTCATTCCCAAAACTCCACAAAAACTGACTATAGTCCATCTTAGAAGGCAGATGACCCCCATTCGCTTTTTTCTAGTGCTGAGTGCTGAGTTTAAATTCAACCTATAAGATTAGAAAGATTGAAGAATCAGACTTCATATTTCACACTTAATACTTCTATGCGCTTAATTTTGTACAGTAAACCCGGTTGTCATTTGTGCGAGGGCTTACAGGAAAAATTAGAACAAATTTTAGCAACCCAAAATCTGGCTATAGAGTTAGAGATTCGTGACATTACAACTCGTGAAGATTGGTTACTGGCTTATGAATATGAAGTCCCAGTGCTGGTTTTAGCCAATTCCCCAGGTTTAGAGGCTTTTGAACAACCTTTACCACGTCCTTCTCCCCGTGCTAGTGTCCAGCAAATTCAGCAAATGTTGTGTAAGTATTTATCCAATATCAAAAAAAATGATGCAGAATAAGCGCAAGATAAGCGTGTGGCGAGGTTCACAAGATGAAATTGCGGGAATTACTAGCAGTAGTAGGAAATGTGGCACAATTGCCGAATAATCCTGATTTAGCAGATGCGGAAGTTAAGGGTTTAAAAACCAACTCCCATGCTTGCGGTGAGGGAGATTTATTTATTGGAATGCCAGGAACACGGGTAGATGGTGGAGAATTTTGGCCAAGTGCGATCGCCTCTGGTGCGATCGCGGCGATTGTTTCTGCCGAAGCTGCCGAAAAAAATCCTCCCACGCCGGAGGCTGTAGTGATTAGTGCTAGTGATATGAATCAAGCTTGCGCGCAAATAGCAGCGGCTTTTTACGATTATCCCGGACAAAAACTCAAATTAGTGGGTGTGACTGGCACTAACGGTAAAACTACCACGACTCACCTGATTGAATTTCTCCTGAATAAAGCTCATCTTGCTACGGCTTTGATGGGGACTTTATACACTCGCTGGCCGGGTTTTGTGCAGACTGCTATTCACACTACGCCTTTTGCGGTGGAACTACAACAGCAGTTAGCAGCAGCCGTCAATGCTGGTTGTGAGTTTGGCGCAATGGAAGTCAGTTCCCACGCATTAGCGCAAGGCCGAGTTTTGGGTTGTCCATTTGAGGTGGGAGTATTTACCAATCTCACCCAAGACCATCTGGACTATCACAGCGATATGGAGGACTATTTTGCAGCGAAGGCGTTGTTATTTAGCCCCGAATATCTCAAAGGTAAGGCCATCATGAACGCTGATGACCCCTACGGTAAACAATTAATCGCCCGATTACCATCAGAACAAGTGTGGAGTTACAGTGTCAGCGATCGCCATACTGATTTGTGGATGAGCGATTTAAATTATCAGCCCAACGGTGTCAGCGGTGTTTTACATACACCCAAGGGTGAAGTAGCCTTTCGTTCACCATTGGTTGGTCAATATAATTTAGAAAATGTTTTAGCTGCGGTGGGTGCAGTTCTCCACTTAGGACTAGATTTAGAGTTAATCGCCGCTGCAATTAGTGATTTTCCTGGTGTTCCGGGACGGATGGAACGAGTGCAAATTGAGCCAAACCAAGAAATCAGCGTGATTGTGGATTATGCCCATACCCCCGATAGCTTAGAAAACTTACTCAAAGCTGCACGTCCATTTATTCCGGGTAAGATGATTTGTGTATTTGGTTGTGGTGGCGATCGCGATCGCACTAAACGCCCAAAAATGGGTAAAATCGCCGCAGAGTTGGCAGATGTGGCCGTTGTCACTTCCGACAATCCCCGCACCGAAGACCCCGAAAAAATTCTGCAAGATGTTTTAGCCGGAATCCCCGACACTTTGCAACCGACTGTAATTTGCGATCGGGCTACGGCCATTCGTACCGCAATTTTACAAGCTCAACCCGGTGATGGAGTACTGTTAGCGGGTAAAGGTCATGAAGATTATCAAATTTTGGGTACAGAAAAAATCCACTTTGATGACCGAGAACACGCACGAGACGCTTTACAGGCAAGAATAAAGGGTGAAATATGAAGTCTGAAGTATGTAGACGCTTTTAGCAGCTTGCCGCAGGCTAGTCTGAAGTATGAAATTGTGAATCAGGTTTCTCGGCTTGTCCAAAACCATAATGTTAGAATCATCAACAAAATTGCCAGGATTTCACCGTCTAATTCACATTAGCTATGGTTTCATCCTTGATCCTTCATACTTCATACTTTCTTCCTCTTTCATCCCCGTTTATAACTTAATGTATTTTACGTAGTTTTTTTGTAACAATCACATACATGAAATTGACAATCAATGACATAATTATTTCTTCCTTGTTGTGCTTGACTCATGAATGATTCTCTGCGTAAGGAGCTATCCATCTATCAGCTGGCTTTGGGAGTGGACACACCACCTCAACCATTGCCAAGCAATCCTGCAAGTTTGTTATCGCTGCTGAGGTCGCAAATCGATTTATTGATTGAGCAGCAAATTACGGCAACTTTTTGGGTTAAGTTACCACCAGGAAAAATTTGGCACGCAGAATTAAGGCGTTATCAATCTGCGATGAGTGCAGCTGGAGTTATTAATATTTGCCGAATAGAGAAAATAAATGGTGGGGAAGAAGCAAAAGTTACAGGTGAAACAACCCCAACTCCGCCAAATTGTGTACAACTACTATCAAACTATCAACTACGGCGAGAATACTTTTTTATAGTATCCTCGCCACAATTTTGTAGTTTAATTGTGGCGCGGCGACCAAGGAAAAGAAATCAAAACCGCCCCTCTAATAAAGCTAAGAGTAGTAAGATTCCCTCTTTGCTGACTGTGATGACAATGGAAGGCAGAATAATTCAGCAAGTTTTAGATGCTCTCAAACAGGTGGCTGCACCGGAGTCATCTGAAGTTTTTCCGGCTGAGTTGATTTACCCAAGTACAATCGAACCGGCACTCATCAGTCAACTCCTAGCAAAACAACTCCAACGCCAAAATTCCATTCATCGTCAAATTGCCAATAAACGCATTAGCAAATTGCAAGTCCAAAATCAAAAGTTGCAAAACAAAGAGCAACTGAAAGATGATTATTTAAGTAGTGTGTGTCAAGAACTGCGGACACCTTTAACACACATGAAAACAGCACTGTCGCTATTAAATTCCCCCACCATAAAACCGCCGCAGCGCCAACGTTATTTACAAATGCTGAATACTCAGTGCGATCGCCAGAGTATACTCATCACTGGTCTATTAGATCTTGTGAATCTAGAGCATAATCTAGAAGCCACAAGTCTAGAATTAGTGCGTCTAGCGGATATTGTCCCTGGAGTAGTCAGCACCTACCAGCCTGTAGCGCAAGAAAAAGGGATCATGCTGGCCTACACCGTACCCACAGAACTACCAGATGTTTGGTGTGTCACTGGTGGATTGAGACAGATAGTGATTAATCTGCTACATAACTGCATTAAATTTACCCCCAAAGGTGGGCAAGTGTGGGTGCGATCGCGTGTTCAAGGAGACCATGTACAGTTAGAATTCCGTGATACAGGTATTGGCATTGCGGAAACCGAAATTAGCAAAATTTTTGACTGCTTTTATCGCGTGCGTTCAGGAACCACTGAGGACTTGAGTGGTGCTGGATTAGGCTTAACTATTGTTAAACGGTTATTGTGGCGCTGTGGAGGTTCGATTTCTGTCAGAAGTAAACTAGATGAAGGATCTACTTTTACAGTCCAGTTAGTCACTAATCGCAACAAAATCCCGTTTAAATAATTTTCATGACTAAAGCAAAGTCTACTCATACATTACGTCGGGGAAGAATATTCCCAGAAATTCAATGGACGGAAGAACAAAAAGCTCAATGGAATGCTGAACGAGAAGCATTCAAACAACGTTCCCAAGTTATTTTTAAGCAGGTACAACCAGAATTAATTAGAACCCATTACAACTGGTATATGGCAGTTGAGCCAGAAAGTGAAGAATATTTTTTGCATGAGGATATTTTATTAGTCGCACAAATAGCACATCAAAAATACCCAAATGCTAGGTTGCACGTTTTCCGCATCAATGAAACTGGGGTGTGCGGCAGAATATGATTTTGGGCAACTTCGGTGATGAGGATGAATTATTTTTTGAAATAGATTTGATAGCTGCTGATGGTTTGGAAGTACCAGTAGATGCACTTTTTGATACAGGATTTTCCTGGTGGTTAGCAATTAATAACCAGGATTTAGAAGCACTTGGTTGGATATATCTAGAACAGCAAACAATGCTGACAGCCCAAGGAGAAGCAGAATTTGATATTTATCTAGGAAAAGTGCGAATTGATGGCGAATATTTTGATATTCCTGTTCATGTAGGACAAGGATTACTCGAAATTTTACTGGGTCGCCAGTGGTTAAAAAATCGTAAATTAGTAGTGGATATGCCATCTCAAGTGTTAACGCTGGAATAATCGTAGTGATAAAAATTTGTGGATGATTACACAATAAGTTTAGTTACTGTGGATACTCATGAGAGACAAATGGGATGTCCACGATTTCCCCGTCAACTTCTCCAACTTTTACCTTTAAGCCCACACCGCCAGCTTTGGTGCGGATGTAACCAAGTCCAAAGTAACCTTCACTGGTTTCGGTATAACTGGTAAGTTTACCAATTTTTTCTTCTCCAAGGGCGATCGCACTACCAACTTCCACTGGGGCGCTGAGGCGAATTCCCCACAGGTTTTGTTTGACTCCTTTATAGGTATTTAACCGCGCAATGGTTTCTTGCCCAATGTAACAACCTTTACTTAAAGAAATAGTTTGCCATAAACCCACCTCTAGGGGATTGTAATCGTCTGTTAGTTCTGCGTCGGGGGTTGGTCTTCCTTGAATAATGCGTAACGTATCCCAAGCGCGATCGCTTAATTCTACAGCCCCCAATTCTAAAATTTGTTGCCACACTTTTTGTTTGTCGGTAGCTGGCAAAATTAGGGTATATCCAGGCGAAGCCAAGCCACTACCTACAGCCACAATCAAACCACCATCAACTAATAAATGATTTTTGGATGGTTTACCAATAATTGCCCCAGCACCTAATTTTTCTATAATGGCATCACTATTTGGGCCAATCAGGCTAAAGGTTGCTGTTTCTTCTGTGACATCGGTTAACTGCACCTTATCAGCAAAAAAGATGTAGCGATCTAGCCATTGCATTAAAAAATCTCGACGGTTGGGCGAAACTAGCAGCAGTACCGCATCATCAAGAATGTATGCACTTACTAAGTCAATTGTGCGGGCAGTGGATGTGACCATCACCGTATCACAGCCTTGCCCTGGTTGAAGAATTTGAAAATCGTTAGTAGTTTGATTGTGTAAAAAGCGGATGCGGTCGTCATCTGCAACGCGGATGCGTCCCCAAAAAGAGCGATCGCACACAGCCACTCCTTCTCTTGCGGCTTGGATAGCTGCTGCGTCTTTACCGTCAATTGTTGATGTTGGCATGGTAGTGAAGAGTTGCTCTGTTTCAAAGTTTACGCACTGGAAATCTTAGCAAATCCAGGTTTACCGCTTCAATGTAGTTTAGAACTAGATCGCCCTCTTCATCATCCAAAATACGCCACTTCCATGAATGGGGCAAAGAAAGGACTAATGAAAACCTCAAGCGGAGAATGTGCCATTTGCCCACACCCCAGCTTTCTTTACAATTCGTTACAAAAATTGGTTCACAATTACGACTACCACCTTAACCAGATTTTGTACCCCTAGTAGTGGTGAACTAATCAAAAAATTTATTGAAAAAAATAACTAAAAATTAAAAATCAATTGACAACAACTTTTCTCACCAGTATGTAATTGGTCATATATTTAGTATTAACGTCTAGATTGCTGCAAAAGGTGCATTTTTTGGCTATTTTACAACCAAAAATTCTCTAAAAATCAATATTATGTGTTATTGAATTTACTAATCAAATAGCCAATTTTGCGGTGATTTTCAAGGCAGGATTTTCTACATTAAAAATTTTCCGTATTTTTATTTACCAAATTCTGCTGAAATTTACAGAATCTTCAGAAAGAAAAATTTAGAAAACTCTGATTTAGTAGCTAAAGTTTTGTTAAGATGCAATTGCTAGGGATTTTTCAACGGGAACCATAGTCAGCGTGTTGAAAAATAACTACTACTAGCCAAACAGAGTTCAAAGGTGACGCAATGACCACCTATATTTTCTTTGATGATGCCCTTCGGATGCTTACTAACGCCTATTTGTTATCAGCAGTCCTGTTAATCGCAGCTTCTGGTATAGGATTGGCAGTGATAGAAACAATTGAAAAAACAGGAGAACGCTAACTTAAAGCCTGAAGGTGGACTACTTGCCAAAAAACACCAAATACGAGTAGGTGTTCGCCGTAAAGAAATCCTGGGAACACTAGATTTTGAAAGTCTCACAGCGTTGCAGAACTACTTGCAAGTTCAGAACATACAGGTAACTGTACGCTACTGAGACCCAAATCCAGGAGCAAAAACCATGAATTTAGTAGACACAATCCTGGGCAAAGAAAGCCAAGCCCCAGAGATATTGACATCAGCCGAAGCTTTTGCTGCTATTGCTTTGGTCGCAGTTACATCAGATGATTTGCTTTCGGAACAGCAAGCGCGTAGTATCTCTTCTGTATTGTCACGACTCAAGCTTTTTAGCAGTTATTCCGAAGATTTCATAAATCAACTGTTAGAAAAAAACCTAAATATTCTTCGCCGTGATGGTTTTAATGCTTTATTTAATGCAGCTAAAGCATCTTTATCACCAGAACTCCGAGAAGTAGCTTTTGCTGTCGCTGCTGATTTAGTAATGACAGAAAGCATAGTCACTGAAGAAGAAAAAAATTTTTTAACCGACTTGTACCAAGCTTTAGATATTCCTTGTGATAGCGCCATCAAGATTTTACAAGTTTTAATGGTCAAAAATCAGAGCTAATGAGTTTCAAATAGTCCAACTCATCTAATATATTTTGTGATTTTCTCTAACTTGACTTGCTTCAAGATAGATTTGGCTGCTTAGAAATCAATAAATTTCTTTCATTTATTGTGGGCGCTGACATCTTGCACCAGCTAGTTTATGGCAATTAAAGTCAGGTGGGCAATGGTGAAAATTTTATCACAGGCTGACTTTTACGTTGTGGAATGGTGCAAGATAAGATTTGACGTTCTCAAAATGTCCTAATGACTCTGCGCTGGCTAATGTAATTTGCATTCTAGAAGGTTCGCTTTTGATGTATAGTAATGCATTAGTCTATAGTCATCTATAGTTATAGAATTTATCTAAATACTCCAGTATGCCGATAGGCAATAGTGGCTTATTGTGCCAAATTTGAGTATACTTTTTTTAACAGTTAATTATTAATTTTTCTGTCATGGCGATCCTATTACTAGAAGATGGTAGAGTCGAGAGCGATTTAAGTGAGATAGTGCGTGAACTTGCTCTTGTTGGTGTGTATCTCAAGCACTATGACCCAGGAACATCGCTGCTTTTCGCCAATCTCCTAGAACAGGATGTTTTAAATGCTTTAGAGAAAGACTACATTGTTGAATTGCATAACAGCGTGTTTGAATTTCTTCAACAAGAAAATGGTTCTCTCTGGTGTGATTTGTTGAATGTGCATCCAGGGGTGCCGAATCTTCAGATGTTGCTGGATACATATAGCCGTTACCATACTCATACAGCAGCGGAACCACTGTATGTATTAGCGGGAGAAATGATTTTTGGCTTTGTTAGACCAGATGGTAGCCAAATACAGCTTTTAGTTCAATCTCAAGACTATATTTCTATCCCCCCAGGTGTGGAGCATTGGTGTAGTCTGACAGCAGCGTTAAAATTTAAAGCTGTGCGCTACTTTCCCTCAGCGGAGGGTTGGGTTCCCAATTACACAGGTACTCAACTAAGCGATTCTCTGAACAAGTAGTCAGCTACAACACATCTAAATAATTACAGAATGAACCGTAAAGGTCGTTTTTAGTCATTTGCATTGGCAAAAAATCAGGGACAAGTGACTAATGATCGTCTCAAAACGGCATAATATCATTCATAAATAGGCGATCGCAATTTTTTAAATACCTATGGCTGTTAAAGTTGGAGATATTGCTCCTGATTTCACCTTACCTGCTCAAAATGGTGCAACAGTTAGCTTAAAAGACTACCGTGGTCAAAAAGCTGTTGTCCTGTACTTTTATCCCAAAGATGATACACCTGGATGCACCGCCGAATCTTGTGCTTTCCGTGACCAATATGAAGTGTTTAAAGATGCTGGTGCGGAGGTGATTGGTGTCAGTGGTGACTCTAGCGAATCTCACCAGAAATTTGCCGCAAAATATAATTTACCGTTCGTTCTGTTGAGTGACAAAGGCGACCAAGTACGTAAGCAATATGGTGCAACTGCGGCTTTTGGTTTGTTTCCTGGTCGGGTAACTTATGTTATTGATCAACAGGGAGTGGTGCAGTATGTCTTTGATTCGATGTTGAACTTTCAAGGACACGTTACAGAAGCGCTGAAAACTTTGCAAACTCTCAGTAAGTGAGTGCTAAGTGCTAAAGTGCTGAGTGCTGTACACTGAGCGCAGTCGAAGTGTACAGCAAGTACTATGGTCAATACCCCGCCCACAAGGGGCGGTCTTTTAACTCAGAACTCAGCACTTTCAACTCAGCACTCTTCATTTAACCGAGTGTGATTTCTCCTGCATAATAATGTTGTTGTGGACTGCCTTACCGTTACCGTTTTTGCCGTTGGTATGACCGTTATTATTACGCGGTTGAATTACGCCGTAACCGCCGTGGTTGCGTTCGTAAATCACATTAATTTCTCCAGTTTCGGAATTGCGGAACATATAAAAGTCGTGTCCCACTAATTGTAATTGTTCCAATGCTTCTTCCAGAGTCATTGGTGGCATGGAGAAATATTTTGTCCTGACGACTTCGCTAGGTAATTCGGGAGTGCGATCGCCAATTAAATCTGGTACAACTGGTTCTGGTACAACTACTTCGGTTGTAGATTGAGCATGAGTTTTCTTATCTTGCCGCCTTTCTTTATATTTGCGTAATTGACGAGCAATTTTATCTGCGACTAAATCAATGCTGGCGTATAAGTTTTCGCTGCTTTCCTCGGCACGGATGACACTACCATTTGCAAAGATAGTGACTTCAGCTGCTTGTTTTGGGTTAATTCGGGGATTGCGAGCTACGCTTAGGTGGACATCCACTTCATTTGTAATGTTCTGAAAGTGACTAACCGCTTTTTCTATCTTTTGATGCACGTAATCCCTAATTGCTTCGGTGATTTCAATATTTTTGCCGTGGATGACAAGCTTCATGTAAAATCTCCCGCTCTATATGTGATGTGTGATGTGAGTTTGTTTTGTGAGAAAGGAAGTTGCGGTAAGGTCTATGACTCTCGCCAAAACAAGTTTTGTTGTAGTTTGATGTACTGTTGAGTTTGCTCTAAATTTACTGCTTTCAATTTTCACGCGTTCCCTTGATTTATATCGTCACTGGATATCTGCGCTTTTATCTTAATTCTTAGAGTCATCAGCCAGTTCATTCTTTCCTCTTGTTTTGGCGTGATGCTTATTGCAGAGAATTCCTCCTAAGACCGTTGCGGTTATTTATATATTCAAACTAGCACTTTGTATTTTCTGTAGCAGGTTCCCTTGATGTTCCTTTAAAATCCTTTGCATAGCTTGACAATTATTTTGTGCAACTATCTAACTTGCAATATATTTCATTATTCTTTCAGTTGATTTTTGGCATGATCCGTAGTAATAGACCGCTTCTAAACCGCTGTTTGTTATATAACAAAAAATTGATGTCTTACACAGATGCACACGCATGGCAGCGATCGCTTGTTTCTGAGCGTGTTCAAAACCCCAGCCTCGATGATGTGCTAATCTTGCTAGAACATCCCCCTGTTTATACTTTGGGACAAGGAGCAACACCAGAATTTCTCAAGTTCGACATGGAACAAAGTAATTTTGAAGTTCATAGAGTTGAGCGCGGCGGCGAAGTGACTTATCATTGTCCCGGTCAACTGGTGGGGTATCCCATTTTAAATCTGCAACGTCATTGTCAAGATTTGCATTGGTACTTGCGTCAACTGGAAGAAGTGATGATTCGGGTGTTAGCAATTTATGGCTTGACAGGCGATCGCCTGACTGGTTTGACTGGTGTATGGTTAGAAAATCGCAAAGTTGCAGCGATCGGCATTAAAGTTAGCCGTTGGATTACCATGCACGGTTTTGCGTTAAACGTTTGTCCTGATATGACAGGCTTTCAATATATTGTTCCTTGCGGTATCGCAGATAAACCAGTCGCCAGTTTAGCAGAGTGGATTCCTGGTATTACTTGCGAAGAGGTGCGTCCTTATGTTGTGCAATGTTTTGCAGATGTATTTGGTGTTGATGTTGTGGAATCAACCCCATAATTGCAATTTAATATTTTTTTCTGGTGGTAGTTGATTTTGTTGGAAATACTACTTAGTATCTTCAATCTGACTGAGTTATATATCTAACCACGTTAGAATATTGTAGTTTACTGACCAAAAGAGACATTTGTTACAGAACTCAACTCAAATTTTGCGTGTGAACTCCTTAATGAATCTCCAGATATATGCTCCTGCATTCAATTCCCTCAGACAGCGCGACTGGAAAGCGTTGATAGAATTGTTTGACAGGGAAGACTTTGATGAAATTGAAGCTGACATCAACAGGAGTTTACACTTAATGACACCTGAACCGTGTTGGGAAGATGATCCGTTTGATTTTTTGCGGGAATATCTTTAAGAGTGCTGAGTGCTGAGTTCTGAGTGAAAAATTATAAATCATTCCTCTGTACCCCTCACCTCTGAACCCATATAGCTTACTTAGCACTTAGGCGGCTGAGGAAAGTACGCAGGCGATCGCTTTGGGGATTTGTGATCACTTCGTAAGCTGCGCCTTGTTCGGCGACAACACCTTTATCCATAAATATCACTCGATGAGCAACTTCTTTGGCAAATTGCATTTCATGGGTGACGACTACCATTGTCATTCCCTCGGCGGCTAATTGTTGCATCACTTGTAAAACTTCACCGACAAGTTCAGGATCTAAGGCGCTGGTAGGTTCATCAAATAGCATAATCTGGGGATTCATACATAAGCTACGAGCGATCGCTACTCTTTGCTTTTGTCCACCAGATAGTTGTTCGGGATAAGCCGAGGCTTTATCAAACAAACCAACTTTTTCTAAATATAACCCTGCGAGTTGGGCGCTTTCTTTGGCAGTTTTGCCTAAAACCTTACGTGGCGCAAGGGTGAGGTTTTCCAAAACGCTGAGGTGGGGAAACAAATTGAATTGTTGAAAAACCATTCCCACTTGGGTTCGCAGTTGGCGTAGTTGTTGAGTCTGGAAATTCGATTGAGATAATTCCATCCCGTTAACTACCAAAGAACCGTGATCAATTCTTTCTAAACGGTTGAAGCATCGCAGTAAGGTACTTTTCCCACAACCAGAAGCACCAATCACCGCCACAACTTCCCCTGACTGAATTTCGCCAGTGATTCCTTTGAGAACTTTGAGGGAACCAAAGTTTTTTTCAATATTTGCAAATTTAATCGCACAGTTAGAATTTTTCACTATTCCCTGTTTCCTGAGCGAAGGGTATGGTCAAACATTCTGTTGCATATACATATAAGATTACTTCTATTTATGGTAATATTCTGACGAATAAAATTTAGAAGTTATAAAAAATACTTAAATTTATCGATTAAGCACAGGTATGTGACTGGAAATTTCTCGATTTTTTTGAAGAGCGATCGCCATGTATAAAATCCTCGATAAACTTAATTTTTTAGGAAAATCAGCGGTCATTACAACCGGATTAGTTTGCTTGAGTGGAACTTGGCTTTACTCTCATGGTGTAGCTAACGCCGCTAGTATTGTGCCTGCTTATCAAGATATTCTGCAGATTAATAATGTTAGTGGTGATTTCTTTAACACCACACCTAGTCGCATCACTCAATTAGCATTTGGCCCTGATCAACGACTTTATGCAAGTACAACCAACGCGGATGTATGGAGTTTTGCCTACAACAAAAAAACGGGATTACTCAGCGATCGCCAAACTGCTACAACTATTGGTGGTCTGGGAATTGGTTTTGAGGGAAATCAGATGTATCTGAGTGCCAACAATAGATTGGTGCGACTTAGTGATAGCAATAATAATGGTTTATGGGGTGAATCTGGAGAAACTAATGTCAATATTGTTGAAGGCATTCCTTTCGGAGATCATTCCGCTAATCAAATTCAAATTCACAATCATACACTTTACTTAGGAATTGGGACTCGCACTATTGATGGACGTAATCGGCTGTTTGGTGAAGATAATTTTGGCGAGACTTCCTATGGTGGGACAATTTCTTGGATTCAAGATTTAACCAGGGTTCCTGACTTACCCAATGCGGCGCAGTTGCGAGATGAAGCTGGTCAACTATTACAAGATACCGCCTTTTTTACCTCTAGCGCCCCTTATTCTTCCACAGCAACAGATAAACTAATTGTGCATTCGGCTGGTGCGAGAAATCCATTTGGGTTGGGATTAGATGGGGATGGTAACTTATGGTTTACGAATAACTATGGTCGCGCAGATTCTAATGGAGATGGAACAAGCACTGCTCATCCCCAAGATGCGCTTGATGCAGATTTCAGTAATGATGTTCATGACCAATTATTCAAAGCTGAACTGAAAGCTGACTATGGTTATGTTAACGACAACTGGCGCAACAATCCTGACGCAATTGCATCGGGGTTCTTTGATGCCAATAATCTTGTGAGGTCGACAACATTTGATAATCTGTACACTGATGCCTATACACTTCACGATCCACAAAACCCTGATGGTTTGGGGCCTTCTTCCTCGGCTGATGGGATTGCTTTTTATTTAGGCGATCGATTACCATCTGAGTTTCAAGGTCAGGCTTTTATTGCTCGTTGGAACCGAGGCCCTATCACCGAAACTGATAGAGAAAATTCACTAAGTTATGGTGATGTTGTTCTGGTTGATCCTGAAACTGGTGAAGTTACTCAAGTTGCTGATGGATTTAGAAATCCTTTGGCTATCCTGGCAGACTCTGAAGGTATTTTTGTTGCTGATTTTAACGGCGGAATCCAACGAATTTCAGCTAAGGTAGCAAATCCGCCTGTTCCAGAAACTCCCTTTGGCGCAGGTACATTATTGTTAATTGTCGGTATGGGTTGGATATTTAAACAAAAATCCCATCACTCCAAAAACTCTGTTTAAATATCATCAATCACTATCGAACCTAAATTACTAAGTTTCACCAAGCTATATAATTTTTGTCCGGTGCTAAAAATTTTTCACAAACCGCAGAAGGACATGAATAAAATAGCTAGGTTAAATTTAATGGTTTGGTGGCGCTGGTTGTTGGTGGTTAGTGTGAGTTGTATCTTACTAACTGGCTGTAGTGTGAATGATAGCATTGGTAAAACTCTGCGGGTAGCAACTGAACCAGCGTTTCCACCCTTTGAGTTTCAAGGCGCAGGGGGAAAATTGCAAGGTTTTTCCTATGATTTGATGAATGCGATCGCCTCTGCTGCTAATTTTAAAGTAAGTTTTCAAAGCATCCCTTTTGATGGGATTATTCCCGCAGTCCAAGCTAAAACCATCGATGCGGCGATTAGTTCGATCACCATTACCGAGGAACGCGCCAAGACAGTAGATTTTTCCCGTCCTTATTTTAAAGCCGGGTTGGCGATCGCAGTTCGTAACAACAATCAAGATATCACTAGTTTAGATAGTCTCAAAAATAAAAAACTAGCCGTCCAAATTGGGACAACTGGCGCAGAAAAAGCCAAAAGTATTCCCGGTGTGCAGATTCGCAGTTTTGATTCTGCACCTTTAGCTTTGCAAGAATTACTCAATGGGAATGTGGATGCAGTCATTAATGATGCACCTGTGACGTTATATGCCATTAATACAGGTAACTTGCAAGGGATTAAAGTTATTCAACAATTACTCACAGAAGAATATTATGGAATTGCTACAGCGAAAAATTCGCCTAATTTAACACTGATTAATGATGGTTTAGATAAAATACTCAAGAATGGCGCGTATTCCAAAATCTACAAAAAATGGTTTAAAGCTGAACCACCTACATTACCAGCTAAGTCTCCCTTTGCAAATCAGGCTAATGGAAATAAAGCTAATATATTCACATCATTAAATGTAATTTGGCGAGCTTTTCCCCTACTGTTGCAAGGTGCATTTGTTACTCTGCAAATAACAATTATTTCGGTAATTCTAGGGTTAGTTAGCGGTTCCTTAATTGGGATTGTCCGCCTTTCTCAGATTAAACCTGTGCGTTGGTTAGCAAGAGCATATATAGATTTTTTTCGCGGTACACCTTTGCTGGTACAAATTTTTATGATTTATTTTGGGATACCAGCACTAGTGCAACAACTTGGTTTTACCTTTAGCTTTAATCCCTTTGTGGCTGGAGTACTCGCTTTAACTTTGAATAGCGCCGCCTATATTGCCGAAATTGTCCGCGCGGGGATTCAATCAATTGAACCGGGACAAACTGAAGCCGCAGAATCACTTGGTTTAAGTGCAACAGAAACTATGGGCTATGTAATTTTTCCCCAAGCTTTCCGGCGGATGATTCCACCTTTGGGTAATGAATTTATTAGCTTATTAAAAGATACCAGTTTGGTTTCAGTGATTGGTTTTGAAGAATTGCTACGTAAAGGACAACTCATTATCGCCAGTAACTATCGCGCCTTTGAAGTTTACGCTGCTATAGCCTTGGTTTATTTATGTTTAACACTGCTTTCTTCCCAAGCATTTAGCAAGTTAGAAGTGTGGATGAATCCGGTTAGACAGCAGAGGAAAATATGATCATGATTAAACATTGCTAAAAATAGATAGAGCGATCGCATCTCAGCTATAGTATTCATCAACAAGGTGCGATCGCTCATATAGCAAGAGTAAAGCATCAGTCAGCTTGGCTCTGATTTGACTGACTACTTTGAGCTACCTGTCTAACTTGTTCGATATCTAAACTCAACGCTACTGCTATTTGTTCTATAGTTGCGCCTAAACTCAACATAAAAGGAACCGCTTCTAATTTACCTTCTAATTTACCTTCTAACTTACCTTCTAACTTGCCTTCTTCTTTCGCTTCCTGATATACCTTAGTTTGTTTCAACTCATTTAAACCCAACATTTGTTCTATCTCCTCCCGACTCATTTGGGGAAATTTGTAGATAATAATCGTCTCTATTAATTGTAGAATTTCTCGCTGACTGAATTCATCGGCTAATTGTTGTTTAGCAAGTTCAATTAACTCTCTGGCTTTTCTTGCAGATGTTGATTCTGGCTCGACTACTAATTTTACTGTCTCAACGCCAATAGATGCTTCTATCGAGTCTAATTCATCAAGATAAATACACTTTACCCTTTCACTGGTGAGTAATTCAATATATCTTTCTCTGGCGGCTATATCAATACTCCGGCTTGGATAAACTATAACACCACGCCAGTTATTAGGTAATTCAGTTTTATCGAGGTAAAGAAATATTTCCGTAAAAAAGCGGGAATAGAATTTTCTATAGAACTCTTGCATAAATATTTTCTGGTATAATGAAGGGTTATTTTCTTTTAGGTTAGAGAAGTTAAAATAGCCACAATTTACAAAGTTTCTAATATTAACTATTGCTGGAGAATCTTTACCTAAAAA
>NZ_JADEWI010000072.1 GCF_015207705.1 Nostoc sp. LEGE 06077
TGTTTTCTCAGCCGCTCACGTAATTCCTCGGCTGACTCTTTTATTTTTACTTTGGTGACTCCTGCCATGAACGTCTGCTCATATTTCTGATTTAACTATTTCTATCATGTTTTTCGTGAATTGGTATCAGTGAGTCAAACCCGCCCAAGGTACTCACTCAAATTGTTGCAAAATCTAAAATAATATACCCATGATCAAGTCTAGTAATCATTTGTGTTGACAAATGACCCATGACTAATAACCAAAAACAACCTTTGGATGTGTTTTAGCTTACTTCACAAACAAAGTATTTAATAAGCTTTACAGACAAAATGGCATTTTACTTGTAAAATTTCTTCGATGGCATTTTATGCTTATGCAGTTCTAATCGGCTCGGCATCATTTGACACCAATACAGTGGCTATGCCTCTGTCTTTCTTGCTCCTCACCACACTGCCTAGAGCTTAAATAGGAGTGTAATTCTTACGCTCCTTAGAATTTCGCTTGTATCCCATGACTTTATCTGCGTGGGGCATAGTTGTTTTGCATTTTACGTTAATGCTTTGAACATCCTGCCTCAGTGTATTTGTGTTAATGACTACATTAAGTAGCATTATATACTGAACACAAGGATTATAAATCCCACCCTAAAGGCATTTTTTGAGCCATTCACCAACCATGAAACTTGAGGATATATATCAATTCTTTGAAAATCCTCCGCCAACTTACCTCTGTCAGGAACTAGCAATTTGTTACATACTGTCTGTTTTACTGCAAGGTGAATCCTACGGAACCGAGTTAATTCAACGTTTAGAAACTGAATACCCAACCTATCGGCTTTCAGATACCGTGCTGTATAGTGCGATTAAGTTTCTCGAAGACGAAAGGGCAATCAACGGGTATTGGAAGAAACTCGAAGGACGAGGAAGACCTAGGCGAATGTACCAAGTTTCTCCAGAATGGCAAGTTCAAGCGCAGGATTTAACGCGTCTTTGGCAAGAGTACATCAACGGGAGGACAAATTAACTAATAATTAGTAATGAATAAATCTCCCCCATTCACACAGTAACAATCAGTTATGGATACTGCTATTCTGCCATCTACGTTGCTGCTCACCTTCTTGTTATCAGTTGGGTTGTTTTTCTTTATTCGTGCTGCAACTAAAGACCGCACAAAAACTGCACAACTGATATCTGAGCAAGACGAAGCTGTATTAATGCCTCAATTACAGGATTATTTCCGTTCGCGGTCTTACCGAGTGGCAGCGGTAGACCGAGATAAAAATCAAGTCATTTTTGAGGGTTTTGTCCAACCCAGTTTGTTTTTAGCAATTTTTCTGACGCTACTGGCAACTGTAGGTTTGGTTTGTTTATCGTTTGTTTTCTCACTGCTGTTTCCTAACATCAGCAGCTTTTTTCTCGGAATAGTACTGCTATCACCTTTGAGCGGTTTGTTCTATTGGAAAAGAGCAGGAAGAACTGAGAAGGTTTTGCTTCATCTGCAAAAAGCTAATCAAGATGAACCCAACTCCCCAGGCAAAATCACTGTAACTGCCCATCGAGATGAACTGATTGAGTTACAGAAAGCGCTCAACTTAAAGCTGAGTGATTAAATTTTCGTTTTTGGACATCTCCCCTAGTGATGAGCGAGAGGAAATAAACAATAGGGAGTAGGAAAGAGGATTGTTGTGATGGAAATTTTCTCTATAGCAGAATGCTGTAGAGAAAAAGGTATCTTGTAACCTAGCTTGCAAAAGGAAAGCGCAACTTTACTCTCCCCTTTGGACGCTTTGTATCACTCTTTCTAACTCCCTGATGCATATGGCGTTGATAACTCAACTCACCCAAACCAATACGGTTTTATGAGAGTTGTTTATCTAACTGCCTTCACTACCCTTTACCCTCTACTGGCAAATCAGACCCAAATTTAAAAAAAATTGAAAATTTTGCATAAACTGATCAACTTTGCCAGTTAAATGAATATTCAGAACACATTCAACACCTAAGATCACCACTGAAAGTTCAGCGAGCAGCTACTGCCACAGGTTCTGAACCAGCCGGAGCTTCTAATGTCCGTAGGCTGGGAAATAAGAAATGGTTCTCTTCTACGTATTGAGCGCCAAACAGACCTTTTTCTGCCCAGAAATATCGGTCTGTTGTGTGTTCATTGCGCTTTACGAGTAGCAGAGCTGGTGGCAAGATCCCTTCAGCTTGAATGAATTTTCTTGCTGCTGTCACAGGTTTTTCTTCGCCGCTTTCGATGCTATATTGAGGCACATGCTCTAAAATCCGCCGTCCTTCCTGGCGACGACGACTCTTCCTTTTCCGTCTTCTTGCCAACCTATTTTCCTCCTCTTTCAAGCTATTTAGATTGTAGTGATAGCTACAAAATCCGTCGTAATTATAAAAGTTCTAGTTCAAAAAATCAATAGTTTATAAACTTTTAATACAACAAAAATAATTTTTTGAAGGCAAATAAATCACAGTACTAGTAAAGTACACGATTTATTGATCTCAACCATTACTGAAGCCGCTTTAGTGAAGCTTAACGAAAACAGAGTTAGAATCAAGCTGATTCTTGAAAATTCCCTCAAAGTCTGTGATCCTGAGTAAGAAATGAAAAATGTTAATGTCTGCTAGTTCAGATTTTGTGGCTTTATGCCGAGAACAAATAGTGTTGTTAGCCCAAGGGTTGGGAGCCTCTTTAAGTGTGGTTTATTTAACACAAGAATTGGTAGAAGCTCCAACAACTGAAGCTAAACTGATTCCTGTGGTGGTTTATCCAGAAACAGCAGGATTACCACCAGGAGAAGAAAATACTGAGGTAAAAGCACGCAAACAATTACAAATTAGTAATATTCTGCTACTACCCAAACAACAAAAAAGGTTATTGACAGCCGCTACGGAATCCACTGCTGTATCACCAGAGGTAGACACAACAGATACTGAAGAGCGCGATTTTCAGGAAGAATATTTGCTGAGTGGACACCAGATTGTCCTACCCTTAGTTCATGAGGGTGTGATGATGGGATTACTGGTGACCTGTAGAGAAGACAGAGCTTGGAATCAACAAGAACAAAGTACAATTCAAAAGATAGTTCAGACTTTAGCGATCGCTTGTGTTTTAGATCAGCGTCGTGCATGGTTGCAACAACAGTTACATCAGCAACAAATTCTGCAAGAACAGCAGCGAGATTTATTAGATAATTTATTACACCAATTTCGCAATCCTTTGACAGCATTGCGGACTTTTGGCAAATTACTCTTTAAAAGACTGCGCCCAGGCGACCCTAACCGAGATGTGGGTGCAAATATTGTGCGAGAAAGTGATCGCCTACAAGAATTATTGCAACAATTTGAGCAGGTTATTGACTGGACAGAACTAGATTTAGCACCACTAGCGCTACCAGAAAATGAAGTATTTGTGGAAGCAACTGTCCAAACAGAACCCAAACCGATTTTATTATTGCCAGGTAGCGGAGAAAAAGCAACTGATTGCTCTTTAGCTGATTTATTAACGCCATTATTACTATCAGCAAAAGCGATCGCCCAAGAACGCCATCTCAAATTAAAAACTGAAATTCCGAAAAACTTACCTTTAGTCCGTGCCAACATCAAAGCCTTACAAGAAGTATTGAGTAATATTATTGATAATGCTTTGAAATACACACCAAAAGGTGGCAAGATTTTTATTCAGGCAGGGCAAGAAAGAGGCAATTGTCTTGGTATTGCGATTAGTGATACTGGTCCGGGAATTCCCCAAGAAGACATAGCACATTTGGGCGAACGACATTACCGGGGTGTACAAGCGCAAACAGAAATTCCCGGTACAGGATTGGGACTCGCCATCGCAAAACAATTAATTGAGCAAATGCAGGGTGAAATAGACGTTTTCAGCCCAGCAATTACCACAGCGATCGCATCCCCCGATACACCGGGAACTACATTTATTATTTGGTTGCCGATTAGTCAATAGTCAATGGTCAATAGTTAAAAAAATTACTTTTGACTATTGACACTGGACATTTAACTAATCATTATCTCACTGACACCAAAAGATTTTGATTAACGGTCATTTGTAAATCAGTGTCTGGGTTAATAGCAATTAAGTCAACACTGTTGCGACCGAAGAATAAGCCAATTAAACCACCGATAGCCGCACCGCCGAGAACTTCTTCTGTAGCGATCGCGCGATCGCCTGTAACCGCAGATACCGCAGCAGCAGCCCCAGCGCCTAATACAGTATTGGTAATAATTGCTCTAGTACTAGTACCTTTGTTGACAGTTTCTGTTTTTGTAATCACATCAGAAGTAGCGGCAATTTGATACTCTTGACCTGTAGTTAAAACTAATTTTTGAGCAACGAATTGGGAACCACCTTTTGCTGGTTTGAGTTGACCAACAACTTGACTACCTGCGGGAATCACTACAGTACCATCTTGAGTAACAACATTTTGCTCAACAGTCAGGGTTAAAGGTGCCGTTTCATCCTTAGTTACCAGAATTTTTTTAGCTTGGTCATACTTCACAGGGATAACAGTTCCTTGGGGAATTGTGATTGCTACAGGTGTTGGTGTAGTATTTTGAGTCGCCACTATATAAGGTGAGTTAATTGCTGAAGCTTGATTAGAACTAACTAACGCTTGGTAAATAAAAGCTGCCACTTGGGCGCGTGTTGCAGTTGCAGCGGGATTGAGGAACTTAACATTAGGATAGTTCACCACAATTTGCTTTTCAGTTGCCGCTGCGATCGGACTACGGGCATAACTAGCAATACCAGAGGCATCGTTGAAGTATTGCAGAGTGCTTTCAACATTGCTATTAGCACTATATTCCAAACCATTAGCGAGGGAAACTAAAACCTGTTGACGGGGAATAGCTTGGTTAGGCTCAAAGCGGTTTCCGGGATATCCTGAGAGGAAACCAATGGTATAAGCTTGCTGAATAGCACTAGATGCCCAGTAATTGCTGGGTACGTCTACAAAGTTGATTGCCTGACGTTGCTGTGCTTTTTGGAAAGCTTTGTTAACCATCGCGGCAAATTGAGCGCGTGTTACCGCTTCTTCTGGACGGAAACTGCCATCAGGAAACCCGGCAATTACACCCCGCTGAGATAATTCTTGAATAAACTGTGCAGCCCAGTAGTTAGATGAAACATCAGTAAAAGTAGTTTGAGCAAAAGAGGGTGTAGATATCATAAAGGGGGCTACAGCACCAGCAGTGATGCTCAAAGCCATAAGTGCAGCAGTTTTAGATTGCCAAGCATTTAAATTAGACATTAATTTTACTCCCGACATTTATTTATTTCCTGTTAATTACTTAGACAAAAATTCAACAATAAAGTTTCCATGATTTCCGCTTTGTTGAGTAAATAAACTTGCTTTGATACTAAGGACATATATTTAAAAAAATAAGTAATAGGAAATAGTTGAGAAGCTATTTCCTATTACTTATTTCACATGACTATTTATCTATTATTCCTAAAATAATATGCACACCTATCTGAAGATTTAATCAGACGCTATAGAGAGAAAATAGTTGCATTCACTTGATAAAAAGAAGTAGGCTCTGATGGGTGTGATTAAATTTATCAAAATAATTTCAGTCATTTATTGTAGATAAATCCCCTTCTGTCTATCATCTTTCCCATTAAAAAACTGCTATGCGAGTTTTTACACATAGCAGTTATCAAATTAAACTTGAAAAGAAATTTATGCTTTCACTGCTACTTTCTTTTGTTGACGCTTTAAAAGTGAAGTAGTTCCGAAAGCGCCTATTGCTAATACTCCTAACATCGCACTGGGTTCTGGAACACTCTGTGCTAGTCTATAGGCGTGGTTATCTGTTTCAAAAGCAATACCATCTGAACGCATCACAATTCGATCAAATTTTTCGCCTGCACCACCTACAAGATTGACAAAAAGATTAGCTTGACCACTAGTCCAGCTACCATCAGCTACTGCACCTGGTACATCTGAGCCACTAAAAGTCTTTAACAACTGATTGCCACTGTAGATATCAATATAGTTGTAACTATCTAATGAGCCTGCATAAAAACCGAAGTAGTCAACAGCTTCTTTAAAATTAATATTTACAAAACCACTGTTGCCCGCAACAGTGCTATTTTGAGGAGCAATTGTGAGAAATTTGGTAGTATCTCCATAAGGTGAGGCATATTGACCACTTACACTACCTTGAACAATGTTAGTAGTGACATTAGAGTAAGTGGCAAATCCATTTGGATCATTTGCTGTCCCATCATCAAAGGTGACAGTTTTAGCATCAGAGTAGCTAGAGAACATACCACCACTTACTACCATAGTTACGGCACTAGCTGGGTTTGCACTCGCTACAATAACTGTTGTTCCTAGTAACGCAAGAGATAACTTATGTAGCATTTTCGTAAAAATCCTGGAAAGATGTGTGAGAATCAGGAATCATAAGTGATTTCAAACCAACTGTAATCAGCTAGTTTTACGTCTGCACTTATACAGAAGATGAAAAGATAAGTGAATTAAGTCCTGTCAGTGAATCTTATCTGTCACAGTAGGACGGAAGATGCAAATTTCTCTGGATGCCTGATAGTCTTATCTTGATTTTTTTTACTAGAAATAGACACCGTACATATACTAAATTTGCTTTAAAGAATGAATGAAGCGGATTTTCTACTTTATCAACCAGCAAATATTCAGCATATAGCCCGAATATTACATAAGAAGATATGAGGATAAAAGAGTTCCCGTCAGGTTAGGTTATATATTTATAAAAATGAAGCGATCGCACACTATATGAACAGAGGCGATCGCTAATTAAGCTAATTAAATTCACGACTGAAATTTCAGTTAATAAGTGTTGTTCCGGCTGATAACTAAATTGCTTGTCAGTGTGATGTCTAAATCTTGTTCGGGTCTGAGAACAAAGACATCAGCTTGTTTTTTCCGCAACAGCACGCTGGCAGCAGCACCCGCAGCACCACCAATCACAGGTTCTAATACTTCTATTCTTCTGTTACCAGTTAGGAGTGAAATTACACTAGCTGCACCTGCACCAATAGCTGCATCAGTTAAAATTTGACCAGTATCGGCACCTTTGGTTATTTTTTCAGTTTCGGTAATTGTCCTAGAATTAGCATTAATTGGTAGTCTGCGACCAGAAGGAAAAATTAGTTCGGAAGCAACAAATCTCACACCTTTGCGATTGTCGTTATTGCTGTCACTGGGGTAATTTCTCCCATATAAATCGACAGGTTCTAATCTACCAACAACTTCGGTTTTGGCGGGAATTAAGACATTTCTATTTCTATCGATAATGTCGTTAGCTATTCTTAGCTTGAGGGACATACTTTCGCCTGGGGTGACAACGACTTTTTCTTTTTCGTAAGTCACAGGCAAAGTTACATTAGCTGGAATAGTAGTTGAGCGTGATTGCCCAATATTATATTGCGCTTGGGCAGGAGCTAAAGCAATCATCGGAGCGATCGCACCTGTAGTTAGTGCCATTGCCATGAATGCAGCGGTTCCAGGTTTAAGTCGATAAAGGTGTGTCATAACAAAATTTACTTTGATGTGTGTGATGACGAGGTGCTACTGAGATTGTTTCTGACTAACGGGAGAACTATCTCTAGGCATATACCGTAGGTTAGGCTGATGGGATGACGAGGAGTATTTGCTATTGTTCCACAAAATTTCCCACAGATGAAATGCGTCGCTAAATCCAGAGTGAGATACTTATCAGTGACGTATTTCATCTGTCTTTGTTCCACTAGTATTTTTTTTATCAAAATAGGAGTCGAAATCCACAATTCGCAATTAAATGCTCACTCCTAAATTATGAATCATTCTTCATCGATACACCTATGTATTTACACTAAAAACATAATACGAAAAACAGGTGTTGTCTCATTGCCAAATTATTGTAAAAGTAGTTAAATCAAAGTACATACTTATACATTTACTGGTCAGTATATGCAAGTGGCAAAAATAATTGAGTCCTACGATTATGGTGCAGTAGATTATGAACAGATTATGCTGCGCTACTGGAATATTGATCGTCAACCGCTGATTAATTCCTTACAGCTTCAGCCTGGACAAATGGTGCTTGATGCTGCTGTAGGGACAGGACTTAATCTTCCTGCTTACCCAGAAGGTGTAAGTGTAGTAGGCGTTGATTTATCTGAGAAAATGATGGATGAAGCCCGGAAAAAGAGTGTAGCAGCAGATATCACTTTCAAAGTAGCTGATCTGCTAAATTTGGATTTTTCTGATAATACTTTTGATGCCGCTGCTTCAGGATTTACTCTTTGTGTTGTTGCTGATCCTGTACGCGCTTTGAGCGAGATTTTACGTGTTACTAAACCTGGTGCATATATCGCCATCCTCGATTACTCTAAATCACAAAATCCAGAAGTTCAGAAATGGCAAGAATTAATATATGATGCAGCTCTAGAATTAGGTTTTCCTACAGGTAAGATTAAGTGGAATGCCTTGATGGATTATGATGAATTAATCTACAACAGTCAGATACCAATTGAAGTCCTTCAGGACGAACGCATTGAAAGTCCCAATCCATTCTTATGTGGTTGTCAATTACTGCTGAGAAATTTGAAGGGTTGAATTCACAGAATTATTAAGCAGGGTGTGTTACGGCTATGAACAGATTTGATATTTTGTAAGAATTAGAATTAGCTGTAACGCACCATATATATCGGTGCGTTATAGCAACTCTTAAAGCACACTACTAGACTGACACAGCTAAAATATTGCATTAGAGTTTGGATAAAATTAACCGCAGATAAACGCAGATGGACGCGGATGGAATTTCGGTTATTGCACAAGTTTAGCTGTGTCAGTCTACTACAATTTAAGGTTTACTGATTAAATAAGTCTGGTATCTGAACTTATAGGGGTTCACAAATTAAATAATACTTCTATATCTAACTTTTAAAGATTACTTCTGATAAGGTTGAATCTCTGCAATAGGTAATAGCAATGTATCTTCTATGTACTGTCGCACTTCATGATTTACATAACAATTACTATTTAGACACTCCATGAGTAATACATTGGCATCATGATACTGCTTTATTGAATTCTTTTGCTGTTGGGTAAACTGCCAATTTGTATCCCCACTGTTATGGTATTGGTTCATTACTGCATTAAACTTATCTGCCCAATCTTGACCGTTAAATTTCCACCATTTTTTAAATGCATTTACTTTATAATCTAGTCTAGGAAGTTGCTCTTCAAGTTGTAGCAATGCTTGCTGTGTTTCAGGAGATAAAGCTAGAGGAAGAATACACTCATTATCAAAGTTTTCAATGCTGTAATCAGTATCAATAATCTCTATTAATGTAAGACTAACACATTCTTTTTTTTCTAAACTTTCCCTTTTAGAAAATATTTTTTCTAAAACAAAATTGGTGATTTGATCACCTAATTTAAAGATAGTTTTACAGAGAAAAGAAGACTTTAATATTTGTCCTGAATGACCAATATCGACTTCATCTCTGACAGCTAAAGCAAAATAAAAACCACGATTAACAGCTTTTTTATATTGAATATTCACAGCCAGAGATTTTTCATTACTCCAAAGCAACAAATTTTGCAAATTTTCATCTTCAGCTAATATTGCGTCAACTTTATCTTTCATCAACAGTAATAAACGGTCTGCACTGGGCGACATTCCAACTGCTAGAAAGAAGACTTCTCTCCAACGTTTCTCTATTACGTGAACTACTAGACTTTGTAATGCTTTCTCTGATGACTGCTTAACAAAAATAATTTCTCTAGCAGTGAAATACTCGTGAAATGTCAGATGTGAAAATGAGTAAATACCTTTAGCTCTTGCTACAACTAGCCCATGATGATGTTCAATGGAGCGCAAAACTTCTTCACTGTCAACTTGCAATGCCTCTTCATCAGTACTAGCGCCAGATAAATTGCGGATGTATTCTGTAATGTATTGCTCTGCTATTTTCTGCTTAAAAAAGTAGTCACCACGCTCAAATGTAGTCAGCGCGATTTTGCTGAGTAAATCTTCTTTGCGTTGAACTGATAGTCTTTTATAAACTTGATCACGCTGAATTCCCCGCTTGGCATCCCATTTTTTCAACAGTGCATCTAATCCTTCTTTATATAATTCAGAACGATTTGCAGGAAAATCACCAGACTCTTCAAATGCTAAACATAACAATGTTAGTAGTAACGGACTTGCAGCAAGTTCTTGGATGCGGTTATTGTCGTGGAGGCGTTGTATAAAAGTCTCTGGCTTGACAGGTTTCCCCTTAAACCAGTTAGTTGCAAAAGTAGCAATTTGTCCATCATCAAAATCTGCAACTTCTACCTCTGTGAATTTTTCAAAAGTATATTCCCGTGCGGCAATGCGGCAAGTCATCACAAAGTTATTATTTTGGAAATGGTTAGAAAAATCACGAATCTCTCTTAAGACACGCTTTGAATCTTCTTCTTTAACTTCATCCAAACCATCGAGTAAAAATAATGCTTTGCCGTGAGTTATTACATCTTGAATAGATGCAATAAATTCCTTTTTTACAAAATGCCGTTTTTTAGATATGCCCTCTATTGTGTGTTCAGTAATATATTGCAACAATTTAGGTTTGTTGGCAGCTTCGGCAAAGTCTTTAAGGGTTATAAAAATTGGTATACGTTCAGCCTGAAACTCTCCTCTGATACATTGAATTGCTAGATACTTCAAAAATGTAGTTTTACCTGCTCCAGGCTTTCCTAAAATCATCAGCTTAGAATGTTTCTCAACAGCTTCTAGTGCAGGTAATCGTTTTTCAGTAATTTTTACTAGTCCAAAGTGGTTAAAATCATCGCTTGTACACTGTTGAAGTAACTCCTCAATTCCTAAGCGCCGCCTTCCAGTGATTTTCTCTAGAATGTTGACATTGGTATAGATATCATTCAGCCCAATGGGTTGAGTCATATCTAAGACACGCATTGTACCGCAACGTTCTTCAATGAGAGGTTTTATCTTTTCGCGTACCTCTGTTACAAGAGTAGCAATATCAAAAGTATTATCTTCTACCTTCGTTAGCTCATCTACTGGCGGTAGTTCAGTAATCTCCTGCCATTTCAAACTCAACTTTTCACAAATGGCAACAAAAATTTCACGATCAACGGGGTTACCTGTAAAAAATTTGGAAATAGGTTGGCGACTCTGACAAACCAACCCGATTAAATCCTTTTGAAACAATCTCTTACTAGTGAGAGCTTGTTTTGCTAACTGTATACCTTTTTGAGATGCTTTAAGCGATCGCTCTGCCATAGCTGAACAACAAACTTGTGACGTTTTTAGCTATGTCCATTTTCTCCCTGTTAATAAAGTCACGCAACTCATACATAAATCATACGTGAACTCATACTTGCCATAAGCCTTACTCAGACATGATTCGCGCGACATTGTAAGAGTCGTCAATTGAGCATATTTTATGGACACTATTTTAATGCTGATACTTAGCGCATTTTTAGGCTGGGCAGTCGAAAAGTCGGCTGATGCAGTTTTTAATTTCGTGATGGGGTTTTTGAGGAGCGATCGCAATTCAAATCAACAAAATGATCAAAGAGATGATGAACAAGAATTAACCCTTGATAAATAGCATTACTGGCTATACCAAAGAAACCTGTCTGTGTTGCAGGTTTCTTTTTTCTTTGAAGATGAGCAAAATAATTTGCCAAGCGGGAAAAACTCGCTCATAATATTGTTAATTTTCGTAAAATTACTGACTTTAAGACTAGAATCCTGATAATCACCTAGTTAAACTAACAAGAGTGCATCTGTACTGCTCGTTCAGCAAATCCTAGATGTGGCGCTATTGCCTCAATGATTCCAGTACAACTTATCCTCAAAAACTTCCTTAGTTACCGTGATGCTACTTTAGATTTTCGTGGTTTGCATACGGCTTGTATTTGTGGTTCTAATGGCGCGGGTAAATCGTCTCTACTCGAAGCGATTACATGGGCAATTTGGGGTGAAAGTCGTGCTTCAACTGAAGATGATGTCATCCATGCTGGGGCTAAAGAAGTCAGAGTTGATTTCACTTTTCACACTAACCAGCAAAGGTATCGCGTAATTCGCACAAGAATTCGCGGTGCAACTAGTGTTTTAGAATTTCAAATTGAAACGCCTTCTGGGTTTCGTCCTCTCACTGGTAAAGGAGTACGAGCAACTCAGGATTTGATTTTAGAACATATCAAGCTGGATTACGATACGTTTATTAATTCTGCTTACTTGCGTCAAGGTCGTGCTGATGAATTTATGCTGAAACGGCCTACAGAACGCAAGGAAATTTTAGCAGAGTTGTTAAAACTAACCCAGTATGATGATTTAGAAGAAAGAGCAAAAGAATCTTCTAGACAATTCAAAGCGAGAGCAGAAGAATTAGAACGTTCTTTAGAATCGATTAAAAGTCAACTGCAACAGCGGGAATTGACAGAAACTCAAAGGGCAGAATTAGAAGCTGAACTGAATCAACTGCAACAGGTACAAGCTTTTGAGAATATTCAACTACAAAGTTTGCAAGTTGTCCAACACCAGCGGCAAAATTGGGAACAACAACTCAGCTTTGTCAGGCAACAATATCAGAATTTAACTCAAGATTGCGATCGCCTCCACCAAGAACAATCATCTGTTAAAACCCAGCTTGCAGATTTGACGGCTATCTTAACTCAGGAAGCGGAAATTAAAAACGGTTACGCCCATTACCAAAACCTCCAATCTCAAGAAGAAGCTTTTGCGGCTAAATTTGAGCAACACACCCGCGCCACTAGTTTGCGTCAACAAAAGCAACAGCAATTAACTGGGCAAATTCATGAGCTTGAAAGACAACTGCAACAAGTCCAAGCGCAACTGGAAGCCTTAGCCCAGCAGGAACAAGAAATTCAGCAAACTCTGAGTAAATCAGGCGAAGTCGAAGCCGCTTTAGGACAACTCAGCGCCGCCCGTCGCCGCGTTACTCAGTTGGATGAATTGCAAATGCAAGTTTCGCCTTTATTACAACAGCGCCAAAGCTTGCAAAGTCACTTAGATAGAATTCAAGCTAGTTTAGTCGCCAGATTAGAACAAATCCAAGCTACAGAAAATCAATTGCACCGCTCATCCCAACGTTACCCCGAACTGCAACAAGCCGTGATGGCTGTGGCGATGCAGATTGAACAAATGGAGAAAGATAAAGTTTATTTGCAACGCATCCAAGAAAAAGGACAGGAAAGAAGACACTTTATTGAACGACTACAAGCACAGCAACGAGAATATGAAAGATTATTGGGTGAATTAGACCAAAAACTTCAAATGTTGCGTAATCCCGACGCAATTTGTCCGTTGTGCGAACGTCCTTTGGATGAACATCACTGGAATCGAGTTGCCGATAAAACCAAAGCTGAATACAAAGACACCGAAGAACAATTGTGGGTATTTCGGGAACAGATGGCTTGTACAGATCGAGAAATTCAAGTACTCAGGCAGAAATATCGAGAAGTATCCCAAAATCTATCTCCGTATGATTCTTTGCGGGAACAGCGCGGACAATTAGCCGCCCAACTGGAATCAACCAGCGATGCAGAAGAACAGTTACAACAACTTACACAAGAAAGACAACATTTAGAGCGATCGCTCCAAGTTGGTGATTACGCCCACGATAAACAACAAGAACTGCGGCAATTAGACGAATATCTGCGACAATTAAATTACAATGAGCAAGATCATGCCTTAGCGCGGAGTGAAGTTGAAAGATGGCGCTGGGCAGAAATCAAACAAGGGCAAATTAAAGATGCGCTCAAACGTCAAACCCAATTAGCCGCCCGTAAACCAGAATTACAAGCAATTATCACCCAATTACAAACGAGAATTCAGCAAGAGCAAACTGATTCTGACTGCGCCCAGCAAATTGCCGCCCTTGAACGTCAAATTGCGGAAATTGCTTATAGTTCCGAGCAACATAATAATTTACGTCAAGCAGTCCGCCAAGGCCAAGCTTGGCAGTTACGCTATCAACAACTATTGTCAGCCCAGCAGCAATATCCCCAACTACAAGGGAGATTACAAGAATTAGAAGCGGCGAAAACTACTCGCTTAAACGAACGGCAAAAACTCGCCAGTCAAATTGATGAAATTGTCCAACAACTAGCCCAGTCAGCCAACCCGATTGAGCAAATTCAAGCTTTAGAACAGCAGTTAGCTATCCGCAGGCGACAACTTGATGAACAAATCGCCAAATTAGGGCGTTTAGAACAACTCGCCCATCAATTAGAAACCTTGCAAGCGCAGTACGAAGAACAACAACAGCAGTTGCAAGCTTGCAAAAAACAGTACCGTGTTTACCATGAATTAGCATTGGCATTTGGTAAAAATGGTATCCAAGCATTGATGATTGAAAACGTGCTGCCGCAACTAGAAGCCGAGACAAATCAACTTCTATCCCGATTGAGTGCCAATCAACTGCACGTACAATTTGTTACTCAAAGAGCAGGTAAAAGTAGTAAATCCAGCAAAAAGAATGCCAAGCTGATCGATACCTTAGACATTTTAATTGCCGATGCTAAGGGAACCCGCGCTTATGAAACATATTCCGGTGGGGAAGCATTTAGAATTAACTTTGCCATTCGTTTGGCAATGGCGAAATTATTAGCCCAACGGGCGGGTGCGGCGTTGCAATTGTTAATTATAGATGAAGGCTTTGGGACACAAGATGCCGAAGGATGCGATCGCCTGATTGCAGCCATAAATGCGATCGCTGCTGATTTTGCCTGTATCCTCACAGTAACTCACATGCCCCACCTCAAAGAAGCTTTCCAAGCACGAATTGAAGTGAATAAAACTCAACAAGGTTCACAAGTACAGTTATTGGTTTAGAAAAATTAGAGTGCTTGTTTCTCAAAGATTGTTTAACCCAGATTTCTCTAATCAAAATAACTCGGAATTGAGCTTTTAAACGCAGAGAATAGCTGAGGTAAACGCACTCGTCGTTAGGCGTTCCCACAGGGTAGGTAAACAGAATTTTTGTCAGGAAATTATTAGATAATGATCCTCTATCAAAAGTAATATTTTTTAAAAAAGATTATCTTTTCTAAACCAAATTCTATAGTGACGTGAGTTCGATGACCTCTCCCTAACCCCTCTGTCTTGAAAAGTTTTGCGCCGGGAAACCCAGACGCGCAAACTTTTCGCTCCGACGCGGAGAGGGGCTTAAATATCTTGAAATATCGACGAAAAATTAAGGTTTAGAAGCCTCTCCCCTGCAAGGAGAGAGGTTTGGAGAGGGGTTTTTAAAATTCGTCGAACTCACGTTATGGTGGATTTTCTGCTTTTGTCGTAAATGGGTTAAAAAAAGCTTAAAACTAGCAAGTCATCTTGGTTATATCTGCTACTCTCTCAAGCAGGAGACAGTCGGGAATTATTCATCACTCATTAAAATTTTCATACCAGCGATCGCAATAAAAAACAGGACAAATTTTCCCAGATTAGCGCTAGGGAAAATTTGTCATGAGTAGGATGGCCGTTATTGCTTAGATAACTACACTAGCTTAGTGAACAAAGGCAAAATCCTGTTGTATACGGAAATTTGATATGACTTTAGCAATCTCTCCACAAACAAAGCCTTTAACAGACGAAGAATTGCAGAAAATCAATGCCTACTGGCGGGCGGCAAACTATTTGTCAGTAGGGCAAATATATTTACTCGACAATCCACTGCTGAGAGAACCCCTGAAAATTGAACACGTAAAACCCAGACTGTTGGGACACTGGGGAACTACACCAGGGCTGAATTTTATCTATGTTCACCTCAACCGCATCATCAAAAAATATGATACGGACATGATATACATTGCCGGGCCTGGTCATGGCGGCCCTGGCTTAGTAGCGAACACCTACCTAGAAGGAACTTACAGCGAATACTATCCCAACATTTCCCAAGATGCTGAGGGAATGCAGCAGCTTTTTAAACAATTCTCTTTTCCTGGTGGGATTCCTAGCCATGTCGCCCCCGAAACCCCTGGTTCAATTCACGAAGGAGGGGAATTGGGTTATGCCCTAGTTCACGCTTACGGTGCAGCTTTTGACAATCCCGATTTGATTGTGGCGGCGGTTGTCGGTGATGGTGAAGCTGAAACTGGGGCTTTAGCTGCTAGTTGGCATTCTAATAAGTTTCTCAACCCTGTAAATGATGGGGCTGTTTTGCCGATTTTGCACCTCAATGGGTATAAAATTGCCAATCCCACATTGTTATCACGATTAAGCCATGAAGAAGTAGAAAGCTTATTTGTGGGTTATGGTTATAAACCTTACTTTGTGGAAGGTTCTGATCCCACAGACGTGCATCAACAGATGGCAGCTACATTAGATACAATCATTACGGAAATTCAAAACATTCAAAGAGAAGCCCGCGTACATGGTTTTACAGAACGTCCGAGCTGGCCGATGATTGTGTTACGCACCCCAAAAGGTTGGACAGGGCCAAAAGAAGTAGATGGCAAGAAAACCGAAAATTTTTGGCGATCGCATCAAGTTCCTTTTGGCGCGATCGCTCAACAACCAGAACATCTTAAACTTTTAGAAGACTGGATGAAGAGTTACAAACCCGAAGAACTCTTCGACGCAAATGGCAAACTCATTCCCGAACTCGCCGAATTAGCTCCTACCGCAATGCGGCGGATGGGCGACAATCCCCACGCCAACGGCGGTATCTTGTTGCGTGACCTGAAGATGCCTAAATTCTCAGACTATGCCGTAAATGTCACCCAACCCGGCAAAGTTGAAGCGGAAGCTACCAGAGTCATGGGGAAATTTCTGCGGGATGTGATGAAACTCAATATGGAAAGCCGAAACTTCCGCGTTTTTGGCCCTGATGAAACAGCATCCAATCGCTTAGATGCTTTGTTTGAAGTCACAGATAGAACTTGGGTTTCGCAAATTCTGCCCGAAGACGAACACCTATCGCCCAACGGTCGGGTGATGGAGATTCTCAGCGAAACTAGTTGTCAAGGTTGGTTAGAAGGCTATCTCCTGACTGGTCGTCATGGATTCTTCTCTTGTTACGAAGCATTCATTCACATCATTGACTCCATGTTCAACCAACACGCCAAATGGTTGAAAACTACTCGTCATATTTCCTGGCGCAGACCGATCGCTTCTCTCAATTATTTACTCACCTCTCACGTTTGGCGGCAAGACCATAACGGCTTCTCTCACCAAGACCCTGGTTTTATTGACCATGTGATTAATAAAAAATCAGAAGTAATTCGCGTCTATCTTCCCCCTGATGCCAACACCTTACTTTCCGTCACCGACCACTGTTTAAGGAGTCGTAACTACGTCAATGTCATCATTGCTGGAAAACAACCAGCGCTGCAATACCTTAACATAGACGCAGCCATTAAACACTGCACCAAAGGCATTGGTATTTGGGAATGGGCGAGTAACGACCAAGGAAGTGAACCAGATGTCGTCATGGCCTGTGCTGGTGATGTTCCCACCTTAGAAACCTTGGCTGCGGTGGATATGCTGCGTCAGTACTTCCCCGACTTAAAAGTTAGAGTTGTCAACGTCGTTGATTTGATGACATTACAACCAAAAAGTGAGCATCCTCACGGTTTGACTCCCAAAGACTTCGATACAATTTTCACAACCGATAAACCAGTTATCTTTGCTTTTCATGGCTATCCTTGGTTAATCCATCGGTTAACCTATCGCCATACCAATCATCAAAACCTCCATGTGCGTGGTTACAAAGAAGAAGGAACTACCACAACACCTTTTGATATGGTGGTTCTCAATGACCTCGATCGCTATCATTTAGTTATGGATGTAATCGATCGCGTACCAAAACTAGGCTCAAAAGCAGCTTACGTCAAACAAAACCTCCAAGATAAGCTGATCGAACACAAACACTACATTTCCCAACACGGCGAAGACCTCCCCGAAGTTCGCAACTGGAAGTGGCCGTATTAAATTTTGAAGTGTGAAGTATGAAGTGTGAAATTTCACACTTCATACTTTCCTGAAACCTTAAAAGATGTCTAGCAAAATCAATTTAGGTGTCTAAGACTGTCACGATCAACTCAGTCAGACCAAAATTAACCCAGCTAAATGCAGCGTTGAAACTAAGAACAGAACTGGGTTGTTCTCAAATTAGGAGGTTGAACTTTGACGAAGTTGAAAGTTGGTATTAATGGATTTGGTCGTATTGGTCGGCTAGTGCTGCGTGCTGGCATTTATAACCCTAACATTGAGTTTGTCGGCATTAACGACTTAGTACCACCAGATAACCTGGCTTATCTGTTGAAATACGATTCCACTCACGGTAAATTTAAAGGCAAGGTGGAAGCCAAGGAAGATGGCATTGTCATTGATGGACATTTTATTCCTTGCGTGTCTGTGAGAAATCCTGCCGAATTACCTTGGGGTAAATTAGGCGTAGACTATGTAGTCGAATCTACCGGACTCTTCACTGATTATGAAAGTGCCAGCAAACACCTGACAGCAGGTGCAAAGCGGGTGATTATCTCTGCCCCAACAAAAGATCCAGACAGAGTTCCAACTTTGTTGATGGGTGTAAATCATGACTTATTCGACCCCAGCAAGCATCTGATCGTTTCCAATGCCAGCTGCACTACAAATTGTCTGGCTCCCATTGCCAAGGTTATCAATGATAACTTCGGTTTAACCGAAGGGTTGATGACTACAGTTCATGCTATGACCGCGACTCAACCCACCGTAGACGGCCCCAGTAAAAAAGACTGGCGGGGTGGTCGAGGCGCAGCCCAAAATATTATTCCCTCATCCACAGGTGCAGCTAAAGCTGTGGCTTTAGTATTACCAGAGTTAAAGGGTAAGTTAACAGGGATGGCATTACGCGTTCCTACCCCTGATGTTTCGGTCGTTGACCTCACCTTTAAAACTGCAAAATCTACCAGTTACAAAGAAATCTGTGCAGCGATGCAGCAAGCTGCGGCAGGTCAATTAGCAGGTATTTTGGGCTACACAGACGAAGAAGTAGTCTCTACAGATTTCCAGGGTGATACTCGTTCCAGTATTTTCGATGCAGGTGCTGGAATTGAGCTAAACTCCAACTTCTTCAAAGTTGTTTCTTGGTATGACAACGAATGGGGCTACTCGAATCGGGTAGTAGACCAGTTGTTGTCTATGGCACAAAAAGAACAACTTTTGGCTGTAGCAGTTTAAAAAGTCTGAAGTGTGAAGTCTGAAGTATGAAATAAATACTTCAACTTTTACACTTCAGACTGCATAAAAAAGTGTTTTTACATACAAAAGGAGTGATATGAAGCACAAGTGATATGGATGCAGTAAGCAATTGCCCAAGGCATTTATATCGCAATATATACCTGAACCCTAATCCCTATGCGTCGAACCAAAATTATTTGCACTGTTGGCCCTGCTAGTTCTGCACCGGAAAAGCTGCAAGCCCTTGTCGAAGCTGGTATGAATGTAGCGAGGTTAAACTTTTCACACGGCGCTCATGAATTTCACGGACAAACGGCTCAGTATTTACGGCAAATTAGTGCCGAACGCCAAAAGCCAGTGGCAATTATGCAAGACCTTTGCGGCCCCAAGATTCGCTTGGGAACTTTACCACCAGAAGGGCTAAATGTCGAAGCTGGTGAAGAAGTCACATTTGTCTTGCAGGAAAAAGGCAATAGTATCGACGAACTGCCTTTACCCTTGCCAACTTTGTTCGCAATGGTTAGACCGGGGGAACCGATTTTAATTAATGATGGACGCGTCAAATTAATTGTCACCGATCGCGATGCTGATAAAATTCGGGCTTTGGTGAAAATTGGCGGTTTAATTTCCACCCACAAGGGAGTTAATTTGCCAGAAACACCATTACCAGTGAGTTCGATCACCGAAAAAGACTTGATGGATCTACGCTTTGGCATTCAGTTGGGTGTAGATTTTGCGGCGGTTTCCTTTGTGCGATCGCCCCAAGATTTAGAACCAGCCCAGCGAATGATTGAAGCCGCCGGGGCTTCTATACGTTTAATTGCCAAAATCGAAAGACCAGAGGCAGTTGAGCGTTTTGACGCTATCTTACAAGCCGCTGACGGCATCATGATTGCCCGTGGCGATTTAGGTGTAGAAGTGCCAATTCACGAAGTTCCCCTGATTCAAAAGGATATTATTCGCCGTTGTAATCAGGCAGGCAAACCAGTGATTACCGCTACCCAAATGCTGGAGTCGATGATTAATTCACCCGACCCCACCCGCGCCGAAGCCACCGACGTTGCTAACTCCATTTTTGATGGTACTGATGCCGTCATGCTATCTGGAGAAACAGCCGTCGGACAATATCCTGTAGCGGCAGTGCAAATTATGCACAACATCGCTGTACGGACAGAACAGGCTTTGCAAGAAGGTGGTAAGCATTCTTGGTGTCACGAAGCAGGCAGTCTCAGCGTTACCGAATCGGTGGCAGAAGCAGTATGTCGCATCGCTTATGAAACAGGCGCAAAGGCAATTCTTTGTAATACTACATCTGGCAGTACCGCCAAATTAGTTTCAAAATACCGTCCTTCCGCGCCAATTATTGCCCTCACCCCGGATGAAAATTCCTATCGCCAATTAGCGCTTTCTTGGGGAGTAGAAGCTATATTCATTCCCCCAGTTCATAACGCTGAAGAAATGTTTATTAATGTCGTCAACACAGTGTCAAACACGGGTTTGGTGAATGAAGGCGATAAAGTTGTCATTACTTCCGGCGTTCCAATTGGTAAATCAGGCACAACTAGTTTAATCAAAGTGCATTCTATTGGACAGCCAATTCTGGCGTGACGTAACTAGAATAAGGCTAAGGCTTCAGTCAGCAAAAGGCAATGATGAAGAAAAGTTGCCAAAATCAGAATTTTAGCAACCGTAGAGAGTGTAAATACATAGGGGAATTAGGTAAATCCTACACAAATCACCATCACGGAGTTTTTTATGTCTAAAAATTTACTAGAACAGTTGCGGGAATTTACTGTAGTTGTTGCTGATACTGGCGATATTAAAGCCATTGAAAAATTTACACCTAGAGACGCTACCACCAATCCTTCCTTGATTACGGCTGCGGCACAGATGCCAGAGTATCAAGACATTGTTGATGAGACTTTATTGCAAGCCAAAAAAGATGCTGGTGCAGGTGCTAGTCAAGCCCAAATTGTTTCTCTAGCATTTGACCGTTTGGCAGTATCTTTTGGTTTGAAGATTTTGCAAATCATCCCCGGTCGCGTTTCCACAGAAGTAGATGCGCGTTTGTCTTACGATACTGAAGCAACAGTGACCAAAGGTAGAGAAATCATTGCTCAGTATAAAGCCGCTGGTATTGGCCCTGAAAGAATTTTGATTAAAATTGCTAGTACCTGGGAAGGAATTAAAGCAGCAGAAATTCTCGAAAAAGAAGGCATTCACTGTAACTTAACTCTATTGTTTGGTTTACATCAAGCGATCGCTTGTGCAGAAGCAGGCGTTACCTTAATTTCTCCTTTCGTCGGTCGAATTCTTGACTGGTACAAGAAATCCACCGGACGCGACAGCTACCCATCTGCTGAAGATCCAGGTGTAGTATCTGTCACCACAATTTATAACTACTATAAAAAGTTCGGTCATAAAACCGAAGTTATGGGCGCAAGCTTCCGCAACGTTGGCGAAATCACCGAGTTGGCAGGTTGCGACTTGCTAACCATTTCTCCTTCTTTGTTGGGTGAATTGCAAGCCACTATTGGCGAACTACCCCGCAAACTTGATCCTTCCAAGGCCGCCAGCATGGAAATTGAAAAAATCTCCATCGACAAAGCTACCTTCGAAAAAATGCACACCGAAGACCGTATGGCTTACGACAAATTAGATGAAGGTATCAAAGGATTTACCAAAGCCTTAGAAGACCTGGAAAAATTATTGGCAGACAGACTATCTAGTTTAGAAGTAGTCGCCAGCCATTAAAATTTAGATTCTATGATCAAATCCCACATTCTGTATCTCCAATTAATCCAAAGGAGAAGGCGGAATGTGGGATTAAAGCATTTTGGTGAAAGTCAATCAAAGCCAGTTTTGCAAAGACTCAAACCGAGTAAATTCCGACTCTAGTTGCCATTGACTTCGTGCGCGATCGCTCTTTTGCAAAAAAGCACTGCACCCTGGAGAAACAGAGGTATTATCAGGGGTATCGCTGGCACAAGCTGGAACCATTGTTTTAAACTCAGACGACTTCCAGAGACTATTTCCGGCAGCGAAACTATATTCTAAGCTATTGCGAGCCAGTCGCTTGAGGTCTTTATATGCCAGCCCATATCTGGTTGCTGCTAACAGATACTCATGACTCAAATCGATGCGAGAAATGCCTTCATCATCGGAAGCCAGGGTCATTGGTACTCCAGCTTTCCAATACTCCATAAAAGGATGCTGATTTCCCTGGACATTCAAAATGACTTCATTACTGGTTAGGCAAATTTCAACCAACACGCCGCGTTGCTGCATTTGCTTCATCAACTCGAAGGGACGCTCTTCAAACAGAATATCCACACCATGTCCAATGCGAGATGCCTGTGCTACTTCTACAGCTTGCCGAATATGAAAACGTAAATGCTCAGTGGGAACTAACCCCAAGGTTAACTCTCCGGCATGAAGTGAAACCTTAACATTGGGATATTGACGTTTGAGAAATTGTAGCATCTGCATTTGCAGGGTGTAGTCACGGAGTGCGATCGGGTGATCCTCTGGGGCGACGAGATTGATTCCAACTACCTGCTTGGACGATGAAGCCAGTGCAAAGGCATAAGCTAACTGAGCAAATACTTCCACAGGTGATTTTGTTCTGGTCGTTTGTTGCAAATAGCGCACCGTTACTGTACATCCAGGCTGTGGCGATGAAGTGCCGCAACCGAGTGTTTTGGTAACTTCACCCTCCAACTGTGTTAATTGCTGACTGCCGAGTGTCACTAGCTCGGTTAATCCTCGCTTGAGCAATTGCTCGTGCATCGCTTGAAAATCTTGATTCCAGCCCACTTCACGCCCTAGTTGCCGAACCTCACTCCCCTGAACAGTCAGCATTAACTCTAGATAGTTAATATGTTGCGAAGCTGCCCGATTTGCTACTGACGCAACCATATCATCCCGACGACTCATAGAGTCGGATATTGTCCCAAAACCACTAAAAGCCTCAAAAAATTGGTCGTGTCCAGATTTTCCAGCAAATTGGAGGTTACGAGTAGACCAACGATTGATGAGGGAATCATAAACAGATGTTCGGTTTAACAGTTCTGAGGCGGGAAAATAGCTACTGTCCTGACCGCAAGCCTTGGGTTCAACTACAGTCCCCGCTTTTGGATTCACACAATACCCATCGGTTGCAGCCCAATCCAGATAATGTTCTGCATACACAGCCCCGCTGAGATGACTGTGAATATCTCCTCCCTTCGGCATTCGCTGTACAAATGCTCGTAAAGCGGCTGGCTGGGAGCGATGGGCTTCAAACCAACTAGCAGCTTGAGCTTCATTCTGAGTTGAGGATGGCTGCGAATTAGATGGGACTTGGGCTGCTACACTGAAGATAAAACAGCTAGAACTCGTTAATACTCCTAAAAAGAAATATAAGGGCGCTCGTCTATGCATATAGATTTATTTTTTTGTAAAACATTGACAGAATTATCTGGTCAAATTGCCGCATCATTTTAGCGTTGCTCTGCGTTAACACGCATTTAAACAGGATTTAGATTATTTTGCTGGAAGTGCATCAAAAGTTTTAGCCAACGCTTAGATGCTTAGAATACAGCAAAAAACATCTCGATTAATATTAGATGAAAGTCTATTGCATTTCTGATGAAACTTTGCTTTTGCGACTAAATTTCGATTATTCCGCAGTATAACCACTAAATTTGGTTGATTCTTAGCCGGTTGAAAAAGACTGAAGGCGATCGCATTGACCTCAGCGAGACAGAGGTGTGGTAAGTTAAGCCAAAATCAAGCCACAATTACCGCGCAAGTACCATGAAGATCAAACAGCCTTCGTTACCACCATGTTTGATATGTATACCTTGCCAAATGACTTTCCCGGATGTGATTTCCTAGCAAAAACCTGAATATCTAGAACAAAAGATGGGTAAGGATATAAGGTATAAAGCCAATGAAAGTACTGATATTAAATGCTGGTTCTAGCAGCCAAAAAAGTTGTCTGTATGAAATAGCCGATGATGCTTTACCACCAGAAGCACCTGAACCTCTGTGGGAAGGCAAAGTTAACTGGACTCAAGACCGGGGTGTGGCGGAAATTGAGGTTAAAACCGCTTCCGGCGCAACCTTGCATGAATCTATCTATGGTGATTCACGCCAAGCCCACGTTGCTTATATGCTTTATACTCTTAGCCGTGGTGCGACTAAAGTAATCAGCCAACTGTCAGAAATTGATGTGGTGGGACATCGGGTAGTTCACGGAGGACAAGATTACCGCCATAGTGTGGTGATTACGGAAGAAGTAAAACAAGCGATCGCACGTCTTTCCAATCTCGCCCCAGCCCACAACCCAGCAGCCTTAGAAGGAATCGAAGCAATTGAAAAAAGTTTAGGCGAAGTTCCCCAAGTAGCAGTATTTGATACTGGGTTTCATTCCACCCTCCCAGATGCGGCGGCGATTTATCCCGGCCCTTATGAATGGGTGGAACAAGGTATCCGCCGCTATGGCTTTCACGGTATCAGTCATCAATATTGTGCTGGAAGGGCGGCGCAAGTTCTTGGGAGAGATTTAGCATCGTTGCGAATTATTAGTTGTCACTTAGGTAATGGTTGTTCGTTAGCAGCGATTAAAGATGGTCGCAGTATTGATACAACAATGGGTTTCACACCTTTAGACGGGTTAATGATGGGGAGTCGTTGCGGTTCCATCGACCCAGGAATTTTAATTTACCTACTGCGTCAATCTAATTACTCAGCAGAAAGCTTGGATTATGTCTTAAATAAAGCATCAGGCTTACGTGGAATTTCGGGAGTATCCAGTGATTTGCCTAAAGTTATCGAAGCGATCGCCCAAGGTAATGACCGCGCCCAACTCGCTTGGGATATTTACGTCCATCGCCTGCGCTCAGGGATTGGTTCTATGCTTGCTAGTTTGGGAGGATTAGATGTATTGTTATTTACCGCAGGTATAGGTGAAAAATCTGCCGGAATTCGCCAAGCTGTCTGCGAAGCCTTGGGATTTTTAGGCTTGAAAATTGACCTAGAAAAAAATCAAAATAAACCTGTTGATCAAGATATCGCCACACCTGATTCTACAGTGCGGGTGTTAGTGATACATACCCAAGAAGATTGGGCGATCGCACAATCTTCTTGGCAAATCATGAAAGACAATACTAAATAGTTAGAAAAGTTTTTAGTAAGTCGCACCAGCTTTGAGCAAAATCTTCTTAATCACCTGATGTTTCTGTCCTGTATTTTCAGCAAAATATAAGGCTGTTTCACCATTTTCTGTTCTGCTGTTAACATTTGCACCAGCACGGATTAAGGTTCGCATTGCCCAAGGTTTGGAGCGGATAACGGCTTTCATGAGCGGAGTTAAACCATCTGTGTCAGAGAACTGGTTAATGTCTATCCCAGAAGCTACCAAAATATTAATTAACCTGACATTACCACTCTCTGCTGCCTGATAAATTTCCGTTCCTTTCCAAGAACCATATTCAGCACCAGCTTTCAGCAAGATTTTTGCAAAAATTGGTCGAATACTCGAATCTAAAACAGCATGGTTCAAAGCTGTGTATCCTTCTTGGTCTTTATAGTTGAGGTCAGCACCAGCACCAATCAAAGCCCGCAATGCCCTAGCTTGAAAAGCATAAATGCCAATTGCTGACATCAAAGGTGTTTGCCCATCTTCATTGAGGCGGTTTAAATCTGCGCCTAATTCTGCCAGCAACTTGATCATTTTCACATTGCCACAATTAACTGCACAATGAACAGCAGTGCTACCATCTTCATTTAAAGAATTAATATCTAAACCTTGTGCAACTAACTCACGCACTGTATTTGTATCACTTTCAAAAACAGCATCAAAGAATTTTTGTAAGGATTGATTTTCTCGTCGCTGTTTGCGAATTACTGCTTTTGGTAATTCTCTTTGGGCGTAGTCAAGTTCTTGAGGATCTGTAATTAAAGGGCGCAAGTAATCACAAACTTCCTGATATCCTCCATAAACTGCGGCTGAAAGCGGACTCATGTAACCATCATAGTCAATCCATAGATTCGGATCTGCGCCTGTTTCTACCAAGTAACGGACAATTCTTACTTCTCCTGTTCTAGCAGCAGCAATCAAAGGTGTACCCCATTCTGTGCGGCAATTCAAGTAAGCACCAGCCTCAATCAAAACTTCTAGAATTTTGATATCTCTACTCCAGACTCCATAAGCCACAGCATTAGATAGAGCATGAATATCAAATTTCTGTAATGCTAATATCTGTTGTACAATATTCAGCCTTCCCAAGCTGGCAGCCATTTCTAAAGCTTCTTTAAAATAGCGAGTTTTATAGTTTTCCGAGGTTGCGGTAATAGCTCGCACTAAAGTTGTTTTCAGTTCTATATCAGTTTCATCTAATAACCACTGTGGTTGCCATTGATAAGGGTGATTTTCTCCATATTGCATTGGCAGCGTTACGCCGTGGTAAGAATAAAGCCCAGTGCCATCAATAAATTTAATTGCCGCTTCTCCTTCGGCATGGAGGAGATTTTCGGAATCAAACAAAAACTGAGTTGGGCGATCGCAAACTAAACAAATGTTTTCAAAAGGAATAATCCAACCACACGATTGAACAAGTTGCTGAAATACTTCCCAGGCAGATTTATCATAAGGCTCAAATAGTGTATGACTGACTACAGAGAAATGAAAATCGAAGAATCCACCCTCACAGGCATACCAGTGAAGTGGAACAAACCAATAAAAGTCATACCAAGATGAAAAGGGTTCTGATTTACCTTCTAAAAAGTAATTTTTTAAACTCTCCGATAACTGCCTGTCTATTTCTGAATTGGCATCTGGTCGCAATTGAGAACTAATAAATTGATCCCAATGTCCAATAGAATTTTCATTGTTGATATAGAATTTCTTGTGCAGCTTACCTATTAATTGATTTGCGAATGATAAACCATCGTCAGTAAAATGAGGACTTTCATATAGGGGCTTCGCTACTGTTACTGCTGTATATAAACTATCGAATAATTGAATTTTTGGGGTTTGTAATTTCAGCAACTCATAAACAGATTGAACTGCTGCAATAGCTTTTTGAGGGTCAATTCGATTAGTAAAAAATGCTATTTCCTGCCATTTTTCTCGGTAACTTGGCATTAAAGATTCTTGTTCCGGTGTGATTTCATCAATGAACGCCATAATCTCACTAAATGCGGCTACTACTAATTTAGTGTTCCCTCATGCGCTTGGAAATTTTACTAATTTTAACGTGAGTTCGATGAACCTCTCCCCAACCCCTCTCCGCGTCGGAGAGGGGCATAAATCTTCCTAGTTTTTAAACGAAAAAACAAGTTTTAAAAGCCTCTCTCCTCGCAGGGGAGAGGTTTGGAGAGGGGTTTTTAACATCCGTTGAACTCACGAATAATTTAGAACTGCTATAGTTAGCACTTTCAAGTTACTTATCTGTCGGTAACTCTGCAACTATGGGCGAATGATTATTTGTAGGAACTGGTGGTTTATTCACAACTATGGGATGCGGATGCAGAGGTGTTGGTGTTCCTTCACTTTGCTTACCAGTTTGATTCCATAAAATCATGGAGAGTAAACCATCTACTAAACCATTGTTATTACCGTTACCGCTTACTAAAACTTCTGGTATCAGACGAACGTTGCGATCGCCGATAATTTGCATTAGTTGCATGGCTGTATAACCTTGAGAACCCAAGGCTTCTACACCAGCGCGGTAGCTTTCGGCTTTGGCGTTACCTGTGGCGCGAATTCCTTCGGCTTCGGCTATGGCGCGTAATTTTATCCCTTCTGCTTCCCCAGTGGCGTGTTGAATCTGCGCTTGGGCTTTGAGTTCAGCAATCTGCACGCTTTTTTCTGATTTGACCATTTCTTGTTGGATATCAGCCAATGCTGTTTCCCGTACAAGTAGCTGACGTTGAGTTTGGGCTACCTGCTGTACTTCGTAGGTTTTGCGTTGTTCTTCGGCAATTTTCCGGTCAGTTTGGGTTTGCATCAAGGATGCTGGCGGTTGAATATCACCGATTAAGGTATCAATTGCTTGCACATCATAAGCGCGTAATGCGGCGCGAATATACTCAGCCGCTTCCGCTTGGCGATCGCTCCGGGCGGTGAGAAAATCTAGTACGGTGTAATCTTGGGCTGAGTTGCGGAAATAGTTACCAATTGTCGGTTCTAATACATGGTCTACCAGATTTTGCATTGAACCAACGCGGGAAATTACCTTTGGTGCATCCAAAGCACCTACATGAATAATTTGCGCCACTTCCAAATCAAAAGCAAAACCATCACGCGATCGCACTGTTAAGGAAGCTAGATGAGCATCATAGCTGTGGCGTTCCGTCCGACTTGACCAATTCAACACTATGTTGGTTGTGGGAACCAACTCAATTTTCATAATTCGAGAGTTGATTGGATGCTTACCTGGATATAACGGTTCTATCCATACACCCTTATGTCCAGAGTTAACTAAGTTACCGTGAGTGAAGGCTGCACCGCTGACATCTTCTTGAGATTGACCAACAAAGGAAATCACCACACCGACGTAACCAATCGGAATTTCCGTCATTGGTACTGGTTCAACCTGCACAAACCAAGGATTCAAGTTCCACGAACCAGATAGTAGAATTTGCTCTTGCAGACCTCTTCGTCCACCAGCATCGAGAAATTTCTGCCCATTTTGGAAGTTGTTGTGGGCTGGAATGATTGGCCCAGCCAGTTCTCCACCTGGAATTGGTAAACCATCTAGAGTAGTGACAATGCCAACTTTATCAGATGCTAGGCTGTACACCCGCAACTGTTCGGCCTGCATATCGTTGTTTTTGGCATTGGCCGCCATAATTACCCGAAACAGCGCGGTGTTAATTCGGTAAGTACCCGCGGTGAGAAAACCCATTTGACGACCTTTTTCACCGCCGTTGCTGAGGAATTTTCGCGCATCTTGGAAATTGTCACAATCGATAATTTTACCCAAAATCCTTTCTGGTGGGTTGGATTCGCCATCTGCGGCGACAATCAAGGCAATTTCACCTTGGGGAACCACAATTACCGATTCTTTGCGAACTGAATATTGCCAAGGCCAGTAACCCCAGTGCCAACCAGGTGCGAGGGTATCAGCTTGCAAACCTGCTTCACCGTTGAGGGCAATTAATCTTCCGGGTGGTAGTCCACGTCCAGAAAGGGCAAATTTTTTCACTACTACGCCAACTTCCCGTTCACCAATCACCACCAGTCCACCAAAAAACAGCGGCACAAATATCACAATCCCACCAAGTACAACGATGGGAACCAGTGGCGCTATCTGCATTGCTTGATATGCAGGCTGGTTGGTTATGGGGAGTGTTTGACTTAGTTGTAATTTTTTTGAGGCGATTTCTATTGAATTTTGTGTTTCTATGACGGCTGCATTTGTTGAATTTATGCCGCCTGTGATGGCTAAGGCTGCTAATGCCGACAATCCAAAACGAATTAATTTATTTTGTTGACTCTTACCAAGGCAAGATGGAAAAGTTTTCATATTATGCGCCCTACTGGGCAACTAATCATCTAAGTTAACACTTCACTTGCCAAGGTCTGATTTTCTTAAACTTGGTGTAATTTTTTATATAAAGATAAATAAAAAAATTTGTAGAGCAAGCAGATAACCTACTCTACAAAATTGAAAATTACGAACAATGTTTATATCAAACCGCCAGCAGCTTGAAAACGAGCGCGGGCGCGTTTGAAGGCTTGTGTAGCTTGAATTTGAGCTTGGCGATCGCCTGCTGGTACTTGAGCTAGGCGGGTTTGGGCTTCGTTGTATGCTGTGCGTGCAGCTTCTACGTTAATGGTATCGCCACGTTCAGCACCATTGACTAAAATTGTCACTTCACCCGCTTCAACTTCTGCGAAACCACCCAAAAGAGCGATCGCTTGCCAGTTAGCATTTTTGCTGGGACGAACACGCATCACACCTGTATCTAAGGCTGTCAACAGCGGTGCGTGTCCACTGAGGATACCTAGCTGACCAGTTGTACTGGGTAAAATTACCTCTTCAGCTTCAGCATCCCAAACGGTTTTGTCTGGGGAAATTACACGAACGGTTAATGTCATGTTTCAGTTATCAGTTATCAGTTATCAGTGGGGAAATTATCAGCAAACAGTAATCGTTTTGATGGTGATCACTGTTCACTGATGACTGTTCACTGAATATTAGCCTTTGATCTTTGCAGCTTTGGCGATCGCTTCGTTGATATCGCCTACCAAGTAGAAGGCTTGTTCTGGCAGATCATCTAATTCACCAGACAAAATCTTCTGGAAGCCTTTAATGGTGTCTTCCAATTTTACGTATTTACCAGGAGAACCGGTGAATACTTCTGCTACGAAGAAGGGCTGAGACAAGAAGCGCTCAACTTTTCGGGCGCGGGCTACAATCAGACGGTCATCTTCAGACAATTCATCTAGACCCAGAATCGCGATGATGTCTTGTAGTTCTTTGTAGCGTTGTAAGGTTGCTTGAACAGCACGAGCAGTGTTGTAGTGTTCGTCACCAACAATGTTGGGCTGCAACATTGTCGAGGTAGAACCTAACGGATCAACCGCTGGATAGATACCTTTAGATGCCAAACCACGAGACAGTACAGTTGTACCGTCCAAGTGAGCGAAGGTAGTTGCCGGTGCGGGGTCGGTTAAGTCGTCCGCAGGTACGTATACCGCTTGAATAGAGGTAATAGAACCTTCTGTTGTCGAAGTAATCCGTTCTTGCAGCGCACCTACGTCAGTACCAAGAGTAGGTTGATATCCTACCGCTGATGGCATCCGACCTAACAAAGCTGATACTTCCGAACCTGCTTGTACAAAGCGGAAGATGTTGTCAATAAACAGCAGTACGTCTTGTTTGTTGACATCACGGAAGTACTCAGCCATTGTCAAACCAGACAAACCAACCCGCATTCTTGCTCCGGGTGGTTCGTTCATCTGACCGTACACCAACGCAATCTTCGATTCGTTGAGGTTCTCGTTATTGATAACCCCAGATTCAATCATTTCGTTGTAGAGGTCGTTCCCTTCGCGGGTACGTTCACCTACACCAGCAAATACGGATACACCGCCGTGCTGGGTAGCGATGTTGTTAATCAACTCCATCATGATCACGGTCTTGCCAACACCAGCACCGCCGAACAGACCAATCTTTCCACCACGTCGATAGGGAGTTAGAAGGTCAACAACCTTAATTCCCGTCTCGAAAACGGAAGGTTTGGTTTCCAGATCAGTTAGTTTAGGTGCGTCGCGGTGGATAGGTAAGGTTTCCTCCGCATTTACTGGCCCTCTGTTGTCAACAGGTTCGCCAAGGACGTTGAAAATCCGACCCAGGGTAGCTTTACCCACTGGTACACTGATGGCAGCGCCTGTATCGACGACTTCCAAACCGCGTACTAGACCATCGGTGGAACTCATCGCCACGGCTCGCACTTGGTTGTCGCCCAGCAATTGCTGTACTTCAACGGTGAGGTTGATGTTCTGTCCAGCTTCGTTCGTGCCTTTGATGGTCAAAGCGTTGTAGATTCGCGGTAATTTACCGCCAGGGAATTTAACGTCTACAACGGGACCAATAATTTGGGTAATGTAGCCTATGTTTGTTTTTTCTGCGGTGGTGACCATGCTGAGCCTAATGATTGAAGCTATATTTCAGATGAGGTCGTAGATGACAAAAGATTAAGCAATGTCATCTTTCACTCTAACACTCTGGGGCTACACATTTCTGTGATTAATTCCTTAAAAAGTATCTTGGCGGCCTTGGCTGCAATCCTCATTCTGACTAACTTAACTGGACGGCCAGCTAATTTTTCTGCATCTAACTGACCACTCAATTTTTCCCCAATCTCATTTTTTAGGCGCGATCGCTTTGGTTCGACACGGGTAAAGACCCACTGCCATAAACCTTTTCTGCATAAATCAGATCCCCCAATCACCTGTCGATGGCGATCGCCTGAAGATTCAAGTGTTGGCGCTACACCCAAGGCTTTCTGAAACCGACGCTGTGAAAGATAACGCTTGGTTGGTTTACCAGAGTTGCGACCGCGGCGTATTCTCACTTCCGGCTGTCCATCTACTAGGTAACTTTCTAACGGGTAAATCTGACTTAATAGTACAGCTTCTAGACGTTGACCAAAGCCAAATTTACTAAATACTTGGCGATAAGGTGTAAACCTAGAGTCGTTGAGTAATTGGTAAATTTCGTCTTCAATAGTTTGTTCTTCCCGTTGCAAATTACATAACCTTTGGGCGTGATACTTAACTGTGCTGGTAATGCCTAAACCTACCGAATTTTGGTACATAGCATCATAGCGAATTGATGATCGTTCACCTGCCAACCAACCCCAAAGTAATGGCACTTTATCTGACCGCCGGAGCGATCGCACTAGTGCTACCTCTGGAAATTGCCATGCTAAATCTTGGCGAATTCGATTGATAATTGGTGACTGTACGCGGTTTAAGTGTGCCAATCTCAGAACTAATTGCCGTAATCTTGTCGTTACATGATCACGAACTTGGAGAAATCGCCCTAAGTTGTTTTGATAATCCAACATATAACAGGCAAGTGCTAGAGCATCGGCATCATCATCTTTGTCGGGTAAATTCAAGTGATGCGCTCTGTAATTGCGTAATGCTTGATGGTCTACTAATCGCACTTCTACCCCAGCACGGGCTAAATGAGTTCCCCACAATTGGGCATAGTTAACGCCAGTTGGCTCAAGTATTGCAACAGTTGGCTTTAGTTCCAACATCGCTTTGATGCCAGCGGCATTGGCATCAAAGTGGTGAAACTGGTACTCGTAGTAAAATTGACGTGGTGAAACGGGCTTAGTCTCCAATAGACAAGCCGAAACTGAGGACTTGCTGATATCAAGTCCCAAAACTCTGATAGTCATTCTGTTTTTCCTGGGGTGGCTGTATAACCCTGTGAACAAAAGCCTATGAATCACCCGAAGGCCAAAGAGCCTCATTCACTCTCAAGGCATCCACAGCGCAAACTGTGGAACACAGGGGAAACAGCACAACAGCAGCACCGAGCTTGCGAAAGATGGAAAGCCATAAGCTTGTTTCACTGTCAAAGCCCTAAGTTACTGGCTGTCGTGCTGTGCGTTCTGATTTGGACTCAGACCGCGACCTGACCGGGTGTCAGGTTTCGCCGGGTGAGTCAGCCCGGCTCATCAGGCGGTTAGCGGAACAGTTCACGCAAATACCCTTCAGCCTCTCTAACAAGGGTTTGAGCTTTTGGATAAAGTTCAGCGTTGGGAAATTCTTCAGTATTCATAGTTGCTAAAGCTTTATCAATTAGAGCTTTGGCATATTGGCAGGAATGCCAAGTAATGTAAAAGTCCCATGATGGATCTGTTGATTTGTTAGTCTGTGGTTTAGTCATCGTCCTCAAGAAAATATGTAGTTAAATCGTTTTCAATAATTCCCTCTAATTCTCCTAATGCTGGTTCAAGTATTTCTTTGAGCCTTTTATCAGTGGAATCATCCGCTAATTCCACAGCAGAAATAAACTTGATTCCCGCTTCAATTCTGTTTTTGATGTCATGCAACTCTTGCCAGATTTCGTAATAGTCCCAAGCTGGATCAGGTTGTTGCGGTACGCTGTCTACATCAAATTCTGGATGAAAACCTCTTTCTAGAATTTCTCTAACATCACCAGTAAAGTAATTAATTATTGGCTGAATTGATTCTCTTACTACATCGCTACTCTCACCATTATTATTTGGATGCCGGAACGCTAATTGAATTTGAGCAATGATAAAAAAAGCGGCTTGCTCAGAAATCACAATAGGAATAGTTTTTAGGTTACTAAGCTGACCTAATGCAGCTTTGTACCTGTTAAATTCTTCTTCATTAAATGGGCTATTCATATTTAAAAATCGTTAATAGATTCGTTGTCACTAGATTCCAAGGGTGTCAATTTATCCTGTTCATTTTTAAGTTCACTCAGCTTTTCTTCAAGGTAGGAAATTTCTTGTCTAAGGTTGCTGGCTTTTTCTTCTAAAGTCTTAATGCGAGCAACAATGTCAACTTCCTTCTCCTCTCGAATTTTGCGCTCAACAATTTTCATGAGCGTCTCGGTTGCAGCGTCTAGATTATCGAATGGTTCAACCTCAGCAGTCATCTCTAACCGCTTGCTTTCGTAGTTCCCAAGACTTAAAACCCGTTGGTAGGTTATGGTTTTTATTTGCATAGGATTGTGTTATTTTTTACAACGTACAGCCAAACCGATAAACTATGTATGTTGAGCGATCGCAATTCCTGATGCTGCGATCGCTTTTCAAATTAATTACCGAATTCCCTCCTGAGTTGCTCAATAAGCTTCATTCCCTGGTCGTAACGCTTGCCTGTATACCCTAAAATTTCGGTGGCAATCGTGCTGTCAGATTTTCCCGCCCCAAATTTCTGAATTAACCGCCAAAGTAGGCGATTTTCATCCGCAACAATTTCGCCAAAATCCTCTTCCTGAGCCGATTTCAGCGATTGTTCTGGGTGATTTTTGGGGTTAATCGGGTTGTCATAGTATGGTTGGACTATGGTCGAACCACCGCGCAGCGCTGCGGCTTTCATCTCGCGGTATGGGGGGAGTTTACACGGCTGATCATCTAGTAAACAGTGCGACTGGTCGGCTTTTAACCAGTCAATAAGCTGTTGATTTTTCAAGCTTTTGGCGTGTGCAAGTGCCTTTTTACCTAGCCGAATGCGATAAAAAGCATCGGCTAAATCTGATTTACCTTCAATTCCCCAGGCGGCTACCCGGTCATACTGGCTGA
>NZ_JADEWI010000073.1 GCF_015207705.1 Nostoc sp. LEGE 06077
TTGCGAAGATAAAAAGAGTAATCGAGACTTAGCCAAAGTTCGAGTTGTCGGTGAGCATATTAATCGGAAACTAAAGATATTTAAAATCTTGTCTGACCGTTATCGCAATCGGAGAAAAAGATTTAGTTTGAGATTTAATCTCATCGCTGGTTTGTACAACTATGAGCTTCGTCTCCCTAAAACTGAATCTGCTTAACTGACTTTTGCAAGAGGTCTCCTGATCTAAAACTTAATTTTTCGTTTTTTGCATAAGTCTTACCAATGTCATGCTCACAAAAAAATACTAAGTGTTGTTCACTTCGACTTCTCCTGTCGGAGACGCTGCGCGAACGCTCAGTGAACAGCACTCACCACGGGCTAAACGCCCCGCTACCGCTAACAGCACTCAGCACTTAATAATGCGTAGCCGACTTACGATGATGCACAGCCGTCACACCATCCTGATTCAACACCTTACCGTTTTCCACAGTGGCATAAACTAGCCAATGATCACCCGATTCCATCCGGTGCTGCACTTTACATTCCAAATATGCTAAAGCATCCGCCAAAATAGGAGAACCATTTGCACCTTCTTCAGTGGCGACACCTGCAAATCGGTCTTCCCCAGGGCCAAAGGGTTTGAGAAAATGCTTCATTAACCCGATGTGATTACTCTCTTTAAGAATATTCAGGACAAATTCGTTACCGGAGTGGGTTAGTGATTCTACTGCCCTTTCTTTGGCAACGGCGATAGTTAACCCTGGTGGATTAAAGCTGGCTTGGGCTACCCATGAAGCTAACATGGCGCTGGCTCTGTCGTCTTGTTTCGCTGTCAGCACACACAAAGAACCAACGATGCGCCCTACTGCTTGTTCAACATTGGTCGCGGGGACACTTTGAGTCCGAACTTTTTTGGCTTTTTTCAAAGCTTGGGCAAAGTCCGTTCCGGCTTCTTCGCACAATTGCAGAGTCGCATCATCGGGTTTAAACTTCACGCGGATGGCATCAAACCCAAAGCGATAACCCGCATCTTTGAGTCGGCTTTCAATTAAATCGACAGCTTCACCACTCCAACCAAAGGAACCAAATACACCCGCCAGTTTATTATTAGTTCCGGTGGATAAAACAATCCCTAAAGCTGTTTGCACTGGTGTCGGTGCATGACCGCCTAACGTGGGCGAACCCATGACAAAACCATCAGATTTTTCCACCGCCGCGCGGATTTCTTCTGGTTCAGTAAATTCGCAGTTAATTGATTCTACCGCCACGCCAGCTTTTGTAATCCCACGGGCGATCGCTTGGGCTAAGGTTGCAGTATTCCCATAGGCTGAAGCATAAATCAATGCTACTGTCAAGTCAGCCGAGGTTTGCTGTTGACTCCATTGGCGGTAAGCTTTAGTCAGTTCAATTAAGCCATAACGTACCAAAGGCCCGTGTCCCGTCGCATACAAACGTGCGGGAAAATCCGCCAATTTTTCCAACGCTGTTTCCACCTGCCGCGCATGGGGAGCCATCAGGCAGTCATAATAATAACGGCGGTCTTCGTTAATAATTTCCCAGCCTTCATCTAATACTTGATCGCCGCAGATATGCGCCCCAAATAACTTATCTGTGTAGAGGATTTCGGTTTGGGGGTCGTAGGTGCAGAGTTCGTCAGCGTAACGGGGGTTGGGTGTGGGAATGAATTGCAGGTTATGTCCCTTACCCAAATCTAGGGTTTCTTCCCCCCGCATCACAATAATTGGTAACTCTGGATTTTCTAAAGCACCACGTAAATTAATCGCCCCTGGGTTAGAACAAACAAAGGTAATTTGGGGTGCAATTTCTAATAAAGCTTTTAAAGTAGCGGCGCGGTTAGGGTTGATGTGACCGAGAATGACATAATCAATTGCTGTCACATCAATCCGCTGTTGCAACGCATCCAGATAAATTTGCGTGAAAGTCTCCCCAGGCGGGTCAATCAAAGCGATTTTGTCAGCTTGAATTAAATAAGAGTTAGCCGTAGTCCCTTTAGCTAAGGCGTATTCTATTTCAAATCTTAACCTTGCCCAACTGCGCGATCGCATTACAGTTGTATCAGTTGCAATGGGCAATACTTGTACATCACGCGGTTTAGTATCTGGCATAATTTTTGAATAACTTGTTTATTTTTAACGCGATCGATGTGCAACTTATTCTTGAAACCCCTCTCCAAACCTCTCCCCTGCAAGGAGATAGGCTTTGAATCTCGCCCCCCTTCCCTGTCTGCGACACGCTGCGCGAACGTAGGGAAGGGGTTGGGGGTTAGGTTTGAGAGAAAGTTGCACACCACGTTTTTTAAGTATTTATTATGGATTAAACAGCAATTGCTACATATAAGTCCACAATTGCCGCAAAGGAGTACCTATTTTAATTAAAGCTTAATTTAGTTGATTAAATTTTCAGCATTTCTTATGAAGAGGATAACAAAATTAATTGCAGATATCTAGCGATGTCTACGACGGGCTGCGCCTACGCATCTTGCTGAGATTGGGATAGGAGAGAGCGATCGCCTATTCTTCCTGCTGTTGCTCAAAATCAGCTAATATTTGTTTAATTTCTTCTGCTGAGATATCTTCTTGCTCGGATTTTGAGTAGATGGTTACTAAGATAATATTTGTATCTGTCTTGACATAATAAATTATTCGATACCCACCACTTTTACCTTTTTGAACATCACTATTTTTAACTCGTAGCTTAAAAATTGTGTATCCAACTCCAGGTATTGGGTTTCCTGGTAATTCCCCTGATTACAGTTGTTCTACAACTGGCTGTACATCATTACGGATACTGCGATACTTCTTGGCTAGAATACGCAGGTTGCGTTGAAATTTAGCAGTAGCATCAACTTGAATCAATGGTGGCTCACTCTGCATCAATCCCTTGCCAAAGTTGAGAAATAGGTACAGTATTTCCATTCATCGCATCGTACCAACCTTGACGAAAACTTTCTTTTGCTGATTCAACAAGTTCCTCATCATCTTTATTCTCTTCTGTAATGAGGACAATGACTCGGACTCGGCTGTGTTTTGCTATGGTTAACGGTTCGTCTAAGGAAAGTTGACCGACTTCATCAACAGTTCCTTGAACCTCAATTGCTTTCATTGGTGTGAATCTGAGTTTACTTTTAATAGTATAGGACTTATAACCATTTATCACGAAGCCACAACTATGCAAAATCTCACCAGAATTACCCGCAATCCAGAGGTGATGGGTGGTAAACCCTATATTCGGGGAATGCGCGTTACGGTTGGTACTATCGTCGGCTTAATGGCATCTGGACAAAGTAATAGTGATATTCTCAAAGCGTATCCTTATCTGGAAGAAGCTGATATTTATGAGGCACTTGCCTATGTTGCATCACCATTGTGAATGTATCGCCTGACATTGCCAATGTATTGCCTAACATTGCGATTGTATTGCGTAACATTGCCAATGTATTGCCTAACATTGTGATTGTACCGACTAACATCGAGATTGTATCGCCTGACATTGCCAATGTATCGACTATATAATCAACAACTACGCCGTAACCATTCTAAAATTTCATTAACTGATTGGTGGGGTGTAAAGACTTTGAGGGTGTTGTAGTTTGGTATGGGGTCGCTAATCAAACAAATTGTACCTTCAAATTTGCTGATGGCGTTGAGAAACACATTGCTGTATGTTGCCTCGCCTGTAGTTTGAGTTGCGCCTGGGTGAAACAATAAAACTACTTGCTTGTCAGTTTCTAGCAATTCCCAATAGGTTTGCAGTTCCGCCATTGTTTTCGGCGTACCATCTGCACATTTAGGACAGCCAGCTTTGACAAGTGCTGTGTAAATTTTACTGGCTGGGTTATCTGGTGCGATGAATTTACTCGTGTCGATACAAATTAAGTGAATGTTTTGGCTAAGTTGAGTGTCATTGTTAATTGCAGTTTGCAAGTTTTGGAGTAAGTCAAGATGGTTAATAAGGATTGTTTCAGCGTTTCCTTGATGCCAAGCTTGGTAGAAATCTGGGTAGGTCATATTTTGGCTACAGTACCAAAAAAAAGAGTATAGTCTTTCTCTGTAAATTCTGTCTAATCCATCCAATGATGAGGCATTTGCATCTAATACTAATAAGCTATGCTTCAAAGCTGTAACAATATTTGCAATTTGCTCTTTTTTTAAAGTGTTGTGTAAACTATTTAATGCAGAAAGATTGTCAATATTATTTTCATTTTTGTCTTTACTACACTCAACTAATATATCAATGGCAAGTTGATTATTTAGATCAATTTTTCTTAAATTAATTGCTACTTGGAGTTTAGACCAATTATCTATATTAGAGTTACGTAATAACTCAGATAAGCTATTAACAGCAACTTCTTTTCCTGAATCAGTTAGTGCTAAAGTTACTGCTACTTCACATTTGAGAAGAATACTTAAATTTGGATCTTGAATTAATTTGACTAATCTATCAGCTACAATTTGGTTAATCAAGTCAATTTTACCTAAGCTAATTATTGCTGCATATTTTGTTTCATCAGATACATTTTGTTTCTCTATTAAATTAGACAAAGCATTAACAGCAAATTCGTTACCAAATGCAATTTTACCCAAATTTTCTACTCCATAGTATTGAGTATCATCATCTATATTTTGTTGGGCAATTAAACCTACTAAGCTATTAATAGCAGCTTGATTACAAATCCCAATCTTACCTAAACTTTCTATTAAATAATATTGGTTCTTATCTACATTTTTTTCATCTATTAATGTGCAAAAAGCATCAATTGCTTTTTGGTTACTAGAAGCAATTTTACCTAAATCCTCTATAGCCACATCTTTCGTATCATCATCTATATTTGGATTGCTAATTAACTCTACTAAAACATCAATTGCTTTTTGGTTACCAGAGCCAATTTGCCCTAATATGTTTGCTCCATAGGATTTATGAAAATCATATACATCTTTATCGCGTATTAACCTGACTAGAGAGTCAATAGCATTTGGATTGCCTGGAGTAAGTAGTGCTAGGCTTTTCGCAGCAGACCATTTAGTGTCATCATACACATTTTGGTCGTAAATTAGCTTTTCCAATACGTGAATCAAATTTTGATTATTAGCACCTATTTTGCCTAAACTTTCTGCCGCTTTATATTTAGTCTCACTATCAATCTCTTCATCTTGAATTAACTCAACTAAGACATCAATCGCCGTTTGGTTGCCAAAACAAATTTGTCCTAAACTTTCTACAGCAACCAATTTAGTAGACTCATATACTTTTGAAGTGTTAATTAAATTCACCAAGCTATTAATTGCTGTTGCGCGTTCTTTTGGAGTGAGTGTTATCTCTGCTCTCTTTCTAATTGGTTCAAAAGTAACACTATTAAGTGTAGGTACTACTAAGTTAATTATTGATTCTATGATTTTATTTGCAAAAATACATTTATTAAATTCTACTATACTTTCAGCAGCTAATAAATAAGCATGATGGTTATAAATTTGTCTACATCTATCGTTAAATGTGATTAATGCTTCAACAAATGCTTACTTTTCATTTTTTACTACATCATCCCGCCCAAACCAGAGTAAAATCACCTCTTTCCACTGCGGTTCAAAAATGCGGTAAGTTCCTTGTGTTATATTATTAGGAACATGATTGAGAAACTCATGCCAATCATCAACCCTTAACGCAGCAAAATATTCTTGGAAGTTAGGATGAAAGAAAGCATAAACTTCCTCCTCAGTTTCAGCTACTCTGTCTACTAAATTTAACCATCCTACATTCTCAGCTAATTTAAATAATCTCTCGCCCATTTCTTGACGTGCTAAACTCCGCCGCAAGCGAAACCGCGCAGGACTGTTAATACCTGCAAAAGCTAATTTGCTTAAAGCTTGGTGTAATTCATCATTTAAATCATCAGAGTTACACAACTCAATAGATAACTCTGATTTCCATTCATAGAAATAGCGGGTAAATCTCTGATAAAGTGCTGCTTTCGTTTCTGGTAATTCTCCCTGCTTATCCAAATAGAATGTCTGACACAACAGCGACAAGCGCAGAGGATTTGTCACCAACTTACGAATATTTTCATGTTGAGTTGCTTTTAACTTATCCTGTAGTGTCTTCCCTTTCGCTAAATTACCAGCACGCTCAAACCACTGTTGAATAAAATCATCAATTTGTTCTGGTTTAAATTCTTGAGTTTTATAAGTATCAAATCCTGTGAGTGTATTATTAACCTGGGCATCCCAAACATTTAACCGACAAGTTAAAACCACTCGCGCCTGTCTCAAAGATGCTGTCAGTTCTCGATTAATTTTGGTTAATGCTTGCACGGGTGAATCTTCACCCATTTCATCTACACCATCTAACAGTAGCCAAACTCTCTCTTTAGCAAAACACTCAAGTAATTGACATTCAATTTCTGGCGTGACGACAATATTAGGTTTAGCTAATCGCATCGCTTCAGGAAGCCATTGCTTGAGTAAATATTCCTCAATATCTTTATCCTGTAAATTGGCGAGAGAAATACAGATGGGTAAATCTTGAGTGTTGTTTTGAATAAAAGCAGCAATGGTACTCAATAAAGTAGTTTTACCTGCTCCTGGTTCACCAATGACGGCAATATGTTTATTATTTCCGCTTGGCTGTTGTGTAATTACTTCTCGTAGAAATGCGTCATGTTCATAGGTTTTAACTATGACTTCTTGCGTTAACTCATATACATTTTCTCTGTTTCGCTGTTCATCTAGTTGTCGGCGTTGCTGCTGTTTGCGTTCCACCAACCCCAAAGGAACATAAACTTTAATTTCAAAGCCTTGTTCTGTCGCTTTGCGTCTGAGTTTTGCTGCTTTGTTCTGACTGTTCAGCATAGCGGTGCAAATCTCACGCCAATCATCGGGAGTTAACTTTGACCCCTCCTCCCCTTGGGACGACTGTAGTCAGTTGTTATTAATTACTGTCCCAATAGTGATTGATTGACCAGCAATTCCACCTTTGTTTACAGTGAGGTTCTCTGCTAACTTCGCAAAGTTGTTGACAACTGACGGCTGAGACTTAATTTCATCTGTTAACTGTTTAATTTCCTTAGCAGCCTCAGACAGATCATTCTTAACTGCTGCTTCCACATCCACAACAGCTTGAGCAATTTCGGGGTCTTGTGCGGCTTGTGTCAGTTCCAGCACTGCTTGACCGTAATCTAATTTCTCTGGTTCATCACTGGTAAGAGATGGTGCTTTATTCTTTCGGCGCAGTAATTCTATCAACTTACCAGGAGCAGTCCATAAAACATCACCAAGATTTTCGCCGATTTTCTCCTGTGCTTTAGTCCACAGGGTAGTTGCGATCGCAGTAGCTACAGCAGTCAAGCTCACAGTTATCATAAATTCACTATCAATAAGCCAAATAGCGGCAAAATTTTATGTGTCTATTCTACTGGTAAAACTACTGATGCGCTAAATCTGGAGGCGATCGCTCTTAGTGGCTGTTTAGTCAATTGCAACGAAACTTGACGAATTTAGGTAAGATGGGGTGCGATCGCCATGACTCATAAAGGGTATATTACCTGTATTTCTCAACAGATTCCACAGCCACATTAAATTGTTGAGCAATCTGTTCTACACTCATCCCAGTTTTTAGTAACAGTGGGACAGCAATTTTCAACAGTTCTTCTCGACCTTCTTCTCGTCCTTCTTCTCGACCTTCAGCTTTGGCTTCTTGATATACTCTTGTTTCCTCTAAAGTTATTCCTAGCATCGCTTCCACTTCCTCTCGACTCAAAGACGAAAACTTGTACACAGCAATTGTCGTAATAATTTCGATGATTTCGTTTTTCGGCAGTGTGCCTGTTTCTTCTAATTTTACTCGTTGAATTAGTTGCTTGGCTTGCTCTGCCATTGTTTCGGAAGATGCGGTTGTCAACTGCATTAAGTTGATGCCTATTGGCAGAGTATCAGAAGTACCTAACTCATCCAAATAAATGCGCTGCACTTGGTCGCTATTTAAAAATATGCGATGAGTTCTTTTATCGTTGGGTTCTAAACTGCGTGATGGAAATATTACTACACAGTACCAATCATCGTATTGAGATTGATTGCGGTACAAATAGGTGAGCGACTCGGTAAAAAACCGATGATAAAGACTTTCGTCTCTCTGAAATTGCACTTCGGCAAAAAAGATAACTCTAGATGTTGCGTCTTCTGGTGGTAAGAAAACACCATCAATCCGAAAAGCGGTTTCTTTCACCTCCACTGACTCAAATCGATAGTTTTGCGCCTGTGCAGGACGGTTATCAACGAGTTCAAAGATTAAAGCTGGAAATCGCTTGAAAATTTGATAATAAATAGAGTCACGTTTCACAAAAATATCAAAATATTTTGATTATTCAGGATTAATTTTATCAGTCTTTATCTGCATATCTAACAACAAAGTCATCGCTCTAGAATTAAGGTATAAAATCTGCGTCAAGAATCTGAGCTACAGAAAAAGGTGATTCTTGGGGGAATAGTTCTGATGGAAGTCGATATTTTCTGATGGTATCATTTCTAGCATCTGTATAACAGTCTAGAAATACATCCTCTAAAACAGATTTTAAACTGGGACTATCTTCTAGAAGATAAATTATTTGTCGTCTTTGCTCAACAATAGTATTACGCCATCCTCTGGCATTACACTCTTTTTCTTCTATCCAGAATTGCAGTTTTAATAAATGTTCAATTAAGATTATTAGACGATTTTTAAGTTCTTTCTTTTCACTTCGCCCCATACTATCAATTTCTTCAATTAAATTCGCAATATCTAATTGTTCCAGTTTACCTTCCTGCAAAAGTTTAACTGTAGTTTGTATCCATAAGTAAAAATCTTGTTCATATAATGTTTTGTTAGTCTCAGAGGTCAACATAAAAATTTCTCCTGACTCAACAGAATATTGATTACATTATACAGTGAATAAATATTAGCTATTTCATCCCATACCCTAAAGCATGATAGCGATCGCACTTCCCCTAATTCTCAAAAGTGCGATCGCTATTCATCTTTTACAAGTCCTCTGATGAGTCGCAAAAAGTTTTAGTAGTGATTTCCTACTTTGCGATGATGCACAGCTGTCAGTGCTTCAGATTTAGAAACTCGGCCGCCGTTGACGGTGCTGTATACCGCCCAGTGGTCGCCGCAGTCCATCCGGCTGACGACTTCACATTCCATGTATGCTAAAGCGTCGGCGAGGATGGGTGTACCATCTTCGCCACTTTGAGTTCGCACACCTGCAAAACGGTCTGCACCAGGGGCGAACCGTTTGAGGAAGTGGCGCATAAGTGTTTGATAATTGCCTTCTTCTAAGACGTTTAGCACAAAGCGATCGCCTACTTGCATTAAGGATTCAATCGCCCGGTCTTTGGCGACTGCGATGGAAAAGCCCAAGGGTTTGAAGCTGGCTTGCGCTACCCAAGAGGCTAACATGGCGCTGGATACGTCGCCTTTTTTGGCGGTAATAATATACAACCCACCACTGAGTCTACCAAGTGCTTTATCTAAGTCTGCACTTAGAGATTTCATCGCTTTGATGCTGCGATCGCGCGTTACCCACTGCCCTAAGTCTGTGCCTGCTTCTTCACACTGCTTGTAAGTAATTTCGCTGGGTGTTTCACTAAGTTGAATGACGGGGAATGCAATGTGCAGTCCTAACGCCCGGAATTTGTTCAACAGGGGATAAGTTGGTTCATCATTACCACCGCCAGTCTCAAATATACCGATGGCTTGTTTATCTTTGACTGAGCCTAAGACTGTGCTAAGTGCAGCTTGAGCAATGTTATCACCAGCCGATGGAGGCACACCAATTACTATTCCCGAACAGCGCCCAACGAGTTCGCGTAATTCTTGTAAGTCTGTGGCTGAACCTAAATCTACTATTTCTACAGCTACGCCAGTTTTGTTGATACCGTTAATTACTGCTTGGGCTAGGCGATCGCTATAACCGTATTCCGAAACGTAAAATAAACCAATGCTGGTTTCTGGTTTAGCTTGGGTCTGGCTCCAGTTACGGTAACGTTTGGTTAATTCCTCAACGTTGTGATAGAGTAACGGCCCGTGACCTGTGGCAATCATTTTAATAGCTGGCAATTCACCCATGCGCTTCATCGCAGACAGAACCGAGCGCGAATTCGGCCCCATCAGGCATTCGTAGTAATATTTAAAATCAGCTTCTATAGTTTTTAAGTCTTCGTCAAAAGTGGCATCGGAGCAATAGTGCATCCCGAAAGCATCGCAGGTGAAGAGAATTTGGTCTTTGTGGTCAAAGCTAAATATTGTGTCCGGCCAATGCAAATTAGGGGCAATCACAAATTCTATCTCGTGACCGTTACCTAAATCTATGCGATCGCCATTTTTGACAATCTGCCGTTTAAATGGCTGATGTACCAAATCTTCCAAAAATTGAATTGCGACTTTGGAAGCCACAACGGTAATTTCTGGAGCCATTTGTAACAAATCTTTTACTAAGCCGCTGTGGTCAGGCTCAGTGTGGCTGACAATCAAATAATTGATATCTTGAGGATTAATCAACCCTGTGAGCGTATCAAAATACAGCTGACGGAATTTCTCATGGGAGGTATCAACTAAGGCAATTTGCTCACCGCGAATCAGAAATGAGTTATAGGTAGTACCATTTTGTAAACCAAACTCAATATCAAAGCGATCACGATCCCAATCTAAAGAGCGAATTGCTGTTGTCTCTGGTGCAATTTCCCCAGTCTGTATAGTCAGCCGTTTTTCAGTTTTTTCGGTGAGTAATACCATAACTCCCCTCCTTAACACAATGAGTATTTCTTCCTCTTGATCTATTTTGGCACGGTTTAAATGTAAATTTTTATGAAAAAACCTATAGATAACTTAAAAAAGTTAAAAGTGTGAAACCGTGTATATTGAAATCTGGCGCTAACCATTAGAATCGCCACGACAAGAATAAAGCCTGCCAACCCAGACTGGAAAAACTAGACTCTACTCTAGTCCGCGTAGGCGGACTTTGTTTGTATAGCCGCGATTTTAATCGTTCGGGTGGGATGAGTAAACAGAAACCTTGGTTAGCTTTAGAGATAGGCAATTCTAGACTGCATTGGGGGTTATTCGTTGGTGAAACCCTTGACTGTACATGGAATACAGACTATCTACCTGATTCAGTTATACAGCAGTTGGGTAACGGTCAAACTTTAGATGATTTCCCAGCCAAGATTTTTACCCTACCTTCTCCCTTACCTCTGGCTGTGGCTTCCGTCGTTCCCAGTCAAACAGTACTTTGGCAAACTTACTCCAATGTCAGGGTAATTACTTTAGAAGATGTACCTTTAAATAATACCTATCCCACATTAGGAATTGACCGTGCTTTAGCTTTGTGGGGTGCGGGGAGAAAGTTAGGATTTCCCATATTAGTAATTGATGCGGGAACCGCCTTAACTTTTACAGGCGCAGATCATCAACAGAATTTAGTAGGTGGTGCAATTTTGCCAGGATTCGGTTTACAATTTGCGAGTTTAGGGCAAAGAACAAGTCAATTACCACATTTAGAAACGCAGAATTTTACATCTTTACCGCCACGTTTTGCCCAAAATACACCAGCAGCAATTCAAAGTGGTGTTATCTACACTTTGTTAGCCGGAATCAAAGATTTTATTACAGATTGGTGGAAATTATTTCCTAATAGTAGAGTTGCAATTAAAGGAGGCGATCGCACTTTAGTAATCCAATATCTGCAAACCTTATATCCAGAAATTGCCGCCCGTTTGATTGTTGAACCCAATTTAATTTTTTGGGGAATTCAATTAATATTTAATATCAATGAATAATATAAAATAATAGTAATAAATTTCTATTATCTCTTACCCTGAATAAAATCATCAATTTCTTCCGCCACAATTCCTGCACAGGTTTCTGGCAAATCATTACCAGCGTGAGCCACTAATTTAAAATCTACGAGCGGAATTAATTGTTTATAAGTTTGGCTTTGAAATACCGCATCAGAAGAATCTTGTCCACCTTGCAAAATTAACGCTGGAACATGAATTAAATGCAATTTATCTTGCAATAACTCTGCTTTAATTTCTGGTGTCTGCCTTTGAAATAATAGCTGGCAGGCTGCGGGATATTGCAGCAAATGTTGACGTTGCTGTAAGTCTTGCTCTATTTTTTCATGCCAACCCAATATTTTAGTGATGGGTCTGATAAATTTTAAAAATTTAACAAATAATGGGGAAAATTCTAATAATTTTCGTCTTTGTTGCCAACGCTTTTCTTGTTTCTCTACTTCTACACCTTCTGGTGCTAAGAGAACTAAACCTTCAACTTGTTCTGGATATTTCAACGCATAACTAGCTGCAATCCAACCTCCCAGAGAATGTCCGACTAAGTATACTCTTTCTAGTCTCAAAGCTTGCAGAAATTCAGCGATAGATTCTACCTGTAAATCTATCGAGTGATGAATATCTGGTTTGTCAGACTCACCAAAGCCTAATAAGTCTGGTGCAAAACAATGGAAATTTTTCGCCAGTTTTTCCATTACCGATGACCACTGGCTACTATCGTTCCAAGCACCATGTAACAATACCACTGGAATACCTTGCCCAGCTTCACTCCAAAATAACAATCCTTGGGAGAGCTTTCTGCGGGAGTTACGTAATAGTGTATCCATCTTATATATAAAAATTACATCATAGTAGATTGTAGTTTTTATATTGGATTTTGTAATTAAAACTCCCAGCGAAAATCTAAAGTATTGTTACGCCAGTGTTGTCAAGCCATTTAAGTAGTCTTGTATCTGTCGGGAATGGTCATGGGACATTGGCCCACTCGGTAAAGCACTCTGTGAAAAAGCTTGGATTTCCATGACTTCTAAAGCATCTTGAATTTCCATTGTCCCTTGTACTTCTGCTTCAACCACAACGCAAATCGAATGAATTCGCGGATCACGGTCTGGTGCAGAATAAACCCCTACTAAACGTTTAATCTCTACTAACTCCAGTCCGGTTTCCTCTATCAATTCTCGGCGGACTGTTGTGGGAATATCTTCCCCCCAATCTACCATCCCGCCTGGTAATGACCAAAGACCATTATCTCGCCGCCGAATTAAGACAATTCGACCGTCAGGTAATATCGGAATAATACTTGTACCAGTAATAGGATGACGGAATATAATACCCAATACTGTTTGTCCATAACGCCATAAACCGCGTGTAGACTCGGCAGCTGCTGCAAAAAAAGCCAGAACGTTCAAGCTAAAAATCTTGGTGTTATGTTTTGTTATTTCCTGCACTCGCATTCACTCAACTAGCTAATTATTGAGATTTGTTTCACACAAAGATGCTTGTGCTTGGGGATTTTATGCTCAGAGGATATTTGAAAAGTATTAGCTGATTTACTTAGTAATTGAATATACGTCTAAATCTAGACTAGCTTTCCTACAACTAATGAGTAAGCATTTAAATCTCCAGCCATTCAGCTAGGTTTTTCCCCAAAGGAATAGCCCCAAGGCTTGGGTAACTGATAACTATTGACTTATAGCCGAGGTAGAATCAGAAAATCAAGCAAAATACTTGATAGTTTTCAAATATCATCTAAGAGTTTTTGTATGATAGCGTAATTTTAGCATTTGGTTAAAGGAAAATGTTTGTATTTATATATACGTTTTTTCTTTAAGTAAATGGATAAATAGTAATATATGAAAACTGTCCTGAATATAGATTTAAATCATAGAAAATAATTGATTGCGCTGTTAAAAAATCTCACGGAAATCTCTAAATAATCTGACTAATTTTTGGTGAGCGATCGCCAGCTACTTTTACAGAAAGTTATTCTTTAAATCTCACACTAAAATTTCTATTAATTATCCTGATGATATCTATAGTTAGATTTCCGAATATTTTTCCTCGTGCTGATGATTTTCGTCTTTTCAGTTGATCCCGTTAAAGAAATCATCAAAAATTTATATTGACAGGATTTCAATTAATACGATACAATTGTACGTTGTTCAAATAAAGTAGTTAGACTGTTAAACTAGGGGAAAATCATATCAATAGCATCAGCGTTAGTAGCTGAGTCATGCCTAAGAGATGCCTAGTTTATCTTTTTTTGTTGTTTATTTAATGAGGTGAACATGGCAAAGCGCCGTAACCCGAAAAAAGAAAAGGCGCTACGGAACCAGGCATACGCCAGAAAGTTTCGTAAACGGACTACAACGGGAAGAATGCAAAGAAGGTTCCAGCAAAGACCACCGAAGAGTGAGGAAGATGAGGGCGCAGCAGCAATTGATGCTGAGTAAGCCACCAACTTAATTTCTGATTCTTGGAATGATTCTAATTTTGAGGGCGTATATTTGTACGCCCTTAATTTTTTTGCCGTATTAGGACTTACAGATTGAAAACACTTTCAGACTTCACACTTCAGATTTTATTTGATTGCGTGCAGTAACTAATGCCTTGTTAACTTGGGCAAAACCTGTACCACCATAACTATTACGCGCAGATACGACTGTACGCGGTGCGATCGCCTCATAAATATCTGCGGCGAATGCAGGATGTATTTGTTGCCATTCGTCTAGGGTTAAGTCTTTCAAAAGTTTGCCCGTCGCAATGCTAGTTTTTACCACCTTGCCCACAAGATTATAAGCTTCGCGGAAGGGAACACCCCTGGCAGCTAAATAATCTGCCACATCGGTAGCGTTAGAAAAATCTTCTGCAACTGCTTCACCTAAACGCTGACTGCGAAATTCTAAGCCTTCCCGCAGCAAAATTGTCATTGCTTCTAAACAAGCTTTGACTGTGTTAACGCTATCAAATAAACCTTCTTTGTCTTCTTGTAAATCTTTGTTATATGCCAAAGGCAAACCTTTCATAATCACTAGCATTGCTTGAAGATGACCAAAAACCCGCCCAGTTTTGCCGCGCACTAATTCTGGTACATCGGGGTTTTTCTTTTGGGGCATAATGCTAGAACCAGTTGCACAGCTATCTTTAAGGGTGATAAAGCGAAATTCTTCCGAAGCCCAGAGAATAATTTCTTCCGAAAGACGGCTGAGGTGAACCATAATCAAACTAGCAGCACACAAAAATTCAATGGCAAAATCGCGATCGCTCACTCCATCCAAGCTGTTAGCATAAACACTATCAAAATTTAGCAACTGGGCTGTATAGTGGCGGTCAATGGGGAAAGTCGTTCCCGCCAAAGCACCGCAACCCAAAGGTGAAATATTCACGCGGCGGGAAACATCTCCCAAACGTTCCCAATCACGCTGTGCCATTTCAAAGTAAGCCAATAGATGATGGGCTAAACTCAAAGGTTGAGCGCGTTGTAAATGGGTGTAACCAGGAATCAGGGTTTCCACGTTCTGTTCAGCTATATCGAGCAAAATTCGTTGAAATTCCCGCAAGTAATTACGAATTTGCTGAATTTGGTCGCGGAGATAAAGCCGAGTATCTGTACCAACTTGGTCGTTGCGCGATCGCGCCGTATGTAATTTTTTACCGACATCACCAACAATTTCTGTCAGTCGCCGTTCCACAGCAAAATGGACATCTTCAGCATCAACTCCCGGCTGAAATTGTCCTTGGCGATATTCTTGGCGAATTTGTTCTAAACCTGAAACGAGTTGTTCGCCTTCTTCAGCAGAAATTATCCCCGTATGCGCCAACATTTTGGCATGAGCTTGGGAACCAGTCAGGTCATATTCAATTAATTCAATATCAAAATTAATGCTGGCATTAAACAGAGCGATCGCCGGATGAAGCGCTGATTCAAATCGCTGGCTCCAAGTTTGTGGTTGCGTCATAAAACAAAGGGGAATGGGAAGTAGGCAAATACTCTAATCCGTACTACCAACCCCCTATCAGTGTCAACCGTAGCTGGTAAGGTTACGAAACAGCCAACCAATCACCAAACCAACTAGCAAAGCCCAAATTTGACCTGTTTGGACAAAATGATTCCAAGCTTTCTGTACCTGACCAATCAGATTTGGGTCACTAACTTGTTGTGCCAGTACCATAGCATTCATTGGCAAATGCCAAAATAGCTGAAAAGTTAAATCGTTGAGGTAGTGCATACCGAGTTCTTGTAAAGTCCTCTATGTCATAACCTCTATATGTAGAGGATGTCCAGTATTTGCTTAATTTGAGCCGAGGGAGATAAGCGATCGCTCTACCTGAGATTTTGTCCCATTCTCAATACTCTAACCTCTACTCCTGACTCAATTTCGTAGCTGTCCGCAAAATTTGCCCCGCCAAAACAGCTGCACCAAAACCGTTATCAATATTCACTACTCCAACACCAGCAGCACAAGAGTTAAGCATTGTCAATAGAGGTGCTAAACCGCCAAAACTGGCACCATAGCCAATACTAGTAGGCACAGCAATTACAGGACAATTTGCTAAACCTGCAACCACACTGGGTAAAGCGCCTTCCATCCCTGCAACAACAATTAATACTGATGCTGATTCAATCAAGTGACGGTTACTCAGCAAGCGGTGAATACCAGCCACCCCCACATCCCAAAGACGCTGAACGCGAAACCCAGAAAGTTCGGCTGTAATTGCAGCTTCTTCCGCCACAGGTAAGTCAGCCGTACCAGCCGAGAGAATCCCAATTTCTCCGGGAAACTGAGGTTCGATAGTTTCGGGTGTAATGGCGCAAATTCTTGCTAACTCGTAGTAGTGCAAACCGCGCACTTTTGATTGCAGTACCGCATAAACAGATGGTTCAATGCGCGTCGCCATGACTACTGGGTTGCGTTGACGCATCACCTCAATAATCTGGACAATTTGATCAGGAGTTTTCCCTGGCCCCCAAATTACTTCGGGGAACCCAGTTCTAAGGGCGCGATGGTTGTCGATTTTGGCAAACTCACCGACAGGTTCATAGGCTAAGTTTTTGAGGGAGTTTAAGGCCAGATCTGGGGTAACTTTACCATTAGCAACGGCTTCTAGGAGCGATCGCAAAGTTTTGTCATTTGTCATTTGTTATTTTTCATTTGTCAAGAGTCAATGGTTAATGTAATTTTGACCATTGACTCTTAATTATTTTGTGATTTTTATTTCGTAAATATTCCAGAATGCACCACTCAAAGCAGAATAATTAATGCCTTCAAAGCGATTACGTACTGCTGTCATGGCTAAGGGATTCACCAAATAAATAAAAGGCAAATTTTCTTGGGTAATTTGTTGAGTTTTGCCATAAAGTTGTTTAACTTTGGCCTCATCAAATTCTTGAGTAGCTTGGATATAAAGTTTCGCAATTTCTGCTTCCCAAGGAGACACTTCCCAACCTTCAATCGGTTTTTGTCCTGGTTGGGGTTTTTGATTAAACATATGCAATCCACCATCAGGAGACCAGACATTTGCCCCATCATTTGGTTCTAAACCACCTGTCAAACCGAGTAAAGAAGCTTCCCAATCTAAAGTATTAGAGAGCTTATCTGTATAAGTATTCCAGGCAATGGGAGTGAAATCAACCTGCATCCCAATTTTCGCCAAGTCTTGTTTAATCTGCGCCCCCATTGCTTCCCTGATTTTATTACCAGAATTAGTTAACAATGTGAAGCGAACACGGTTCCCTTCCGCATCTAATAACTGACCTTGTTGATTGTATTTAAAGCCAGCCTTGATTAAAAGTTCTTTAGATTTTTCGAGATTGTAATTGTAGGTTTTTAGCCCTTCTTCTGGTGAAAGATAATAGGGACTCTGCACTGTAACTGGTGAGTTTTGAGGCTTACCCAAACCGCGAAAAGTATTATTAATCATTGTTTGGCGGTCAATAGCATAAGCAACAGCCTGACGAAATTCTACTGTATTAAACCACCGTGATTTTATTGGGTCTACCAGTGCTTTGCCGTTCCTTTTACCCTTATTTAAATTAAACAGAATAAAGCTAGTACCAGTTGAAGGTTCATTCCCATAAATTTTGAAGTTTCCCTGTTTTTCTTGCACCTTTAGCAAAGAAAAGTAATCAGGTGAAATACCAATAGTATCTAAGCCACCTGACCGAAATTGCAGCAAAGCCGTATCAGTATTTTCGACAATTTGCCAAACTAAACGTTCAATATAAGGCTGGGAGTTTCCTTGAGCATCTTTACGCCAATAATAGGGGTTACGTCGGAATACAACACGCTGGCTAGTGTCATAACGCTCAAGTTTGTAAGGGCCATTGACAATAATTTCTTCAGGAGAAGTATCGACACCCCATTTGGATAAAAATATCGGCTTTCCTTCACTATCTTTCTGTTGTACATATTTTTGCAAAGCATGGGCAGGTAGTATAGGAGTACCTGTGTTCAACAGAAAAGGTCTAAAGGGTTCTGGTAAAGTAAATTCTATACGACGTTCATCTATTTTACGGATACTAGGTAGTTTCCGACTAGTGCCAATTCTGAAAGCATCTCTGACATCTGTCGGAATGGCTTCATTGAAATAAACATCATTGTAAGTAAATACAACATCATCGGCTGTAAGTGGCTGACCATCAGACCATTTCAACCCATCACTTAGAGTAAAAGTAAACTTCAATTTATCTTCAGAAATTTGCCAAGACTCTGCTAATTTTGGCTCAACTTTTCCAGTGATAGGATTTTGGTCAACTAAGCCTTCGTAAGTCAACCCAAAAATATTTGGTGATTCTTGACTCAGCGGATAATTAAATGTTTTGGGATCACTCAGAATACTGCTTACTACTTGAGGTATTTGTGCCGCCGAACTCTTAAAATTACTAGGGTTACAAGCAGCAATAGTCATTGCTGTAAATGCCGATAAAATTATGAGTATCCAAGAATGGTTAATCTTAGGCAAGTTATATTTAAAAAGTTGCATAGTTTTGAAATGCAAGAAGATTTACTGTTGCACTGAATAATATCTGGTGTACTTCTATAGTCGCCATATTCAAATGCTAAATTAATCAGCAGTTACGAGTAAGACTACAGCATAAGCACAAATGCCTTCTTCTCTGCCTACTGGGCCGAGCTTTTCATTGGTGGTAGCTTTGATCCCAATTTGATTGGGTTGTAATTCTAAAACTGTGGCCAGCTTACTACGCATTTTCTCGATATGCGGTTTTAACTTTGGGCGTTCGGCAACTACTACTGAGTCAATATTCCCTATCTGCCAACCTTGTTCCTGAATTAGCTTATGTACTTGAGTTAAAAGTATTAAACTATCTGCACCTGCCCATTGGGGATCACTAGGGGGAAAGTAATGGCCAATATCGCCCAAAGATAAAGCTCCGAGCATGGCATCCATAATGGCATGGGTTAATACATCAGCGTCACTATGTCCCAATAACCCCAATTCGTGGGGAATTTGAATTCCACCTAAAATTAAAGCGCGATCGCTCACTAATCTGTGAATGTCGTAGCCGTTACCAATTCTGATGTTCATAGTTAATCATCAATAAGTTATTATCCTTTGCTCCCCTGCTCCCCTGCTCCCCCACTCCCCTGCTCCTTCTCCTCTTGCCATTTTTCCAATAAATCAGGGCGGCGATTGCCAGTGCGTTTAATTTGTTGTTCATAACGCCAACGTGCGATCGCGGCGTGATTTCCAGAGAGTAAGACATCCGGCACTTTCCAGCCACGGAAATTGGCAGGACGAGTATACTGAGGATAATCAAGTAAACCCTCTTCAAAACTTTCAGACTTTAAAGACTCTACCTTACCCACAGTTCCCGGTAAGAGGCGTACCACGCCATTAATTAAAGCCATTGCCGGAATTTCGCCACCTGTAAGAATAAAATCTCCTAGAGAGACTTCCCGCGTCACTAAATGTTGCACTCGCTCATCTACCCCTTCATAATGTCCACAGATGACTACTAGTTGGTCATAATTAGTTGCCAACTCCCGCAACAGAGGTTGGTTAATTGTTTGACCTTGAGGACTCATCAAAATTATCTCTCTGCGAGGTAAACAGGGTAGTGACTCCACAGCGCCAAATATAGGTTCTGGCTTCATCAGCATCCCTACCCCGCCCCCGTAGGGTTCATCATCTACTTTTCGGTGTTTGTCATTGGTAAAGTCTCTGGGATTTACTAAATTCACTTGGGCAATTTGTTTGGCTAAAGCTTTACCCAACAGCCCAGAACTGAGAACTGAGGTAAAACAATCAGGAAAAAGCGTAACTATATCAAAGCGCACAGTAATTCGTATTCGAGAACACTAATCTTAAAATTGAATGTCTAGTAAACACAAGAAGCAAATGTAGGGTACAACTACAGATAAGCTTAATCAATAGTATCTAAAAGTACTAGAACTATTGATTTTTAGTGGCAACCAAAGTTTTTCTAATTACTTAATTTATGTTTAAATATTGTGACAACTACATTTAAATTAATAATCTGACCAAAGTTAACAACTTCCAGGATGCATCGAGCCAGACCCAGAAACAGCGTGTTAAGACCTGCTCACACCCAATCTCAGAAAGGAAACTTAGTTCCCAAATTTTCCCAGGAACCCTAGCTACCAAACAATATTCTGCCAGTCTGGAACCGTGGACAGGTGAACAACAAGGCGCTGGCTTTGAGGAAAGGCAATAGACACATGAAAAATTAAACTTCATGTGCCTCAAGCGAGAAGCCAAGTTGGCAGAAATTGCCCTGGCAACTTCCAAAAAGTGTCCTCTCAAACAAGCAAAATGCCCAAAGCATTAGGATACTGAAACCTTGTTAAATTCACACGCCATTCGCTACAAGCCGGGAAACCCGTCCAACGCAATGGCTCACGCCATTTGCTATAAGCCGGGGAACCCGTCCAATGCAATGGCTCCTGAAGTTGTTGACAGGAGAGACAAAATGCAGCAATTACAAGCTAAATCGCTGGAAATGAGGACACCCCAAGCAACTAAAACCGCTGTTATGGTCATCGGAGGCGCTGAAGATAAAGTTCATGGGCGCGAAATCCTAAGAACTTTCTTTGGCCGTGCTGGTGCTAGTAAGGCTTATATTACAATTGTTCCATCAGCCTCCCGCGAACCCGCTATTATTGGTGGTCGGTATATTCGCATTTTTGAGGAGATGGGTGCTGAAAAAGTTGAGATTTTAGATATTCGTGAGCGGGAACAATGCGAATCCTCCCAGATCAAGGCATCTCTAGAGGCGTGTAGCGGGGTATTTCTGACAGGAGGAGACCAACTGCGCCTTTGTGGCGTATTGGCAGACACACCAGCGATGGAAATTATCCGTCAGCGGGTGAGAGGAGGACAGTTAACATTAGCAGGCACTAGCGCCGGTGCGGCAGTAATGGGGCATCACATGATTGCTGGTGGCGGTAGTGGCGAAACACCAAATCGCTCTTTAGTCGATATGGCAACAGGTTTAGGATTTATTCCTGAAGTAATTGTCGATCAACACTTCCACAACCGTAATCGTATAGGTCGTCTACTGAGTGCGATCGCCGCTCATCCAGATCGACTGGGAATCGGGATCGATGAAGATACCTGTGCTGTATTTGAACGCGATGGTTGGCTACAAGTGATGGGCAAAGGCAGTGTCACCATTGTCGACCCCACTGAACTGACCCACACCAATGAACCCCATGTTGGTGCTAATGAACCATTGACATTACATAACTTACGTCTGCATATCCTCAGCTATGGCGATCGCTTCCACCTGTACCAGCGGACTGTATTGCCTGCTGTACACCGGATCTCCAGCTGACGGGATAGAGTATCCGAGGTTACACTGAGTTGATCACATGTTTATTTGCTGGCAGTAGAAAAAACCAAAAGAATAACATGTAAACAGAAAAAACTGTTTACCATGAACAGTTTAGCGATCAAATCCAGTAAGAAACTAGAATTTTGGTTCCGAATCTCCATCTACCTATTCCCATGAGAATCCTCAAGATCCAGACCTTACGCGGCCCAAACTACTGGAGCATTCGACGCCACAAACTGATCGTCATGCGCCTCGATTTAGAGAACCTTGCCGAGACGCCCTCAAATGAAATCCCTGGGTTTTATGAAGGATTAGTTGAGGCGCTACCAAGTCTGGAGGGTCATTATTGTTCGCCTGGCTGTCATGGTGGTTTTCTAATGCGGGTACGAGAAGGTACCATGATGGGCCATATTGTGGAACACGTAGCCTTAGAACTCCAGGAACTAGCTGGAATGCACGTAGGCTTCGGTCGCACCCGTGAAACTTCCACCCCCGGCGTTTATCAGGTCGTCTTAGAATACCTGAACGAGGAAGCGGGACGCTATGCTGGCAGAGCAGCAGTCAGGCTATGCCAAAGCATTGTTGATCGTGGCCGCTATCCCAAAGCCGAACTAGAACAAGATATCCAAGACCTGAAAGACTTTTGGCGTGATGCTTCTTTAGGCCCCTCCACAGAAGCAATTATCAAAGAAGCCGAAAAAAAAGGCATTCCTTGGATGCAACTAAGCGCACGCTTTTTGATTCAGCTGGGCTACGGCGTGAACCAAAAGCGGATGCAAGCCACCATGACCGATAGAACTGGCATTCTCGGCGTGGAACTAGCTTGTGATAAAGAAGCGACAAAACGCATCCTCGCAGCATCTGGCGTTCCAGTACCTAGAGGTACTGTAATTAACTTTTTGGATGATTTGGAAGAAGCGATTGAATACGTTGGTGGCTATCCCATTGTGATTAAGCCACTAGACGGTAATCATGGACGTGGCATCACCATTGATATTAGAAACTGGGAAGAAGCCGAAGCAGCTTATGAAGCCGCCAGACAAGTTTCCCGGTCAATAATTGTTGAGCGGTATTATGTTGGGCGCGATCATCGAGTACTCGTGGTAGATGGCAAAGTAGTGGCCGTAGCCGAACGTGTACCTGCTCATGTGGTTGGTGATGGTAGATCTACAATCGCCGAATTAATTGAAGAAACCAACAAAGACCCAAATCGTGGTGACGGACACGATAAAGTTCTCACAAAAATTGAACTAGACCGCACTAGTTACCAACTACTAGAAAGGCAAGGTCATACCCTCAACAGTGTGCTACAAAAAGGTACAATTTGTTACCTACGAGCTACCGCAAACCTCAGTACAGGTGGCATTGCCGTAGACCGGACTGATGAAATCCACCCGGAAACCCTTTGGCTGGCTCAAAGGGTAGTCAAGATTATCGGTTTGGATATTGCTGGCTTAGATGTCGTCACCACAGATATTAGCCGCCCCTTGCGCGAAGTCGATGGGGTAATTGTGGAAGTCAACGCTGCGCCTGGTTTTCGGATGCACGTCGCCCCCAGTTCGGGGATTCCCCGCAATGTTGCTGGCGCAGTGATGGATATGCTGTTCCCCAACGAACAGTCGAGCCGCATTCCCCTCCTCAGCATCACCGGTACAAATGGTAAAACTACCACTACCCGACTGCTGGCACATATTTATAAACAAACAGGCAAGGTAGTTGGTTATACAACTACAGATGGAACTTATATAGGTGATTACTTGGTAGAAGCGGGAGACAACACAGGCCCGCAAAGCGCCCACCTGATTCTACAAGACCCAACTGTAGAAGTAGCTGTATTAGAAAGCGCCCGTGGTGGCATATTACGTTCTGGCTTAGGGTTTGAAGCGGCAAATGTCGGTATTGTGCTGAATGTGGCTGCTGATCATTTAGGTATAGGTGATATTGATACCATCGATCAATTAGCCAACCTCAAGAGTGTAGTTGCCGAAGCCATATATCCTGATGGCTATGCTGTACTCAATGCAGACGATCGCCGCGTTGCCGCAATGGCAGAAAAAACCAAGGCGAACATTGCCTACTTCACCATGAACCCGGACTCAGAATTAGTCCGCAAGCATATCCAACAGGGAGGAGTAGCCGCAGTTTACGAAAACGGTTATCTGTCAATTGTCAAGGGCGACTGGACACACCGCATCGAAAGAGCCGAACAAATACCATTGACAATGGGCGGACGTGCGCCGTTTATGATTGCCAACGCCTTAGCAGCGAGCTTGGCTGCTTTTGTGCAGAATGTCACCATTGAACAAATTCGCGCTGGGTTAAGGACATTTCGCGCTTCTGTGAGTCAAACACCGGGAAGGATGAATCTCTTTAACTTAGGCACCTTCCATGCTTTAGTAGACTACGCCCACAACCCTGCTAGTTATGAAGCAGTAGGAGCCTTTGTCCGTAACTGGAACACCGGACAACGGATTGGTGTAGTTGGCGGCCCTGGCGATCGCCGAGACGAAGACTTTGTGACTTTAGGTAAACTAGCCGCAGATATTTTTGACTACATTATCGTCAAAGAAGATGATGACACTCGCGGTAGACCACGGGGATCGGCATCTCAATTGATTATGAAGGGGATTACTCAAGTTAAACCCGATGCACGCTGCGAGGTCATAATGGACGAAACCCAAGCAATTAACAAAGGTTTGGATATGGCTCCAGAAAACGGCCTAGTAGTAATTTTGCCAGAGAGCGTTAGCCGCGCCATTAAGTTGATCAGATTACGTGGTCTAGTTAAGGAGGAAGTACCTCTACAAAACTCTCCTACAACCACCACAGAAAACCAAAATGGGGTGTCACCTTCCTCTGTTATCAACACGCTATTGTAACCAAAAGACAATATTCATTTTTCTTCAATAAAGGCGCGAAAATTTCGCGCCTTTATATTTTGACTGAATTTATAGCAGGTTACAGGTTAAAGAGGACAGAGTTAAAAGTCTTTTATTGTCTAAGTTTTATCGCTTATCGATGTCCTAACTATCTTGGCTACAGCTATATTAGTTTGATAACTGAAAAAACTTAAATATCTAGAAGGTGGGCAAAGCCTACTTATTCATGTTCTTTTTCCGAACTAGTTTCATCATTAGAAGTATTCAATTCTTCCTTAAAACCCCGGAGAGTTTTACCTAGGGCATTTCCCAATTCAGGAATTTTTTTAGGCCCAAAAATTAGCAGCGCGACTATGGCAATTACACCCACTTCTGGCCATCCAAGTCCAAACATATATAGATCCTCTATTCTATTGTGATTTTTTAATTAAATATTTTGGATTAAGACTCATCTCGATCAGCTGCTGTAGGATATGGCATTTTAATCAAAATTACCACTAAATATACAACATTATTAAATCATTCTTGAATACAAAGATCTAGCATTTATCGAAGAAGTTGGGGATCTTCGCTTTTTGCTCTTTCCTTCTTATATTCATCCCAAGATATAGTACCGTTAATTTTTGAGTCGGCAATTTCAGCATAAGCATATCTCATCTCTTCTTCATCCTCTAGCAGTTCTAAAACTTTTTCGAGAGTGCTTTCAGGAGCAGCATTTAAATGTGATTGAATTAGTTCAAGTAAAGATTGTCTTTTGGTGATATTTTCCATTTTTAACTCTCTAAATATTATCTATAAGAATCCGACTTGATTGTTGAAATTACTTGTATAGGTAGGAAATAGGGAACAGGACAAGAAGTAACAGAGGTATACTGAGTTTTTTTCTTCAAATCAAATATGATTCCTATAGTTTGTTTATTCGTGTTGAATTGGTATACCTAACCAATCGCTTAATTCATGGGCTAACCATGCCAGTTCTACTTCTGCTAAGACTATACCTGTGTGACCACCAAGCAGATATTTTTTTACTCCCACCCACAGTTCTAATTGTGCTGGAACTTTAGTACGATTACCTTCTCCATCTTTAATAAAATGCTGAGGGATATAAAGTAACTTGCTGATATCTTGTCTGGGTAATGGTGGAGATCGATGAAATGTGAAGCCAAACAAATCACGGTTGAAGCTAACTTGCTGATGATCTATCCATAATCGCAGTCTGCCAAATAAACCAAATATTAAGCCCCAGATCATCACAAAGCCAGCACTCCAAAAAGGTAATGAGAACAAAACAAAGGGAATATTTGCGGGAAAAGGAGCAGCAAGAGCGTTGATTGTCCAAAATAAAATAAATGAATTCCAAGCGATCGCAAATACACCAGTCGATAGCATAGATGTATGAAAACCACTTGGTGGAATACTAATTTCTAGCACATCCCAATTTTTTGTGAGTTGAATTTTGCTCCCAGCAGGTTTAGAAACATCTGTGGTGAGATGATGAGAAACCCAATTATTTCCATCCCAATACCAATGACCTCTAATCCAGTCTGACAGGTTAATTTCTGCTGGTTGGGGTTTTTGTAAAAGTTTTGGATGTTCCAACGCTGCTAGTGCTGCATTTGCCGAAGTCAAGCGTCTGTCTAAACTGGGTTCAGTCATCCACTTTAACCACTGAGTCAAACTAGAACTGAGATTAACTGCGGTATCAAATTGCATCCGAAAATCTTTTTGGGGTAAATCAGCCGGGTGAGTACCTGTAACCAAATAAATTAAAGTTGCACCTAAACTATAAAGGTCAGATGCAGGTAAGGTACGTCCACCAAATTGTTCTGGTGGCATATAACCGTAAGTACCTACTACCGTCCGTGTTCCACCTTCAGCGGCTAGGACTGTTTGCACCGAACCAAAATCGACTAAATAAACTTGACCAACACTGTTACCAGAGCGATCGCCCAATAAAATATTGCTAGGCTTAAGATCACGGTGGATCACCGGTGGATTTAAACCGTGTAGATAAGTCAAAATTTCTAAAACTGCCGTGGCTATCTGTTTAACTTCAATTTCTGGAAAACTCCGCCCAGATTGTAAGTATTGCTCTAAAGTTTGGGCCGGGATATAAGTTTGTACTAAAGCAAATCCTTTAATGGTCGGCGAATTAACCTCAAAATAGTCTAAATAGCGAGGAATAGCAGGATGTGATAAAGATTTTAAAGTTTCGGCTTCACGCTCAAATAACTTGAGATCATCCCATTCAAAGTCACTACTAAAAGAGAGTAACTTAATGATGACTAAAGCTTGAGTTGTTAAATCACGAGCAACAAACGTCCGTCGTCCTGCCTTTTTGCCCAACTGCTGTTGAATTTCGTAGCGATCGCCTAATATTTGCTCAGTGATCATGATTGCTTATGACGCTACATCGCAAAAATTTTTATAGTTTATGGTTTATCTAATCAGACAAGCCAACATCTTTAGTATAAATGTGTGTCTCTATGCCTTCCCAAAATTGGCCTTATGTTACTCCTGGTATTCCCGACGAATTATTTGAGCAATTACCGGGAATTCCCTTCAGCCAACGAGAAGTGCGGCTGTTATTGATTTCCCAACTCCGACTCAAACCTGATTCCGTATTTTGGGATATTGGTGCAGGAACAGGTACTATTCCCGTAGAAGTTAGCTTACTCTGTCCCCAAGGTAAAATTATTGCTATAGAACGAGATGAAGAAGTAGCTAACTTGATCAAGCGTAACTGCGATCGCTTTGAGGTAAAGAATGTTGAAGTTTTGGAAGGTAGCGCCCCAGAATGTTTACATGACATTAAGACAGTGCCTCATCGCGTTTGCATTGAAGGCGGACGCGCCATCCAGGAGATTTTGCAAGCAGTGTGGGATTATTTGCCACCATCAGGGCGAGTGGTCGCCACAGCTGGTAATCTAGAAAGTCTGTATGCTATTTCTCAAAGCTTTTCCCAGTTGCGAGCTGTAAATATCGAAGTCGTTCAGTCTGCTGTCAATCGCCTTGAGACCAGAGGTTTTTCTCAGACTTTTACAGCAGTTGATCCGATTTTTATCCTGAGTGGTGAGAAACTAGACTAAATCGAAAGTATGAAGTATGAAGTATGAAATTCACGCTTCACCCTTCACACTTCATACTTCAACATTTCATACTTACTTCTATGCCTTGGTCTCGAATTATTAGTGGAATTATTGCGATCGCCCTTGCTTTGGTGGCAACCCTGTTAGGTGGCTGGTATTTCACCATTGTGATTGCGGTAAGCATCTTTTTGGGTCAACTGGAATATTTTAATTTAGTACAGGCTAGAGGCATTGTCCCTGCTGCGAAAACCACCATATTTGTCAGCCAAGTCTTACTGATCATCTGTACGATGGACGGCAATTTAGCTGACGCTGTGCTACCTCTGGGTGGAACTGTCATTTGTTTTTATCTGCTATTTCAGCCAAAAATGGCGACAATTGCTGACATTTCCGCTTCGATTATGGGGTTATTTTATGTAGCTTATCTGTCGAGCTACTGGGTAAGATTACGAGGCATTGGGAGTGCAGCCGTTAGCAATATTCCGTTAAAAGGTTACTGGCCTAATTCTTGGACTGATATTTTAGACCAAAAAAATTTAGTCGCTTTACCACCAGGATTCACATTAACAATACTGGCGTTCTTATGTATTTGGGCAGCAGATATAGGCGCTTACGTTGTTGGCAAATTCTTCGGTAAAACCCGCTTGTCAGACATTAGCCCGAAAAAAACTGTGGAAGGTGCAGCATTTGGTATAGCCGCCAGCGTGGCTGTAGCGATCGCCGGCACCTATTATCTTCAGTTACCCAAATTTCTCTTTACAGGCGCAGCTTTGGGTTTACTGATTGGTATTGCTAGTCTGTTAGGCGATTTAACCGAATCTATGCTCAAGCGCGATGCTGGGGTGAAAGACTCTGGACAGTTGATCCCCGGTCATGGTGGCATCTTAGATCGCACCGATAGTTATATTTTCACAGCACCATTGGTCTATTATTTCGTTACTTTATTGTTGCCGTTGATTGAGTGAAGGTAGGAGGTAGGGGGCAGAAGGCAGAAGGCAGGAGGGAGGTATGAAGAATTTCCCACTTCACACTTCATACTTCTTACGGGTTCACATTAATCTTGCCACGACAAACTAATTGCGCGGGGATCACACTGAGTTCTTGAATGTCAGCATCGGAACCTAAATCTAGATTGTAATCATTATTACCTAGCATCAGTGGAGAAGCATTTTCTATAACTTGAATCTGTGATAACCGTAATTCATGATTACTAACTAAATTTAAATTTAAAGATATTTCCAGAGGTGTATTTTCATTGGAACATGTTACGATAGCACCCAGAATTATTCGATGATTCTCCAAAATAATTTTTTCCCAAGCTATTTGCTTGGGTTTTAGGCAGTGTTCTGGTAAAAGTTTAACCAGTACTTCATTTAAAGCAGTCGATAATAGTTCGGATGAGACGGAACTGTTGAGATCTTTCTCGTCTACGATTAGTTCGCCAACCACTGGTACTGTTACCAACAGTCGTAATGGCTGGCCTTTCAGTACTGCGCCTATGTTGACCTGAATATTCTCCGCTACGAGTTGAATTCGTGTAATATGGAGGCCTTGATAGACTGCATCGGTTGCAAAAATAGAAACCCAAGGAATACGCCCAGAGAGAAGTTGGCGATCGCTGGCTTTAATATCCACCTCTAACTGGGATACATGGCTCACTTGCGCTCTTAACCAGAGTTTGACCGCTGTTGTGAGGACATTAGTGATAATTCGTATTTTATTTGCACCTTTTGCTTGGGAATTTTTTTCAGGCATGGAACTATTTTGTTGATGAGTTTTAGCGCATCAACTAACTAAACTGAAACAAGCTTTAAATGTAACATTTATGGCTATTCAGTACAAAATGCAAATATTATTATTATTTAAAGGTTGAATAAAGAATAAGTAATTTCAACATGGAGGTAAGGTTACAAAAGGTTCTAGCTCAGTTAGGTATTGCCTCACGGCGAGAAGCTGAAGAGATGATTCGGCAGTCGCGTGTGCAGGTAAATGGGGTATCAGCGCATTTAGGTCAAAAAGTTGACCCGCAAAAAGATGCGATCGCTATTGATGGCAAGTTAATTTCTGCCGCAGAGCGTCCGCCTTTAATATATTTGTTGCTACACAAACCACCAGGAGTGGTTTCGACTTGCGCCGATCCTCAAGGCAGAAAGACTGTTTTGGATTTACTACCCAAAGAGTTACGTGCAGGTTTAGGTATTCATCCTGTTGGTCGTCTAGATGCAGAGTCTACAGGCGCATTAATTCTCACAAACGACGGAGAACTAACATTTGGACTCACCCATCCACGCCATAGTATTTCTAAAACTTATCGTGTCGTGGTCAAAGGCCATCCTTCACAAGCAGTAATAGAAAAGTGGTCTCAAGGTGTGATGTTAGATGGTAGAAAAACGCTGCCTGCTCAGGTAAATCTTATAGAAAGTTTTGCAGAAAATAGCTGTTTAGAAATAGTGTTAAAGGAGGGCAGAAATCGCCAAATTCGCCGTGTAGCTGAGATTTTAGAACATCCAGTCATTAGATTATATCGAACTGCTATAGGTTCAATTAAATTAAAAAACCCCAAAGAAACCTTTTTACGTGAAGGCCAGTATCGTTCTCTAAAAGATGAAGAAATTCGCTTTTTGCAAAAGAGCATCAAGCACAGAAATATTAAAGACTCAGCTGAGGTAAGGAGCGTAGCAAAAGCATGAAGTGGTTTAAGTTTAAAAGAAAAAATAATCAGCAGCCAACACTCACTCTAGAACAACTACGAGCAGAAAAGTTGAAAGAATTGGGCGCTCAACTTTGGGCGGCTCGTCAAGAACGGAGTTTGTCTCTAGAAGAAATGATGGCAATTACCAAAATTTCACGGCGGTTGTTGCAGGCGATTGAAGAAGGTAATCTCGAAGATTTACCAGAACCAATTTATATTCAAGGATTTATTCGGCAATATGCTGATGCGTTAGGCTTGAACGGCACAGAATTTGCTAAGACTTTTCCTGTGGCTTCTATGCCAGTTGTTAACGCAGCATCTGTTCCAATCAACAGGTCAATGAATCTATTACGCCCGATTCATCTTTACCTGCTGTACATAGTTGTGATTATTTGCTCTGTTAGCAGCTTATCGAAAGTGTTAAGCAATGCGGAATTTAGCGCTGATAACAATCAGCAAAGTCAGCCACAACCAGAGACTGTTTTACAGCCAACACCTAATCAAGATCAAGAAAATACACAAGCTCAGTCTGTTAGCAACAATCAAGAACATCAAACCGTGCAGATTGGTGTCACCTTGAAGGAAGCATCTTGGATTCGTGTAGTAGCTGATGGCAAAACCGAGTTTGAGGGAATTCTACCAGAGGGAACCCATCGTGTTTGGAAAGCCCAAGAACAACTGACAGTGAAAACTGATAATGCTGGTAGTGTGATGATGAGCGTTAATCAGGAGGAAGCCAAGCAAATGGGAGAACCTGGAAAATCAGAAGAAGTGAAGATTGCTGCGGCCAAGCCTCAATCTTAATAAAGATCCGGGCGAGAAAAGGCAGGGGAGATATAGTCGCGGGGAGCAAGGGGGAAATATTATCTCCCTGGCTCCCTGCCCCCTACCCTAGTTATTTCATTTTTGTTTGGGAGCGCGACCGTATAATTGAGTTAAAGTTTTTAAGCGATCGCTTACTTCTCTTGTAAGTACATCTGAATGATAGCGCCACCCCCAATTACCTTCAGCCACACTGGGGAAATTCATCCGCGCATCAGTTCCTAAGCCTAAAACATCCTGCAAGGGAATAATTGCTTGATTAGCAACGGAACTTAAAGCCAAGCGAATAATATCCCAATGTACTCCTTCAGGACTGATACAACCTAAATACAGCAGGAAGTTACGTTTCTCGTAATCATTGGCTTTGTCAAACCAGCCAACGCTTGTGTCATTGTCATGGGTTCCGGTATAAACTACAAAATTCTGCGAGTAGTTGAATGGTAAAAATGGATTACCGGGATCAGAACCAAAGGCGAACTGTAACACCTTCATCCCTGGAAATTCATACTTGTCGCGGAGTGCTTCTACCTCTGGTGTAATTACACCCAAATCTTCAGCCAATACAGGTAGTTTGCCGAGATTGTCTTTAATTGCATCAAACAATTCTTCCCCAGGCGCTTTCATCCACTCCCCATTAATTGCTGTTTCTTCTCCTTGCGGGACAGCCCAATAAGCTTCAAATCCTCGAAAGTGATCAATGCGAATTACATCTAAATAATCCAGCATTGCTTCAAAGCGACCTATCCACCACTTAAAGTTCTGTTTTTGCAATTCTTCCCAGTTGTAAACTGGGTTTCCCCATAATTGACCAGTAGCACTAAAATAATCTGGTGGAACTCCCGCCATCAGTTTCGGTTCTCTGGTTTCTTCATCTAGACAAAAGATTTCGGGATGCGACCACACGTCAGAGCTATCTTGAGCTACATAAATGGGAATATCGCCAATAATTTGAATACCGCTCATATTGGCATAAGCTTTGAGTTCCGACCATTCACGGAAAAATTCAAATTGAATGAATTTGTAATAAAAAATCTCAGCGTTTAACTGCTGTTTTGCTTGCGCGATTGCTTCTGGTTCGCGCTTGACTAGTGCTGGTTCCCAAGTATGCCAGCTTGTTCCTTCGTGAGCATCTTTCAGCGCCATGAACAAGGCATAATCATCTAACCAATAAGCTTTGCTGTCACAAAAACCGGCAAATTCAGTTTGTTGTATGGGTGTTGCTTGCTCTTGAAAATTTTTGCAGGCTTTTTTGAGCAGTTCAACCTTAATTGCGAAAATCTTGTCATAATCTACCTGAGAAGTGTTAAATTCTGGCAGATTAGCAAAGTCTTGTTCAGCTAGTAAACCTTGCTCTTGCAGTTTGTCGGGGCTAATAATTAGGGGATTCCCCGCCATTGCAGAATAAGCCGCATAAGGAGAATTACCATAACCAGTTGGCCCTAAAGGCAAAACTTGCCAATATTGCTGGTAGCTTTCTCTGAGAAAATCAATAAACTTATAGGCTTCTAAGCCTAAATCACCAATACCAAATCGGCTGGGGAACGAGGTAGGATGCAGCAAAATGCCGCTGGATCTGGGAAAAGGCATATTTATTTAATTTCAAGTATAAGTAAGTATAAGTCTGAAGGACACGCTGGGCGATCGCATTGAATTTATCACAGAACAGGAAGCTCTGGTCTTTTGTTCTTAGTCATTTGTCTTTTGTCCTTGGTTAGTGATCTAATGACTAATGACCATTGACTTTTGACTCTTGACTATGAATTACCGTAATCCTGCTCCAACGGTTGATATCATCATTGAATTGGTTGACCGACCACATCGGCCAATAGTGTTAATTGAGAGGCTTAATTCTCCATTTGGTTGGGCAATTCCCGGTGGTTTTGTTGACTATGGCGAAGCTGTAGAAGTAGCCGCAAAGCGGGAAGCTGAGGAAGAAACAAGTTTGCAGGTGGAGTTGATTGAACAATTTTTGGTTTATTCTGACCCCAGCCGCGACCCACGTCAGCATACGATTAGTATTGTATTTTTGGCTACGGCTACGGGAGAGCCAAAGGCGGGCGATGATGCCAAGGGTATAGGTGTTTTTGAGTCTTGGCTTGTACCGAGTAATTTATGTTTTGATCATGACCGCATTCTGCGAGATTATTGGCGTTATCGGCATTATGGTATACGTCCACGGTTAGGGTTTTGATTAACGAACCGCAAAGGACGCAAAGGGCGCGAAGAAGGAATACTGGTGACACAGAATCTTAGAGATTATACTGTGTCAGTGGTATTCAATGGTGCATTATGGATGCTGAGGAATTGTTGGAGAGATATGCCGCAGGGGAACGAAAATTTCATTCAGTAAATCTGAGTGAAGAAAATCTTCAAGGCTTAGACCTTATTGGGATAGACCTATACAATACAAATTTAACTGGTGCTAATTTAAGTGGCGCAAACTTAACAGAGGCAGACCTTAATAATACAAATTTTTCTAAAGCCTCTCTCAGCAATACACAGTTAAACTTCGTTAATGCTTCTTCAGCAACATTTTCTTGGACAGATCTCAATTGTGCTGACTTAAGTTGGTCAAATCTGAGTAGTGCTAATTTAAATTATGCGAACTTAGAACAAGCAAATCTAACAGGTATAAATCTGAGTAGTGCAAAATTAATTTATGCAAATCTAGATACAGCAGATTTGAGTGGAGCCAATCTTAGTAGTGCAGAGCTAAATGTGGCTTCATTAGCTGGAGCTAATTTAAGTAAAGCTAACCTCACCAAAGCAAATTTAGGTGATGCTTATTTAATAGGATCTGACTTCACTTTGGCAAATTTAACTGAAGCTATATTGGAAGATGCTAAACTCCAAAACACTAAATTTCATAGAGCAAATCTCTACAAAGTGAATTTGTCAGGGATGAACTTAACTGGTATAGACTTTACCCCTCTTCTGTCACTTTCCGAGTATTCTAAATAAAAGGATTAAAAGAAAAAACTCTGGAAGGTAAGCAGGGCAATGGATGTGGAATTACAAATCCTGAAACATTTACGTCGAGACGCTCACCCAACA
>NZ_JADEWI010000074.1 GCF_015207705.1 Nostoc sp. LEGE 06077
ACGTACTTGTTTGTCATATATAGTGCTGAACGTTGGCAAAAGTGCTTCAAAAGCTTTCCGGTTCAATCCTGTTAATGCCCGTAACAGCCTATCTTGTTTTAATGCCCGTTCGATGTTCAGCATTTCCCCACTTAAGTACTAACTTTCTATTCTCCCTTATTTCCCAACAACTCTAATCTTGACACTCACTCCGATTGAGTCTTTTTCTATAAATATCACCTAAGCTAAAGTATAAAGTCGCTAAATTTGCATCTTTCACACCTCGCTGTTCTAAATTTTGAATAAATCCTTGCAAATCTTCTATAGGCAATAAATAATCATTTTCATCATCAAAACCCGATAATTCATTACCACTGAAAGCAAAACGAATCGGCTCTAATTCTCTAGCAGAAACAGTGTTTTTTCTTCTAGACGCAAATCGAAAAACACCATTGCGCCAACTCCAAAAATCAGGTGCTTTTTTAATTAACTCAACTAATATTTGATTAGTTACCCACAAGACAATAGCAAAAGGAAATTCCCTCAACCCTTCCCTAGTCCACTGCAAATAACCGAAAAAAATCTCTTGTTCTGAACGTTCCTGTCCCAATTTGAGAAAATAAAGCTGTTCTATCCCTGTTACCGTAATTACTGCTGGGTTATGTTGCTGCAAATATTCTTCTCGTTCCACCAATTGAGCAACAGCAGCCCTTAAACTCGGTTCACCCCTTGCCAATGTCACCCGATAAGGACGGATTTCCTGCTGTAATTCGGATTCATACTGAGCAATAATCTCATCTCTAAAACTAGAATCATCACAAACAGCAATTAGCAAATTTAACTGATGTGCTTTAGCCTCTATAGAAACAATTAAATCATCATAAACATCTCGATTTTCTGCATATTCAAATAGTTTATTAACTGTCATTGATTAACCTCCGGTCTCTCAAGAGTTCTACAACTATTGGGTGAACATCGTACCAGTTCTTGCGGTTGCGATATTCCAAAATATAAAGTCCTTTTTCGCAGACTTAGGAATTTCGACTCTACGGGCTTCTGCCTCGTACATTAAATTAACAGCGATCGCAAATAAAATATTGATGTGATTAACATCTGACATTTCAATTGTGTCAGAAATCGAAAATAAAACTACAAAATAACGGTTTTGTGTTCTTCTACTAAACTCAGCCAACAAAGTAGATTTACCACAACCACGATGTCCGGTAAAAATAATCTTGCCATCACCATTAGGACTATCTTCGACTAACTGCTCTAATTCCTCAATTACCTCATCACCATAATTCACCCTAAATCTATCTAAGTCTTTTGTCTCAATGAGTGGTAATAACTCTAAATTTCTATAAGCTTGCTGAAAAGACTTTAATAATTCATCAGACATAAGACATCACTGTATAACTTAACTTATTCATATCATCACCCATCCACCCAAAACTAGAACATATCCCTCTGCGAAACTCTGTCTTGAAAAGTTTGCTCAACGGGGGGAACCCCCGCACGCAACTTTTCGCTGCGCCAACCTCCCCATTCCTCCGCGTTTAAAAAACATTACCCTCCTCCGTATCCGGAGAAGGGTTAGGAATGAGACATCAAAATTCTCACCAATTGAAACTCAGCACTACCTAATAAGCGTCTTGCAACTCGTAAAAATCAGGCGAGATGTAATCCTTCCGCAAAGGCCAACCCACCCAATCTTCCGGCATCAAAATCCGCTTCAGGTTTGGGTGTCCTTCGTAGATAATGCCCAACATATCGTAGGTTTCTCGTTCTTGCCAGTCTGCGGTTTTCCAAATCCAATATACTGAAGGCACACTGGGATTTTCTCGTGGCAAGAATACCTTAACGCGCACTTCTTCAGGTTTATCAGCATTATCACCAACCTTAATTAAGTGATACACACTGACCAAATCCTGTCCTGGTCCAAGGTCGATACCAGCTTGAAACTGGAGATAATTAAACCCATAAGCATACAAAGCTGTAGCGATAGGGAGCAAAAATTCTGGCCCTACTTTAATAATCTCTACCCCGATTTTATCAGGAGCTAAAGATTCATGATCAAAGCCATTTTCTGCCAACCATTGAGAAATCGGCCCAGATGGAACTAAAGCATCTTCCCCTGCTGGTACTGGTTTAGATTCTTCATCAGCCACGGTTCAGTTCCTCCTTGGTTTTGGAAGTTAGCAGTGCAGGCGGTACTGGTAGACCAATTGCTTCTGTTAATTCTTTCGGTGGAGTGAAGCGAGTCTCTGACTGCATATACTTACCAGTTAAAATTTCTGCTACTGGCTTCAAGTTATGAGTCGTACTGTAAAAGCGGTGGGTTTGCTTGGATTGGTCACGTTCTTGCATTGAATCATTAGCTATCTTCTTCCGCAGCTTAATGATTGCATCAATAATCGCTTCGGGACGGGGAGGACAACCAGGCAAATACACATCCACCGGAATCAACTTATCAACTCCGCGTACAGCTGTGGGAGAATCCACGCTGAACATCCCGCCAGTAATTGTACAAGCGCCCATAGCGATGACATACTTCGGCTCAGGCATTTGTTCATAAAGGCGCACTAACTGAGGTGCCATCTTCATGGTAATTGTGCCGGCAGTGATGATTAAATCAGCTTGACGGGGGCTAGAACGGGGAATTAGTCCAAAGCGGTCAAAGTCAAACCGAGAGCCAATTAAAGCCGCAAACTCAATAAAGCAGCAAGCTGTACCAAATAGTAAAGGCCAAAGACTCGAAAGCCTCGCCCAGTTGTAGAGGTCATCAACCGTTGTCAAGATAATATTTTCGGAAAGTTCTTGAGTGACTGTCGGACGCTCAATCGGGTTGATGATTCGCTCTTTGTCTTGGGTGCTTAAATCAGAATTCAAGACCATTCCAAAGCTCCTTTACGCCATGCGTAAACTAAGGCAACTACAAGAATTGCAATAAAAATTAGCGCCTCGATGAATGCTAATAGCCCTAAACGGTGGAAAGCCACCGCCCAAGGATATAAAAACACAGTTTCTACGTCAAAGACGACGAAGACCAGTGCAAACATATAGTAGCGGATGTTGAACTGAATCCAGGCTCCCCCAATTGGTTCCATCCCAGATTCATAGGTGGTGAGGCGTTCCAGGCTGTTACCACTGGGTCTGAGAAGCTTGGAAGCAGAAAGCGCCAGGGCAGGCACTAGGCTACAGATAATTAAGAAGCCTAGAAAGTACTCGTAACCGCTGAGGACAAACACAATGAATTTCTACCGCTTATGGTGTGAATAACGCTGTTACATTTCTTTTACATTATATCTTTTCGAGTTTTCTGAAATCTGGGAAACAGATGGATTTCAGGTATTTGATTCGTTTGTGTAAGTGATAGAAAAGTCTAACAGTTATGTCATAATTTTTAACGTATATTTAATAATTCCCCTCTGGGAGACCCTAGCCATGAGCGAACAAGCTGTTGAGACTCCAGCGTTAGACCGCTATGAGTGTCGCGCCTGCGGTTATGTTTATGAACCTGAGAAGGGAGATGATAAGCATGATATCCCCTCCGGGACACTGTTTACAGAACTGCCTGTAAATTGGCGTTGTCCAGTTTGCAGTGCCAAGAAAACTGCTTTTGCCAACATTGGCCCGGCTGGTACAGCATCTGGTTTTAAAGAAAATCTTGGTTTTGGTTTGGGTGTTAACCAACTCACTCCAGCCCAAAAGAATCTCTTAATTTTTGGGGCTTTGGCGCTGGCGTTCTTGTTCTTTATCAGTCTTTACGGCTTACAATAAGACCCGCTATCTTTTTTTTACCTAATTCTAGCGATCGCAGCTCTCAGGTAAAACCTAAACGAATTTAGAAAACACTAAGAAATACTGATGCATCCCATTGTGAGAAGTTGGCAACGCATAGTTGCCTTGTTGATAGTAGTTGTTTTATGTATAGGTTGTAGCAAAGTGCCTTCCACTAGCTTCAACCCTTGGGAAATTATTACTGTGCCAACCAACGAAAAGTTGTTGGATATTGCTTTTACTCAAGATCCTCAGCATGGCTTTTTAGTAGGTAGCAACGCCACACTTTTAGAAACCAAAGACGGTGGTAAAAATTGGCAACCATTGTCCTTAGCACTAGATGATTCTCGGTATCGCTTTGACTCCGTAAGTTTTTCTGGGAAAGAAGGCTGGATTGTCGGTGAACCCTCTCTGTTGCTGCATACCACCGATGAAGGACGTTCTTGGTCACGGATTCCCTTGAGCGAAAAGCTACCTGGTAATCCCATTACTGTTCATGCGTTGGGAGCTAACTCAGCGGAAATGGCTACTGATGTGGGCGCAATCTACAAAAGTACAGATGGTGGACTAAACTGGAAAGCCCAGGTAGAAGCAGCTGTCGGTGTGGTTCGCAATATGCAACGTTCTGCTGATGGCAAATATGTAGCTGTTTCCGCCAAGGGGAGCTTTTACTCAACTTGGGAACCAGGACAAAATGCTTGGGTTCCCCATAACCGCATTAGTTCTCGGCGAGTAGAAAATATGGGTTTCAATGATCATGGTCAACTGTGGTTATTAGCACGGGGTGGTCAGATTCAATTTAGTGAACCCAATAACGCCGAAGAATGGCAAGAAGCAGTATATCCAGAGTTATCCACCAGTTGGGGTTTACTAGATTTGGCCTATCGTACACCCGAAGAACTTTGGATAGGTGGTGGTAGCGGTAATTTGCTGCGGAGTACTGACGGTGGTAAAACCTGGGAAAAAGACCGTGCAGTGGAACAGGTAGCCGCTAATCTATATAAGATAGTCTTTCTCAAGCCAGAGCAAGGATTTATTATTGGCGATCGCGGTGTATTGCTGAAATATAACGCCGATGCAGAGAAAGCTACTCCCCAAAAAGCTGCTTAGACCTAGAGAAAGTTTAGGTGTTCACGCTGATTTATGAGAAGTGCGTTGCAACTTGTAACTCTTTCTAAACTTTGTAGGATAATAAACTCAATAACAATCTTTGTGAAGGTAGGGATCTAAATGTCAGGTACCACTGGAGAACGTCCGTTCTCGGACATTATTACCAGCATTCGTTACTGGGTAATTCACAGCATCACCATCCCAGCATTATTTATTGCAGGCTGGCTATTTGTTAGCACTGGGCTGGCTTATGATGTATTTGGCACACCTCGTCCTAACGAATACTACACACAAACACGGCAGGAATTGCCAATTGTGAAGAATCGTTATGAAGCCAAACAGCAAGTTGAAAAATTTATCGGAAAGTAGTTTGAGATCATGACTAGCGGAAATAACATCAATCAACCAGTTACCTATCCAATTTTTACAGTTAGATGGCTGGCAGTTCATACTTTGGGTGTGCCAACCGTGTTTTTCTTGGGCGCGATCGCCGCAATGCAATTTATTCAACGCTAGGAGCAAATCATGGAAAGAACGCCCAATTCCAATAATCAGCCGGTTGAACTTAACCGGACTTCTTTATACCTGGGATTGCTACTGATTTTTGTTCTAGGTATTCTCTTTTCCAGTTACTTCTTTAACTAACTGGAACCGTTTTTGTGAAACTTTGTTTATCTAAATCTGTGTTGATTTGTTATTAAGGGAGGAGGAAAAACTGTGTCTGCTGGAACTGGAAGAATTCCCCTGTGGGTTGTAGCTACAATCGCAGGTTTAGGTGTCATTACTGTTGTAGGTATCTTCTTCTACGGAGCCTACGCTGGAATCGGTTCTTCGCTATAACAGCGATTTGAACCTAATAATATATCCACTGAATTTTCTAGCATTTGTTTAGAAAACAGTACAAAAAAACCGCCTGTCTCTGGCAGACAGGCGGTATTATCATCTTTAATTGATTTTCCAATCTAGAGAATTGGGAGCTAGTAATAAGTAATTGATAACAATAGTAGTTACCAATTACTTATTACTAAATACCTAATTAGGCAATGTCTTCGCGTTCAATGTATACCAACAGAAACGCGAATGTTGCAATTGGTAGAACCCAACCAATAATGGGAACAAAGATAGGAGACAAGTACGATGCAGAATAAGCCAAAATGTGAGGCAACAATTCAGTAGACATGGTAAAGTTTCCTGTTAAATCACACTACAATTCAAAATGAGCTTACTGCAAATTTAGCCAATTTTTTTAAATTCTCAAGATTTTTAACACAGTTATGTGAAGCAGGTGTTTACAAACCCAGCAATTCATCTAACTGATAATTTGGTAAATCTGGTGGAATTACAGTCCGCACAGCCGTGGCTTTGTGACTTTCCTGTTGAGTAGGCGGATGGAAGGCGATCGCCTCTAAGCGGATTTCTACACAGCCGAAGGGAATATTGATTTGAGTCATTACCTCTACACCACCCAAGGCTTTAGGTAGCAAATCTTTTAATAAATGGGGGCCATCTAACAACCCACGAGTTTGGCAATCCTCAATCCATAATTTCACCACAACCTGCGAAGGAACTTCTGGTAGTTCTACACGCACTCGGATAGATTGGCCAGCAATTAGTTCACCTTCTGGTATATGCAGCAGAGGAATAGGCAAAGGCTCAACCATCTCCCCATCTAAAGGTAATGAATTTGATAAAGTCGAGACTGATTGCTGTTGTTGCGCTACAGAAATCTCTTCTCCTGCTTCACTATCAGTATCATCAACCACAATCTCTTGCGCTAACCAAGCTCGTGGTATTTTAATTTTTTGAGTTAAGGGTAGCTCTGTTAATGGCAATGAATACGTAGATAGTTGTTGAGGAATGTTCTCTGTTTCAACTTCTGCGAAAATATTTAACTCCTCAGATTCTTCAGTAATTATACTGCTTTCGACGTTTTCCTGAAGTTCAGAAATGTTCAAACTGCTCTGTTCTTCAAAGTTTACCTCTGCTTCACCATCGAGAATTTCTAAATCATTATCCAGATCTGATGACAATTGAACATCAAAACTCGGTATTGGTAAGTCAGGCTCTATTGTGTCCTCTTCCACAGGAGGCAATTCCGGCTCTACAACCTCAATTTTATGATTTTGCTCCGGCACAGGGGGAAGCTCAGGTACAACGTATCCTTGGCTTTGCATCCACTTCCTAATTAACGGAGATGAGTAAGGATTCACCTCTGCTATCAATTCTGAGCTTAAAGGAGCAGCTTGTTCTGAAATTGAGTCATCACTAAATTCCAAACTTGGTGTGACAGCCATTTCTAGCATAGACACAGCTAATAACTCGGAATTAGGAGAAGGTGATGTTTCGACAACAGCATCATCTACATCTGGGTTTTCATCGACTGCTATAACTGGCTCAACCAACAGAGAATCTTCAACTATCTCAGAATCAGGCAAATTCAGTTGAGAATCTTCAACAATCTCAGAATTCGGCACATCCAGTAAATTAGTTGTCTCTTCTGTTGGATCAGTCGGCGAAGTTTTGAGACGTTTGAGATAAGGAAATATATTACCCAACATCCACCCAGGACGAGTTCTAATTGCTAACTGCTCCAAGTTGATGGGTGCTAAAGGTATTGTAGTTTGGGTGGGTAAAGCATTATCTTGCGGCTCAAATTCCTCCTTCCCTTCTGTAGTGACTTCTGTCAGATCATCATTGATTGCGATCGCATCAGTTTGATTTTCTGGTACCTTTGGCAATTGTGGTAGTTGTGGCGATCTCAAATCTCCTGATTTTTTGAGAGAAAACAGATTAATTTGCGGTGGTAAAGGCTGGTTCGGCGAAGACAGAATAGTTTGAGGTTGTGTTAAAGAGGTTTTGACTAGATTAAACAGTTCCAAACCCAAATTCAGCGGTGTTTCTGGCTCTTGATTCGGTAGAGAAAGCGCTATAGTGCTAGATTTCTCTAAAAAGTTTTGCTGATTAGATTTAGTCACTGCTGCCATCGCCAGTAATTCTGTGACATCCGCGGTAATCGTAAAAGAGCGACTAGCCAAAAGTATTACTTCACCAAAATCACTAATTGCGCCATATAAACTGAGTTCACCCAAAAGCAGCTTAGATTCGCAGTCAATCGGAATATTAATGGCAGAGTTAATCGCAAAAGGCAGTAAATTATCTGCTAACGGTTGCCGTACCTGAGCTAAAATTTCCGAACTCAAAGGTGAGCGTAGCTCGATTTTGACCTCTAGTGCATGAAAATTAGTTGAATACTGTGGCTCATCTTCCAGATATGGCTGTGCTTGTAGCTCTACATAAGCGTTAATGCTCAGTCCTTGTCCCCAACGAGCAATATAGTTTTCTTGCTCTAAAGTCAGCCTTAGCGGCGGTACTGGTTGTATCGTTGCTACTTCTTCAAGCTGTTCATCCTCTAATAATGCGGTGGGTAAAGCTTGATCTATTAAACTTTGTAAAATTTGCTCTGCCGTTTCACCCTTCAGCCATACGGGACTCACAGGCTGATCAATCATTCCATCTTCATATTTTTCAACATACTGTTGAGAAATAACCAAGCTACTAGCAGTCATTTCCTCTGTGTTGACTGAGAAAGTGCGATCGCTTGCAAGTAAAGTTTCTTCGACAGGCTCTTCACTAGCAGTCATTTCCTCTGTGTTGACTGAGAAAGTGCGATCGCTTGTAAGTACAGTTTCTTCTACAGGTACTTCATCGTTAACTGACTCTCTATCAGTCATTTCCTCTGTGGAGGCTGAGAAAGTGCGATCGCTTGTAAGTACAGTTTCTTCTACAGGTACTTCATCGTTAACTGACTCGCTATTAGGGATTTCCTCTGTAGTGACTGAGAAAGTGCGATCGCTTGTAAGTACAGTTTCTTCTACAGGTACTTCATCGTTAACTGACTCTCTATCAGTCATTTCCTCTGTGGAGGCTGAGAAAGTGCGATCGCTTGCAAGTAAAGTTTCTTCAACAGGCGGTTCACTAATAACCGAGTCACTAGCAGTCATTTCCTCTGTGGAAGCTGAGAAAGTGCGATCGTCTGCAAGTAAAGTTTCTTCTCCAGACAATTCACTAACAACCGAGTCACTAGCTTGGATTTCGTCTGCTGTTGTGAGGACAGTATCATCACTGGCTATTGACGCAATTTCCGCAGAAAGTTCGTTATTAACTAAATTGCTCTGTGTATGAGATTCTGAGTTTAGGGAAATTGGCTGTTTACCAGCACTACTATCTGGCTCATAAAAACTTTGTGTATGTGGCAATGGAATCATGAAAAAGTCAAGAGAATTTGACTCTACATTGCCACCACCATTTAACGGCTCAATTTCGCCATTTGCCAAAATAGGCAAGACTTGCAGATAAACACTCTGTTGCCAAGATTTACCAAAAATATCTGACATCAAATCGCCAGAGCAGCGTAACTCCCATATTCCCGGTTTGAGGAGCGTAAAAGGAATTACCGCCATTAAACCTTCTGAGGTAGTGCGCCGCGATTGCTTTTGAATGCGCCGTTTTGGGGGAACTTCTTGAGTTGAAGAGTGAGTTACCCGCACTTCCACATCCGTATTGGGAAGGTTAGAACGAGCTAAAACTCTGTACCGACCTTCTAAAATTTGTATATTTGGCGATTCCAAGGAGTGCCAAGAGCGATCGCCCTGTTTCTGGATGAGAAATTGCCAGTGTTCCATTTTGAGTGATGCCCAGACCGAAGAGCAGCTGAGTAATATTTTGCATTACTTTGCTTGCAAGTTTACCTCAGCAATTTATAATTGCATCACTTATTATCATGTTTTGAGTCAAACACTGACATTTTTTTATCAATAGTTATGGTTAACCGCATCCACCAAAATGGATAAAACGCTGATTGGAGTTAGAAGCTAGGTATTATTAGATAATTAAATAGGGTTAAGACAAACCTTATCCCATCACCAGTTACTTGATTGGATAGATTGACTTAACCCCATTTAACTAAAAAGTCTAGGTGTTATTTTAGCAACTTGCTTAAATTTCAGTTGTTCAGACACCATAAAGGCTGTGGTAATAAGCGAGAATTTGCTGTACACGTTGCCGACTGGCAAGACGAGAGTTAGCTGACCAAGATATCCACAAACCATTAATCTGGCTTTGACTGTAATCAAATTGTTGAGAGGACTGGGGAATTAAACCCGCTTCTACTCCTTCAACTTGACGTAAATGGGCTGCTATCTCTCGATAAACAGCTAAAGGTAAACCAGCGAATTCAAATTTTTCCTGAGTATCCATCCTTAAGACGCTCCGACAACAATCAGATTTTGGGTTGGTATGGTCGATGAAATAGAGTTACCAGCAGCAGCAGATGTAACTGATGGTGTTGAGTTAGCAGGAGCTTCACCTACCATTCTGGCAACTTCAATACCGTATTGTTCCAGAATTACGATCGGATTTGAACCTTCATTCATTTCAATACGTTTAATCAACAGGCCGTTTGCTAATCGCTGTCCCGCTTGGACATAGCGACTGGAAGGCTCATTGGGGATTTTAATAATAGCTTGGGGTTCTCTACCAATCAAAACTACTCCAGTCACCACAACTGCTTTTGCTAGATCAGGTTGAGGTGTAGGTGGTAATACAGATCCAAAAGGCGCGCTGGAGACAACTTGCGGCAAAAGCTTGGGCAGAATGGATGTGGGAGTCTGTGCCAATTGAATGGTAGGTTTTTTCGGTATGCCAGCGCTGTTGATTGGCACTTTGGGATTTTTGGCAATAATTTTTAATAAGGAAGGTAATCGGGGAACTTCCTTGGAATTAGGATTGCTGCCAACTTCAGAACCAATGGGGCTAACAATTTGTGCAAATGGATCAGTTCGCCCTTTAGATACTAAATCTATCCGGGTTTTGCCATTAGTGGGCTGAATTAAGGTAGGAGCGATAAAAGCAACGTTAGTTACCTTTTTCGTAGACACCACAGGGTTATTAAAGGATTGAGCCTGAGTCCCCGGTTGCGCTACAGGGGGAGGTGCTGCTGCTGGTGGAGCCGCAGGAGGCGGTGCAGGAGTACTAGCTTGTGGTGTGTTTTCTGAGGCACATCCAGCGATCGCCAAAGTTAAAATAGTTGCAATTGCAATTTTTGAATTTCTGGCCATTAGCCGTTCTCAAAAGATATAGGAAAATTTGCTTGTGGAAATTTACATAGCCTGTTTTTTTCAGGCAAAGTATTTTCCTTTTATAACCTAAATTATTAAATTTTAAGGGTTGTTTATAGCCTAATTAAACCAGTATAAATACGGTTTTATTTTGCTTAAATTCAATCATCTGTTGCACACATGAGATGTTTTAATAAATCCAACCCTTTCTTGACTCTCCGAGAAACTGTAACTACACTAATACCCAAATGTTCAGCTACTTGTTTTTGTGTCAAATCCTGCAAAAACACACATTCTAAAACTTCACGAGTACACTTTTCTAGCTGAAACAATGCTTGTTGTAAACGTAGTTGGTCTTCTTGCGCTAGTTGAAAGCTACGGTAGTGAGGATCGGGAACTAATTCTCCTAGACTAGTGGCTCCTTCTTCTGAGTCTTGAACTGGTACATCTAAGCTAAGAGGAGCGCGATTAATCCACGCTAATTTTATTTCTTGCCACTCACTCAGAGTAATTTCCAATGCTACTGCTAATTCAGAATCTGTAGGTTGACGATTATATTTTTCTCGTAAAGAACGAGAAACTCCAATGGCTTGCTGTTGTAGTGCTAAATAGCGCCTAGGAATTCTGACTGTCACACCTTTATCCCGGAGGTAATGTTGAATCTCACCACGAATATAGGGAATCGCAAAGGAACTGAAAGCGTGTCCTTTAGAAATCTCAAATCTTTCAATAGCTCGAATTAAACCTAAACAACCGACCTGGAGCAAGTCATCATAGCTTTCACGACATTGGTTAATCCAGTAGTGAGCTTCTTTTCTTACCAGTCCAAAATTGAGTTTAACCAATTGATTACGAACGTTTTCCGAGCGAGATTCCTTATATTCTCGCAACAACTGCCAAATTTCATGCTTGAGTTCATTGGTGGCTGTGGTAGGCATAGCACCGCGTTTATTTAGCAAATAAACAGTTAAGTAAGCGCTTTTAAACAAGCCAAGATTACAAAAATTCACAGCATATAGCCTGCTGTATTAACCAGAGGAATAATCTGTCATACAACATTGCTAGTGCTATGAAATTTTGAATAATCGAGCAATATTTAAATAAGCGAAATTATCTTTTAGTTATTGTGATTTGGTATTATCTGTAGCTGATCGAAAACTACATATAAACAAAATAAGAAATAATTTACTTAATTTCAAACCGGGATTGTACTTAATTTATTTAGTTTATTGGGAAGTTTATCTGTGATGATTTTGCTGCATGAACACAATTTTTCTGATCAGTGAACATACTGTAGGAGTTGTAAAAAGTTAATAGAATTTTTAAAAATATTCAGTAACTAAGGGTCAACGTACGTTATGAACAAATGAAGAATATATAGTAATTAGTGAAACTGCCGAAAACCCGATTTTTTTTAGCTAAGAAATAAAAAAAGGGCGAAAAGCCCTTTTATAGTGAAATATGTTGCCATTTAGGTCAATTTAGTTCAAAATTCACCTATCCATTCCCTAAAGACTGATATGAAATTTTGTGATGAAGCCTAATGGCTCAAAAGAGTGATCTTAAATGCCAGCAATTTGCTGAGTTTAAGAACGAGTAGGTTCAACTCTGGCGTAAAATAAACCGCGAATCTTCACTTCCTTGGCTTCACCGGCTCCCAAGTCAGTATCAGATGGCTGCTCACTCTCAAATGTGCCGGCAATTTCACCACTAGAGCTATCGATTTTAGCTACTTGCAGAGAAATCTTGCCTTTAAGAATTTCGGCACGCTTGACATTAGCACGGGTGAGTTCTTCATCATCTGCTTGAGCAGGAAGAGCCACAGCATTGTCATAACCACTAACGATACCGCGACCTTTGGGGTCTAAAAAGGCTGCACCACGATAAGAAGGTACTTTAAATTCACCTTCAAAGTCAGTAGAAGTATTGATGCTGGTCAAACCAGGTTGTGTTTGAGCAACCAAGTTTTTAATGGTGAAGAGGAAAGGTACCCGCTCACCACCAGGAAGTTGGACTGTTATAGCTTGGAAGTCTAAACCATCGGCTTCCACAAAGGTCAAGCTACCATCTGAATTGAACTTCAGCGGCCCTTGCACTTGGTCAATGGTAGAAGTGTATCTGGTCAACAATTTTCCAGGTACAAATTCTGCTACTTGCCGTTTATTAGCCGGTTCTTCTTTGACAAAGAAATTAATTGGTTCCAAGCACAGTTCTTTGATGCTATATGACTGGCTACCATCAATGGGGATGGAGCCACGGCTTGTCTCTGCCAATTGAGGACATTTGTTAGCCAAGCCAGTCCCACGAATTTGTTCGTAGGTTAGTACATCTTTACCACTAGACTCTGGAGCATCACTACAAGCAGTTAATAGCCCCAGGCATAAAGCCAAGAATGCAACAATTAAAGCGCGATACCTCATGGTCAACCTCAATGTCAAAAATTAATATCTAAGTTGTAAAACTGCACGAAGTTTTGATCTCTGACGAAAAGCTGTCTTCACCTACAGCAAGCTTTTCCCGAAGGTAGGGCTTTGTGAGGTGATGCTTTTAACATCGCTCCGGCTTCGCACCTTGCAACTACCGTAGGCATTTGCAGGGTTTGTGAAGTCGTTCTGTATTATGTATGTATTGCCGTTACATACAGCCCATTGCTTTATAGGGAAATCAGCCAGATCATACGATTTTTTTTAACTCAAAATCAAAGCACTCTAGTTTAAAGTAGGAAGTCTTTGATCCTATCTAGCTTCCTCGGAGGCTGTAATCAAAGCCACCACTCTCTTTTGCGAGAGATTACGATTACTTTTAAGTTATGTTGGCTAATTTGGCAAACAGGTGATTTTGAACTAGACTGACTAAGTTCATCTGAGACTGTTAAAACTACTGGTAGTAGCAAAAGCGCAGAAATAAACCATCAGTTGCGCCTAGAAGCTTTCAGAAGCCTGATCTTTCTAAATGCAAGGATTATGTATTAGTAACTGGCGATCGCGCCTGAAAGCTGACAATCTTCGGTAAATTTGAGTAGACCTAATTTTGACAGAGAGAGTTGCATGAGCAACAAAAGTTTTGAATCAATAGATTTTGCTGAGCAACTTGAAAAGATTGCCGTAGCCGTAAATGATGTAGCGAGGGACTGCCAAGGAGACCCTCTTGCTCTTTTAACCTTGCTGCGGCGGTTGGAATTTTTACATCGAGCAATTCGGGATGGTGCTTTTCAGGATAGTTTGCCGGATAATCGCCGGCAACTTTACTCACTACTGAAAGATATTGAGTCTGAGGGTGGCTGGCCTTACATTGAGCGAATGAGACTGCGAGCTTTTTTGGGCAATTTACGACAAGAGGTGACTGAAGAAAACAGGGATTGAATCAAGAATAAGAATTCAGCATTAAGACAATCGCTCTTGCGGAGAACAACGGAAATCTTTACTGACTGCGATTAATGCCATCACACAAAAAGCGATCGCGTTCTTCAACATTGTGGTTGTGACTGAGGTAATTATCTGCCCAGTAACAACCACGCAGCAGTAGGTCTTCCAAATGCAAATTCCACAAAATGATTGTGTTGTCATCACTAGCCGATGCTAATGTGTGACCATCAGGACTAAAACTCACACTCAAGACTGGGGCGCGATGTCCATTGAGGGTTTTAATTAACTTGCCATCACGGCTCCACAGTTTGACTGTGCTATCCCAACTAGCCGCAGCCAGTAATTCACCATTGGGACTGAAAGTCACAGAATTCACACTATCGCTGTACCCCTTTAACAATGTTTTTAACAAAGTGCCATCCCGTCGCCATAATCTGACGGTGTTATCCCAACTAGCAGAAGCGATTAATTGGTCAGTAGGGCTGAAGCTGACACCCAATACCCAACTATCGTGGGGTGAGAACGTTTTAACTAAGGTGCCATCCCGTCGCCACAGTTTGACTGTTTGATCATCACTAGCAGAAGCAAGCAGCTGACTATCAGGGCTAAAATTAACGCTGTTGACCCAACCTTGGTGTCCTACCAAGGTTGTGAGTAATTGACCATCACGACTCCACAGTTTGATTGTTTTGTCTTTACTGGCTGATGCTAATAACTGGCCATCAGGACTAAAACTAACACTCATTACACTATCAGTATGTCCTTGTAAGGTCTTGAGTAAAGTACCATCACGCCGCCAAATTTTTACTGTTTTGTCATAACTGCCCGATGCCAGCAGTTCACCAAAGGGGTCAAAACTCACACTCGGAACTTTATCTGTATGCCCTACTAAAGTTTTGTAAAGCCGGGTTGTGGCTTCGCCATGAATTGTGTCTCTTTGCCAGAGTTTCACAGTGCGATCGCGGCTACCAGAAGCCAACATCTGCCCATCAGGACTCCACGCCACACTCAAAACCCTATCTTGATGCCCCCGTAGAACGGGTAATGTTGGTGCATCCAAACTCCAGATTTTGACGCTTTTGTCATAACTTCCTGATGCCAATATTTTGTTATCTGGGCTAAAAGCCACACTGGCCACCGCATCACTATGACCTTTAAAGGTTTTGAGTAATGTGCCAGTGCTACTCCAAAGGTTAACAGTATTGTCATCACTTCCTGACGCTAACCTTTGTCCATCAATGCTAAAACTCAGACTCCAAATTGTGCTGGTATGCTGCTCTAAATTTTTATAAGCTTGAAAGTCAAAATTATTTTCACTATTTGGCTGTCGCTGCCACAATTTGATAATTTTATCTCTACCTGCCGACGCTACCATTTGACCATCAGGACTAAAAGTCACAACAGTTACACCCTGCTGATGTCCAGAAAGTGTTTTGACTAAACTGCCATCACGCCGCCAGATTTTGACGGTGCGATCATCACTAGCTGAAGCAATCAATTGACCGTCAGGGCTGAAGCTGACCCAATTTACCCATCCTTGATGGCCTTTCAGAACTTTGACTAAAGTACCATCCTTACGCCAGAGTTTGACTGTGGCATCTTTATTAGCTGTAGCCAGCAATTCTCCATCGGGACTATAACTTACGCAATAAACCCAGTCTCGGTCTACTAGAGTTTTAGCTGGTTGTAAATCAAATTCGCCTGTCATGGGGTTTTTCTGCCAGATTTGCACAGTTTTGTCGAGGCTGGAAGATGCCAAACTTTGCCCATCTGGACTAAAACTCACGCTGGTTACAGACTCAGTATGACCTTTGAGGGTTTGTAGCAAAGTTCCGTCAGATCGCCAAAGTTTCACGGTTTGATCACGACTACCAGAAGCCAACAATTTGCCATCGGGACTAAAAGCAACACCCCAAACAATATCCGTGTGTCCTTCCAAACGATTTAACTCTGACACTCCATAAACTGCCTGTTGTAAAGCAGTGACTACACGCATTCGAGTTTCTGGTAGTACTTCGTCTGCCTGTTTCAGTTTTCTCCAGGCGCGTAAACCTTCTAAAAGGGCATCAAACTCTTTGTTAGAAGCAAATAAAGCTTCACTTGTTGCAGCGATCGCACTAATTTTTAAATTAGTTTCACTGCGTTCGGCGCGAATTGTTTGGCGAATTGCGGCTCTTTTTTGCAAATCGGCTTGCCACCATAAAGCTGCTATGGTTCCGCCCATAATTGCCAATACCACACCTGCTATCCGTGCTTCGCGCAACCGCCGTTGCAAAATTAAGTTCAGATGTTCTTGAGAAAGCTTTTGGGCGACTTCTGCACGTTTTTTTTCGGATTTGACTTTTTCGAGTTCAGCAACTATGCCATAGCTATTTCTTTGACGAATTGGTTCAACCAAATAATCATGAACTAGCTGATAGCGATCGCCTAACTCTTCCCGCAACCGTAATATCAAACCTGATCCTACTAAAATTTCCAGAATTAGCTCCCAATTAGATTCTGTTCCCGATGTTGTATAGATATTTTTGCCTAAAGCAATAGCTAAATCAGATTTTGTCTTCAGAGGACGAAAGCCTTTCTCATCAGTTAGCTCAAATAATAATTGCCAACTTAAATCTTCATTTTCTTCCCCACAATCTTTGATCACTTCCTCTAACCAGCGCTCAACCAGTTTTGCTGAACTACCACAAATTTTGTATTGTTCGAGTGTCGTGATATTTTCAGCTTGTAACTGTACTCCCACTATTTGTAATTCGATGGGATTTACTTCTCCTAATTCTCCAGCTAAATCCTGGACTAGTTGATGAATCAGTCCATCACTCATTTCATAGTGAGAGCGTTTGATAAAACTATAAATAATTCCTGTGGTATCTTCTATGGAAAATTTACCTAAAAAATAACGGATATCTTTATCTAGAATATTTTTATTAATTACACCCAAATCATATAAATTATCCCCATTCTCTTGACTAAAACGTTCAAACTCCAACAAACAATGTAAATAGTCTTCTCTTAAAGCAAGAATGATTTTTACATAAGGAATATTTAAACAAGCACTAAAAAATTTATAAAATTCTAATCTTTGGCTGGAGTTACTAGTAAAGAAAAATTCTTCAAACTGGTCAAATATAATAACTATTATATGATTACATTCAGTTGCCAAACGTAGCTTTTCTAGTAGGATAGTGGGTGTAAATTCCACAGCAATGGGTAATTCTGACTGTGCTAAGGCTTGGTTGATACTACGTCCCAAAGCCGTTACCCAATCGGTATATCCTGATAAAACAATCGGCAAGGGAATTCTTTCACCAATAACTCTTCCCTTTAAAGCAGGGACTAAACCAGCCTTAATAGTTGAACTTTTACCAACTCCTGACTGTCCATGTATAATGGTTAATTTATGATCAGCACGGGTAATTCTTTCAATTAAACAGTTAACATCATGCAACCGCCCAGAAGCATCTATTTCTTGAGCGATATCTTCCGGGATAAAGGGAATTTTTTGTGTTTCTAAAACAGGGTTAATTCTGTAGCGCTTTGGCTGTAATTGACTGGCTCCAATAAATACACGAAAGCCATATTGATGTTCTAGTTGAACTTTTTCCTGCTTCAGATTGAAAGCTTCTGCATAATCATGGCGCTCAAAGAAGTAGAGCGATCGCAATTCTTCTAAAATTTCTAAATATAGCGATGGTTCGTACTGTAGTTCACAAACTACCCTTGCCCATTCTAAATTACTAATTGCTTCTTCCCATTGTCCTAAATGCCTCTGAGTCCGAGCCAGCAATAAAAGATACCAGCTTTCCTGCTGTCGAGAAACTTCTGTTGCTAGTTCGGCAATAGAAAGTGCTGTATTTGCTAATTCATGAGCCAATACCCAATTATTACGTGATGCTGCCACATCTGCTAAAAAACCATAATCTTGGGCAATTTTGGCAGTATTTTCATAGGTTTCATGTAGCTGTAAAGACTTTTGTGCTAATACTTCTAACTCCTCCCAATATTTTAAGCGTTGCAGCATTTCACAAGCAGGCAAAATAAATTTTGCTACTAAATCTTGTCTTTGTAATTGTTCTAATAAATCTAAACATTTCTGAAACCAGGAAAGAGCGTGTTGACAATAGCTACTATTCGTAATCTGATGTAAGTCTGCCATACGTCGATAACATAGACCGAGATGGAATAATACTATTGCCTGTCGAATACGATAAGCATAATTATGATCTGTTATATCTTCAAAAGATTCTATTTTTTGAACTAATTCATTCTCGCGTTTAGCATCTCTCTGCCATAAACTTAAGCTTCTTTGATAATGAGCTAATGCACTATTAATTTGATCATTCGCATATTTGTCTCGTCCTAATACAAATTCTAAACTAGCTTCTAATCCTGGCTCTAGTTGAACACTATACAGACGCATTAAATCATTACGGGCAGACTCAATTTCGTGACGATGTTGTGATTTAGGAGCTAAATTAAGTGCAGCATTAGATAAAAATTTTTCCGCACCTGCTTCTAAAAATTTGGCAAACAGTGATTCTGTCTCTTGCCGAATTAAGGCAATTAAATCTTCTTTTGGCAATTCAAACTTAATAGTAGTTGCTGCCCAACTTTTGAAATCGGGTGCTAATTTAGTCAGCATTGTTGCCACTTCATCTTGTAGCCACAAAACCACTGGAAAAGGAAAGGTTGCTGTATAGATATCTCTAGCTTGATTAAGACTAGTTAATAAGTCTTCAAGCACAATAATTGACTCTAAACCAAAGACCATCACTGCTGATGGTAGAGAATCTGTAATTACGGCAGGATGATCTAAACTTAATCTCGTAATGATTGTTGTATGTAAAGCTTTAGTTGCTGGTTGTAAGTAGATTTCTTGTAAGTTTATATCTTTTGTTAGAAAGCGAATATTTTCTAGCATTTGCTCTCTTAATTGCTGATAGTTACATCGCACAAGAATAAGAGCAAATTGGCCTTTAGAAAGCTTGATTGAGCGAACTAATCTTTGCAGAGAATGCTTGTTATGATTAATGATCTCTACTGTGAATGGGGATTTTGTCATATCTAAAAACGGAGTCCAGCTTTAAAAGAAGAAATTGCTCATTATAAATTAGTCATTAGTCAAATGAAGATGGACTAATGACTAATGGTAATTATTATTAATTCGCGGAGTGCGATTATCTTTTTTGCTGCCAAGAAAGAACTTTTTCTGTTTCTGCTAATGCCGGACTAATACCAAACCAACGACCTACAGGATCGCGGTATTCAAATAAATACATACTTCGCAGCAAACTTTGATACTCAGATTCGCCTTTTACACTCTGCTGTTGTACTACCTCAAATAATAGTTCCCACTGATATTCATCAATAGCTAATAGCAAGTCATCTCGGTAGTCTTTAATGACTGCTTCTAAACAGTCCCCTGAAAAAGGAGGGTCTTGTCGTTGCAGACAGCTATAGAGCAATCCTAATAAGTTACGGATGTGGCCGCCACTAACACGACATAGACGGTCAAGAGTTTCAGGATGCTCGAATAATTCTGTAATTAACGACAGTCTTTCGTTATAGGAAACTTCCGGAAATGCTCTGGCTAAGACTAACTGGCGCAGTAGTAACATTCCTGGTTCGTAGTCACTACCATCTCTTTGTCTAACTCGTACCATTGGTAATACTTTAGGCGCAATACCTCCACCCAAGCGGTTTTTGAGTGTTTCATACTCATTAGAAAAAATTAACGCTAGGGGAATAGTGTAGACTACGTGACATTTGAGCCGACGTAATTGTTCGCCTCGGTCGATGAAGAGATATTCTGGTTGTGTCCGTCCGGATGCTAAGGGACGCATATCAACTCGATCTAAATTGTCGACAATGACAACCAGACCTTTTTGACCTCTGAGTTTAAGTTGTTCAACAGCTTTTTCTAGAATCTCTTCATTAATTGCTTGTAAAATACTATTAGTACGTGGTTCTAAATATTGCCTGAGTTGATTTCGTGCTTGGGCGCTATCTTTGGTTTTAGCTGTAAGTTTAGCAATTCCTAAAGACAATTCTGCTTGCCCAGAAAGTTCGATAGGACTTTGCAAAAACTCTCCAATTTCTTTGAAGAGATTGATAAAGTAATGCGGTTTAATTTTGATATTAATTGCTTCTAAACTAACGCTGACTTGGCGCGCTACACTCATCAGAATATCGCTGACATCGATATCGGCCATATCCAAGTCTTGACTGGATTCAAAATAAACCACATGAAATCCTACGGCTTCTAGTCCGGCTTTGAGGCGTTGTAATTCCGTAGACTTGCCACAACCAATATGACCTGTAAATAACTGGCAGGTAGGTTCATCTGGAGAAATACGGCTGATTGTACGTTGCAATTCTTCGACAATCTTGCAGCCACGTACATTGGCGAAATCTATATAATATTGCTGATCAAGCCGATCGCTCATGTTGAGCGCGTAGCTAGGGTTACATGCTTTATAAAAGCGTGACAAATACTCTGTATTGATCATTGAGATGTAGATGCAGTTGTAGATACTGTGCTGTTTGTCTATTTATATACAAAGTATCTCTAGTCAGTTGTAGCTATTGTGTTCATTTACCTTTGTGTTTTGAATTGCAGGTGAGCCGCATTGGGTAAGTTTTTGATACCAGTAACTATCAGACCATACTAGAGATACAATTGTCCCTGATATTTCAGTATATCTGTCTTTTTCTAGTATGTTGTTGAGCTTTTGAGAATCTTTAAGCTTCTACTTGACTGAATACAAACTTATATGCATTTGTGAATGTAGTTTAGAAAATTACCAAGTATAAAAATTGTTACACGTATTGGTTTGCTCTATTATTTAAGTATTTACGCTGAGGTTGATTTAGGATTTGTCTCAGATAAAACTGCTGGGCAAATTTTTACTTCTTAATTTAAGGCAAAATCAACATCGCCATTCTCAATCATTAACAAGAACCGAAGAGCATAGTTCTCAAAAATACTGTTCTTACCCACGCGATATTTATAAAGCAAATATGATTGCTATAATGTCAAACTCAAGATTATGTTTTGTAATTGAAGTTAAATGTAGATCACAAGATTGCTTTTGCAATAAAACATCTGTATCTACAAAATTAACTAAATTTTTTGGAAATTAATGCGCTCCGCATTGCGTCAAGGCATAATTACTGTAAAGAAGTTATACGTTGTATATACACAGAGTAATATTTTTGTCAATATTTATTCTCTTGCTAGGTTAATAGGCGATCGCGGTGACTTAAACTCATCAAACTCAACTTAACTTAATGGCAACTCAACATTGCAAAATAGGATAAGCAAAATTTATCATACCTAAATTTTGCTGTTGTTGCTGTAAGGTAGTACTAAAAATCCAAAACCGTTCAGCCGATTAACGACTTATACAATCCTCATAATGAGGATTAAGTCTCATAGCCAAAGATTTCAACTGCAATTAACAAGAGGTGAGAATGGCAGGTATCGTATCCGTTTCTCAGACAGACTTAGCCCAACGCCGCAAAAAACTACGTCGGCAAAGACAAATGAAAATTATTCAAGCAATTTGGCGAACTCTGGCGATTAGCAGTTTAGCCGGTGGGTTGCTTTGGGTAGCACTTCAACCTGTATGGGTACTCAATGATCCCAAACAAATTGTGATCAAATCCGGGAATCAAGCCCTCCCAGAAACAGCAATTAAGTCAATGCTGAAGCTATCTTATCCTCAATCTTTATGGAAAGTTGAACCGGCGGCGATCGCTGATTCGTTGAAAAAACAACCGACAATTGCTCAAGCAACTGTTAATCGTCGCTTGTTTCCACCTGGATTAATTATCGAAATCCAAGAACGAGTACCGGTAGCACTGGCGCAAAGACTTCCAGAAAATAATTCAGCTAAAAATAAACAGTCATCTACTGGTTTGCTAGATGCTAGTGGCGTTTGGATACCGTTAGAAAAATATACATTAGTGAATCCGAAGTTGAAATTACCAAGTCTGAAAGTTATTGGCATACCAGAACAATATCAAAGATATTGGAGTCAACTTTATCCCTCACTAAGTCAAAGTTCTATGAAAATCATGGAAGTTAATTTTCAAGATTTAACGAATTTAATCCTGAAAACCGAAATCGGCAATGTACATTTTGGTACTCCCAGTTCACTATTGCCAAAACAAATCAAGGTACTGACACAACTGCGAAATTTACCTGCCAAAATTAATCCTAGTCAAATAGAGTATATTGATCTCAAAAATCCTGACTCTCCCATAGTACATATGATCCAAAAAAGCCCAAAAGTTGACGCTCAAATTCCCTAACAAACAATTTATATTAATTTAGATGTATCAAATATCCTCAGTAAATTAATAAATTTGATGCTAATAGATAAATATATAAGTTTATTGATAATTTTTACTTTTTTGACAACACACTCAAAAAATTAGCGTGAACTTTTGATGAGAGATAACAGGAGGCTTAATTCCCAAGTCTCCTTTGTGGCTATAAACCCAAATGTTCCTTTATCTCTAAAATCTAGTGATAGGTATGTAGAAGATAAATTTTAGTTTTTAGGTTGCAATTATCGCCAATGATTAAATCTATCAACTATATTATTAAAGCAGATAAGATGCGATACCTTGCGTCTTTACCTGCTATGCTATTTGCTCAATTATATAAGCTTAGTGTGCTTTGTAAGCTCATGGAGTTTAGGTTTTACAAAGGAAAACTAGTCAATACTACAGATGATAGAAGTAAAAGTAACCCTCATTTTGAGTATTATTTAATATTAAGAAATAATAAAATTTACTCATTAAACTCAAGAAAAGCGAAAGTTAACCCACCAAAAACCATCACAGGTAGTTGTAAAATTGATGACCAACTTAAATCATCAACAAAAATCATAGGAGGGCATTCAGTATGCCAAATTTATACTATGCCAAATTGGCAACATAGTAGTAAAGCTATTAATCGCTTATTGAAGTTAGACAGATCAACTTTAGGTAAATGTAGGTATACTTCTCTAGAATTAGCTATGCGATCGCCTGCTTCCATCGCAAACTTTCGGATTGATAATCTTGTTAAGGTTGGCAGTCCTATTCATAATCAAGAGCAGTACCTATAGATTTTGGCAGTGTCAAACTATAGTTGATTCTGAGGTGAATAACACCCGGAAAAGTCGTTTATCTACCTTTCACAAATCCAATGACGCTTGATAATAACCAAGGGCTTACCTATAAAAACTCCCAATCTGTGGGACAGTCAGGATTTTCACTGGCAGTGAACTCAAATAATCCCTTTAATCATTCTGGGCTGAACTTCGCTCAAGGCCAAGACAGTAAAAAAATATCAGTAGAAAACAGCCGCATTGGCGAGATTGTTCCAGGTAGAGTCGCCAACATCAAAGTAATTGGTGTTGGTGGTGGTGGTGGCAATGCCGTGAACCGCATGATCGAATCTGATGTGAGTGGCGTGGAGTTTTGGTCAATTAATACTGATGCTCAAGCTTTGACTCTAGCTGGAGCGCCAAGTCGGCTGCAAATTGGGCAAAAATTAACCCGTGGTTTGGGTGCAGGAGGTAATCCGGCAATTGGTCAAAAGGCAGCGGAAGAATCACGCGATGAAATTGCCACAGCTTTAGAAGGTGCTGATTTAGTCTTCATCACTGCTGGAATGGGAGGCGGAACTGGAACAGGTGCGGCTCCGATAGTTGCAGAAGTAGCCAAAGAAATGGGCGCTCTGACAGTTGGTGTGGTAACACGTCCCTTTGTCTTTGAAGGTCGCCGCCGTACTAGCCAAGCAGAACAAGGCATTGAAGGACTGAAAAGTCGGGTAGATACACTGATTATCATCCCCAACAACAAACTATTAGAAGTGATCCCCGAACAGACACCTGTACAGGAAGCTTTTCGCTATGCAGATGATGTGCTGCGTCAAGGGGTACAAGGAATTTCTGACATCATCACCATCCCTGGTTTAGTCAACGTTGACTTTGCAGATGTGCGAGCCGTGATGGCAGATGCGGGATCAGCACTGATGGGGATCGGGATTAGCTCAGGAAAATCACGCGCTAGGGAAGCAGCGATCGCCGCGATTTCTTCACCTTTACTAGAATCTTCCATTGAAGGAGCCAGAGGAGTAGTCTTTAACATTACTGGTGGTAGCGACTTAACTTTGCATGAAGTGAACGCAGCCGCAGAAACAATTTATGAGGTAGTTGATCCCAACGCCAATATTATTTTTGGCGCAGTAATTGATGACCGACTACAAGGTGAAGTCAGAATTACTGTGATTGCGACTGGGTTCACAGGTGAAGGCCCAACAGCACCACCACAAAATGCCAGCAACCCGCGTGTAGCACCGACACAAAAAAAACCAGCCTCCCAATCACCAACAGCTAATCCATCAACACCAGTAGTGGAACCGAAAGAAAAATCAGGTTTAGATATTCCTGAATTTCTCCAAAGACGGCGTACTCCACCAGGCAAATGATTAATTGTGAATTTGAGATTTTAAATTAAATTTGCAGTTTCAGGTCAGACTGAGTGCTGTATAAAATTGGCTAATTCCTGAATTCCATGAGGGACAGAAGAAAAATTCTGTTGCCATCCTTAATGTGGCTAATTGATGAAAAACTCGTCCAAGCTACATCCAGACTAAATTTATTTAGGCAAGAGTCTTCTGACTTTTATGTCCTAGTTTTGTATTTAGAAAAAATGTTGAGCGGAGTAACAACTTCTTTCTATATAAATTGCACCTGTCTCAAAAGCTATAAGCCTTAACTGACAGGTGCGATCGCTCAAATTATGCGCTTGATTCTAGTAAATCACCAAGGTTGACGTGAAATATTCAAAATAATCGCAATTATTTTATTTTTTAGCTTGTAGACTTTGTTCCACCCATTGAATTACCTGATGACCTAAACGAGTACCACTCAGTCTATCTATTTCCCGAATTCCTGTGGGACTGGTGACATTAACTTCCGTCAGGTAGCCACCAATCACATCAATACCCACAAAAATTAAGCCATCTTGGCGTAATTTTGCAGCTAGTCGAGTACAAATTTCATGTTCTCTGGGAGTAATTTCCGTTTCAGCAACTGTACCACCAGCCGCCATATTATTGCGAAAATCACTGCCACTAGAAAGACGATTTAAAGCACCAATCGGTTCACCATGAAGTAAGATGATCCGCTTATCTCCCTCTTTAGCCTCTGGGAGATAGGTTTGTACCATCACCGGTAATCGACCTTGATAGGTGCTGAGTTCGACTATGGAGTTAAAATTGCGATCGCCTGCTTGTAAAAATAAAATCCCTTCCCCAGCTTTGTTACCCAGTGGCTTGAGAACAGTTGCGCCTTTGGCTTCCACAAATTGGCGGATAAACTGCTTATCGGCACTGACAATAGTTTCTGGAATTACTTCACTAAATTGGAGGGCATACATTTTTTCGTTTGCCATCCTGATACCATCGGGATTGTTAATCACCAGAGTTTTATTTTGGTCAACGTAATCCAGAATGTAAGTAGCAAACAGGTAAGAGTCGTTTACTGGTGGATCTGTCCGCATAAATACGGCATCCATTGTTTCCAGATTTATCAAGGAGCTATCGCTCAACTTATACCAAGGATTCGCCGCTACCCAACGTCCTTCGACTAACTGTATCGGTACTAGCTCAACCTGTTGTAAAATCGCCCAAGCTTTACCTTCTAGCACACTCAGCCAGTTTGCTTGAGTTATCCAGATTTCATGCCCTAAAATTTGTGCTGCTTCCATCAGAGCAACACTGGTATCATGACACGGGTCAAGCTGATGGATGGGATCAATAATAAAAGCCAGTTTCACGCTGTTTGCCTCAATCGCCAGGAAATTCTAAGTTCTTCAATTTAGATTAACTCCTGATGATTGAACTGACTCACAAACCTTGTCAGTAGAAAATAGAGTAATTTCAATATTTACTCACCTTACACATTACTGTCAGCAGCTAATAAGTCATCAAGTTTGCCTTGTCGGTCTAATGCGTGGATATCATCACAACCACCAACATGGTCATCATTGATAAAAATTTGTGGTACAGAACGTCTACCGTTTGCTCTTTGAGCCATTTTCTCTCGTGCTACTTCATCACCATCAACACTGTATTCGATAAAGTCAACACCCTTATTGGTCAACAAATTTTTGGCACGGATGCAAAATGGGCAAGCCCTCCAAGTGTAAATTTCTACCTTAGCAGTCATAATATCCTCTATTTTGTTTTATACTTCTCAATTCTAAAACCTCGTTATCCGTTCTAGCTGCTTTAAGCTTGTTTGTCGCCCAAAAATCAATCTGCATAAATTTTAGGGCTTGTACATCAAGGAATTATTGCTCAAAAAAATTGGGCAAGAAGTGTTTATCTACTTCTCAACCCATATCTAAATTAATATGAGAACTCAAAAGTCCTATTTAGGCTGGCAAGTTATCTTGTTGATTTTTTCTCTTCAGTCTTATAGTACTCAGACCAAATAAGCTTAAAGCTATAAGTGTGCTAGGTTCAGGGACTTTTTTAGGTTTAGGCAGGGAAGTAGATGGTTGATAGTAAGTTGTAGGAGATGGTGTAGGCGCTGGTGTAGGTGCTGGTGTAGGTGCTGGTGCAGGCGCTGGTGCAGGCGCTGGTGTAGGCGCGGGTGCAGGCGCTGGTGCAGGTGCTGGTGCAGGCGCGGGTGCAGGCGCTGGTGCAGGCGCTGGTGTAGGTGCTGGTGCAGGCGCGGGTGCAGGCGCGGGTGCAGGCGCGGGTGTAGGTGCTGGTGCAGGTGCTGGTGCAGGCGCGGGTGCTGGTGCTGGTGCAGGCGCTGGTGTTATTGCTACTGATTTATTTACAAACGCTTCACTTCCGCCATTACTAAAGGCTTGAACGTGAAACCCAACACGCAAGTCACTGTTTTTTAGGCTTTTAATGATGTCATCAAATGTGATGTCGCAGTCTAAATTAAAAAGTACACTAACAAATTCACCAGGGTTTACACCCATTTGTGATACTGGTTGATTAGCCTCAACTGAAAAATCTGAGTTAAACCGACCTCCAGGAGCATTATTGCTTCCTGGTAGATTGCCTACCTTATTAGGTATTACAAAGTCTACACCACTACCGCTATCAGTGATTGATGCGATATTTTTTAACAGGCTTGTAGTTTCATCAAAATAAATTTGGGTGATAGAAGAAGCTTGTTGCCCAAAGTTGTTGAACGTAAATAAAATCTGATCTGACTTACTGCCCTTAGAAACATCTAAAAATAGTTGACTTTCACCTGTTGCGGCATTAACGGCACTATTACCCGTGATATTTTGAAATCCAAAGCGTACGGTAGATGAGGGTGCTGGTGCTGGTGCTGGTGCTGGTGCTGGTGCTGGTGCTGGTGATGATTTTGCACTTGCTTGAGGCATTTGCCCAACCATAACTACAGGTAATAATGACAAGCCACAAGTTATATAACCTATTACTTTGTGTAAATTCATTTGAGCCACTTCTTTAAAACTCCTTTTTGCTTGTAAAAAGCTTCATAAAACAGCATTGCAGCATAAAATATCCCTTCAAAATAGAGCTTTCAAGTTATGCCAAACTGAGTTTATAAATTGCTTGTTAGCAGCTAATTTTTTGCAATTTATTATTTAAGCCTTTGCTATATGACTTAGTTTGTATAACCAAAAATTCTATTGTCTAGGAGGGAGTTCAATCTGGGATGCACTTGATAGCAATCTCTGAAACTTTTTTCTCAGTGATTAATAAATATAATTTGCCACAATAAATTATCAGTAGTCTATAGTTTGGCGGTATTTTTATAAGAACTTTAATCTCAAGGATAAAAAGAAGATTTTTTATGTATTTATCTAGATAGTCTGTATTTATACTGAGGAAATTTATTTAAGTATTTTCTTGCAAGAGATATTTAATTTTAAAGTTTTTCTTTATAAAAATAAAAGAGAGGAGATCGCCTCTCTTTAAGAGAATTTCAATTACCCACACAGTTACTTTAAGATGCTTCTCGGCGTACCCAGCCATTGATAGTAAAACGGCTATCGGCAAAGGCTTTAGATGGACACTTCACCGGAAGAACCTCGTGCATATATCGGCTGAGAAAAAATATAATACTGTTATTGCGTGGTTCGATAGTTTTAAAAGATTCTGCCTTTACATAGAAATTATTTTCAACTTTACTGTCGTATATTAACAATTCTCCTCCCGAAAACCGTTTGGGTTCTCGATTAAAGTAATAAACATAAGTTAATTCTCTTGTAGCAGTGTCTGAACTACCATTATCGTTATGAATTTTGTAAAAATTTCCATCATTATGTGATGTCAGTTGGCTTTCAATTTGAGCTATCGGAAATGAGGAAATTCCCAGCTTACTGATAACATCAGGCATTATATTCTGGATTTTGTTGACAATTAGTTCAGCAAAATCGGGGAATGAGTAAAGAACCATTGAGCGACGATAATTTTGATCATTAGTAGAAGTACTCGTAGAGACAAAGTTTGACTTGTTAGCTAGTACGTACTTAATGAGTCGCTCATGCTCATTAGGTGAGAGAAAATTATCTATTTGTACATAACTAGAATGCAAAATATCATTGGCTACAGGTTGGACATTTTCAGTTTGCTGTATCCAAAGAGGCGGTTCGGTCACTAAACCAACAAGACTTTCACTAGCAAAGGACAAACCAGAATGTCCTTCATTAATGGGAACTTGAAATAAACAGTGACTCGCAGCTTCTTGTTTATAAGCACGAGCCACAATAGTTGTTAACAGACTATGCAGTACAGGATCATCTGGCTTCAAATAAACTGTGTACTGATGTCCTCCGGCTAAAAGAAGCTGAACTTTGACTTTTGTCTGTTCTAGTTGTTGGGAGTTTGTTGACATAAATCATTAGTGGTAGGATAGTGATCGCAAGAAAGGTTGGCAAAACAAAGTAATGTAGGCTTTCTGAAAAACATCAGACCAACTTGAAAGTAAAGGAACTCAGCAATAATCTGGATGAAGACTGGAGTAACTTTCTATATCAAATACAAAAATAAAAATACCTAGTAACTATTGGTTCTAGCACGTTTTTCATCATCATGTCATTCAGGAAATACCACAGTAATTCAATATAGAAAAATGAAAGCCGTAGTTATACTAACCACGGCTTTGTGCATCAAATATTCAAAATTTATTTCGGTGTTTACTGTGAGTCAACAGCGTATGCAATCAACTGGCTAAGACGCAAACGCAAGGTTTCTAAGCCTAAACGTTCACTGGCCGAAATGAACACAGCTAAAGGAAACTCTTCTCTAGCTATAGCTAATGTCTCGCTGTCTACTTGATCAATTTTGTTAAAGGCAACCAACGCAGGGCCAGGAGTCACTGGCATAGCTGCGAGAATTTCTCGCACTGAGCGAATGTGACTTAACCAAGCAGGATGAGACAAATCCACTAAATGTAATAAAGCATCAGCTTCTGTGACTTCCTCCAAGGTGGCACGAAAAGCATCCATTAAGGATGTAGGTAATTCGTGAATGAACCCTACAGTATCTGTAATGAGAATTTCTTGGGGTTCATTAGTGTCAGCATGAGGAATGACCAAGCGACGTGTAGTCGGGTCAAGGGTAGCAAATAGCTGGTCAGCAGTATAGACTTCAGCATTAGTCAGGGCATTGAGTGAGGTAGATTTACCCGCGTTGGTATAACCAACCAAAGCCACTGAAGGAATTTCCTGATGTTGCCGTCGTTGCCGTAACCGCGAACGATGGGCTTGCAACTGGTCAACTTCTTGTTGCAGTCGAGAAATCCGCCGCTGAATAGCCCGGCGTTCTGTTTCTAGCTTGGTTTCACCAGGGCCGCGAGTACCTATACCACCACCTAACCGCGACATTGCCTGACCTCTACCAGTCAGTCGCGGCAGCATATATTCTAGCTGTGCCAGTTCTACTTGCAATTTACCCGCACGGGATTGGGCGCGTTGGGCAAAGATATCTAAAATGACTTCTGTGCGGTCAACTACCCGAACACCAATTTGTGCTTCTAAGTTGCGGACTTGTGATGGTGAGAGGTCGCGGTCAAAGACGACAAGATTACATCCCAGGGTTTGGGCAGTTAAGGCGACTTCTTGCACCTTACCTTCACCGATGACTGTTTGAGGATGAATGCGCGATCGCTTTTGTTGTACTGTATGGAGTACATCACCGCCAGCAGTATCTACCAATCGGCCTAATTCCGCTATGGTGTCGTGGAATTGTTGCGGAGTCAATTGATCTGTCATCACTGCCACAATTAGCACGCGGTCATGATCAGCATCTACTTCTTGGGCGACGAATTCTCGGCGGAATTCGGCTTCCAGTCCTTCTACTAAGTCGATGAAGTCTTGTTCTGCCAGCATATCCAAGCTCATCGGTGGGGAAATGCTGGAATAGATTGCTGAGTTTTGCGTACCGAGTGCTGAGTTTTGGGCTGCTACTAGTTGTTTAGTATCAGATACTAAATGAGCTAAATAAGCTTCTTTGACATAACCTGTAGCGCCACCACCGCGTCGGGTAAATCCTGTGCCAGTAATATTCAACATAACCAACGCGTCTAAGCGTTGCATTGCCATAGCTGTCAGCGCCACCTCATTCGGTGGTTCTGATTTGAGATGGGTGGCAATACAACGTATACCGCTGAGACGTTCTGCACCATAACGGGGCAGTTCTAGCGGTGGGATTTGTGTCTGACGCGGTGTGCCTACCCCAACACGAATCACTTGTCCGCGACGGTTGAGATAGGCACACAAAGGTTGATTGATTTCTGAGCTAATGGCTGCCAGACGCTGGGAAAATTCAGGCGTTGTGATGCGATCGCCTGGTATACGCTGGTGGTACAGCCGCTGTAGTTGTTTCAGCTGGCTGGACTTTAAACCTTGCAAATTTCCGAAGATAGTTTCTATAGGCGTTTATGACCAGTTAACTGGCCCCCCGAATCCTTCTATTGTCTATTTTACAACAGTGCTAAAGTTGCACGCTCTGTTTTTTGGGGTGTGCGATATGCAGTCAGCTTTCAGGATCTATTTCGCCAATGACTCACGGCTTTTTGCAATTCTCCCGACAGCCAGCTGTCAAATTGCGGATACACAGGTAAACGTGGCACTAATTCCCACCCCACAGGTTGTAAAACTTCTCTCAATTCTTGTGCCTGAATGTGAGGATAATCGGGATTTACTTCGTCTTTTGGCCCTATTCCCCCTAAATCTCTCGCACCTGCTTCAATACAAGCAAGTAACCATTGCTCATCTTTAACTAAATTTGGCGGAATTTGAATTGTAATTTCTGGCGGTAAAATTTGACGTGCCTTGGTAATAAGTTCTGGTAAATGATGGGGGTCAAATTGTGGCGCGTCAAAGGTTTGCTGATTTCCTGGACTGTGAGGTTGCAAGATCACTTCTTGAATGTGATGGTGGCGTTGATGAATATTAGATATCGCTTCTAAGGTTGTCTCATAATCATCTGCGGTCTCGCCAATTCCTAAGAGTAAGCCTGTGGTAAAGGGAATTTGCAACTCTCCCGCCCATTGTAATTGTTGCAGCCTCAATTGTGGGACTTTACTCGGTGCGTGGCGATGCACTGTCATTAATAATGATGGCGTTAACTGCTCCAACATTAAACCCATTGAGACATTTACATTTTTTAACTTTTGCATTTCTGCAAAACTCAGTGGACCTGCATTAGTGTGGGGTAAAAAACCCATCACCAAGGCTAATTCACATAAATCATAAATCCGCTGAAACCACGCCGGACGCTGTGGTGAATTGGGGTGTACTTCTCCACTGAGGATGAGAATTTCACAGACTTTCTCATTTTGCAGTTTTTTTAAGATATCTTTGGCTACTGATAAGGTCAGCCAAGGACTTTGACCAGGATCAGTACGAAAGTTGCAATAGGTGCAGCGATTAAAACAATCGTAGGTTGGAACGATTGTGTATGCAGGGCTATAAGTAACGGTAGAAGAATTGATCACTGGCATAGGTATAGAGAAGAGCCTTGAAGAATTGTAAACAATCTAACTTCCAGAAAAATAATTCACTCAGTAACGCAAAACCTTGATGGGAACTTTGTATCAGAGCTTTCTACAGGGTCAGTTAGAAAATTGTTTCTCAAAACACTTTACAAAACTCAATAACTTGTTTAATATATGTAACAACAGGTAAAAACACCTGCAACATTCATAACAGACGCAATCATAAAAACATGACAGCAACCTTACAACAGCGCAAAAGCGCCAACGTATGGGAACAGTTCTGCGAGTGGATCACCAGCACCAACAACCGCCTATACATCGGCTGGTTTGGCGTATTAATGATCCCCACCTTGCTAGCTGCAA
>NZ_JADEWI010000075.1 GCF_015207705.1 Nostoc sp. LEGE 06077
TGCCTAAAATGAGACGAACTAGGCAAAGTTATCATTTGTATTTCTTATCAATCAAGGCTAAAAAATGGGTCATTTTTACAGAAATTTACAAGGTTGCCCCTGGTTGCACGAACCTTCTATTTACGCCGAGTAAAAATTAGTATTGTGTCGCACTAAATTCATCAACTCTTCATGAGTTCGTTTATATCCCATTCACAATTAGTAATTTAAAATTATCTAAAATTTATAATCAGAAATTTACTTAAGCAATTCACAACTTTTTGTTAAATCATGGTACTTGCTTTACGACTTCTTGAATGTAATATCCTGATTTTCGCTATTGTAATAACAGTTTAAGTGATTGATAGTAAAAGAATAGTTTAAAACAAAGGCTTTTGTAAGCTGTGAATAAAAAATGGGCTGTTAAACGGTTAACAATTAATCTCACATCAGGTGAGGCAGAAAAGTTAGAAAAATACTGTTCCATCACAGGAAGACCCGCAACGGATGTCATTCGAGAGTTGATTCGCTCGTTGCCTGTTGAAGAAGCATTAAATGTAAATTAAAAAATGTAGCTACAAATATCTATAGGAATCCGACTTGATTATTGAAATTACTTGTGTCGGTAGGGAACAGGACAAGAAATAACAGAGGGACACTTAGTTTTTTTCTCCCAATCAAATATGATTCCTATATAACGCTAATTGCCATATTCAGTAAGTCAGTGAAAATAATCCTAACTAGTGAAGGTTGCTATTTGTCCTTCGCCCTTTTCCCTACCCTTCAGGAAGCCTCTGGCGCGGCTATTTAACTTGTAAGATGTAGATAAAATATTGGCATTTCATAACTTAGTTCTGTTTTTTATTACTGAGTTATGATAAAGGTTTATGTCATTGTGTCTAAATGATATAACAATCCTCAACTTCAGCTAAATGAATACTCAAACACTCGCTAATTCTCCAGATATTTACTCGATTTTGAGTCAAACTCAACGTTTGCGAGTTAGTGATGGAGAGGTTAAACCAGTTTTAGATGGTTGTTCAAATACCGCAAAGTTGCTTGTGCTTATTTGGTCACAGTTGGGGGATTTTGATAATTTAGAATACGCTTGGTGGCTGCGGAAAGAAAGAGAAGAGATTGAAGCAAGTGGAATCACAATTCGCGCTATTGGCATTGGCGATCGCAATTCTGGAGTAAAATTTTGTGAATATACAGGATTTCCTCAAGAATGCTTATTTGTAGATACAAAAGCTGAAATCCACGCTGCTTTGGGACTTTATCGCGGTTTATCTATACAAGTACCTATATTATCAACGTCACAAACAGCTTGGCTAAATTTAATGCTAATGTGTGCTGGCATCGGTAGCCCAGGAACTTTGAAGGAAGTTTTTCGGGGTTATACAGGCGATAAGCAAGCGCCTCAGTTAATTGCTGATGAGGAAGTTGTGAAAGATACACTTTTACCACCAATCAAAGGTTCATTTTTCAAAGCTGCTGGAGGACAAGGCTTTCAGCGCCCTTTTGAACTAGCAACTCTGCGCCTGCGAAATATGATCGAAGTTTTGAGCAACTGGAATATTTATGTACCAGATTCATCTTATTTGACACAACGGGGAGGCACTTTTTTATTTGATTCTCAAGGTAAATTAATTTACGAACATCGCGATCGCTGTATTCTTGGTTTTGCTGAAAATATGACTTATCCCTTATCTTTTTTGTATAAGTAAATATTCATTTCTATATCTGCATTTTGAGTTGGCAGATACATAAAAACAGAAGATAGCCAATATCAAGCTTTTCAAATATATGAAAAAACGAGACAAGCTCTAAGGTTAAAATCTCTAAAATACAGGCGTTATTTAATTATTGACTTGCCTGTATAGGATTTTACTAGAGTTTGTTTGCCGTTAATTCCTAAGTTATTCTCAATCATGAGTTATACTTCATAGTCATTACTACTGAGAATACAAATTAGATTATGCGTCAGTTATTACCTTTATTCGTAAGTATCATAACTGTTGGTGGATTGAATACCAACACTTTAACATTGGCAAATACACAACCCCAAGCTACTCAAACATATTTAGCACAAAAACTCAACTGCAACGATCCGCAAACTCAATCAGAAATGAATATCTGCTCACGGTTGTCATATCAAAATGCAGATAAAAAATTGAACCAAGTTTATAAACAACTGTTGCCAAAATTGTCAAAGACGAGACAACAAAAATTAATTGCTGCACAGTTAGCCTGGATTAAGTTTCGTGACGCTAGTTGTGAGTTTGAAAGAAGTGCATACGAAGGGGGAAGTATTGCGCCTACTATTTATGGTGGCTGCTTAGAAGCAGCGACAAAACAGCGTACTCAACAATTGTATGAGTATCTTCAACGTGACGATTATTAACTAGCAGGCTGGAGGTACAAAAAATTATTTTATCAAGCAGTTTTTGCCAAATAACTGATTTTTTGTAAAAAAATGTAAAGTAAATCAAAAATAATATTGCCTTTAATGAAGCGATCGCAATCCGTTAAGTCACTCACTGCGGTAGTCTAGATGAAAGTGAATGTATCGCCTGGTTTGACATAACGTTATTATGACTTCAGTGGTTTCCAGTGCAGCCCGCACGATTCGTATTGGTTCTCGTAAAAGTCAACTTGCTCTAGTTCAGACTTACTGGGTGAGAGAGCAACTACAAAACAGCTTCCCAGATATTAATTTTGAAGTCCACACCATGTCTACCCAAGGCGACAAAATCCTGGATGTAGCATTGGCCAAGATTGGTGATAAAGGGCTATTTACTAAAGAACTGGAATTGGGAATGATCAACCAGGAAATTGACTTTGCTGTTCATTCCCTCAAGGATCTGCCAACTAATTTACCAGAAGGCTTAACTCTGGCAGCAATCACCGAACGGGAAAACCCGGCCGATGCTTTAGTTGTCCATGAAAAGTATAAAGACAAGCAAATTGAAACTTTGCCCGATGGTGCAGTAATTGGCACATCATCACTACGGCGGTTAGCACAGTTACGTAATCGTTTTCCCCACTTTACCTTTAAAGATGTGCGCGGTAACTTGAATACCCGCTTGGCAAAACTAGATGCTGGTGAATACGATGCCTTGATTTTAGCAGCCGCAGGTTTACAACGCTTAGGCATGGGCGATCGCGTACATCAAATTCTCCCCAAAGAAATTTCCCTCCACGCTGTCGGACAAGGTGCTTTAGGGATAGAATGTCGGGCTGATGATACAGATTTAATATCCTTACTCAAAGCCATTGAACACCCGGAGACACGCGATCGCTGTTTAGCAGAAAGATCATTTTTACGGATTCTGGAAGGTGGTTGTCAAGTACCCATCGGTGTAAATACAGAAATTCATGAAGGCAATTTAACCCTCACAGGTGTAGTCGCCAGTGTCGATGGCCAGAAAATCGTCAAAGATACCGTCACAGGAACAGCCAATAATGCTGAAGCGTTGGGTGCAGAATTAGCCAAACTTCTGCGGGAACAAGGCGCACAAGAAATTCTTGAGCAAATCTTCGCCGAAATCCAACGGGGTTCTTAAAATACTGGCAAACAGATGTGGTTAGATAAGAATTGAGCCAAAAGGATGAAGTGTAAAGGATACAGGATCAAAAATCGGTACATGACTCACCCGTAATTAGCGCGGCAAAGATGCGTTGTTTCCGAGATTCTGCCCCATTCTTGCATAGGAGGAGTACCTTTATACTTCAGACTTCCAACTTCAGAAATTTCATAAATATTAGGCAGAACCGGGGAAACAACAAAGACCATGCGGATTCTATTCGTTGCAGCAGAAGCAGCTCCCGTTGCGAAAGTAGGAGGAATGGGTGATGTTGTGGGAGCATTACCTAAAGTCTTGAGAGAAATGGGGCATGATGTCCGCATATTCTTGCCTTATTACGGCTTTTTGCCAGATAAAATGGAAATCCCCAAAGACCCAGTTTGGTGGGGATATGCCATGTTTCAGGACTTTGCAGTTTACGAGAGTGTTCTGCCGGGTACTGATGTTCCCTTGTATTTATTTGGACATCCTGCTTTCAATCCTCGCCGGGTCTATGGAGGAGAAGACGAAGATTGGCGGTTTACTTTTTTTGCGAATGGTGCTGCTGAATTCTGCTGGAATTACTGGAAGCCAGACGTTATCCACTGTCATGATTGGCACACAGGGATGATTCCTGTATGGATGCACCAAGACCCAGATATCACCACAGTCTTTACTATTCATAACCTGGCTTATCAAGGGCCGTGGCGTTGGTATTTGGATAAAATTACTTGGTGTCCTTGGTATATGCAAGGACACAATACAATGGCAGCAGCGGTGCAATTTGCTGACAGAGTAAATACGGTTTCCCCAACTTATGCCGAACAAATCAAGACACCTGCTTACGGCGAAACCTTAGAAGGTTTGCTGTCATTTATCAGCGGGAAATTATCAGGGATTGTCAATGGGATAGATACTGAGCTTTACAATCCATCTGACGATAAATATATTACTCAGACTTTCACTACCGATACTTTAGATCAACGTAAGAAAAACAAAGTTTCTTTACAAGAAGAAATGGGTTTAGAGGTCAACTCTCAAGCCTTTTTAATTGGCATGGTGAGCCGATTAGTCGAGCAAAAAGGCTTGGATTTGGTGATTCAAATTTTAGATCGCTTCATGGCGTATACAGATGCCCAATTTGTGTTGTTAGGGACAGGCGATCGCTATTATGAAACTCAAATGTGGCAATTAGCATCCCGCTATTCTGGACGTATGGCAACTTACCTGCTATATAACGATGCCCTATCACGTCGCATTTATGCGGGTACTGATGCCTTTTTAATGCCCAGCCGTTTTGAACCTTGCGGAATTAGCCAAATGATGGCGATGCGCTACGGTTCCGTTCCCATCGTCCGCCGCACAGGGGGATTAGTTGACACTGTAACCCACCACGACCCAGTTAATGAAGCTGGTACAGGTTATTGCTTTGACCGCTACGAACCCTTAGATTTGTTTACCTGCATGATCCGCGCTTGGGAAGGTTTTCGTTTCAAACCTCAGTGGGGCGAACTGCAAAAACGCGGGATGAATCAAGACTTTAGTTGGTATCGTTCAGCCAAGCAATACGATAAACTCTATCGCTCATTGTTTGGTTTACCAGACTCAGAGGAAGCAGCAGCAGCACAACCAGAGTTAGTTTTGAATCAGTAGGTTTTGTAACGCAAAGTGGCGCAGAGGTTAACGCAGAGGAACACAGAGAGTTTTTGTTTTTCATCTGCGTTTAGCTGCGTTTTATTATTCTCTAAATACAATGACTGAGGAACGAGAAAGAGCCGATAATGATTCGCCGTGGAAAGAAATTTTAGAAGCATACTTTCCTCAAGCGATGCAGTTTTTCTTCCCACAAACAGCAGCACTCATAAACTGGGAACGTCCCCACGAGTTTCTCGACAAGGAATTTCAACAAATATCTCGTGAAGCCGAACTGGGGAGAAGATACGCCGATAAATTAGTCAAAGTTTGGCAAATTGACGGGGAAGAAGTTTGGCTGTTAATTCATGTCGAAATCCAGGCGAAACCAGAAGATAACTTCGCTGAAAGGATGTTTTCATACAACCTGCGAATTTTTGATAAATTTGCCAAACCAGCCATCAGCCTAGCAATTTTATGTGACGCTGACTCGACTTGGAGACCGAATCAATACAGTTACAATTATCCTGATTGCAGTCTAGTTTTTCGATTCGGCACTGTCAAATTACTGGATTATCAAAACCGCTGGACTGAATTAGAAACCAGCGATAATCCTTTTGCGATAGTTGTCATGGCGCATTTAAAAACGCAGCAAACTAGCAAACAGCCAGGAGAACGGAAAAATTGGAAATTCAGCTTAATTCGCAGACTCTACGAACAAGGACTAGAAGAAAGAGATATTCGTAACCTCTATCGTTTTATCGATTGGGTTATGATTTTACCAAAAGCATTAGAAGCAGAATTTTGGCAAGACTTTAAGTTATTCGAGCAGGAGCTTACTATGCCTTACATAACTACAGGCGAGCGTATTGGCTACGAGCGAGGAAAAGAAGAAGGGAAGCAGGAAGGTAAACAGGAACAAACACAAGCACTGGTTTTAAGACAACTACAAAGGCGAGTGGGCAATTTACCCGACGAAGTTCGCCAACAAGTTCAAAGTCTTTCTTTAGAAAAATTAGAAGCACTGAGTGATGCTTTATTAGATTTTAGTGCGATCGCCGACTTACTCAACTGGTTACAAACCAATCAAGCAGTATAGTTGAAGTTTTGTAACTAATAAAAGTAAAAAATAATCCTCACTTCTTTTGGGGAACCTAAAGCTAAGAGTTTCTCAAAAAAATAATCAAGAAATTCAGAACCAACAAATTCTCTATAACTTTCTACCCAACTGACTTGTACAATATCCGCTTTAGGAAGATAATTCGAGTTTAGAGAATAGCAGTGCGCGTTTTCTGGCCATTGTTCGTAAGGAAATGGTTGGTTATCAGAAAACAAATTCGCGTACTGTGGTTCAACCAAGCCGTAGAATGTAATAGATTGTTCCCAATCAAAATTAATCACTTCTTGAACCATAAGCCAAGACGCACCCCAACCATCATCATCTTGGATATACGATTTTAATAAAGGAGAAAGGTCTTTTGGTAGACCTCGTGGTCGAGATATAGGTCTGACATCTGCACCAGACCACTTTAAAAATCTTTCCCGGCGCACACCTGCTAGAACAGTAAAAAACTCATAATGTCTGCCGATATCTATTATTTCTAAAGTAGATAAATCTTGATGTGACTCCTTACTTAAATCCTCAGTTCTTGATAATGGTGTCCATTGTCCATCCTGTAGGCATTCTGCAAATATTCTGATATCAGTACTCATAATTTGTGCAGGAAAAATCAATTTTTGGGAAAGGCATTTTGCCTCTCCCTTTTTATCAACCCACTCCCAAATAATTCTTTACAATTTGCAAAATTCGCTCGGCTGCATGGCCATCACCAAAAGGATTAATCGCATTAGCCATTGCATCATACGCCGCCGGGTTACTCAATAACTCAGCCGCCGCCGCCAAAATATTCTCGCTTTCAGTTCCCACTAGTTTCGCTGTACCCGCCGTCACCGCTTCAGGACGTTCTGTGGTTTCTCGCAAAACTAATACTGGTTTACCTAAACTTGGTGCTTCTTCTTGCAAACCACCAGAATCAGTTAATAAAAAATGCGATCGCCCAATTGCCCCCACTAATTCGGCATAATCTAAAGGTTCGGTCAAAAATACGCGCGGATGTTTGCCTAATAATGCTTGCAATGGTTCTCTAACTGTCGGGTTGCGATGCAGTGGTAACACCAAAGCAGTATCAGGAAACTTATCTAATATTTGCAGAAAACCTTGTGCGATCGCTTGTAATGGTTCTCCCCAATTTTCCCGGCGGTGAACTGTGGACAACAACACGCGGTATTCATTCCAGTTCAAACCAGGGACATTACAAGCTGGTTGACTCGCCGCCACATTCAACAGTGCGTCAATAACAGTATTCCCCGTCAAGTGAATTTCGCCCAACACCCCAGAACGTTGCAAGTTTTCCACAGCCAAAGTTGTTGGCGCAAAATGTAGTTGGGTAAGTTGGGAAATTAATCGTCGGTTTGCTTCTTCTGGATAAGGATTGTAAATATTATCAGTTCTTAACCCAGCTTCTACATGACCCACAGGAATTTTTTGATAAAAAGCTGCCAAGGCTGCGGCAAAAGCTGTTGTGGTATCTCCTTGGACAATCACTAAATCTAGTTTATTTTTTTGAAATAACTCTTCTAATCCGCGTAAGCTGCGGCAGGTAATATCACTTAAAGATTGTTGAGGCTGCATAATCTCTAGGTCTTCATCAGCTTTGAGGTTAAACAGTTGCATCACTTGTTCAACCATCTCCCGATGCTGTCCAGTTAAAATCACTTGCAAGGCAAAACTGGGAGATTTTTGGAAAACCTGAATCACAGGCGCTAATTTAATCGCCTCTGGACGTGTACCTAAGATAATACCAACTCGCTTTTGATTAATCATTAGTCATTATTCATGAGTCATTAGTTATTGGTCAATAGTAAATGGTTAATCCCTACAAATGACAAATGACAAAGAACAAATAAACATGAAAAAACCCGGCTGAACCGGGCAGATGTACTGTTTGTCGTGTTTAAAGCAATAGTTTTATTTGATTTCACAAGTTAAAGGGCAAGCGGCATATACAGAGGTCTGCTGGATTTCTTCAGATTCTCCATGCAACCAACTTAACCACTTGATTTGACTTGGATGTACACCTTTGATGGTGAGAACAGCCGCAGCGATCGCTACTGCCAAAATATTGAACAATATTAACCCGCCGCCTACTAGTAAAACAGCACTAACAGGCATGACAGATTGTAAAACAATCGACAACAGACATCCGACCGTAGCCATCAAAAACACTAATGGAAAACCGACAACTAACAAACATACTGCCAGCGTGAAAGTCCATATCAAAAAGCTTTTAATCATCATTAAGGAGTAGGTCTTTCCGAGATTAGAGCTTTGAGCCGAAACCATGACTTTTCCTCCTACAGGTACACAGCAATAAATGTAATTTCAGTTAGATACCGCTGTTGGCGAATCAACTGATCCTTTCCGTGAATTCCAGTATATAAACAGGTGTAGGAAAAATGAGCATTTAGTAACTTAACTTTACAGTTAATTTTTTGTAATTGTGAATGTAAAGTTCGGTTGCTTTCTTGATAGACCACTAGTTTCTGCCATCTATCTCAAGGAGTAGAAGCCATATAACATCAGCTTGCTCAGGATATTTTCTCGGTCTCAAATTGATCCCCTTAACATTTCTTATAAAATAGGGCTGTGTCTCTCATAATTCATCCATCCGTCTGGAAAAAATACCTGCTGCTGATTTGGCTTTTAATTGCTAGTAAATTCCCTTGATTTTGGCGAAAAATTTCTCATCTAACAGCAAGAGATTTTTAAGATTTCACTAAAGTATTAATTATTGCTTATATTTAGCAGGGTTATTACTGAAGGGTGTCTGAGGATATAGTGTGCTAAACAAGTGTATATGGACTTAAGGGGGTTATAAAGCAATGATTAAGTTTGTAGATTATATAACAAAGTATACTAGCGACTAGAACAAGTGTAACGAAATGTTGCTTTAAAGTTTTCAGCTAAGGAACAGCAACAAACCTGCTGTCTGCCGTCCTTAGAACCACCAAGACAGATTTTTTCCAGATTGAACTTGATAACTGCTTAATTTTGAAGATATATGACAGAAACATCACAACCAGCCAATTCCAATCCTGTTGCTTCTCGGAATGTGCCACCTATGCCACCGCCACCACCATCATTAATGACCCAGCGGCAGCATACACAAACCTTGGATATGTCAACTCATCGCAATACAACTCAACCTGCACCACCACCAGTAGCCGGCCATCGTCCAGGAAGTCCGCCACCAGAGGCCAATGCTTCAGCTAAAAACAATCCTTCGGGATTAACTTTGGCGCAAATCATCAAAGAAGCGTTTGATAAAGGTTATTCCGATATTCACCTGGGTGTAGGTGAAGTTCCGCGTTACCGCAACCGAGGAGAAATTCAACCAACCGAGTATCCCGAAACTGATCTTCAAAGTTTCATGAGTTGGTTACGAGAGGTAATGACGGAAGCTGAAATTCAGCGATTTGAAGAACATTTAGAATTTGATGGTGCAACTCAGTATGAATTCGCCCGTGTTCGGATCAACGTTTTTGGTTCGATGAAAGGCCATGCAATGGTACTGCGGTTAATTCCCCTGAAAATCTTATCGATGGAACAGTTGAGATTACCGCCAATTTTCCGTGATATCTGCCATCACCACAAAGGCTTGATTTTAGTCACTGGCCCGACTGGTTCTGGTAAATCAACAACAATGGCGGCGATGATTGACTATATTAATCGGGAAATGGCCAAGCACATCATCACCATTGAGGATCCTGTGGAATTTGTTCACAAAAGCCGCAAGTCGTTGGTTAAACAACGGGAAGTAGGGATGCACACGCGCAAATTTGACAATGCGTTAAAAGCAGCCCTACGGGAAGATCCAGATTTGATTCTGGTGGGGGAAATGCGGGATAAGGAAACAGTTAACACCGCCCTAAAAGCCGCCCAAACAGGTCACTTGGTAATGGGAACATTGCACACCAACAGTGCAGTGAAAACCATCGAACGGATTCTTAATTTGTACTCTGGTGAAGAACAGGATGCTATGCGGGTAGCCCTAGCGGAATCGTTGGTAGCGGTCATCGCCCAAGGATTATGTCGCACAACTGATGGTAAACGCGCTGCGTTCCACGACGTTCTCATCAATACTGAGGCAATTAAAGAATGGGTAAAAGATGGTAAATATGATGAAATTGGCGAATTGATGAAGCAAGCCAGTTTTGACGGTATGATTACAATGAATCAGTCACTACTCAATCTTTATCAAGAAGGTCGCATTACTGAAGAAACAGCTTTAGAAATGTCACCAACTCCTAACGAAATGGCTCAGTTTCTCCGAGGACGAGTTTAATTACAGTAAAGGTAAAAAGTAACGCCTCTACTTTTTACCTCCAAGTTCCCCAACCCCTGTAACTAACTTGAGTACAAATAAACTCTTTTTACCTAAAGTTTTTAAAGGCATTGCCTTATTTACACCCGGAGGCGATTTAATTTATTGCATCGACCCCAATAAACAGGGTCGATGGCATTTGCATTTGTGTGCTGCGTTACAAGAAATTCTCGATTTACCAGAACCGCCTCATTTTTTAGTTCCTTGTTATACAGCTACTGTTGACCATTGGTTAGATCCCCATACTCATCAAATTCGGACTTTTGCAGAAGCCTATCCAGCAGTTCTGCAACATCAATCTTTATTAAATGCCATTTTTGATACGGGTGATTTAGTCTGGCAAGCAGCACCTTGGCAAGATGGATTATGCGATCGCATGGTGTTAGCAACTTATCGTTCTACATTTCCCCAACTTTGGGAAGACCATGACTTAATTATTAACTTAGACTTGTCAGAAAAGGCTCCTAAATACTATCCACCAGTTCGAGCCATCCAAACTGTACAGCAAACAACCCAATGTTTTGTTTTGCGGTTATTTATTGCTGGTCATAGTGCCAACACAGAACGGATTCTGCATAATTTACACGAAATGTTAGAGCGATCGCTCAAATATCCCTATACTTTAAAAGTTATTGATGTTTTAACTCATCCAGAACAAGCAGAAATTGATCAGGTGTCCGCGACTCCTACTTTGGTAAAAGTTTGGCCTCAACCAATTCGCCGCATCGTTGGCGATTTAGATAACGCCGAGAAAATCTTTCAGATGTTAGGCGCTACAGAAAAGTTATAAAAATTTATCACATTTAGTATTAAAGCTAACAAAAAGAAGATTCAATTACTGTTAATCAACAGCCTTTATCGGGGTTCCTCATCAGTTGAAGTACATTTAATTGAGGTCAGAGGCTAGTTAGGGGATACTTTATATGGTGGGAAACTGCTGTAGCTATTAAATTTAATTTAAAATTAAGTTTTTCTCCTCAAAGAAGTCTGTATATTATTCGGTAATTTGGGAGCAATTTGCTGAAAATATCAGGCTTTATAGTTAGCAAACCCCTACTTTCTCCTGTAGTCAAAAATTAACTTAAATTTTTATAGCTTAATCACATACTGTCTTGACAGGTATAAGATTTTCATGCTTTATAATTAAACAATTACAGTAACTCGATGGAGATACTGTAGATAATGGGGTAAATGTTTGATGAATAAATCGCCGCATCCGGCTCGATGGGGAATTTTTCAAATTGAGCATATATATACTTGCATTGAAAAAACTAGACAGGTGATGCAACTTGTGTCTCAACAAATTAGGGGAATTTGGTTGCATCAACACGTTGTGAAAAGATTCGCTTATTTATTCTGCTTAGGCACAATTTTAAGTGTGGCGATCGCGGCCTGTTCTGGAAGTTATTCAGCTACAGAACCAGAGATTAAGCTGAGGTTGGTTTCTTTCTCCGTAACTAAAGCCGCCCATGACCAAATAATTCCCAAATTCGTCGAGAAATGGCAGAAAGAACACAATCAAAAAGTAATTTTTGAGCAAAGTTATGGAGGTTCCGTTGCTCAAGCTGCTGATGTGATTGCTGGTAAAAAAGAGGCAGATGTAGTACACTTAGCACTGCCTTTAGATGTTATCAGAATTCAGCAAGCTGGTTTGATTAAATCCAGTTGGCAAATGAGAACACCCCGCAATGCTATTGTTAGTAGATCCGTTGCCGCAATTGTCACTCGTGAGGGGAATCCGAAAGGGATTAAAACTTGGGCAGACATAGCTAAAAACGACGTAAAATTAATTGCCGCGAACCCTAAAACTTCAGGAATTGGCATTTGGGAATTATTAGCTTTTTGGGGTTCAGTCACTCAAAATGGCGGAGATGAGGCGACAGCCATAAACTACATTACCAAGGTGTATAAAAATACTGCCGCACTCACAAAAGATGCCCGTGAAGCCAGTGATTTATTTTTCCAACAAGCTCAAGGAGATGTTTTAATTACCTACGAAAATGAGGTAAATTTAGCAGAAAAAACTGCCTCAAAACTCCCTTATGTTATACCAGATATAAATATTTCCATAGATAATCCTGTGGCTATAGTTGATAAAAACGTTGATAAACACAGGACTAGGAAAGTTGCCGAAGCATTTATTGATTTTCTCTATTCATCAGAAGCTCAACGGGAATTTGCTAAATTACAATATCGTCCGGTAAATCCTACAGTTACCCAAGAAGTAGCATCACAATATCCCCCAATCCAAACTTTGTTTACAGCCCAAGATTTAGGGGGCTGGGAGATGATTCAAGCAAAATTTTTGGAAAATGGGGCAATTTTTGACAAAATTCAAGGCGACAGTAAAGCATAAATTTTGATCAGTTGCTAGTTACAGGCTGATATCTTATATCATTCAATAATTCTAGGGTAGGCAATGCGATAAATTCGCGTTCTAGCATATTTTTCGCCTTGTCTGCTAGTCCATTTGTTAGCTTTTGGTTTATTCAGGGAAATACCAAAAATTATGAGTTTTATTTCTCAATTAAAAAGTAACTTGTTATTAATATCTCTACTTGTGACTAGCTACAGCATCACAGCTTGTAGTAGCAATGACGAGAAACAAAAGCAAGTAAGTATTGATGGTGCAGCGGTAGGTTTTCCTATTTCTCTAGCGGTGGCAGAAGAATATCATAATGTGAAAGCTGATGCTGTAGTTAGCGTTGCTTCTAGTGGAACTGGGGGCGGAATTAGTAAATTTTGTGCAGGCGAAATTGATATTGTCGGTGCTTCTCGTACTATTCGAGATGAAGAAATCGCCAAATGCAAAAGTAAAAATATTGAATTTTTAGAAATACCCATAGCTTTAGATGGAATAGCCGTTATCGTCAATCGTCAGAATGATTTTGTTCAATGTCTCACTGTTGACGAATTAAAAACGATTTGGAGTGCTAAATCAGACGGTAAAATATTAACTTGGAATCAAGTTAATCCTAAGTTCCCTAATCAGAAAATGAAACTTTATGCGCCCGCATCTGATACAGGAACTTTTGATTATTTTACTCAAGCTGTGACAGGTAAAGCAAAAAATGGTCGTACAGATTACACTCCTAGCCACAATCAAAATACTTTAGTTCAAGGCATTGCTGGTGATAAATATTCTTTAGGTTATGTCGGAATTTCTTACTACATTCAAAATCAAGACAAGCTAAATTTAATTGCTGTGGAAAATCCTAATGGTAAGTGTGAAAAACCTGTACCAATTGATAATGTAGTCAGAAATATTTACACTCCTTTATCTCGCCCTTTGTTTATTTATGTGAGTAAAAAATCCTTAGATACGAAGCCAACAGTGAGAGAATTTGTCGATTTTTATTTAGAAAACTCTTGGAAATGGGTAGACAGTGCTGGTTATGTAGCATTACCTGATGAGGCTTACGTTAAAGTTAAGCAAAAGTTTCTCAAGGGTGAAACTGGCACTAAATTTAAAAAAGCTAAACCGGGTCAACCAATTACTAACTTTATTTAATTTATTGATTTATGACTATAATCAACAATCAAAATGGTTTTCACGAAGATTCTCGGCGATCGCTAGAAAAAAAACCCTCAGAAGATATTATAGAAAAGATTATTGTCGCAGTTTTATTTGCTTGTGGTTTAGTTTCTGTCCTAACGACATTTGGCATTGTTATTATTATCTTTCAGGTAGCATTTGAGTTTTTCCAAGAAGTCCCACTAGCTGAATTTTTGCTCGATACGAAATGGACACCTTTATTTGCTGAAAGACATTTTGGCATTTGGCCTTTAATTAGTGGTACATTTTTAACTACTCTTACTGCTATGGCAGTAGCCATTCCTTTGGGGTTATCCTCAGCAATTTATTTAAGTGAATATGCTCAACCTAAAGTAGCCGCAATTTTACGTCCAGCAGTGGAACTATTGGCAGGAATACCAACAGTTGTTTATGGGTATTTTGCCCTATTATTTGTTACCCCATTCTTAAGAAACTTTCTGCCTTTAGAAATATTTAATGCCCTGAGTGCAGGGTTAATGATGGGAGTAATGATTACCCCGACAGTCGGTTCTATCAGTTTAGATGCTATCCAAGCAGTGCCTAATTCTTTAAGAGAAGGCGCTTATGCTTTAGGAATCACAAAATTAGAATCAATTTTTAAAGTTTTATTGCCAGCCGCACTGTCAGGAATTACAGCTTCGATTATTTTAGGTATTTCCCGCGCTGTTGGTGAAACTATGACTGTTGTTATCGCCGCCGGACAACAGCCAAAACTGACTGTGAATCTCATGGAGTCAGTAGAAACAATGACCGCTTATATGGCACAAATTTCTGGTGGAGATAGCCCTCGTGGTAGTCTCAATTTTAAAACTTTATATGCTGTCGGGGCTGTTTTATTTCTGCTAACTTTGGCTTTGAATATTGTTAGCTACTGGATTTCCAATCGGTTTAAAGAAAAATACGATTAATCAATATGTCTACAAGTTATCAAAGTGATGATTTTTTCGATTCTGGTGCAGAATTTACTGATAATATTGAAAAAAGAGAGTCATTAGGGAAAGTATTTGAAATACTTTTTTTGATGGGGTTGCTGATTGGTTTATTCATCCTAGCACTACTGGTTTTTGACATTTGCCAAGATGGGTTAGCCAGATTTTTAACACCAGGATTTTTGACAGAAACTCCATCGCGTTTTCCCGATGAGGGAGGTATTCGCCCAGCAATTATGGGGAGTATCCTTTTGGCAATTATTGTGATGTTAGTCGCTGTGCCAATTGGCGTAGGAGCAGCTTTATATCTGGAAGAATATGCTCCTAAAGCTTGGTGGACTGCAATTATTGAAATTAATATTAGTAATCTTGCAGGCGTACCTTCTATTGTCTATGGGTTACTGGGTTTAGGAGTATTCAATTATTTGCTTGGTTTTGGCCCAGCATTAATTTCTGGAGCCTTAACTTTATCTTTGTTATCTTTACCAGTAATTATCGTTACATCTAGAGAAGCAATTCGCGCAGTTCCCGATTCTTTGAGACAAGCTTCTTATGGTTTGGGTGTGACTAAATGGCAAACTATTTATCATCATGTTATTCCCTATGCGATTCCAGGAATTTTAACCGGGGTGATTATTTCTGTATCTCGCGCTGTTGGTGACGCAGCTTGTTTACTTGTAGTCGGTGCTGTCAGTTTTCTGACTTTTAACCCTGGTTTATTCCAGAGATTTATGGCTTTACCGATTCAAATTTTTAGTTATCTTAGTCGTCCAGAACCAGGTTTTGCTAATTCATCAGCAGCTACAATTATTGTGATGATGTTGTTAATTTTAGTGTTGAATGGGATAGCTATTTATGTTCGTCAACGCTTTTCGATAAGCAGGTAAATAGTGATAGCTGGGAAGAGAAAAATTTTTCAAATATCAAAAAATAATTCTAGATTAGATGTAACTAATATGACTCACAGCGACAATAGAAGTAAGCAAGTTAATAGCACACTCACTCAAGAAAGAACAGTGTTTGATGTTGAGGGGCTAAAGGTTTATTACAGTGGTTTTTTAGCATTGCTTGATGTTTATATCAAGATTCCTGAAAAACAAATTGTGGCTTTTATTGGCCCTAGTGGTTGTGGTAAAAGTACTCTGTTGCGGTGTTTCAACCGGATGAATGATTTGATTCCCGGTGCAAAGGTTGAAGGTAGATTAAATTACCGCGATCGCAACATTTATGATCCTAAGATTAACTCGGTAAAATTACGCCGCCAAGTTGGGATGGTGTTCCAAAGACCGAATCCTTTCCCAAAATCAATATATGAAAATATTGCTTTTGGCCCTCGTTCTAACGGTTATAAAGGGAATTTAGATGCATTAGTCGAAGATTCCCTCAGACGTGCAGCAATTTGGGATGAAGTTAAAGATAAACTCAAAGCCAAAGGGACAGCATTATCTGGTGGACAACAACAACGGCTGTGTATTGCCAGAGCGATCGCCATGAAGCCAGATGTATTATTAATGGATGAACCTTGTTCTGCCCTTGACCCGATTTCTACCCGTCAAGTAGAAGAACTCTGCTTAGAACTTAAGCAGCAATATACCATTATTATGGTGACTCACAATATGCAGCAAGCTTCGAGAGTGGCAGATTGGACAGCATTTTTTAATACCGAAATTGATGAACATGGCAAACGTCGTGGCAAATTAGTTGAATTTAGTCCGACAGTCCAACTTTTCTCTTCTCCTAACACCAGAGAAGCTGAAGAATATATTAGTGGTCGTTTTGGTTAAATTGTGAAAATCGTACTTGTTTAGACACCCGACCTCTAAAAGAATTCGGGTGTCTTGTTCTATATTCAATACATCAGCAATTTAATCTTATAAACAGCGTTCAATGGTGGCTAACACAGACTGAGAAAGACTAGAAAAATCGTAGCCACCTTCTAAACCAAAAAGAATTTTCCGAGTTATACCCAAACAATATTCAGTAAATAAACCATAATCTTCTGGATGTAAATTCATACTTGCTAAAGGATCTGCGGCGTTAGCATCGTAACCGGCACTAACAATTAATAAATCAGGTTGAAAATTTTGTAAAAATGGGATTAGCTTGGTTTCTAATAATGGGCGATAGGCAGAAATATCGCTCCCAGGAGGCAACGGTGCATTTAAAACATTATTATGATAACCACGTTCGGAAGCTTTACCAGTGCCGGGATAGCAAGGATACTGATGGAGAGAACAGTAGGCAATTTGAGGTTGAGTTTCCACGATCGCCTGAGTTCCATTACCATGATGTACATCCCAATCGAGAATAGCCACACGCTTAATCTCTGGTTGTTCTAAAGCATAAAAAGCTGCGATCGCCGCATTAGAAAATAAACAAAAACCCATCCCTGCATCGCTTTCAGCATGATGTCCCGGTGGCCGCGCCAGCACAAAAACAGGATTTTCTGTAGCTAGTACAATGTCAATACCATCTAACCAAGCACTCACCGCCAATAAGGCCACATCATAGCTATGGGGAGAAACTGGGGTATCACCATCAAGATAACCACCACCACTAGCAGAAATTTCTCCAAGTTTTTTCACGTAAGCCGGGCTGTGGGCTTGTAATAACAAAGACATCAGTGATGGTTTATCAGCTACTGGAGTAGGTTCGCGCCAAGCAATTTTTTCAGCAAACGTCGCTTCTTTTAAAGCCTTGACAATCGCTGTCAAACGTTCTGGTTTTTCTGGATGATAATTTCCAGTCTTGTGATTCAAAAACTCATCAGAATAGATGACTGGTAGCATAAAAGGCAATCATCAAGTTACTGAATGTCATTGTAGCTTCAGTAGTCTTTTTACTCTTTTGTAAATCCAATCAATTCATCAGTGGGTTCATCCAACATTTCTGGAACTAAAGCCGGGTTACTTCTGCGTTCTTCGGCTGATTGTTCTCGAATCACATCATCTATTTTCGCTGGATGTTTGATTTTATCTAGTGTTTCTGGGCTTAATTGCGATGCGTCGCCTTCAGGATTCATTTTTTCGGCTTGGCTAGGAACTGTTCGCTTATCCATGAATTTTGTCTCCAAATTTCTAGACTTAGCTTAAGCAATGCAGTTACCAAACATACACTATCTTGAGGCTTAAATTACTATCTGACTGAGACTTAATCGTACCAATAAGAGAGAATAACCTATTTAATCTTGACCCAGTTCAGACAGTAACCGCCGAATTACCACCGCATCCTCAGCACCAGGAACCTTGGTTAAGTAATTTTGCAAATCTTCAACAGCTTGGGAGTAATGCCCTAATTGATAGTACAGCAAACCGCGATCGCGGATTTCTAACATCGCCATCGGAAATAGCAATAAAATTCGTTCTACCGCAGCCAGCGTTTTGGACAAATCTTCCTGTTTAAGATATATGTACTTTAAATTCGTCAGCATCCTCGCTAAAAATTGCCGATTGCTGAGAGTGGCCAAAAATTCGGGTTTTAAACTTACAGGTTGCTGAAACATTTGGGTGAGTTTTTCTTGGCAGTCTTGTGCAAACATGACCTCACCACGATTGAACGCATCTACAAAAATCTCCATATCGGGAATATCAGGACGGATGAGAAAATGTCCTGGTAATCCTATACCCACCATCGGGAAATCAATTCTTCGGGCAATTTCTAGATAAACCAGCGCTAAAGTAATTGGAATTCCCGTACGACGGTCAATCACATCATTCAAAAAGCTGTTGCGGGGGTCATAGTAATTGCTATGATTGCCCGTAAATCCCAAATCATCATAAAGATACTGATTTAAAATTTGAATCAACCGCAGTGGATAACGAGAAGTAGGCAAACGTTCTTGAACCTCTTGTGCCATTGTATCTAGGGCATTGAGATATTCTTCTAGGTCAAGGGTGGGATATTCTTCTTGGGCAATGTAGAGTGCTGCCTTGCCCAAGTTAAGATACTCGTCAGGTTGCTGAATTTCTTGGTAAAAATATTGTCTTGCTGACGAGAAATTCATAAGCAAACCTTGCTGTAAATATATATATGAAGCTAGAGCAAATAGGGACTGAGCGATTTTTGCACTTACCTTTATCTTAGGTTAAGTGCATGAAAGTAAAAACGCAGAATTAAGAATCGAAAAATTTCATGTCGCCACAAACTCTTGCGTCATTCATCCCCAGAAATTGATTATTTAGTTTTGTATCTGGAGTGGATTATTTGACCTACAAGTTAGACAATGTAAGATTCTCTACTTAAACTCTTTACTATAACTAGATAAAATACTCATAGAAATATCAACTAAATTGTTATTAATTATGCTTTGAATGGGTTTTTATATAATCTTTATTTTTGGGAATAATATATAAAATTTTGTTTATTTTACTTTAATGCAAGCATTATATTTTATTGGTCTAATTTTTATATTTAAATATAAAAATCTTTTGAAGACAGGGAATGTATTTACAAAGTTTTATTGTGCAAATTGGCTGAATTATTGCCTGTAAGTATTATTGAATCAACATCTTAGAGTAAATATACATAAAATGAAATTTAATCATTGTGTAAACCACCGTATTTATACTATCCAAAAAACTAGTTAACCATTAATCTAATTACATAGACAGGCGAGAGAAGAATAAAGTTCACCTCGCTAATCTTATGTATGCAAAAAGGTGTTTTCAAACTGTAGTTAGAGAAACTATCTCGATAATCGGCGATCGCGGCTAGAGACTAAGTAATTTTGTGACCATAGCACTTGCAGCTTTATGGCATAAAATTTGCTGGAATTTTACAAATTTCAGCAAAAAAATATTGCCACTATTTACGTTTAATTGGTAGAACAACATGAAATCTCTGAAGAGTTTTCTAAAAACTGGTGCATTTTCTTTACTAGGATTGGGATTAGTCACTGCACCTGCTCAAGCTGTCAACATCACTAATAGTAGTGACCCGAATGTTTTAGTTAACAACATTTTAGGTTCAGGCATTACAATTTCTAATGCTACCTACAAAGGAGCATCAATAGCATCTGGAACCTTTACAGGTGGTTTAGATTCGGGTATTGGCATAGAAAACGGTATTATTCTCACTACTGGTAATGCGAATTTAGCAGTTGGGCCAAATACTAGTGAAAGTGCATCGAGAAATAATAAATTACTAGGAGATTCTGATTTAAGTGCTTTGATTTCGGGAGTCAACACTTTTGATGCTAGTGTTCTCGAATTTGAGTTTACATCAATAACAGGCAATCTTTTTTTTAATTATGTCTTTGCCTCAGAAGAATATAACGAATATGTTAATTCTAAATATAACGATGTATTTGGCTTTTTCTTAGATGGAAAGAACATTGCATTAATACCTGGGACAACCACACCAGTTTCTATTAATACTGTTAATGGTGGCAATCCATTCGGCAAAAATGCAACTAATCCGCAATTATTTAATAATAATTCTTTAGACGATGGGGGAGCAATTTATAATCTTCAATATGATGGTTTTACGAACGTATTTTCTGCTCAATTTCAGGGATTAAGCGAAGGCATCCATCGCCTTAAAATAGCAATTGCAGATGTGGGAGATTATCGTTATGATTCTGCTGTATTCATTCAAGCAGGAACTTTTTCTGGTCAACCCCTAAAAGAAGAAATACCTGAACCAACACCTACTCCTCAACCAGAAGTACCTGAACCGACACCTGCTCCCATCCAAAAAGTACCTGAACCTACCACTATTTTAGGTTTGTTTGCTAGTGCTGCTTTTGGTATTACATCCCTCCGTCAGCGTCAACCACAAAAAACCCTTAACTAAAGCCAAGGAATTGGAAATGATAATGTCGGACTCATGCTTGATGACATTACTCTGTCAAGAACCTCGATTTGAGAACCTAGTGCTTGGTCAGGTATATTAACACTGTGTGCTTTAGGTACAGTTTCAGCATCCAGGCAGAAACTACAGAAACTGAAAGCTAAAGCATAAATAAATTTTCCCTTGATTTTGTAGCTACCGTGTCACAATACTGCTGATGCGGTGTTTTTTGTTTTTAGCCTCATTTTCAAAGCAAAACACTGCTCTTAAGGAATTACTAACGGAGTTATGTCCCCTTCCGGTGCTACAGTGAATCCCCAGTGACTAATTAATCATGCTTGGCGATTTTGAGGGAAGACTTAATCTCTAAAATGTCACGCTCGACCATATCAAATCTTCGGTCTAGCTCATGCAACAGATTATTCAACCCCTGTTGCATTTGTTCTTGGTTGCGGCGGATGTGGGCGAAATCGCGTTCAGCGGCGTAGCGTTTCTTCTCACTGTTGGCGAACCAGACCACACCACCTACAACTGTGGTGACAGTTGCCAACAGCAAGCCACCCAAAGCGATAAAATCGCTGGCTGTAAAATTTTTCATACTCTGCTTGTCATAGAGCCATCTGGCATAAATTCAAAAGTCATATAGCAGTTGTTGGCGATTTCATTCCATTCGCTAACAGCAGATGTCAAAGGGTGACTTTCTGTAGGAATTGATTGTAAAACAAGATTCCACAGAAATTTCAAATCATCAAGATTGAAATCTTGGCGATTAGTAACACCCAAAGTAATTGCTAAAGTTTCAAGTCTACGTACAGCGTCTTTGTCAACTGCATTAGAAATAAACTGATTGTATGCAGCATTAGTTTGCATACTTCTATTAAATTCAGCCCAATTGAGTTGAGGTGTAACAGTTGGTTGTGGCTGAGATGTAGTTAAAATAATTTGTCCATTGTCTAATATATATTTTTCAGGATTAGCACTCAAATCCTGCCATTGTTCATCACTAATTGGAATAGCAGTATCAGGAATTAAGCTATTTATAGCGTTATTGAAGAAGCCATCAATTCTATTATTAGAATCAAAATTCACAAAGTAAGCCATATTAAATTCCTATTGCAAATACTCTAAATGCTGCAATGGTCGTGTTTGTTATCGAAAAATTAACCCTGGCTGTTACGCCAGTTGTACTTAATGCCTGAAAATGCACACCTACAGCACTATTGTTTGCTCCGTTACTTAAACTTCCCACGCAGTGATAAACGGTATTGAAAGCAACTGGGAAAGTTATATTGAAGTTATACGGTGTGCCACCAGTAAAACTCTGACTTGCGGCTGTGTATGTTTGCCACTGGAGAATCAATCCGTTGGGTAATTTTATCCAGCCAGAATTAGCACCAAGTGATTGATCAGCACCCAGATTAGCCCAAGCACTAGCAATACTAGCTAAATCACTTAAGTTATTCGCTTTTTGTAATGCCGTAGTGACTGGATTTGTTAATGGCATTATGTTAGCTCTCTAACTAGTGCATTCCCATTGACAGCATCCCAAATACCAGAAATAGCGCCAGTGTAGTAAAAAGGAATTTCATAATAACCGCCAGCGGCTAATATTGCTACAAATGCACTTGTTGAAGCGGTCGCACCAAATTCTATATAAAGATTAGCAGTACTTTTATTCCAAATTGTCCCGCCTTTTCTACTACTGTTAGAAGCCAAAATTGTAATACTAGTAGTAGATGAACTAACACTACTTGGTGTACTTGTGCTACTGGTTGGATTATTTACAGTAACGCTTGCTGGATTAAATAAACCCATTATTCAATACACTCCACAAAAGAAAGTTTTGCAGCAATCTTAGAAATAGCAGATACAGCACCAACATAGAGATTATTAGAATTAATCTCATAACTGCCCCCTGGCTTCAGAACAATACCTTTGTTGAGAGCAGCTTTAGCAGCTTCAGTAAAAGATAATGTAATTTCTACATTAGAATTATTGATAAAAGCTGCATATCGTCTATTTGCGTTAGCTTCAATTATCGAAGTAGCACTATTAGCAGTAAGTGGTTTTTCTCCTGGTGTACAAGTATTAAATACTTGCACACCACTAGCAACATTATTAATCATGGAATTTGTAAAGCGTCAATTTTTGATTCAATTCTTGCTAAATCCGCATCCTGGTCAATCCCTGTATATTTCCAGATAGCAATACTTACTAACTGAAACCAATCAGGAACCTTGATAGAAACGCTGTAATTAGTAGATATTTTGGGATATAAAATCAAATTTATTTTGTCTAAAAATAAAGGTCTTCTATTGTTAAAACTGGCATCTTGACCACCAAAAGCAGAGATTCCAGTACTAACAGACTGTTTTATTTGACCTGCAAATTTCCATACTTTACCTTCGGGAACAAGCGTTGAAATTCGCACTGCTAAGACAAAACTATCTAACAAAATACCGATATCTATTTCAGGAATTGGTACAACTTTATAGCCTCCACCTTCTTTTGGCAGTAAGACACCTAAAACATTTTCGTTGTAAACCAATTCCCAATTACTAGAATTACTAAGTTGTAGTTCTCTCACAGAAAAAGTTCTACAGTAAAAGTCTGTTCGTAAGCAAGTTGTTCGACTGGGTTGACGTGAGCGTATGGGTCAATCCCAAAGTGGTCGAGAACATCGAAATAAGTCCCCGTGTCCATCTTGCCAGTTAACCAATTAGCAGAAGCTTGATTAATGATGATCATGCCGTCGATATCTCGTGTGTCGGCGGCAGATACCATCAATAAATCTCGGTAATCAGTAGGCGGTACCAAGATTTTGCTCATTAGAGAAGTTCAGGAGTAAAAGAAACACGATTCCCTTCTGAGCCAATGAAACTTTCTATGGCTGATTGAGCTTTAATGTCAGCTACCGCTGCGGCGTAAGTTTCGGTGTCAGTGCCAGCGCCAAACGGAGATGAAACCGATTTATTATCGTAGCGCTTGTACTCAATATCGGTTACGCGTGATTTATTATCAGCAACTTCAGCACCACGCTGGGTTAGTGATAGCTTGGCTGGGACATATCCTTTTAACCCATCTAACTTTACACCACCAACAGGGGCTGCAAAATCTACGGCAAGCGCTCTACCCTCAGCGGCTACAGCAGTGCGAACTATACCAATTAATGTAGCGACGGAGCCTGTCTGAGTTGCAGAAAGCAGTCTGACTGGTAAAAATACTCTTCCAACTAAACCAAAGGCTTCTACATAACCTTTAACACGGTTAGCTTTGACTTTGACTGAACTTCCGCGCTGTCCTTTATATAGTGACTGTTTTGCGTCGCGGCTCAAGTCTTCGTATGCACGCAATTTAGTCAGAGCCGCGTTTAGCTCAACTCCGCGGCGAATATCAGAGTATCTTCCCATATATTTTTGAAGCGATTGTAATTTAAAAATCTTCAAACCCAATCTAGCAAAGCATTTTAGGAAGAATTAAACCAGTGAGAAGTTAACTTGTCGAAAAAGAATTGGAACGTTTAAACCGCTCCTACATTTTCTATAGCGTTTCGCAGCCGTCCATTCACAGATACCAGATTGACGGGCTTGACTTGTCCAGGAATGATAAGTTGAGCGTGTGTAAACTTCACATCAGCAGTCGGTCTTTGTCTAAATTTTTTAACTGTCCTGCCATAAACTCGGTGTGTGCCTGGGTTGGTAGGAAATTCTTTAGTATTTTCGATAAATTGAAAATTATTATCACTGTATGATTTATCTAATATTTTTAATACTGATTGAATTGTAGAAAGTCCTTCAGATTTTGATATGCAAAACAAACGCAAATCAAAGCCACTTTCTAAATCTAAATATGTACATTTATATTTACCTTTCTTCCAGATTAAGGGAGGTGTAGCAAATTCAGCTTTAATTTCACGGGCATACTCTACAGCGTCGTCGCGTGAGATGGTATCAGCGGTTTTATTCATAATACGAAAACCGATTTCACCGCGCACCTGTTCTGTACCATCACCATGTTTTTCAAAGTCGTAAGATTCTTTAAAATAAAGTTTTATTTGTGGCTTAAATTTAGAATCTCGCTGAAATTCTTGTACAGGAATACCATAGATAGGAGTTTGTAAAGATTGGGCATGACCAGCGGTAACTTCAAACAGCCAAAGCCGCATCATAGTCATTGCGGCCGTATCTACATCCTTCATGGTGCAAGCGTGTCTTAATGCTGCTTTTGGTGTTGAAATATCATCAACTGTTTGATTTTTAAACCACTTGGCAACGGCTTTGTTGTGCCATTGCCTAACAGTATCTTGAAGGTGTTCCCATTCATTAAAATTTTCTGGTAATGGCATAATTAATCATCGTCTGCTTCAAAGTCTAAATCAACTAAATCTAAAGCTACACTTACTAGTTTTGATGCTGCTTCGTTAGCTTTTAATTGTTGTGCTTCGTCGTCATTGGTTCCTTTATTTTCTGGCTTATCATCTTCCTTCAAAGCCTTCACGAATTCAGTATTGGCATTAGTTAGCTCTGTGGTGGCATTGATGACATCAAGTGGGATTTGAGTAACCATTTGAATGGTACTCGCACCATTTTGAAGACCTTCTAGAAAATTAGTAATTTTATTAAATTTGGGTTGGGGATTCATCCAGCCGTAAGCGTTATCAAGCACCTCACCAGCTTTTCTTAAAGCATTTCCAATCTTGCCAACTCTACCAGCCGTAATTTCTAATCCATTCAAAATAGTGCTGGTGAATCCTTGAAAGGCATTAAGAACATTAACTGATGCTTGATAAATTCGATTCGCTTTCGCCCATGCTTGAGAAATAGCTTGATAGTTTTCAGCACCAACAATAGATTTTATGAAATTTTCAATTGTACTGTTGATGACTGAGCCAATATCAAAGGCTTGCCCGTTGTCGTCTTTTAATCCTATTACTTGTAGGACATTACTCAATGCTCCGAGTAATGTTTGACCAACATCATTACTAAGCATGAAAGCATTGTGAATTGTAGCTGCAAATGTTAAAAGATTTAGCGCACGGTCTAGCTGTAACCACTTGAAGCCATTAACAAGTTTTGTAGCAAGACCACCTGGTAATTGTGGGCCAAGTTTGGCATTGATCACGGTTAGTAATCCTAGGTCTATTCCTTGAAGTACTGCGGTTAAAGCATCAAGTTTTATCCCATTGTTTTTCGCCTGACCTAAAATTGCAGTTCCGCAAGTGTCGCAGCCAGGGCCTGCTGGTGGTGGTTGATTGGGCTTACCGTCTTCTGGCTGTTGAGGTCTGGGAATTGGCGGAATTAGCCAAGGGGGTAAGCCACCGTCATCACCATCATCTGGTGTCGGGGTTGGCGTTGGTGATGGAGTAGGCACGGGTGTTGGTGTTGGCGTTGGAGTTGGGGTTGGTGTTGGCGTTGGAGTTGGTGTTGGCGTTGGTGTTGGCGTTGGTGTTGGCGTTGGAGTTGGTGTTGGTGTTGGTGTTGGCGTTGGAGTTGGGGTTGGTGTCGGTGTCGGTGTTGGGTCTGGTGTTGGGTCTGGTGTTGGGTCTGGTGTTGGAGTTGGGGTTGGTGTCGGTGTCGGTGTTGGGTCTGGTGTTGGAGTTGGGGTTGGTGTCGGTGTCGGCGTTGGGTCTGGTGTTGGAGTTGGGGTTGGTGTCGGTGTTGGGGTTGGTGTCGGTGTTGGGGTTGGTGTCGGCGTTGGAGATGGAGATGGAGATGGTGACGGTGATGGCGTTGGAGATGGAGATGGTGACGGTGATGGCGTTGGAGATGGCGTTGGAGATGGTGACGGTGCTGGCGTTGGTGATGGTGTTGGTGCTGGTGACGGCGTTGGCGATGGCGTTGGTGGTTCCGGCGCTGGGACTGATGGTGGTGGCGCTGGAGTTGGTTCGGGTGCTGATGGTGGTGGTTCTTCTGGTGGCGATTCTGGCGGTGGTTCCGGTGATGGGATGGGAGCAGGCCGCTTGAATGGCACTATATTGTTACCATCATCCTTTCCTGGCGGATCGGGAATTGGTAATGGTGGGGGAAAATCTGGAATCGGTATGTTGTCCGGCAGTGGTGGCGCTTCTGGGTGAACGTCTGGCGGTGGGTCTTCTGGGTTTTTAGTTGGTGGTGGTTCTGTTTCTACTTGCCCGTCTACGCGGACGATATCAACTATCCAAACAGCAAGAAACTTGTTTTCTAAATTGAAAGTGATATCAACTATTGATTCAGTCGATCCAGTGGAATCGCAAGCGGTTGCACCCGCCACGCCTCCAGTGGTTATTTTGCCGTAGCTGCCAAAAGGCAGATTATCGACACGAGTGCCTTTGATTGGCCCCCAGTATCTTTGTGTTCCACGCGGTGCTACGCTCCCGTTTTCATAAAGTCCAACCGTTGTCACGTCGTAAATTACGCACGGCTGTTTCCCTCTGTAAAATGGCGGCGGTGCAATTTCTGATGGTGGTTGCGGTGCTGGATTCGACCAAGGCCAAGGGATGAAAGGGGGAAAGGGGATTTGCTTTGGTGCAACATCAGCTAATTCAGGTAAAGCCTGAATATCGGCTGGGCGAACGGTGCTGATACTCCCACCACCACCGCCAGGAGGTTGCCGATTGAACGGAACAATATTATTCGCTCCTGGCGGAGTGACAGGAGTTGGTAACGGTGGCGGAATATTTGGAATGGGAATACCAGGAATCATTGATTAACTAGCCAAAAATTCGGTAGGAATTGCATCTGTAGAAGTTTCTTGTACGTTCTCCCAGACGGGCTTGTTATCAATGGCGTAGTCAGAATTTAGTAATAAACTCTGTCTCATGATCACGCGATCTGTGTTGCTTGCCTCAACTGTGTAAATTCCAAATTGCGCTACTCGGCTAGGGCTGCCTGTGCCTTCAACAGATGTTGCAGTTCGATTAATTTTATGAAAGGCTGCACCACACCACACCATTAATTTCTCTAAAGTGTCAACAGTTTCAGGTAAGTTGCTCGGAGAAAATGCAGACATATTTTGTAGATTCTTGATAAGTAATAAATCCGTTTTATGCGGTAATCAAGAATCAGTAAATCTTCCAGTTTTATGTAAATTCAGAACAACTGCTGAGGACATGAAAGCATTGCTCTGACTAGCATTAAGCAGTATTTAACTAATAGCTAAAAGTAAAAATATTCCGGTTTGACCTTTGCAACAGGTTAAACCGGAATACTTGAAAGAGGAAATATATGCATTTTGAAAAATAACCGTAATGGCCAGTCAGCGGTTTTGACTGACTCGGAATATTCTAAAATTCGCAAGCAAATAAAAAGTAGAAAGTACAAACTACTTTTAGATTTAGCTTGGTACACCGGGGAGAGATGGGGTGCTTTAGTGCAAATCAAGGTTGAGGACTGCTACAACCCAGACGGCACACCTAGAGAAGAAATTACTTTTCGAGCTAATACCCGCAAGGCAGGCCCAGACGGTAAGCGACAAACTCGCCAAGTTCCTGTGCATCCTTTACTGGCTGAATCTTTGCTTAATTACAAACCTGAGCCTAGTTCTATTTGGCTGTTTCCCAATCGGGAAGGGGATAAATCTATCTCAGTTCGCTGGGGTGATCAGGTGTTACGTGCAGCTGTTGAAAGGGCGGGTTTGGGTACTAAAGGAATCAGCACTCATTCAACCCGCCGGAGTTTCATCACCAAACTACACCGCGGAGGTGTAGACATTTACACGATACAGCGAATTACTGGACATCGTGATTTAAAGGCTTTGGGTAGATACGTGGAAATTGACAGCGACAGAGTAAAAGGAGCAATTAACGCATTATGAATTACGAACTATTCAAAAAAATCGAAGAATTATATGTTCGGGCTGTCTTAGCTGATTGGCATCCAGTCGATTTGGCCAAGGCTTTAGAGGAGATGGCTAACATGGCCTGGGATGGAGTGGACGAGCTTTACCCAAATTCGCTGTTACCATAAGCAAAATAACTAGTACTTTATTTGTGATCGCACCACTTCAACGCGATCACATTTTTCATCCACTACAATCAAGCTGAAATATTCATTTTTTGCGATCGCTCTTTACCGTGTTCACGCGATCGCATTTTTATGATTGGTCTGGGTTATCTTGCTGCCAGTCAACTTCAAGGTCAAGACGCATCAATTCAATTAAAGCTTGCTCGATTTTCTCGTAAAATTCGATTGCTCTTTCACGAGATGAAGTCCGGACTGTCAACTCTACAGTCATCTCATCTTCACTCAAAGTCAGGCGAACATGATTAGTTCTTGGTCTACCCATTGCTACCTCTCAGCATCTGCTTAATTTCAATTGGGGTCTGTCCATCTGCGATCGCATTCTCCAGCGCCAATTTTTTAGCCTTAGCTTTTGGGGAATGGATACTACCAATGTAAAGACGATGGAGTTTACGCCCGTCCATCCACATATAGCGGTAATACCAATACTTATTACCAGAACGTTCTACCCAGTATTTCTCTACCCAATGGTTATCGTGTTGGGGAGCAGATTTTTTTGTAGGAAATTTTACTAAGTTATTAGTATTGTCACTTCTGGCTGTAACACTAGTAACCTGCTCCCCAACACTGTCACACGGAGACATAGCAACGGCATAATTCACCAACTCAGGATATTGTTTTTCCCATTGCTGCCAGGCATATTCGTATGCTTCCGGTGTTTGGTAATGGTCTGGGTCTGGTGGTTCGGTGCTTTCGTCGTAGTTGGTAAATGCTTCTACGTTAAACAGTGTTAATTGTTCAGTCATAATTAATTTGCTTTAGTAGATGCCTGCCAAATTGGCAGGTTTTTTTATACATAGGAATCAACCAGAGGGGAATAATTCATTCCATTCTGTAGAGTTCCCATATTTTTGAAGTAAGACATTGTAATTACGCTGGTATTCCCACCAACGACCGCGTAAACAACGCCTAATAAATCCTTCTGGATTCTCAATCTTCTCAATACCACCACGAAGATTAAGCATGATAATTGCTAGTTTTATCTCATTAGTTGGTGCTTCCAATACTTCTTTGACATCTGAGTCAAAATGTATACCAGCTTCATTCAAAAGTTCCGAGTTTGTTTCTGAATTAGAATGCTGCTGCTGAGAAGTACCCCCGACGATAGATTTATCATTTAAGGCTTGCGAATCGTAACTAGAGTTACTATTGTGTAATTTTTTTTCTCGCGCTTTTTTAGGTGGCTTCAACCATTCCAGAGGTCGCACAAGTAACTTAAATATCTTCCATGAATACTGTTTAACTACTTGCACTACTCGCACTTCAACGAGTAAATCAAACATCTTCTTAAGGTAGTTATGAGCGTATGGCTTGCCCCTAACTTTTGCTACCCATGAATTTATTTGTGCTAAATCCGGCTCTATTTCTGTGCCTATTTCGCCTTCTCTCATAAGGCACTGCCAAATTAATTTAGCCGCAGGTGGTATGTGATGTTGAAAGCAGTATGCCTCGTGTTCTTCCGTCCACGGAAGATTGATTTTAAGGTTATTTTCTGTCATTATGATGTTAGTAGTAATTAGATATTTAGCCGCCCGGAAGTAGTGTTTTAGGCGGCTATTTGCATTTCTTGGTATAGTTTTAGGCATTCAAAAGCACTCCATCGATTATTAATCGATGGGTGCTTTGTATTCTTTAGTGGCTAACTTTAGGTTTAGTCCTGTGTTTGTTGCTTTTGCGGCCCGAAATTGTCTGGTAAATCTTGCAGAGACTTACCTTTTAAACGCAAAAGCCTATCTAACGCCTTCATTTGAGGAACAGTAAAAGTAGGAATACTATCTCCAGCTTCCCAACGGCTGATAGTTCTAGCAGTTGTTCCAATGGAGCGTCCAAACTCTTCCTGAGACATATCTAATTCAAGCCTTAGACTTCGCAACAGGGACTCACCCTCCTGATCATTCCTACTTGGTCGTTTCTTTATCATGATACACGTTCTAGACAACTTGTCTAGAACGCTTGACTTTTATCTTGCGTCTAGACATAATGTCTGGTTATGGGACAACAAAAGACCAGCCAGGGTTACTGGCTTGGTGAAAGTTCAGTATGGCTGGTCTTTTGCTATTTTCTACCGCAGCAGTATCAGTGCTGTAATTTAGCTCCCCTACCCCTTGACTTGGGTAGCAACTACCAAAAGGAGCATTAACCCACGCCTAAACCTTTGCGTGGACACACCCTAAAACGACGAAACCCAGTAGAGACAAGCATTCTACTGAAAAACCAATGCAGATATATACCGGGTATTGTGGCTGTTTAACCCGGTTGAAAACCATGTCAACTCACACCATGCACCAACTATGGACTTACTAGAAAGCACTACTAATGGTGCTAAAGCACCTGCTAACAGCACCAAAACTAAGGGTAAAGACGACAAACCAAAGCGTCATTTACCCTCATTGCCAAGTGCAAGCTCCGCGGCCGATATGACCAGTGCCACTTATCCCGGTTTGGTAGATAAAACACCCGTCGAGTGGAGTTCACTGAAAAATTATGAAGCGTTCAGTTTAAGCCCTGACGGTTCTTTCCCAATGCTGAAAGTTTCACGGTCTAAAGCAGTTCGCTTGTCTGACCGTGAAGTGATGATGGTTGGCAGTGGGCGCTGCTACCGCATCTCATTATCAAATCACTAAAAGCCAAGCCGGACTTACTTGTACTAAGTTTGGCTTGAAAACTCTAATCATTCAAAACTTTACCATGACAGAACATCGACCGTTAACACCCAAAGAACAAAAAGTTGTTGATGAATTTGAAACCGCCCGTCCCGGTTTGGGAGCGATCGCCGAAAGCAACATCCGCAACAATCATGTAACCGGTTGGGCTGACATCATTGCAGACACACCAGAAGAAGAATTAGTAGTGCGTGATGATTTCCGTTCAAATTCCATGTACAAGAGGTTGAGTGATGGATAACCTTACCACTTGCGAATCGGAAATTAAGGATAGTATTACTTCCAGCCTAGAACCCATGCCGGAAGCTGTACCCCAAGCACCCGAAAATTCAATTTACAACTTCAATGTAATTCTTGATCAGGAGGGGGAATGAACCAACTGTTAATTCTCCTGTTGACTTTGCTATCTCTAACATTTGCGATCGCAGCAATTTACAAACAGGAAGCCAGTCAGCCTTG
>NZ_JADEWI010000076.1 GCF_015207705.1 Nostoc sp. LEGE 06077
AGATATATGATATAAAACAACTCTCTTAAATAAGATGCAGCAAGTTCTGGCGATATTAGCATAGTTTGTGTTTAAGTTGAAGCTGTCTTCTCAGAATGTTTAAGAGATGCGACCGAGCAAGGAAGTTGCACAATAATGGGTCACAGAAATCTTATAGGCAAAGGTATCGAGCGAAATTATCAAATTTTTCTTAACTGAGTTTCTTACTTGCACTCTATTGTATAGATAGCGAATTGATTTTTCTAGCAACGCATAGATAAAAATCTATGCCAAAACCAGATGATAAATCTAGGATTCATTGTACGAAAACGGAAAAAATCTAGGCTAATGCAAAGGTTTGATTCATTGTTAGGCGATCGCTCCGATTCTAAATACTGACATAAAAGTATAAATTTATACAAATTAACAGAAGAGTATTTTTAAGTACACTTTTATCGTATGTTTTGTCGGAGAAAAGATAATGGTATATTATTTTGTATTCTCCCCCAGTTTGCTGTAAACTGGACAATCAAATTTCCAGCGATGCGATCGCCGATGATTGTGAACAACCCCCAAGTAGGTGAGTTACCACCAATAAAGCTAATTCCGTTGAATGGTGAAACAGTACAAGCGTTGCCGCATAAATTGCCAGCGCGACCAACAACAGATATTCGCCATGTAAAGGTATTAGAATTTTTACGGAGCAACAATCTGTCGGTAAATAGCCGGAAGTTGTACGAACGGGAACTGAAGAGATTTTTGGGATGGACGCAACTGCACTACAATGAGCTACGCCCACGTCACTTGGCATTATATAAGGAATATCTCCGCGACGAAGTACAGACTGATACAGGTAAAAAGCTGTCAAAAAGCAGCATCAATGCAGGGATTTCTGCGCTGAAAAGTTTTTTTAAATGGATGTGTTACACGTACCCAGATATAATTGCTACGAATCCGACACTGGGAATAAAACTGGAAAAAATTCCGTTACCACCAGCCCAAAGTTTAACCCCAGAACAGATGGAGAGGGTGTGGGGGGCATTAGAGTTGTTAGGAGAAACGAAGCCCAGAGATACAGCACTGGTACACATACTCTGTCATGGGTTGAGGGCGGGGGAAATTGTCGAATTAAATGTCGGGTCTTATGATGGCAAGCTGTTGTTTTTGCCAGATACAAAAACGAATGAACCTCGCTTAGTGCCACTGAAGAAAGAAAGTCGAGAAGTATTAACTGAGTATTTGCGATCGCGCAGCGAACAGGGTGAAGAACTAAACAGTCTGACTCCGTTGATGATTTCACATCACGCCTCATTTAAAGGAGAACGCTTAAGTTATCACGGAATTTACTTTGCTGTAGAAAAAATAGGTGAACTTGCTCTCATTGAAGATTTACATCCCCACTCCTTTCGGCACACCTACGCCACTGATTTATTATTGTTGGGCGTTGACCCAAGTCATGCAAGGAAGCTGACAGGACATCAAAGTGAGAAGGCATTTAGACGGTACACACTTCGCTCGGAACAAGAAGCGGCGATCTCGGCGTATTATCGGGCGATAGGTGAAGAAGTGGAGTAGGGTATGCCGAAACCATTAGATCCCAAGTGTCAGCTATGTGCCAAAATGCCAACATCGAAAGCAAAGGTACTGCATGGTAAAGATGGGGATGGCTGCTGGAATCCAAATGTCTGCCATAATCGCCGTTCCTTTTACCGTCGTCGAAAACAAGATAGTTCTGGGATTGAAAGTATACAGGTGGAAGCACCAGCAACACATTATGCAGTGCTTTATCTTTACAAGGAAGCGGGAGATAAACCCCTACACGCCTTGGGTGCAGAATTATGGCTGGGTCAAAAGCCAATCTGTCGTCTAGAGCCGATTCACTGCTTTGGACTGACGGCGGGTAAGATACGGGCGTACACGGATAAGGTGTTACAGGCGTTTGCAACAGAATATAATGTTACGCTGTACCAGTACAAAGAAATGTTCGAGATAGTACCAACTCACTGTCCAGTGCGACCTTGCCCCTTGCATCCAGAACCATGACCAGCTATCGCCAATTAACAATCTGGGATGTACTCGATGAAATTTCCGTTGCTCCGCCCACCGCATCACTAGCTCCGGTGTGGGAATGCTTAGACACTCAACTGGAAAATTTACCAACCGAAGCGCAGTTATCAACCGCAGCAGCAGCATTTTATCAAATAGCAGATATTCTCCTATCTCGTGCTGGGTTATTGCTAGAAGATGTAAAGGCTCAGAACGATACAGAGGGGCCAGTTATCAGTACTGATATCTTTGCTGGTTTGGTAAGAACAACGATGCAACTGGATTTGGATGACTTAATCGAAGAACCACCACCGCAGATATTTAGAGCGCATGGGTCACACCATTTCACTTATCCTACTACTAGCATTGATTCAGTAGCGGCTCCTGTGACCAAAGAGAACGTTTTGGCAATGCTAGAAATTGAGACTGTAGAAGATGTTCATCGGCTGGCAGGGGATGAAGATGTACAAAAATGGACTGCTGAGATCGCCAAATATCTTGCACATACCAAAAGAGAAATAACGTTAACGAAACTACAACAGGGGTTGAAAATGCCAATGGTGGAAGTGTGGCTGGGATTATTGCTGGGTGGCTTTACGTTAGAGCAACGAGGGGATTTTTATGAAAATAAACATATTTGGGTATTAGGAAATTCTGCTCAGAATTAACTAAGGCTATGCCAGAATGGCAATTGTGGTGAGATTTGTTTTGGCGATCGCAATTTTCCTGTTGTGGCTGTGGTTTAGGTTGTGAGGCTGGCTTTTGAGCTTCTTCACACAGTTTGGTTTTATTGCACCGACTTACTTAACAATTGCCAATTAATTTGAACTTTTACGGAACTCTTAACAGGATACTTTTTGTTAAGAATTCCTTTTTTTGTGAAAGCACAGAGAACCTCTATAATTCAGAGGTTCTCGTATCTTTTGCCAAATGTTTTTCTAGCGTATAAGGACAATCTGGAGCTTTAATTCCATTAGCATAAGGCAATTGATAAAATGCCCACAACTGCCACCGCAAGACATCAACTCCAATCGCAGTACTACCGAACTGAACCCGACAGTCTTTGTTTGGGTTTTCACTAACTCTAGAAATTATGGTATTTATCGCTTCCATTTTCAAATTATTGGTGATTCCCATTGGAACTTTCGTAAGCCACTGCTTTATTTGAGGGGATTGTAGCCAATCTTTGATTTGGTCATTAGTCGGAATTAGTCTATTTGCTGATAATGTTAGATTGTCGTCATCTTGATTAGTTTGGTGTTGAAAAAATTGGGAAAAGTTAGAATTTATGTTTGACATTTTTGACTAATGATGAGGGATTAATATTTATTATATACAAATTAACTTCAATGAATAAAAAACTAGATTATCTATTAAATAATTAAAATCAATAAAAACTCAATTGGTTCTATATTTAAAAGTGTAAAAAAAACAAAATCAACTACCTAAATATGTTATAAATATTAAATAAATTCATCATGCAAGTATCTAAATAAATACTATGCACCCAATAGAGTTTAAGAAAAAATGGGGACTAAGCTATCAGCAACTTGCTTCTGTTCTCGGATACGAAAGTGATTACACAGTGCGCTGCTGGTGTAGGGATGGAAAAAAACATCGAAATCCTCAAAATGTGGTTCTTGTGGCTTGCAGTCTTCTAGATGAGAAATGGTCAAGTCAAGGAAAGAAAATAGTTGCTTCTGACTTATAAATAATTTTAGTTCATGGCAAATGCCCCTTTCCTGCTAACTTGAAAGGGGTTATTTTTATATGCAGTAAACTCTAAGAGATTCGCGGAACAAATGGAAGCAGGAGGTTTATTTTGTCGGTATGAAGAAGAATTAACAAGACCGCAAGTTGCTTCTAGAATGGTTCCAGCAGTTACCGCTAGGCAACTACTGGAATACATCAATATTGCTCGCAAATACGAGCCAGACTTTGAGAAGTTCACCCATCCCAAAACTGGTGGAATCAATGGGTATGCGAAATTGCGCGAATACCATATTCCGGTACTTCAAGAAATTCGTTCGCTGGCCAGAGAACATACTTTGGCTGAGATAGAGGAAGAATTCAGAAAAAGGGCATCAAAAAGAGAGTCAATTCAAAATTCAAAAATAAATTAGTTATGCTGAATTGCGTTTAAATTATGACTTCTGACTCCTGAGTGCTAAATTCTTACTTAAGTTTTGGAACTAAAAAAAAGTCAATAGATAAAAGGAGGAATTAACTTGGCATCTAATACTCAAATTTTGGCAAGAGCTTTAGGTAGATTAGGACGGAAATACCAGCATCATATTTATGCAGTTGGCACAGCTTTGATTCTGGTATTACAAGCAATGCCAGCCCACGCATTCGGATTGTTTGACCCAGCACAGATAGCCTTAACGTGTATGTTTGGAGGTACATCTTCTGGGACTGCTAATGCAGCTATTAGTGCGCTTCCAGCAGTGATAAATGCCACAATCACAGTGATTCTTTTTATCTACTTTGTCGCTTCTGGTGTAAAAGTAGTGAACGCATTAGGAGACGGGCAAGAAATAACACAAATAGTACAACAGCCAATTGGAATATTTTTCGTGACATTGGTATTGTTCATCGCGCAAAATATTCTGTTTGCGAATGTGACAGCAGCTTGTACATGAAGAAAGAAATCAAGCAGGTGAATCAATCATTAGGAAAGAATGCCCAAATTGGAATATTTACGGGATTCCAATTTGCGATTTCTATGTTGTCATTTGGATTAGGATTTTTCCTATCATTCCCACTAGGTGTGGGAATGATATGGAGCATTCTAGTTGGCATTTGGTTCGCTGTGACAGCCATAATTTTATCGGGTCAAAGACCATATTTATTTTGGTCGAGAATTTTCCCGAATGTGCCATTTTGGACACGAGGGTATATCAGGTATTCTTCCCCGATAGAGAAGAGAAAAGCCGGGGCAAAAAAAGTTGGGTTATGACATTAAAAAAAGGTAAAACTAAAAGCCAAAAACTAAATCCTTTTGAAGACTTGCTAGACCTGACTACCTTAGTGAGATTGAAGAAAGGAGGATATACAATAGGGGCTTATTTGCTAAGTAAAAAGCAAGTAGGTGATACTAACAATACTTTGCAGCTAGTATTTGGTTATAGGTGTAGGGGTATTCACCCATTATTTAATTCAGATGAACAAGTAGAACAGATCGCTCAAGCATTCGAGAATGGTTGTAAAGAATTCGCTCAAGGGGAACGCTATACATTTCGCTGGGGTTCGTTTTGCAATGAAGAGGAGGTGATGGAGAATTTTCGCCATCGTTTAAGTAATCCAGTAAATGATGAAAGTGAGTTTTTAGATTGGGGGTGTGTATCTCGGCTCCAACAATTAACGAGACAGAAAAAGCGAAAAAATATTGCCCTAAACGTTTACGCAACGTTCACTGTAAAACCAGGGGGAACAGAAGCTGGAGATGCAGTAGATCGGGCAATAGTCAACTTATCGAATTTTCTCCAAAGAAGATTTACGCCGACAGGAGGGACAGAACTGACAAGGAAAAGTTTGATGCAGGTTCTGGAGAAAGCGATAAATGTTTCACTCAGACATCAACAAATCTTGTCGTCCATGTGTCTAAATCCAACGCCGAAATCTGAAAAAGAATTGTGGCAAGATTTATCATTTCAGGTGGGAGCAAAACCAGTAAAAGTCCCTCATACTCTGGTGTTCAGTGATGGGAATCTGTTAGAGGAGTTTCATGAAGCTGTACCAGACCCAGGATACTACCTAGATGTCCCTCACATATCTTCGGTGCTGCTAAACAATGGTATCCCCTTTGCAGATCGCAAATGGGTATGTCTCTCCACGCCAAAAAATGGTCAGAAATATGTGGGAGTGTTAACGCTCACACAAAAACCAGAGGCGTTTGTCTCGACAACGGCGCAAGTGCGATTTCTGTGGAATATATTCGCCAGGGAGATTATTTATGATATTGAGATAATTGCAGAGATTAGCCCAGCTGACCAGAAAATAGTTAGGTTAACCCAGCAGCTAATCACAAGGCGATCTCGAAATGCCCAGATGAGTGCCAGTAAAAAAACCATCGACGTAGCATCACAGATTAATACTGAATGGTCAGTAAATGCTCAAAAGCAATTATATACAGGTGATGTGCCAGAAAATGTGGCACTCATAGTCTTGGTTTACCGTGATACACCAGAAGAAATAGACGATGCTTGCAGGTTGATTTCAGGATATGTAAATCAACCTGCGGAATTAACTCGTGAGATGCAATATACATGGCTGATTTGGTTAGAAACCTTGCTGTTGAGGCAAAGACCACAACTAACAAGTCCATATAACAGGCGAACATCATTTTTTGCCAGTGAAGTGATTGGCTTGACTCCGGCGGTGCAGACAGCCTCTGCTGACACCCAGGGATTTGAGTTAATCTCCGATGAGGGACACTCAAGTGTCAAGATTGATTTGTCCAGAACCAAAAACATGATGGTGATTGGGACAACGGGAAGTGGGAAATCAGTTTTAGTCTCATCTATTATTGCTGAGTGTTTGGCATTGGATATGTCAGTTTTAATGATTGATTTGCCTAACGATGATGGCTCAGGTACGTTTGGAGATTTCACACCGTACTACAATGGTTTTTACTTTGACATTTCCAAGCAATCGAACAATCTTGTTCAACCATTAGATTTATCAAAAATTCCATTAGAGCAAAGAGAAGATAGAGTAAAAGCCCACCGGAACGATGTCAATCTCATAGTCTTGCAGTTGGTTTTAGGTTCACAACAGTTTGATGGGTTCTTAGCTCAAACAATTGAATCGTTAATTCCGTTGGGAACAAAGGCATTTTACGATCATCCAGAAATTCAACGCCGTTTTGAGTCGGCCAAAACAGAAGGGTTAGGTTCAGCAGCCTGGGCGAACACACCGACTCTAGTTGATCTGGAGCAGTTTTTCTCGGCAGACTGCATTGATTTAGGGTATGAGGATGAGAATGTCGATAAAGCGCTGAACTATATTCGCTTACGGCTTCAATATTGGCAAGCTAGTTCCATCGGGGACGCAATTTGTAAACCTTCAACTTTTGAAACTGACAGCAAGCTGATCACCTTTGCGCTGACTAACTTGCAATCAGGTAAAGATGCAGAGGTGTTTGGGATGTCGGCTTACATCGCAGCTTCTCGCCAATCCTTATCTTCACCCAATAGCGTGTTTTTCATGGATGAAGCCAGCGTACTCCTACGTTTCCCGGCGTTATCTCGGCTGGTGGGACGTAAATGCGCGACTGCCCGGAAATCTGGATGTCGGATTATCCTTGCAGCCCAGGATGTAATCTCGATTGCCAAATCAGAAGCCGGAGAGCAGATATTACAAAATATGCCTCTGAGACTGATTGGGCGAATTGTTCCAGGAGCATCTGGTAGTTTTTCGGATTTGCTGGGCATCCCTAGAGAAATCATTGATAAAAACGAAACCTTCACTCCCAACGTTCAACAGCTATACACGTTATGGCTGCTGGACTATAACAACAAATATATCAGATGTCGCTATTATCCGTCCTATCCCTTGCTGGCTTTAGTCGCCAACAGCAGGGAAGAACAAGCGACACGGGATCTGTTTAAAGAACGTTACAAAAATAAGTTTGAATGGGTAGCAGAATTTTCTAAGTATTACGTTGATTGCATACAAAGAGGCAAGCCATTATGAAAAGTCTATCCACACTTATTCAAAACAAAATCTTGTTAGCAATATTAGCAGGAGTTTTATCAATAGGGAGTTTTCAAGTTTGGAAATATAACCAAGAGAAATATCAGAAGTTTGTTGCTAACAGAGAGAGAGAATGCGAAGTTGATTTGTCTCAAGCAAAGATATCCGTCAACTACAGCACTAGTCTTAAGCTTTTAAAGTACAACAATGTAGTTAGGAAAGGTTTAAGACAACCAGGGTTGACATCTTCTTTTACAAAAGGTGCAGGCTATGTACTTCTTAAAACAAAACCAGACTATTTAATCCCTCCTGATGTGGAAAATTATAACAGTCCATTTTTTAAGAGCCTGTCAATTGTTCATGATTCCCCGCCACAACCATTGATGGTAACAGCCATATCTGTAGACGTTACGAAAAAAGAAGCTTTGGTTTCCTCTGACTGTTCAAAAATGCCCTTTACAGTACCTTTGGAGAATTTGTATGCAACCTATCAAACAAGCGATATTGATGACCCTCTTGGCTTCCCAAATCTCCTTAATTAATTTTCCAGTAAAAGCCCAAACATCAGATCCCAATGCTGTTGTAGTTGATACTGGTGAATCGGATGTTGATGTACCTAACCCAGTAAAGAAGATCGAAAAGACGTTTCTAGAAAAAACATTAGATTTGTATATAAAAGGTCAAGAATATTTAACAACAGCACGGAAATATATTGATCTCGACGTGAAAAAGTTCAGCATCAAATGGGAAAATATCAACACTGAAATAGGAAAAGCCGTTGATAAAGCCATCAAAGATGGGCAGAAAGACCCATATAAAACTGGTGATGGCGTTAAAGATGCTGTTTCGGATCAAGAAGATCCAGATTTAATTGATACTCCTCCAGAAGTTCAAGGAGAGAATGCCGAAATAGATGTACATCAAGCATACACTCGCGCACAATCTCAAGCAGTTTTGGGGATTGATGGACAGAAAAATCAAGCTGAAGAGGCAGAAATTTCTAATACTGCTGTAACAGATTCTTTAGAACAAGCTGAAACTGCTCAGAAAGATGTTATCACCCAAGATATTCTCAAAAAAATGGCTATTCAGAATCTACAAACAGCCATGCTTGCAAGAGCTACTCATGGCGAATCCCAAAGACAAACACAACTTCTAGCAACGTCAAACATGAATCTGGCTGATATATCTGGACAAATGAGTGTTGAGGAGAAGAAAAAACAGGCAGAATCAACAGCCGCATCAAGAGAAATGCTACGTGCTGGGGCTGCTTTAGATGCTTTTTGGAAAAATCAATAATCTTAGAATAAATTCGTCAAAATACAGAATTCAGCAGTCTTTTTAAAAATGTTAATACCTTTTATCTTGGCTCAATCAAGTGGTCAACAACCAGGACATAATACAGGAGTAACTGCTGCTAGAGAAATTGTTGAAGGTGCTGAAAATGGCTCAGAGTTGATTGTCAATGCGTTTAAGCAAGATTGGCTAGATTTCGCAGCAGGTCAAAGCCCAGTTTATTTAGCAGTTGTATCAGTATCGATGCTAATTGCTGTAGTTTTGGTCGCATTTTGGTCACTAGGTTGGTATAGACAGATTAGTGATCAAGGCTTTTCGTCTAACGTTGTTAGTGAGATGGTTTTTCCACTTCTAGTGATTTTGCTCCTCTCTAATAACGGGGCAATGTTAGCTAATTCAACATTAGCATTGAGAAATGTGACAGTTAACTTAAATAGTACTGTTTTGTCGATAACTAAGAATGGAGTTACTCTCAATGTTGAGGGTGCAGAAGGGATAGAGGGGGGACTTGGACAACCAAAACCCGTATCTTTAGCAGTCTCGGACAAAGATAAACAAACCAAAAAAACCGAAAATCCTGATTATGGTCAAGCGCGTGTTTTAGTGGGTACTCGTACAGAAGGTAGATTAGAAACGCCAATTGTTTGGAGTAGGAGTAATCAAAATCAATTAAATCAAAATTATTTGATTCAATTATCTAAGCCATTAAAAACCTCGACTGGCAGTGAAGTATTGCCGAAAGGGTCTTATATTGTGGCTCAAATTCGTGGAGCCAGTCAGTCAGAATACGTTCAATTGCAAGCGGTTACAGCACTGGTGAATAATAACGGGAATACAGAAGAAAAAAGTATTCCTGAAAGCTCGATTTTCATATTAGCCAAAAATGGCCAGCTTTTAAAAGCTCAATCCCGTAAAGGCAGTGATTTAAGCAGAACAATTTTTTCAGCAGTTTTGAATGGAATTGCCAAAGCTGCGGAAATTCAAAATCGCCCTAATAGCCAAGTTTCTACTAATTCTAATGGCTTTTCATCAAGCACAATTACAAATGATAATAAGGATTTACTGGCTGGTTTTACTGAAGGAACTTTAGGTGAAATGGTTCGAGGAATTCAGACAAATAATCAACGGCAGAATCAGCGACTGCAATCAGAAGATGAAGTGTTTGTAATTGAGGCAGGAAAAGAAGTACAGGTATTTGTTAATGAAACATTTAGCTTATGAAATATATTCAGAGGGAACAGGGGAAATTCTGGCTTTTAAGCATAGGATCTATTATTTTGATGAATGCTGGTCAAGTCTTGGCGATTCCTAGCAGGACAATTTACTCACAAGATATTCAATCAAATAGTGTGGAGTTACGAATTTGGAAAGGTTATGGCGTAACTATTAATTTTATTCCTACAGGCGAAACTATTAAGCAGGTCTGGATTGGAGATCCAAGTCGAATTGGCTTTACTTCCAATGGAAATTTATGCACCAAAGATGCCAACCAAGAATGTGATGGAGGGGCAACAGTTTTATTCTTGAGGCAAATTCAACCAATTAATTTTCCTCATTTAACATCAAGTAGGGATGGTAGCACCCAAATTACTATCCTCACAAGTGGGGCTGATGGACAAAAGCAGTATCAATTCAAGCTAATCCCGGCTGCTGGTCAACCAAGTTATACCAGTCTTGTGATTAAACCAGATTCAGAAAGACCAGCAACCCTTTTAGTTAATAGACCACTGACTAAACCAATTAATCAACAGCAAAAAGTCGGTTCTGTCACTCCTAAACTTGTTGTTACTGAAACCGTTATTTCCGATGTTGCTCAAACAGCGATGCCTGCGGCAACTCCAGAGGGGAACGCAGATCAAACAACAACTCCAGAGATAGCTGTGACTGAATCTGTTACTCCTACGATTACTAAACCATTAGTTGCAACTGGTTCAGTGCAAAGAGATGATGCGAATGCTGTTGTGGCTGGTCTAGTCATAGCGCATCGTAATGGTCAGATTAAGTCTGGTTCTACTATCTGGAAGAAAGTTCAAGATGCAATTAAGTTGTTGCGACAGGGTAAGAGCCGAGAAGAAGCGGTTTCTAAATCGGGGATTTCTCCTGGGGTGTTTAATCAACTGATTGAATGGGGAAAAACTTCATGATCCATCTTAAACACTTATCAATAATTCTGACTGGATGCCTGTTATTGAATTTCTCAACAGCGATGTCTGCAACAACCCCAGGGGGGAACGCTGTTGATGAAACAACTGGAGTACCAACAATTGCTTATGAGGAAGGAAAACGTCAAGCTAAAGCACCTGACTGGTCAAAAATTACCTGGGCTATGCTGCCAGCACTTCAACAAGCCGGCTACCTCAAAGTCTCAAAAGAATATGTAGTGAAGTTTGGCTATGACCCTTCTCGCTCATGGAATGCTGGACAAAAATCTGATTCTGTAATCATGCTAGGTGATGCTGATGACGAATTTCGATTCGGATATTTTACTTTAGATGATATAGCCAAGATTACTTCTGCCAATCCCAAGGCTAAAGACCCAACACTAAAAGACGTGGGCTTTGTCAAGTGGCAGACGACAGCATCATTAGTTAAGGCAATTCCATCATTAGGAAATCTGCGAGTTGCCCAAGTAAAACCGATTTTGAAAGTGCTGGGCAAATATGATTATCTACCAAGTTCGTGTCGTAGCGGGACTATTTCTCAATGTTTGCGTGTAAATCCTAAAATCGGTGAACGTCCTTTAGGAGATATTGATTTAGATAAATACTCAACAAGTGATATTCCCGGCTTACAACAGACTCAGATTCGGAAATTTAAGGAATGGCAACGCACTTATATTAATCAAGTCCCAAATCTCAACCAAGTTCCCTTTGATAAAATGCCAAATCAGATTAAATCTGGTACTAGTTTCGTTGGTATTGCTTCAACTGTATTCGGGAAATCAGAAAGAGGTGATTCGAGGGTAGGGGATGCTTATTACATTTCCGGTAGTGTTGTCAGGGGGGACAGCACCAAATTTAAAGCCTGTGAAACAGGTATTGAATGCTCCTACTTAGAATTAGGCGATTTGGGCGGGAAGCGTGGAGCCTTATACGGCAAACGTTGGGCATCTGGTTCATCGCAACAAGTAAAAGGTGGTTACGGGTTTCTAGCTGGAGTTAATGGGGGTAAGGAGCCAACAGGCAGACTTGTTTATGGCAATGGATTTAAGGTAGTAATGACTGGCGCAAACGAATCAACGGGAACGGCAGATTTTGGGTTATTTTTGAGAATCTGCGTTCGTCCGCCGTTTCAACAAAAGACTTGTACACCATATTTTATTGGCCCAGCGCCGTGGATACCAGTCAAAGAAAATGATTTAGTTATTCTAGGGACAGGGCGATGACAAAAACTACCGCTTCAGTCAACCTAAATCAATTTGTACCGCCAGGACTTGAGTCAGCGTTAATTTCACCTGCCGGATTAGGAATAGTTTTTTGTGGTTTTGTTATTGTCATAGCCAAATATATTGATAGTAAAGGAGGAGGGAAATTAGCGACTGCTAGATGGGGCGGTAGTAGCGAGAAAACATCTGCTCGTAAACTGGGGTGCAAACAGATTCAGGCAAGAAAGCACAATCGAGTGTCTTTATTTGTGGGAACTCCGGAAAATACCAAAACTGAAATGGTGAAGGGAAGAAGAATTACACAGATTCCCGAAGATAAAAGAATACTATATTTACCAGAGGCACAACGGGGAATTTTAGTAGCTGGTGGCCCTGGAAGTGGGAAATCATTCTCGATGGTGACACCATTGCTGCGTTCGGCAATTGACCAGGGGTTTCCGGTAATCCTCTATGATTTCAAGTATGCCGAGCAAGAATCAGCCACAGCTGCATCGAAAGGACAAGCCCCATCATTGGCGGGATATGCAAAGCAGCGTGGGTATAAAGTGACGGTGTTGGCTCCGGGATTTCCAGAATCAGCAGTTGCTAACCCTATCGATTTCCTGCGGAACAATGAAGACTCAGAAATGGCACGTCAGTTGGCCATTACATTGAATCGGAACTTTCAACTTGGTTCTGACAGTTCCGGAAATGATTTTTTTACGAATGCTGGCGACCAACTGGTACAAGCTGTATTTATGCTGGCGAAAGGCACAAAGTACCCAGATATCATGATGTGCCAAGCCATCTTGGGACTGCCTAAATTAGTACATCGAATTGAACAAGCCGAAGACCTGAATTTCATGGTCAGAGAAGCCTTTGCACAGTTTGTTTCGGTTGCTGGCAGCCCGGAAACAGCAGCTAGTATTGTGGGTACTGCCAGTGGGTTGTTTAGCCGATTCATGGTTCCGGCCGCACTTGCCGCTTTCTGTGGGCAAACTAATATTCCCTTGGATTTGAAGGGTCGGCAGATGGTAATTTTCGGGATGAACAAAGAAAAGCGTGATGTAATTGCGCCTCTGCTCGTTTCGATTTTGCATCTATTGGTTAGTAGAAATGTCGCTGGTAAACGTACTTGTCCTTTGGTATTGGGAATTGACGAGTTACCTACACTGTATTTACCTGCCTTGGTAGACTGGCTCAATCAAAATAGGGAGGACGGGCTGGTGTCAATCTTGGGATTGCAAAATCTATCAATGCTTGAAGAAGCTTACGGGGAAAACACAACTAATGCCATTTTCGGTGGTTGTGCTACTAAAGCCTTTTTCAATCCACAGGATGACATTGCTGCGGAACGATTTAGTAATTTCTTGGGGGATATTGAGATTAAGTATAAACAGCGCTCTCGCTCTTCTGGGGGAAGTGGAGGAGCCAGTACCTCTAATTCTGACCAAAACAGCACTCGCAAACTATTTGAAATTAATCAATTTAATACTCTACCAGAGGGAAAAGCAGTAATTATTAGCCCAGGATTTCGCTCTCGTGGTCAGATAAGTTTGCCGATTTTAGAGAAAATAAAGATTCCTCAACGAGATATTAAATCCGAAGCTCAAAGTATTAAAGTATGGTATGAGTTTCAAAGTAAGTTAGCATCGCAATCTACTCTCCAAACTCCAGCAAATGAAGAGATGAAAGTGCGACGAGAAGAGGCTCAAAGATTGCTGCCTTTGATAGAAAATAGGCAACAACTAGAAGAAATTGCGGCTTTAATTTAGAGAAAAATTCAGGAGAAGAATATGCTATCAAATTATCCATTATCTGATGAGGATTGGCAACAAATTGCCGCTAAACTTCCATCTGATGTTGCATTATTAGCTCATAAATATCCCTGTGAAATTTACAATGCACTTGATGCTTGGGATGATGAACCTTTGCCCAACAACTATATTCCCCAGGCTATAGATGTTTATAACGATGTTGATGATGAGGCTGTTTTTCAAGTGTGGGAGGGAAAACTAGAGCGATATGTTCCTAGTGAAAGAAAAAATGCCGCAGCCATTCAAGTAGGAATTGATGGCAATTGGGTCTATATAGAAATTGAAGGTAAGGTGATTCTAGATAAACTTGGTGGAGTCATCCTACCATTGGTAAATGTCACGGAATCTTCGGTTATTGAGCTTCTATCAAAGCAGATATAAAGACAGAAATAAAATTATGATTGAAAGTGGAGATGCTGGTGAAATAAAACGGGATTATTTAGAGATTTTAGAATCTTTACTTAAACTGATTCAACAGAAAGCAAAATCAAAAGAAATAAAAACTAGTGATGATGTAACTATTAATGTTGGTAGAGAGAAAGTCTACAAAGGTGTTATTGGAGAAAAGCCATCCAAAAATACACTGACTCCAGAACAAGTTAACAAGATTAGCATAGCTATCTCAGACCCGAAAAAATCTCAGGGGACAATTTCAATTAAGATTGGAAAGCAAGAAGTTTTTCGTGTTCAAGATGGTCAGGTTAAAACTGATAAATTAGGCTTGGCTCCACTAGACCAAGCTCCAGCCCAGAAAACGGCACAAAAAAGTCAAATTAAAACTCTAGATAGTGTAGAAACGCTCCAAAAACAAATTCAAGATTTACAATCCAAAGTAGAAGCACAGCAGAAACTTATTGACGGTCTTCAAGAAAACCAACAGACACCTGAATTGGTTTCCAAATTAGCTGCTCAAGTTACTGAATTGAGTAAATCATTAGAGCAACAACAAAAATTCATAGAGAATATCCAAAAAGCTCTTTCAGAAGTAAATGAACGTTCTCTAGCGCCTATTCAAAATACTAAACTTCAGAATTTGGTAGGGACGGTTGAGAAGTCCCTAAAACAAACTGCCAAAAAACTACTTGTTAAAATTAAAGATGCGTTGGCACCCGCAGTCACAAAGCTTAGAGGTGAAGTAAATAAACAAGGCAGTGACTTAAAACAAAAAATAGACGCACGGGTGAATGGTGTTAAAAACATTGTTAATCAAAGGGTTCAAGGGGTTAAATCCAACATTAATAAATCTGTTGATCATGCTAAATCTAAGGCATTTGAACAAAGTGTTAAAGCACTTATTAAGATTTTTGGTAAACCTAACCCAGATGGTTCTTTAAGCTTCACAAGTTCTAGTTTTGATTTTGAACAGCAAGGTGAGCGTGTAGTGGTTCGTGCTAAAAACGGGGATACAGTTCTTGAGAATGGAGAGTTATCATCTAACCTTTCACAAGGCCAGTTAGAGGCACTTGATAAAGTACAGCCTGTTGTTGATCAAGCTAGTAGATTTCCAGAGAATGCCCAACAGGAAGTTCAAACGGCTTCTAGAGGGAGGCGGATGTAGTTCAATAATTTGTTCTAAAGTTCATCCTGTCAATTGCAAGAACATGAGTTGCCTGTTGCCTGTTAAGAGTTCCCTTTTAATCATCAAGATAGTCAAAAGCTCCATAGTGTATCTTCAAGCTAATCAGAAATAAGATTGTGCCGCCTATAAACTGATCCGTTCGATTGCCGCATCGGAGATCAATATGTGATCAACGTCTAAACCCACGTTGTTGTCCATTATCTTGACCGGGGTCTAACTCCTTAATAATCCGGGCTTTGTCCTCTCTAATTAACAGTCGAACCAGATCCATTCTCTGTTGAAAGTTCAAAGGGAAGTCAGCTTGACCGACAGAAGAGAATAACTTTTTGACTTCCTCGCCTTTGGATTCTTCGCATGAAGCATATCTGGCTATTTCCCTAAATAAAGGTATAAGCTCTGACTTCTCTAAGCTCTGGATTTTCTGTTTGAGAAGTAACCTTAAGTCTGTGATAAGTTTTTCCTTTTCAGCAGCTTTTTGTTGAAGAGTATTCAACTTATCAAATACAGGTTTGAGTTTTTTGATAGTATTCGTAAATTCGGTATTCGACTGAGATTCAGAAAGCTTCTTGATCACAGTTGGTAAATTCACGAGTGCAGACTCAATGGAAGACTGCTCAATATAGTTGACTATCGCATCTACAGCTTTTTGTGAGAGTTGTTGTTTTTGCTGTTCAGCGATCGCTGATGTAAGTTGGTCTAATGTAATTGCACCTTTAACCAAATCCTGTTGATATTGTGATAGTTCTTGGATTAGACGAGGTAATGCTTCAACCAGAATAGAACTTATTTCTTCTCGCTCTACAAAATTGGCGATCGCTTCCATTGTTTTTTGGGTTGTTTCTGGAGCGATGGCCTTTGTCTGCGGTTGTCCTGGGAGGAGCGAATGACGAATCTTAGTTTGTAATCCTTCTAGATCAATAGCTTCGGCTATCTCTGTTATTTCTAAAAAGTCAGAAATCGCATTTATGACTCGTTCGTTGGTATCTGGTTTAAGATTGACATCACTTGTTGGGCTGTCAGGACTTGCTGAATCGAGTTGGTGAGCGTTTCCTGGGATGTCCGCCCTTCTCTGACCTCGAAGCTCACTTGATGTAAGGCTTCGGTTAAATTCTCTAAAGTCGGCTTCAAATTGCTCGACGGCTTGTTGTTCAATGTATCTGCTAATTGCTGTAAGAAGTTCGTGTGACTTGTCTTCAACTCGTTCAGGTTTAGGGTTTGGCTCGTTGACAACTGCTCGATTTTCTGAATCAACTGTTGATGGTGAATTTCCAGTTGCTCGATTTTGGTGGAAAGTTGCTCCTGGCTGCTCAACAATTGGTTGATCTTCTCGATTAACATTGCTGTTTCTCCTTGTGGTTGATTGTTGGGGTTGTTGATGGTTGTCATGATCAGGTTCCTTAATAGGTGAATTAGGTGAAGTTGCTAATTTGTGTTGGACTTCTTCTGGTGTCAGCTTACGCGGTGGTTGGTAAGCTGTTTTTTGTTGTTGTCGATTGTGATATTGCCAATCTCGTAAAGAACGAGCTTCATAGTTTACTGTTTCATAAGCTAATGCCCCCTGTGCAACTAGAAAATCATCTACGCCTTTGTCTGGCCCCGGCAGAGTTACCACTTTGACAGAACATCCTTGCTGATGCAGTAGCCAGCCGGTTGTAGAAATATCTCGCTTGATGTTGACAATGGTTTCTGGTTTAGTTTCATAGTCAAAGCAGAATTTGATTTCGCGGTTTGGAGTGGCGAAAACTGCCAATTCTTTATTCAAATAGGATTTACCAATTTTTTGACCATACTCGTCTTTTGGAGAACGGTATCCCGCAGAGATCCCTGGTAATCCAATGGCGGCATGACCTTGGCTCAAAAGACTAGCCGCTTTTTTGGCTCCCTCAGTAATTGTGACTGGTAAATTATATTTCCACACGCAATACCAAAATCCTGAATTGCGATCAGCTACGCTGGGCGTTCCGCCATCGCTATCGCTAGGGCTAATTCCTGATTTTTGGTAGATGTGTTCGGCAATATCTGGCGGGACATCTAGTAAAAAGATGCTTAACTCAACCTTGGGTGGATGTTCGTATTTGATGAATTTCCCATCAATAATCTGATTATCATGATTTTTCTTCGGTCGAGGTTGGTTTGGTTTATAGCATCCCCACAATTTTTTGTCAGGTTGACTTTCTGAGTGTAAATCAGCAAATTTACGTGGGTCTACTCCGGCATCACACCACCAGCCACCCGCATCCAAATGAGAATATGCTTGTATGAATCCTTCTTTTAGCCGTCCGGTATTTGTACGCTCAAGTTTTTCGCTGATCATGAGTCGTTCCCAAGCTTCATGTTCACCGCCGACATAGTTAAAGTGAAGGCTCTCAAAATTTAAGGCGGCAATCTGTGGGTGAATGGCGCTTTTCTCTACCAGTTCTTTCCAGTGTTCTTTTTCGATGTGATTTGGTGCTGGTTCCCCAATAGCTGGATTCCAAAATGGTTCAGTTGGGATAAATATTTCTGGCTTCGACTTCAGTATTGGTTTCTCAAAAACCTTAACCTCTTTTGGTTCCTGGTCTTTTTCCTCAACTACTCGCTTCAAAACTGGCGCTACAACTGGAGTAGATGGTGCAACAGTAGTTTTTACCGGAGCCGCAGCAACAGCTACCACCTGTTTTTGTTCCTGAGCCTGTTGGCGCAATAACTCTAGGGCATTTTCTTTAGCCCTAGACTCTTGTGCTAAAGCTACCAACTTCATTGGATCTTCGGTGTAAATCTTGAGTTCGTGTTTGGCGCGACTGGCGGCAACATAAAAACTTTCTTGTCCAATGGTAAAGTCTGCGGAGATTAGCACACGGTCAGCGGTCTTACCTTGGCTGCTGTATGTGGTGCTAACCAGGGCATAGTCCAGGGTTTGAGCCTGAGCTAAACTAATAGATTCAGTGCGCTCATCGTCATATTTGATGTGGACTAAGTTTGAGTCTATACCAGTAACCGTAAACTCCTGCCCGTTACGTCGTCCCAACTGCCTGTCATTTTTCTTCCATTGCAGGCGATCGCCCACCGCAATTTCAATCTGGTTCCTTTGATAAACCGCCGAATCAAAAGCCGTGTCTACCTCCAAAACCTGACTATCATCACCAATGAGTGTTAACTTGTCAGTATTTTGACCCACCACTTCATATAATTTACCCTTGGATAACCCCCGACGCTTGTAATTGCGTGTCGGCATGATCACATCACCAAGTTCAAAGTTATGGGCAAACTGCATCTGCACTTTCGACAAATTTTTTGCTTGCAATTGAGTGATAGTAGCAGTGTCTCCTAAACTCCCCTCATCTTTTAGCTTGCCTCGAATGGCTTGGGTTAGGGCAAGTCTTTCGGTGTTTGTGCCAGCTAAAACAAGGGTTTTGAGTCGTTGAAGAGGTGTGCCTAATATATAGTCACTAGCGATCGCTTCAATTTTGGACTCGACATCTACAGTTTTTATAGAACCATTGGCTGATAAATGCTCGAAACCTGCTTTAGTCCTACCTTCAGCAATTAAATCCACTGCTAATTTGAGTTGGGGGTTTTTCTGGCGCAACGACTCATTAAGGTGTGCGGTTTTAATACCGGCCTGTTGCAAAGATTTGAACGGATTCCCAGCTTCTACTGCTGACAACTGGCGAGTGTCACCCACAAACAGTATTCTGGCTTGTTCTAGGTTTGCTCGTTGCAACAGTGCATGAGCATCTTTGGCACTGAGTAGACCCGCCTCATCCACAATCCATATTTGATTTGGTTCAATTTCTGGTGGCGATTCCGAAACCAAAAGTCTAGCAACAGTTTCAGACTGAATCTCTAACTCTTCACTCAAAACTTTAGCGGCGGTGGAACTGGGGGCGAAGCCTTTGATTGTGTATCCAGAATTGGCAGCGATAACTGCGTTAAGCTCCGCTAACGCCTTCAATTCCTTGAGGGCGAAAGTCTTACCAGCACCAGCTACTCCCTGCCACGCAATAAACTGGTCTTGTGTCAAGGTAGCTAATTCTACTGCTTCGCGTTGCCCTTGGTTCAGCAATGTGTTATTTAAAAGGCTTTCGACTACTTCAGGGTGCGAAATTGGGTTAACTTTACCTTGTCCCTGCTGCATCAAGTCAATAGTTGCCAACTCCCGCCGCACTGCCGCCATCGTCGTAAATTGGTGAGTCAATCCTGGTAGACTGATTAGTTCCTGATGTTCTCTAACCAGTGGTTCAATCGCTGTGACATCAGTTGCTAACCTCTCTTCAAGGATGAATTTTTCTAACTCTTCTAGTTTGAAGGCAACATTTCTCTCACTACAGTGTGCGATCGCATTTCCTAACGCCGCGGCCAAACTCTGATCATCAACCTCTGCACCCTGTTTTGGTTCCCCAGGCTTGACAAAGGTAATCCCTAACGCCTGTGCTTCTTCTGACCAGTATGCTTTTAACACTGATTCTGGTAACTTTTCTTTGCGTTGTCTGGTTTGATCCCAGATTTTCTCACGTTCTGCCCAGGTGGAATTAACCCCAGCTTTGGCAAGTATTTGTTGTCGTCGTTTGGAAAATGCCTCTAAATCTTCTTCTTTAAAGCCTTTTATATCAAATTGCCCATGTTTCCGGGGTTCTATCTCATATCCCAGCTTCTGCACTTCACGCGCCAGATAGCTTTGGTATGCCATGCCCAAGAATTTCTTATTGGCGAATATTTCATTATTGCCTAGACTCAACCATCTACCATCAGGTGTTTGAGTCATATTCATCAGCAAACAATGGGTGTGCAGATGTGGATCTAGGTCACGACTTTCGATGTGGTCAAACTGTGCCACCACCAAGTTACCAGTCTTTATCCTATGTCTGCCATTATCATCCGTCACTCTGGTGTAGGCGTAACGCTGCTCTATTAGTTCTATGGTTTCTTTCAATGCCTGATGGTGAGCGTCGATTAAACGCGGATCTCCACCCACCAAGGCCATCAAGCTCACACTCTTGGGGGCAGAAAATGTACAGTCTAAGGCGGCGCGGCGTTCTTTCCCCTTTTCTTTGAGCATCCTGCCATTTAAGGACTGGCTTCCATCTGGTGACATTCCCTCAATCACATTTTTGAAAGCATCTTCGTCATCAACTGCACCAGATAATCCTAACTTCTCAGCCCCCTGTCCACTCCAAAGGGACTTCCCTTGATGATAGTAATTCTTGACGAAGTACTTCACCGCCATCTCTGAGGAGACGTTAGCCGCTGTTAGCATGGCGACCCCCTCACGACTTTACATAACTTAATACTCCTTTGATTGCCCCCTAATAAAATCTGGTTATTTTCTCTGCCAGGAAGATAATCGCGGTTTAAATAATGTTGAAAGTCAAAGCAAGTCCCCACTATCAAACTTAGTGATGCTTGACAGAAAGCGAAATGTTTTTCGTGGGACTTTGACTTCACAGAAATATTTCTTTCAAAGATTCCGACTTAATTTAATATAGCAAAATACTCAAAAAACTTTCCGCCAAATATGGCGTACTGTGCGTTAAAATCAAAAATTAAGATTACATATAATTGCCATAATAATATCGTGAGTAAGTCGTGTAGGCATCTTGTGTTCATCACAGAATTAGCATAAAAGCCATTTTTAAGAAATTATAAGAAGTACTGAGAATTGACTGATTAATTACATAAACAAATCAGATATTTCCCTTGTATTTTTGTTTTTTTACTGTACAATTAACAGAGAAATAACGCATTAGCAAAAAGCTGTACTGATGTGTTTTAGTACTAAAATCTGCCCTACTGAATTATAAAAGTGAGGTGGTTCTGATGAGTCTGCTAAGGTTAGTTGTAGATCCAGGTGGTTCATTATTGAAGGGGTTTTACACGTTAGATCCCTTCAAGCCAGAATTAATTTTGATGGAGCCAGATGTAACGACAGTCCCGTTAGAAAGTTTAGAGAATTATGAGCAAACGAAGATAGGGGAGTCAAACCCTGAGAATAGTGCTTGGATTGAATATCAAAATAAGTGTCAAGCAGTAGGGTTCTTAGCCAGGAAGCGTTTTAATTCTGATTTACAATTGCAGAAGCGCAAGTTTGAGTTAGCGTTACCCAAGGTGTTGGCAATGGTGGGAGCGATCGCTGACAAACACGAATTAGAGAATGGGACAGCAATTCATTTAGGGATTTTGCTGCCTTGGGGAGAATATCAAGACCGGGTGTTATTCCAGGAGTTAGTAACAACAGCCCTTTCTAACTACAAATTCAAAGGACGAGAAAAAATATTTTCATTGGAATTATTTTTATGTCTTCCTGAAGGTGGGGGGATTTTCTCTAGAGGGATAGCTCCTGGCTCTAACTTAAAAGAAAAATCTTTTGCAGTAGTGATGTTGGGTTATAGAGATGCAAGCATTTTGTTGATTGACCGTGGAGAGATGAGCAAGGGTAAAACTGACCCTTTAGGCTTCTCGAAAATGGTGGAATCAGTGAAGCGTCAAACATCGGGATTGAACCTAGAGGAGTTGACATCGGCTATCTGTAAGTCTGGAAAAAACGCATCTCATAAAGCGTTGGGCGAATTAGCTTTAAATGTAGATCCAGTGTATAGAGAGTATGAAACTTCCAGAATTCGCAATGCTGTTGTGACTTGTAAAGAGGAATATTGGATGATGCTATCCAACTGGTTGAAGTTGCAAGTACCTCGTGATGTTGATGAAGTGATTATTAGTGGAGGGACGGCGCATTACTTCCAATCTCAGTTAAACAACTTGTTTTCATTCTCTCATGTCAACTGGTGTGAAATTTTAGAGAAACAACTGATGAATAGCTTCCCCCAAGCCGTGTCCAAGTCTCTCAATCACAGATTGACAGATGTTTATGGATTGTTTTTCTTTTTATGTGCCAAGGGAATAAGACAAAGCAAAGAGGTTGTGGGTGCAGGTGCAATACCAATTCAAAATTCAAAATGACGCTCGCGGACTCGCTAACGCTGCGCTAACAAAATTCAAAATTAAGAAATCTAGATTTGCTCAATGCTTCTGGGGAAAGAATCTGTATCAGAATGAAAAGTGAAATGGTGCAACAAATGGGTGAAAAGATTGAAAGAATGGATTACCGATGTCGGATTTCGATGAACAAAGAGCCGTTCAGCGTTGCCCTGATCAAATACATTAAACAAAGTAACGACATTAGTGAGAGAGAAAAGGTGTTATCTGCTTTGTCTGGATACTGGTTGCCTTTTGCTATAAAAGCAGACGGGAATTATTCGGAACAAGAAGTAAAGCAATCTGCCAGAAATGCTATTTACAAGCTGAACTTGCACATAGCGTATTTGTTTGAAGTGTTTTTACAAGAAAATATTCCTGTTAACAACTTTGGGCAAAATATTCCTGTTCAACCAATGGTGCAACAGGTGGAATCTCAAGTGCCTATATATAACGTGACAATGGCTAATGAGAGTTTGATTAAACCAGAACAACCCAGAGAAGGTGTAGATTTTTTGCCTTATCAACATGACAATCTTGTTGAAACAATGTTTTAAAACTTTTGTAAATAGGTAAGTATTCAGGAGTCAGGAGTGTTTAAAAATCAGGAGAAATATTTGAAAATCAATTTCTTAATTTTATAAATACTTATTTATTCTGACTTCTGACTCCTGGGTACTGAATTCTTACGTAAATAGAGCATTTTGGGTTTTGATATTTCATTTTTTGCTCAATAGCAATTGCTCCAGAAGTGCCGAAAAATCAAGCTTAAATGCTGGAAATATATTCATGCAAGTTGGAATGGTATTATGCCTTACACCAAAGAAGCCTTACAAAATATGTATTCTCTATCACTAGAGGATGTCTTAGCAACATTGACAGCTTGTGGACTGACTCATGACACACAAGAATATTCAGATGCCGATATTGAGACTAGATTTGATATTGTTCGTCAATTATTCAAAGATGGCCAAGCTTGTGATTATGAACAAGCTACAACACTTTTTCAACAAAGGTTAGATACCGACGATTCTTCATCTGAAATCAAGAACGGGAAAAAGTCTCGAAAAAAAGCGACTAAAACATTAGATATAACAGAACTGTTAATTCAGGCTCGTGAACAAGATTTTAGACTCACCCTGACACAAGCTTTAAAGATTTTGGCTTTCTGTGGATTAGGAGAAAAAGACGAATATACTCCAGAAGAAACCGAGCGTTTTCTTGCTACTTGTAATTTGGCTGGTGAAGAAATGCCTGATGTCTCAAGTGACATTGAAGAGATTACGAAAGAATCAGAAGGGGCGTTAGCTGGTTTAGTTGACAAAGTTACAGATAAATTTGTAGAAAAAATTCCTCCTGGACTTGTTAAACAAGTGTATGCAAAAAAAGCTTTAGCTAGATTAGCCGAACAACCAGATGAGAGTGAAGATTTCTTCGTGCAAATGGAAAGGAGGATTATGTCACGAATTGAGGGAAAGCCTTCTCCAATGCAAGCCTTATTAGAGAAACATCGGATGAATGTTTTACCTCCTACTTCTATCAAATCGATGCAATTGCCGAGCGCATCCGACAGCGATACGACTACCAGTTAGAACAAGAAATTGAGCAGCGAGAACGCACGATTGATATTCAGGTAGATAAGACATCTAATACCAAGGCTGTGAAATTAGCTTCTGAAAAGTTAAAAAATCTACAAGCCTGGAACCAAGCGCAAGAGAAAAAACAAAAACTCCGACAACAACGCTTTGAACAGTTTAAGTCAAATCTATTTTATTTTGGTCGGTGGGTTGGTTCTGGTCGTTCTGGAACTGCGATGTTTTTTACTTTTGCTGCTTCAACTCTGCTATGTGGTTTAATGTGGGGATTCAATGAGCCATCTGCCATCTCCTGTACTACTGAAAAAAGCTTGTGCTATCAACTGCGTTTGGATAAAAAATCTGTGATCTTACCATCTCAAGAGAAGCAGATACTCGAAAATTATAAACGCTCTCTAAAACAACCGCGTCGTCGTCAAAAATAAATGGAACTACAAAAGATTGAACTTGGTGAAGATTGGACTTCTGAGTTAGAAGAAACCAAGTTTTGGTCAGATTGGTCTGATGCTTATTTGCATACTCCAGAAGAACGGATTAATCGTTTAGAAATCTTACTTTGTCAGAAGGTTCAAAGAGGTGAAGATATTTCTAATTGTCTGGTAGCTTTGAACTTTCTGAAGAATCGCATAACTGAACAGAAATTAGAGGCAATTATCCTTAAACGACTTAAATTCAAATTAACTCTTGTTTCCTGGCACAAAGTTAGTCAGGCTGGTTTGGCTTTTTTGATTGTGATTGCTTGCTTTGGTAGCTTGGTTAAGTTGCTCAATGCATCGCCTAGTTCTTTATCTCAGCTTAGTGAGCAACATTCAACAAGAAAGATTCCAAGGTAGAATCTCAAACAATTGTAGATTATCCCCATTAATAAATTAAGGGGCTTGATTTTTCAATCTCACTGGAAAAACTGGGGACAAGTCGAAGGAAATGATTATTGATTGTCCCCAGGTAATTTTGATTAGTGGTCAACGACTGGTTGATTTTGCTCTGGGTAAGCCCATCAAAAGAACATCAACCTCGCTGTTATCTCAAGATATTTAGATGTACGGTGGCGTGTCTAGATCAAAAGGCAGACTGCTGGGTTCTTCACCGTTGCGTAAGTCTACTTCCATTTGCTGGCGGCGTTGTATGTATGTTCGGTTGGAAGCACGGAGTCTATTCATTTCTTGCTGACCAAAATTGATGCCGATTGCTGCTTCTCGCTCTGATACCCGATTATAGTTATCAACATCAATCTTCTTGCGCCTTTCCATTTCTTCTAGCCAGTTTTGACTAGTCCCCTTTCTAAGTTCGGATTCAACGTATTCGGCTCTAAGAGAACCATCAGGGTTGAACTGTTGTTTTTCTGTAGGAGTGAAGAAATCATAGGCAGTGTAAATAGGCCAAGGTTCGGGATATGTTTCGTCTAAAAGTTTCCATTCATCATATTGAGCCTTACATCTACGAGCATAACTGTCGATTGCTCCCTCGTTCATTCCCTCAGACAACATTTGTTGTCTAGCTTCATCTTTTAACGTTCCGTTTGCATTGAATTCTTTCTTGTGCATATTTATCCAACGCTTAATTCTTGACATATAAAACTCCTGAAATTTTAATGATCAAACAAAATTATGCCTTTGCAATTCCAACACTTTGATACGCGATTAAATCAGTGGATTCATACTGATGGAGATAATAAGAATCCTGACTCAATTTTAACGGAAAATTTAGATAATACTCTACTAGAATTCTACTTTCCAGGTCAACAATTTTCTTTTGGTCATATAGATGAATATTCTAAGGCAGAGGATTTAAGAAATCATCCAGATGGTCACACGCTTTTATTATCTTCAAAAACCCGCTTATTGTACGGTGCGCCAGAATGTTTAGAAGTAATTAAGAAATTATGCCCTGATAGAAAAGATAGAGGAGCTTATGGTTCAATTTTTCTGGGAGAATGTAAAAATTCAATTCATGAAGAATTAAATATTTTGATTGTAGATGATTCTACGGAAGCTCAAGGCGAAAATGGAGGAATTCTTGACAAGCAATTTGCTTTTAAACTGGTAGGTGACTGTTATGGTCAGATTTCTCCACAGTTATATGACAAACTAACTAAAAGGGAAGAGCAAACTGATAAAAGCTATCGCGTGATTCAGCACCGTTTTAGTTGGAAAGAAGGAGATGGAGAAGATAAAAAATATCGATTTGGGAAAGGAACTTTAAGACCATTTAATTTCGCTCAAATAAAATATGCTGACACCAATAACGAACCAAAAATAGATTTAATTATTCCGCTATCCAGTTTCAAGGGTACAGATAAGGATCGCCCTGATGGCCCCATTAAGCCACAAATCCAGCCAGGACTTTACAGGCAGAAAATCTGGTTAGGAGAGAAATCCCAATCGCAAAAGGGAAAAACGGCCATATCGCAACTGTTAGCATCATTTCCCCAAGGCATTAAAGACTTTGCGGAGGAACTAGAAGCCGAAGCCCAAAAATTAGCCGAAGCCCAAAGTGACCCTAGAAAAGTTGCACAACTTTACTGTCAGAAGTATGAACAGCGCAAAGCTTTTACTGAAGAACAGAAATCATCTTTAAAAGTAGAGATTTCCGAGCAAGTTGCTGATGGTTCACTTGCTAAAGAATTAGAATTACTCACTCTTAATCAATCTGAAGAACAATTTGAAACAAGTGATGACTTAGATGAGAAATCAGAAAAAGATGATTTATTAATGTATAAACTGATTAAGGCTGACTTAATTGGAGGGCATAATCAGCTTTTAGAAACAGAGAAGGTGAGGAAAGAACTTAGTAAATTTGTCCAAGGCGAGTGGCGAGATATCGCTTTGGGGCGGACGCTAACTTTTGACAGAGGGATGATCATTCCATCCAAGAATTTGAAGAATGGGGAAATTTGTGTACCTTGGTTGGATGAAGGAGAAAAGGTTCTAAATTTCCGCTCTCCGTTTCTTAATTCTAACGGTTTGTGCGTATCTACCAATAAAATTATTGATGATAGTGTGGCTCCAGACGGGACACGTTTAGAAGGAATTATAATAGTTAATGATGAAGACCTGGAACGTATCAAAGCGAGACTTCAACAGGACGAAATAGCACCCCTAGAAACAGAATCTCAACGCCAAGGACGCGATTTTGATGGTGATTGTATAGGGGTAGCACTTGCAAGTAAATATCCCAACTTTACAGCCGAAGCTGAGTATAGAACACTGCCAGCCAACGCTTATCTTCCTACTATCAAGGAAAAGAAACAATCATTTTATATTAACGGAGAGCAACCACCATTTGAGGAAATCGCTATACACATGAGCGATAGTATCAGTGTGGGCGTGATTAATAATCAAGTGACCGCATTAGAGGCATTAGAATCGGAAATCAAAATTTTAGAAACCTACGGAAATCCTGAACAAAAATCACAATATTTAGACCGAGTATTAGCACATTATCAAAAACTATTAGCAGCCGAAAATTATGAACATCCCAAGCCAATTAGGGAAGAATATAAACCATATATACAAGAGTTTGTAGCTCTGTATCAAAATCCTCAGAGAACGCCGGAAATCAGTGAACAAGCTATGAATACTAATCGCTTCTTATATAGGAGAATGATTGAAGAGGCTTGTTACCAAAACCAAATTGCGGTGGATTTATTTAAAAGTTCTAAAAAGCCAGTAATGGGCTTAATTAGAGAAAATAATCGCTATTTATATCGCCAAGTTGATTATATTAAAGATAAAAAATCCCCGACAGCTTATTTAAACTCTGGAATAAAAACTGAGGGCTATTCCCCAGTAGAATTATTAATTAACCAAACAAATAAATATTTCCAAGAATCAAAACTTGAATCCCGTCCCATTGTTCAATTTGGTGATTTATTTAAAGGGGTCGAGTTCACCCCACAGCAGAGATTTAGTGCGATCGCTGCCAAGTATGAGTTCGACCGCTTGTACAACGCTGCCGTAGCAATGGAGCGACGGCGGGAGAGTGAACGTGGCCCTAGTGCAATTATTCAAACGCAGCAGGGGTCAAAACTGGAGATTACGAACCTAACTTATTACGATCATCCCCTCATCTGGAAAGCTCAAACCATTAACTTAAAGTTAGAAGCGGATAAGCGTTCCGCAAAACTAGTAGCACTCGCCCAAATAAATAATGAAATTGAGAACTCAGGCCAGCCGCAATATCGGAAGTTAGGTACACTTAGCCCTCAGTCGGTACAAGAATATGGACTCAAGCCAGGAATGTCAACTAGTAATTGTTCTGTGGTTGAATTTCGACCATCCCTGAGCAAAGGGCAAACCAAACTAATGTTTTCGCAAGCTTATAAATTTGCTGAAGAATTTCACTCAAGCATACCAGAGCCGGAGCGACTAGGAGCGGCAGCAGCGGCGTGGAGTGTGGGCGCAGCGAGGCAGGATGAACTGGAGGATAGACAGTCTCAAAATAAAGACCCTATTTACAAAAAAAATCCCAACTTTGTGTTCGCGGCGTTTGGTGATGAGATTGTCTCCCGGTTAGGGGAAATGCAATTTACCGAGCTAAGAGTTGGGACATTGAGTAATGAGGCGAACAGTTTCAAGGGCAAAACCTGGAATCAGGATGAGAAATACTCAATTGAAATTAGGGCATCGCACCACCCACCTGAACATGAACGCCACGGCTTAAGATTAGTGTTTGTCCAGGATGGTGATGGGGGATATAAGGAGTTCGCGCCACTGGAACCAAGAACAGGACAATTACCCATCGGTACAAAGGCCATCGCTAATCTATTACCAGGGGAAACTTACACAGCGAATGCCATAATTTCTCTGACAGGGACAGAGCCAATAGATTTTACGATTAGAGAAATCAAGAAATTTACTTACGCTGACAAGGTTTTTCACTCTCAAAAAGTGATGTTAGAAATTGGGAAAGTAGCAGTACCAAATGAAACAGTAAAAGTTAAGTTAAATGGTCAAGTGTTGGGGGAATTAGACGCAGATTCGATTAAGCAACTTCAATCAGTAAATTACATCAAAGATGGCAATCCACTTAACCTAAAACTGACAACTATATCAGACAAGTATAATGCTTTTGTGATTGCCGAATCTCCAAATGGTAATCTACTAAAGATTGATAAAACTAATTCTTACGATTATCAAAGTCAGAAATTTAATGACACTGAATACAGAAGGCTGACTCTAGATGTACCACAATCTCAAATAAGAGATGCTGTGTTTTTGGATGGGGAACCGTTGGGAGTGTTGCATTTCAAAAAAGATAAAGAAGCACTCAAACAATTGGGAGTTCTCAATTTTGGAAGGCTAACTCCAGTGCCAGCTACGTTGCAAAGTAATGTCTCAACAACAATGATGGTGAAGATTGACCCAACTACTATTGAGTATCCTGGAATTTGGGTGAAAGAAGGTCAGGCGTTTGGTCAACAGACAGTCAATACAGAGCAAGAGGTAGTAATCGAAAAAACTGCACCAATTCTCTACAAGATAAAGGAACGTCCAACTATCCTTTTTGCAACACCAGAAGATAAGTTATTAGGATTAACTCAGTTGGCTGTGGATAATCATAAAGTTGAGACTGTGACCAAGTGGTTGAACGAAAAAAACATAGCGATTACCCAAGTGCCACCAGAGGAAGTAGCACTGGAAACCAAGAAGGGCCTGGCTGTTTTCAACATGGGTAACTCGTCCATCCCCGAACCAGTATTTGGTTTGATGACCAAAAAATTTGGAGAAGTGATAGAGTCCCAAGAACAGTACAAAGAGAAATTGCGATCGCTGCCAGATAGACCAAAGCACCTCAAACCGCCAAAACCAGTCGTTAGTACAGGCACAACTAAAGTTCAGCCTGTTGGGAACAATCATCCCACTAATCAACAAACTCTTTCTGGGCCTCAACCCCAGTCTGTCAGTAATGCTGTTGCACCCTGCCAAACTCAACCGATAACTATAGAAGACTTACGTGCATGGTGGCGTACATCTGATAATTTGGGAAAACCAGAAGCCTACAAAGAACGAATCGCCCAAATCGCTAAAGAGTTTAAGACGACAGGGCAGTTTTCACCCCAAGCAAAGGAGGCAATGCAAAAAGATACAGTTAACCGAATAGCTCAGATTGCTCATAAAATCGTGTCAGCTTTGGGTCAACCTGGAGATGATAGTACGACTCGTGTTCAAGGTAAAATCTACGATTTAGTATTTAATCCTCAATCAAAAGACTTGGCGATCGCGCACAAAAACGGTGATGTGATTCTCTTCGTCCAATCTGGGAAAGTGCAAATCAACAGATTAACACCAGAAATTTTGCAGGATTTTGAAAATGCTAATTCTAAACTTGATGAGGTTTTGGAAAGTAAAAAACAGGCATCGGGATTGCAAAGATAATTTATTAATAAAAAAATCAAGCCAACGTAGTAATTGTAATAAATTTATGAACCGTAAAATATTAACAGCAGTTTTACTATTAACAATTAGTAGTTTAGTAGCTCCAGCAAAGGCTCTTAATCCTACTAATAATGAGTCACAGAAATTAACTCAAGTTCAAAATGCTTGTATCAACAACCAAGCAGAAACTTTACCTAATCCTTTTAGTGATGTACCAACGAGTCATTGGGCGTTTAAAGCTGTGATGACTATGCACTACTGCGGAGCATTTTGTCAAGCAACACCACCTATTTTATTTGAGAAACTTCGACGTAATCAAAGCCAACAACCAACAAATTCACAGGATTATTTTCCAGCTACAAACAAGCAAAGAAACAGCATATTTATTAAGTAAGAGAGTAAATTTGCTCCTTATGCCAGCAGTAAATCCAAATGCAAGAAATGAAGTAGCATTATTAACAAAATATTTGTGACTTTGCTTGCAGTTTATTTACGGAATAGTTGTTACTGTCATAGTACTTCGGTCTATCAAGGCAGATAAATAATCCTTGTGTAGTATTTTTATTAGCACTCACTTTTCACTAGAGAAACTTGGGTGCTTTTACTGATTATGCAATCGGCTAGAACACCGATTCATCCCAATTTGCAGCGGACGCTACTGCTGCGAAGCTCGCAATTAAAAACGTAAGATGTAGCAAAGCTTACATGGTTTGCATCTGTTTCATTATTGTAGTGCAATACTATTACTAGCAAGACTTTCTGCTTGCCCATCAGTTTTTAGCTTAGAGTATTTTGTTGGTGATATTCGGAAATATGCTCGTATATCCTGGTGGAGATTGTAACTCTTTATCAACATTGCAGGCATTATTTAGTTGCAACTCCTTGATAGAGATGAGCCACCAAATCTGGCAAATTATCTGGTGTGAACTGATGTAGTTCTACACGGTCAAAATGACATTTTTTTCTTGGGTAGTTCTTCTAAACCATACAGCCTGCGAATGGCAGCACGAATACCTAAATCATCTACAGGTAAAACATCCAATCGATGTAGACGAAACATCAATAACATTTGAATCGTCCAAAGTCCAATACCTTTGATTGGGGTTAAAATCTCAATAATCTGGGAGCATCCACTTTTGGAAGATATACAAGTTCTGGGAGAAGATAACAACAGATAAAACAGTGTGTATGACTCGCCATGAACCAAGATAAACAAGAACGAATCAAAGCCTGCTTACAAGAATTGTCA
>NZ_JADEWI010000077.1 GCF_015207705.1 Nostoc sp. LEGE 06077
CTTTCAAACTATAATCTTTTCATGGTTCGGTTCCTTTCCGAGCTTCGCTTCGCAGCGCTTCTCTCAGGCACTTATCTAATCTATCTCACTCTCCCTTCTCTGTCAACTATTCTCTCAAAATTATTTTCCTCTCTACCCATCGCCTTTCTCCTTCACAATAATAGTGAATGTACTTTCCCCCCTTTTAGGATCTTCCTTACGCTGTGAATTTTCAATCTGTTATCTCTACTCTTCATCACTTTTGGCTCAACTTCGGTTGCCTAATCGCTACAAATACTAAAGACACACAACCTTTGAGAGAAGAAGATACACAGAGAATTTTGAGCATTTCCCAAAGCATTTGATTCTGAATTATTGCTTGTATAGGGTTTTTAAGCGTTGAACTACGTTCATAATGCATTGTTTGAGAATGTTGTAGAGCAAACTCAGCGATTGAGCCTCATAAGTGATTGTGAAGAAATCTGACAATGACTATAAGTGCCTCACAAATCACCATTGGCTGCCAACTTTCGCTAAATTGGAGAAAGGTAGACTTAAGGAAATGTTAAATGTCAGCACAATTATTACTGGTAGATGATGAACCAGGATTACGAGAAGCCGTGAAAGATTATTTGCAAGAAAGCGGTTTTAGTGTTCAAGTTGCCAGTAATGCCCGTGAAGGCTGGGAGTTGATGGAACAGAACACACCTGATTTGGTTATTTCTGATGTTATGATGCCCCAAGTGGATGGCTATCAGTTTCTAAAGCAGTTAAGAGAAGACCCCCGCTTTCAAGCACTACCAGTTGTCTTTTTAACTGCTAAAGGGATGACAGGCGATCGCATTCAAGGCTATCAAGCAGGTGTTGACGCATATCTACCTAAGCCCTTTGACCCGGATGAGTTAGTAGCAATCGTAGAAAACTTGCTTTCCCGTCGTCCTGTTAAGCCGACATTTACAGGCGAAGATAATGAAACGCCTGATATTGCCGAACTAGCGAATCAGATTGCTCAAATCAAAGCATTGTTAACTCAAAGAAGTGCGATCGCTCAATCTCCAGCCCCCTTCAAAATTGATTTGACCCCCAGAGAACAAAGTGTTTTAAACTTAGTCGCTGAAGGGCTGATGAATAAAGAAATTGCTCGTCGCCTAGAAACCAGCGTTCGGAATGTAGAAAAATATGTGAGCCGCTTGTTCAGTAAAACTGGCACCAATAGCCGTACAGAGTTAGTTCGGTTTGCACTAGAACACGGACTGGCTAAGTAATTACTGCATAAGGGTTTTGAGATTTTTGATGCGGTCTCAGGACTAAATGGCTGTTTGTTGCAGCTATCTCAAATAAAATTACTTGCTTATACGACATTGATGTAAGCAAAGCTTGCTAAATAAGGCAACCCGTGCCGGAAACATCCGCTTAAGCATGGTATTACCAGGAGCGGTAATTATTCAGCAACTACTGTCTTGAAGGTAGAGAACGCTAAACTAACAATACTAGCCTCTAAGTTTCTAATATCTAAATTTTTTCTGATTGATTGTTGGTAGACGCTGACCTAACTAATTTAACCTGATGCTGCATAAAAAAAGTTTTTTGTCAGCTTAAAAAACAAGATTTTAGCCATCAATAACTATTTACAAGATATTTGGATTTCTCAGGTAGTTAACAAATAAGGTTAATACCTAATGTTATTTTCTAGCAAAGCGACACCCTGGTTAGAGAAATCATAGTTGTAGAGAAAACTTCGTACAACTGTAACCTGCTCAGAAAACAAAGCACTAACGCATTAGTTAGCTGCCAAATATCTCCTAAGTTCAAAAGTTGCGGGCTAGAGTAGATACTTGATTAAGTTTTTTCAAGAGCAACATAAATTAAAGCTTGTAGCTTTGTTAGTGAGGTTAATAAACCAACTTAGTGATGACATGACATAGCACAGGGAATGAGCAAACTGGAAAAATTACCGTTGCAATAGCCAATATGCCAACTATCGCTACTCAAGTGATTGATAGATCTAGAGTTCACTATTGAGTGTTGTCAACAGCATTGCGTAAGCGCATTAGTTGACGACGCATTTGAGGTGAAGCTTTAAATTCGGAGACCTCCTGAGCCTTAACAGAGGCTTGTAGTGTCTCTAAAAAGTCATCTGATCCTTCAGTTAAAGCGTCTAGTAGTACTTGTAAGAGTTGCTCGCGATCGCCCAACAGGCTCTTTTCCTCAATCAATCGGAATTTGAGATGTATTTCGCACTCATAAACACCTACTTCAATATTATTTATCTGGCGTGGTAATGCTTTCGAGTTCATAGTTTTGCGGATTTTTTTTACTTGGTGGTTATCAGAGGGAGGAAATATAATCCTCAGCAAACATCCTTTATATTGTTTTTTGCATCCTTACCGCGGCAATTAAGAATTTTTTCAATTCATCTCATTATGGATTTCATTTCTATCTCCTGTGTTTTTTCTAGCTAGTCTTTAACCGGCTAAGTTGTGATCTTCCTCCGCCAGAAGTGGTTTAGGTAAGCCATCACTATTATTCAGTTTTTGAGATTCTATACAATAAAGTTTCTGTAAGAAGTTGCTCTAGCTTTTTAAAGGTTTTTACATCAACTTTATCTTAACGTCAATAATGGTTCGAGTTTTTACCGAGTTTTTGGTAATTATACTTAAGTAAATCCCCTGTCTTTTTTCAATTTAATTAACCGTAGAGGAAGCTTCACCATAATTAAGTAAAAACACTTGATGTTAGTTTTTTTCATCAACAATTTCAGGAGATTGTGATGAATAAATTTATTAAGAGTAAAATACTGGGTATTAGTAGGAAAATATACAGTACTTGACGGCTTAATATTACGTACAAAAAACACAATTTATCTGCATTAAAAACCTGCTACTTTTTACGTTGTACAAACGAAAACATCTGGAGTTTAATTTTAGCAGGCAAAAATTAAAGTAAGAACTTACGTATAAAAATAAAAAACCAACGCTTTAGGCAATCTTATATGGGTTTAAATGATTCATCTATACCAAAAGGAGTTTTGAAGTATTTACAGCAGCTACACCCAAGATTCTCACCCAAAAACAAGTCGGCGATAGATAAGGAAATGGAGAGAATAACAATTAACTACTGACTAATTAATGAAAGCTTATGAATAGAGCAGATTTAAGGGCTGGCCAACCGTCTACAATGATTTCAGTGTAATCAACTTAAACCTTACACCATTCTATGGACAACCCAATGCTGCTCAAGTCCACAACCCGGCATATCCGCATTTTTGCGGCAGAAATTGACCGGGATGGCGAACTAGTTCCCAGTAATCAAGTTTTAACGTTGGATGTTGACCCAGACAACGAATTTAATTGGAATGAAGATGCTCTACAGAAAATTTATCGTAAGTTTGACGAATTGGTAGAGTCGTCCAGTGGTGCAGATCTGACAGACTACAACTTACGCCGCATTGGTTCAGATTTGGAGCATTATCTGCGATCGCTCCTCCAAAAAGGCGAAATCAGTTACAATCTATCTGCTCGTGTTACCAACTACAGCATGGGAGTTCCCCAAGTTGCCGTAGATGATAAGTAGTAGCATCCTCTACAGAAAGCACAGAAGTAGAAATAAAAAATTGCGGGTACTCCCCATAACTCAGCAGTCTCAACAGAAGTTGTCAACTCAACTTTTGCCTGTGCATTAGTTTCTTGATTCAACAGCAATCAGTTAGGAGTGATGTGTATTCTCACTCCTAACTATTTAGAGAAATGAGATTGCCTTGGCATTTTGGAGTATGGTAACTTACACCACTTTTTCTCCTCTCTCTCATCTGACACAGTTTTTTATAACCACATATATGAATTCAGTCAATTTTTTGGCGATAACCAAGCAAAAAATTAATATTTTACTTTTTGGTAATATTCCAGATACATCACCTGATAGAAGACAAAAACTTTATACAGAATATATTTGGCTTAAATGCTTGACATAAGCTTCTGTTGCTTATTTAAATTTGGTGAAGCACAATTTTTGAACCTTGCCAGTCAGCTAAAAGAACTTGCTGACCGTTTACAGTGAACAGCCATTTCCAAACACTAGAAATTTTAGCTTTGCTTTAGCAGAGTAATAACTGGAATTTAACTGGTTTAACAACTAACTTTTTAATTCTTAAATAAAATTAATTTAAACTTTGTAACTGATCGCCCAATATAGTTCCGTAAAACACGTCAGCTTGGTTTAAATTGAGGTTTATAACCTGCTTCGCGGCGTAAAGTTGGAGATTTTTAACTCTAACTAAACCATATTTAATTATAAATTAAAGAAACATCTGTATTATGTATGCCTTTCTAATGCTCTAATTGACTCAAAGCAAGCAAAATTACACATAAGTAAAGGTTAAGCTTTGTTGACAGGGTTTATAGTTGGTTGCTATGGCAACGGAAAGTCACAGAACAATAAAAGTTATGATGAGGCTGTAGAATTGGCCAAGGAGTGTGATATTTGCATAAATTCCCTAAACCAAGTATTAGCATTGGCTGGTATTTCCCAGCTAGAATCATGATCCCCAGTTGGATGCGTCTGTTTGCAGAAATAAGAGCGGTCTAGATTACTGCTTACTGCCTATGCTTTTGAAGAAATTGCCAATCGCTAATCAGTGCGAACACTATGGAAAATGATGCGGCAACCCTCTACTGCCCAAATGAACTTTGTCAGGCTGCTAACCCCCTGACTCATAAGTTTTGCCAACGATGTTCTACACCCTTACCCAAAAGATATCTCTGGGTTGTGGGTGATGTTCTAAATGTGGGTAGTCCTGGAGAAATATTAGCCGATCGCTATTTAGTCCTCAATAAATCTGTGGTTTTAGATACTAAACCTGGATTACTCCCTCAAGGATTAGAAACAGAAAACGTACAAACTATCAGAGCTTACTTGCGACTAATCCCCTACAGCTTACATATACCGCAGGTGTATGGAGTGCTGTCTCTCAAGGATGGACGTTCTCGCAAAGAAATTTTACTGTTAGAAAAACCGCCGTTATTAACAGAACCGACGACAGATGAACAATTACGGTTGTGTCCCCAGTTAACTACTGCTTGGCGCACGGCTACATCCATGCGTCAACTTAATTGGCTATGGCAATTAGCTCATCTATGGCAACCCTTGGTCAGTGAAGGTGTTGCTTCTAGCTTAATTGATACACACTTATTAAGGGTAGAAGGGTCTTTAGTCCGCTTATTAGAATTACGCTCTGACACCATAACAGCACCAAAATTATCACATTTAGGAGATTTTTGGCAGCAGTTGTTGCCAGATACTAAACCAGTCATTGCAGAATTTGTTCACGAAGTTAGCAATTATCTCATTCAAGGAGAAATCACTTCCCCTGAAGTATTAATCTCAGTTTTAGATCGCGGATTAGCAGAATTAGGGGAATTGCAATCTCCGAAAATTAAGATTATCACTAAGACTGATACTGGCCCCAAACGACAACGCAACGAAGATGCCTGTTACCCACCCAGTGGCACACTGTTGAGTAAACCCCCGCAAGCAACAGCCTTGGCTATTGTTTGTGATGGAATTGGTGGACACGAAGGCGGTAATGTCGCGTCTAATTTAGCAATTGAAACAATTCAACAGCAAGTACAACAACTCACCAAAGTTCCTCATAACCATATAGAACCCTCACTTTTGCTGGCAGACTTAGAACAAGTTGTGGCAGTTGCTAATGATAAAATCAGCCAGCGCAATGACAGTGAAAATCGTCAGGGTAGAAAACGTATGGGTACAACCTTGGTGATGGCATTACCAGTGTCCCATGAAATGTATATCACCCATGTTGGGGATAGTCGCGCTTATTGGATTACGCGGGATGGTTGCTATCAAGTCACCCTTGATGATGATGTTGCTTCTAGAGAAGTACGCTTAGGATATGCCATTTATCGTGAAGCTGTACAACAGAGTGGTTCTGGTTCCTTGGTGCAAGCATTAGGGATGAGTTCCAGTGCAGCGTTACATCCGACAGCACAACGGTTTATTCTGGACGAAGATGCTGTATTTCTATTGACATCTGATGGCTTAAGCGATTTTGACCGTGTGGAAGAATATTGGGAAACAGAAATTTTACCAATTTTGACTGAAGAAACAGATTTAGTCACAGTAGCCGACAAATTACTGGAAATTGCTAACACCAAAAACGGCCACGATAATGTAACGATCGCTTTAGTTCATTATCAAGTTAAATATATTGAGCCAGAGCTAACCCTCAAAGCAGTTATTGTTGAGCGTCCTACCATCACAACCGCCAACATACCGCCTAAGCCGCTGCAACCTACCTTACTAGAAGATATTTCTGAGCAAAAAACTTTAATTCCCAAAGATAAGCCTAGGTCTTTTCAGCAACTGCCGCTCCACATAATTGTGCCGATTATTATTGCGATCGCCGCAGGTTCTTTAGGGCTGCTAGTGCGTGGACTATTTATGTCATCACCACCGTTTTTCCCAACTGGTTCTAGCCCCACTGTAGAGCCAACTCCCGCTTCAACAAGCGAGCGCTCACAGACTCTTATGATTGGATCGGTAATTACTAATAATCAAGAAATTATCTTAGATAATCAAAAGATAGCACCAGATAATTTTTTGCAAGTGGTGGACATCGAACCCAAAAATACACCAATTTCGGAGGAATCTGTACTCAAATTGCGACTTTGCCCCTCTGAAAGTAGCCCATCTCTTCAAAAACAGACAGAACTTCGAGTCAAATTAGCTGAACTTCAAGGTCAAGATATCTCTGTACTACAATCCAACGCAACCCGGTGTAAAAATTCGTCTGAACCGCCCGATAGTTAAACTTCCGTGTCTAGCCAAAGTCCAGAAGAATAATATTCAGGAAAAATACGACAAATACTCGATAAACTTGTAGAAGCCTGGAATAATACATTTAATAACCCGATTTAAAAATTTCAGGTTAAGAGTTTTCCTTACGGAAAATTGTTATCGCAAGTCCTTGGTTTCTACCTTTTAATTTAAAGAACCCATGCCATCCCTGAACTTAGCGATCGCCCGTCTCATCAATACTGGCACCGATAGCTTTGCCATTTGGGTGGTCAAAGCGCCTTATCCTAGTGGCTATGTTCTGCGTGACTGTGTATGGCCTTCTGAACTTAATCAAATTTGGCAAGAGTGGCAGCAAATGTTTGCTGGACACAGCGGGTTAAATATTACAGCCAACACAGCACCTAAACCTGCAAACCCTCTCTCGTTCAACTTAGGTTCGACTGATTCGGGTCATATGCCTGGTTATGGTGGTCGCCTGATGCAATACTTAGGGCTATATTTGTGGCGTTGGGTATTTGATGGGCCAATTCTCAGCAGTCTCGAACGCAGTTCGGGAATGGCGATGGGACAGAATACACGTTTGCGCTTTCAACTGGAAATTCGTGACCCAGATTTGATTGCCTTACCTTGGGAGATTATGCAGCGCCAACCCGGACAATCAGCAATTTCTCTCTCTCAAGATTTGCTCTTTAGTCGCACCACAAGTGAGGTTGAACCACTACCGTTTTTACGCACGGATCAAGCCATAAATATCTTGTTGGTTTTAGGTCATGATGAAAACTTGCAACTCGAACAAGAAGCAATTATTCTGCAACAAATCCTGGAGAATCAGCCGCAATTAAATCGGAATTATCCAGGATTTGCTCCTTGTATGGTCAAAACACTAATCCAACCAACGCCACAAGAGTTGATTCAAGAATTAGAAACTAAGGCTTATAATGTGTTTTTTTACGCTGGGCATGGATTGCCTGGCCCAGATGGAGGACTGTTGTTTTTGCGCCCTAGCAAAACACTCAATGGCATAGAATTAGCCCAAGTATTAACACGTAGCGGGCTAAAATTAGCCGTTTTCAACGCTTGTTGGGGAGCGCAACCAGCAGCACTCAATCACCAAGCAATTCCAGCTAGTAGTTTAGCAGAAGTACTAATTCGTCATGGCGTACCAGCCGTTTTAGGAATGCGCGATGTAATTGCTGACCATGAAAGTCACAGTTTTATTAAAGCTTTTGCAGCAGCTTTGCGATCGCGCAAGCCAGTTGATGAAGCTGTGGCGGAAGCGCGACAAGAAATGTTAACACTGTATAAGTTCAACCAACCTGCTTGGACTTTACCAGTTCTGTATTTACATCCAGATTTCAATGGCGAACTTGTTAAAAGCATTGATGAGGGAATTACAGAGTTACCAGATATTTCAATTATTGATATAAATCTTGCTACTTCTAGAGCTTGTTTGCGATCGCTCTCTCCAGGAGGTAAAACTTGGTTTTTACGAGCAGGCGTAACTCGTATTGGTCGTACCCAAGACAATGATATTGTGATTCCCGAACCATCAGTTTCTAAGCGTCACGCGGAAATTTTATGCCGAAATACTTTTGCTGGCACTACCCCAGTTCAAACTTATTATTTACAAGATCTCTCGACTTACGGCACCACTTGGTGTTTAAGCTCTAATGGTTGGCAACAAATCCTCCGGGAGGAAGTACCATTACAATCTGGCAGCAAGTTAAAGTTTGGGAATTCAGTGAATGAAACTTGGGAGTTTGTTATTGAAAATTAAACCTTCTTTCAGGATAAAAATTGCAGTGAACTGTATACTTCACGCTTGATACTTGCTCTGGCATAATTTTTCTTGTTCAATTGCTAAATAAAATCAGTTTAATTTTTGCGGAAATTCTAATTTACAACTTGTAGCAGTCAGTACTGCGAAATAATTCATCAGGAGTCGAAAAATGATTAAAAAAATCAACAATTCCAACAATCTCCCATCCTCGGCCACTCAAGTGGAATTAGAGTTCCTTGAATTCCTGCTCCAACCCGAAGATGCGGCTTATCCTTGGAACCCTGCTGATGATCAAGCAGAGGCATATTTTGATGAATTAGAACAGCAGTTTACTATGCAGGATGTGTTGGAGGAAGAACTACATACTAGAGCAGAGTCTTTTTACGGAAAGTTAGACAGTTTATGGTCTCAGGTGGCAAAATGTGCTGATTACAAATGCAATACAAATGTCGGAATCTTCGACAGTCTTTGCAAAAGTTTACATAATGTTTTTGCTGCTGGAGTACCTACAGGCTGGCTGAATGCGATCGCCCAGAAAGCGACAGAAGTCGCATCTGTGCAACAATCAATTAACGAACAGTTGGTACAGTGTGTGCAAACTGTATTACCTGCATGGGGTACAGATGATCTAGCAGTTTTTGCTCGCCCTTATGCTTATGCAATGCGTAGCAGCGAACAGCAAAACCTAACATCAGTTATGAATAAAATTAAAAATCGAGATTGGGCAACTTTATCCGAAATCGAGCAAGCTAAAGTGAGTGTAGCGATCGCCTACTATGCTCTCAGACAGCTAGAAAAAGTGGAACCTGAAGCTTAAGTAAAAATTTGCCTTGACTCTCTATTTATTGTCTGAGAATAAATCTTAGTTACGACTAAATTTTTCTCAATGTATTACTTTTATTACTCATCCTAAAACAAGATAATCTCCTTCTTGAGTCAGAGGATATCCAGATTAGCTTGAAATTAAAGCAATATTGCCAGCTATGCAATCTATCTTTAGGTATAAAAAATATTTAAGGAAAAAGCGGGCAGAAAGCAGATTTGCTAATTCTACCCCTAAGACCATTTTGGATTGCTAACTGCGTCTAGGTTTTATAAATCCGTATATTTCCATCCTTTTTGAAATGGGTATTAACTTCTACAGCATTTCCTCATCAGCTGAGGCGCATTCCGTTGAGATCTGCGGCTTGGGGAACTGCTATAGTTTTGTCCGAGATTTATTTGGGGCCGAGAAAGCGCGTAGCGAAATTTTGCGATCGCGTTGGTGACAATGCCCGTGCCTTTAAAATAGCTGCCATCAAAACAGCGTAAGATAAAACTCCCACAATTACTAATAACAAAGCATTAATCGAACCTGTAGCGTTCCATAAAGCATGGAGTGCAGACGCACTTAAATAACCAATCGAGAGAATTTGCCAACTCTTGCTAGGTTTGAGGACAGCTAAACCGATAAAATATCCCAGATAGCCACTATAAGCCATGTGTCCGGCTACAGAACCTAAAACGCGAGGAATCAGCAGTTGTAAGCCAGCTAATTGACCAGCAGCACCAATTCCTACCTGTTGACTAACATTTTGGGTGATATCTGGTACATACTGTCCGAGAGTTTCTAAAAGCGTAAATCCCAAAGCAGAAGCCGTTCCCAAGAGGATACCATCTAGAGGTTCCCACACACCTATGCGTTCTCGCCAAGGTGAAGGTAATTGTCTACCGATAACAAACGCGCCTAGTACAGGTAAGGCCTTAAGCAATTCTTCCATCAACCCCGCACCAAAGAACATTCGTACTAGCAACTCTGTCAATGTAGTAGAATCCTGGGGTGAAGGTAAATTACCTGGCAGAATGCCGCGAAAAACAAAGATAAATAATTCTAAGACAGGACTCAGTAAAATTAATGCTGTAGTCAGCGCCGTACCAACTAGTACCCACCAAGGCTTTTGTTTGCCACATAGTTGATAAACAAAATAGTAGACAACAAAGGCAATATAGCTGGCGACAATTACTTGGTTAGCTTGGGGTCTACCAACAGTCGCAAACATTAGCACGACAAAAACTACTGTAAGTATTCCTGGGACAAGGTAAGCCTTACGTGTTAAATCCTTACCAGTAGAAATAATGGGAAAAAGTTGTGTAAAGCTAACTGAATCAGGCTGCTTGATTTGGGTATGGTTTTGGTAGTTAGCAGCTGAAGGCAATGATGCGTTTTGTTTTGTCATCATTGTCGGTTGAGGTATTATGTCATACTCAAACATAAATTGTGGCCCATCACTACCTAAACCAATGCGATCGCCTGACTGTAATTCTTGGCACCCATAAAAACGTTGACCATTGAGATAAGTACCATTAGCACTATTTAAATCACAAATTACCCAAGTAAATTTATTATCTGGAGACGAAGAGAGGGGACGAACCGCAGCATGACGACGAGATACCATTCGATACATCATGGCATCCAAGACAATCTGACAGCTGGGGTCACGTCCAATTACCATCTCTTTACTTGCATGTAGCGCGTAACGAGATTCTGAACCAAAAGCTGCTGTATTACCAGACACCAGCCGCAGAAAAGCGTTATGTCTTGCGTTTTTGCCTGTCATCGAGTTAGAGTTTCTTCCCAAACTAATTCATAAAATATTCTGGCAGGATGACTTAACCTTAGTCATACCAACAGCAGAATTGCTAAATCCACTATAGCTTTAGTCTCTGCTAACAAATTCAAAATTTTCTCATGCAAAATTTAAAATTATCTAACTCAATATTGACAAGCATTATGGCTAATTAAAGTGTCTTATGTGCCTATTTGCTTGTAAATATTTTTCATCACACATCAATAGTATGTTCTGGAAACCCTACAGTCAGAAGATGTACAGGAATTTCTGGAGTTTTTAGTAGTATTTGCCACATCTTGAGACATCGAGAAAATATACAATCATCTATCAAAAAAAGAATAAGAAACCTTACACCTGAAAAAAGTATAAGGCTTAACTAATTTTTTCTTTCATCCTGAAACTTTTGCCACTTCTAGATGTTCCACCTTAGTACCTAATACTTTCAAAAATTCTGCTAACCAACAGGAATGTGCAGGCCAAGCTGGTGCTGTTACTAAATTTCCATCTACTATGGCCTCATCAACGGGGATTTGCACATAAATACCACCAGCCGCACGAACATCTGGACTACAGGCTGGATAAGCTGTACATTTCTTACCTTGCAGGACATCAGCCGCAGCTAATAACTGCAAGCCATGACAAATGGCCGCAATCGGTTTATTTGTTTGAGCAAAGTGACGAGTAATTTCTAGTACCTTTTGATTTAGGCGGATGTATTCTGGTGCGCGTCCTCCAGGGACTACCAACCCATCGTAGGTATTAACATCTATCTCGGTAAAGGTAGCATTTAGAGTGAAGTTGTGACCAGGTTTTTCACTATAAGTTTGGTCTCCTTCAAAATCATGCACCGCGGTTCTTACTTTGTCACCAGCGTTTTTGTCGGGACAAACAGCATGAACAGTGTGTCCTACCATTTGCAAAGCTTGGAAGGGAACCATTACTTCATAATCTTCTACAAAGTCGCCCACCAGCATTAAGATTTTCTTAGCTGCCACGTTTTGTTATCCTCAGTTTTTAATTAATTGACCATTGACTAAAATTAAAGCAGATGAAACTCTGTTATGGCATGGGGAAAATTTTTATTTTCATGGCTGGGACGGCTGAGTTTAATCAATGCAAATCTTTGTAAAGGAGTTAAAGCCACCCATTGTTCTAATGTCAAGTTAACTCCTAGTTCTTGGGCTTTTTCTTGTAAGATGATGGGTATATTACTAGAATCCATCCATGTAGGATAAGGTTCTACTGGTAGTTGTGTTACAGGTGTACCTGTTCTTTCCAAAATTAGTTGCTGGAGATATTCTTTGTAAGTTTCAACTTCGGTTTGCGTGGTGCAAGGCAGTTCAAGTAAAGCTTCACGCTCATCTTGAGTCATCTGTAACCAATCTGATAGTTTAAGTTTGATTCCACACGTATCTAATTTATAGCGAATTTGCATGGGGATGCAGCGCAGAGAATTGACAAAATCTGCTTCAAATTCAAAAAAAAGTGCCATATTTAAACTAATTAAAAAATATAATTCTGTACACAGAAGCAACTTTATAATAGTAGTAAATCATTTATAAAATCATAAAAATATCAGTCACAAGAGAGAGATTAGTGAGATTTAGAAGAATTGCTAGAACGAATTATTAAATAGCTAATTGATAAAGCTAAAATAGCAATACCTAACCCAATTATATCAATACCTGTAACCTTTTCCAAATCAAGAATAATAATTTTTCGAGCTACAGCTATTAAAGAAGTGACAATAACTAATTCCACTTGAAAAACGTGTTTTCGTAAATAAGCTGTGATATTTTCTAAAATTTCCAAAGCAATCAAAATATTTAAAAATAAGCCAAATATTTTAAATAAGGTTGTGTTGAATTTGCCATAAGGAGTATCAAACAACTCTTTAATTAGAAAAACGCCTAAATCGCCGATCGCCACCAAAATTACTAGTACCATTAACACAGATAAAATCTTGGAAACGATTACCTCGACGTTTTCGATAACGTACATAAAGTTTTCATCGCTGGTAATGCCAAAGATGTTCTTAAATAATTTTTTCATCGGCTGCATCCTGGTGTTAACTTAATCAGAAATTGGTAAGAAGGGGATATATTTAATTGAATATTCCGCCTTAATTGCACTCAAATAAGATGATAATTTCTAATCATCACCATTGACTCTTGTCTATTGATTAAAGTACTCAAGAGAAATTTGGAATTACCAATTTCTTGTTTAAGGATATAACAAGCGGATCACCATTGTGAGGACTGGAGTTGATAATTTTTACTAGTAACTTCCACAGAAACTGGTGCTAGTTGGACTGCACAAGCTTTTAATTCTGGTTGTAGCGAATCGGGACAAGATTCAGAATGAGTCAGGGCGTTAGCTTCAGCATTATTCGCCCAGAGTGCGCCCCAGTGCATGGGAACAAAAACTGTCCCAGGTGCGATCGCCTTAGTCACTTTTGCGGGAAAATGAGCTTGACCACGCCGCGATCGCACTTCAACTACTTGGTTATCACTAATTCCTAACCTAGCCGCATCACGAGGATGAATTTCAATAAATGGTTCCGGGTGCATTGAGCGAATTTTTTCGATGCGACCTGTGCGGGTTTGTGTATGCCAATGTCCGTAAAGTCGCCCCGTAGTTAACACAAAAGGATAATCGGGGTCTGGTGGTTCTGCCAATCCTTTAGAGTAATATGCCCCAAACCGCGCCCGACCATCGGGGGTGTGGAAGTGTAAATCAGTATAGAGTCTTTTTGAGTTTTGAGTTACTTCTTTATATTCAGCACTTTTTTCTGGGTATGGCCATTGGGTTGCGCCTTGTTTGTGTAATTTTTCGTGACTAAGCCCTGACATATCGCATGGGCGATTTTTAGTTAGTTGGGCAAACTCGGCGTAAACTTGGGCAGAATTTTTAAAGTTAAACTTATCGGCAAAACCTAACCTTCGTCCAACTTCCGCAAAAATTTCCCAGTCGGCTTTGGCTTCTCTCGGCGGTTGACGGAATGCTTGACACAGAGTTACCCGACGTTCAGAATTGGTCATGATGCCAGTTTTTTCACCCCACTGGGCAGCAGGTAACAACACATGGGCGTAGGCGGCGGTTTCAGTGGGGTAGTATGCGTCTTGGTAAATTGTGAAAGGCGATCGCAATAACGCTTTCTTTGTTCGTTCCAAATCTGGCATACTGACAGCTGGGTTAGTAGCGGCAATCCACAGTAAACCGACATCACCAGTTTCCAAGCCTGTAATCATATCCCAAGCAGTCAAACCAGGAATAGGCGAAATTTGTCCTTGCTTCAGTCCCCAAAAATCTTCAACTTCGGCGCGATGCTGGTCATTTTTCACCAAGCGATAACCAGGTAATAAATGCGCCAAACCGCCGGCTTCTCTACCTCCCATCGCATTTGGTTGACCTGTTAAAGAAAACGGCCCCGCCCCTGGCTTACCGATTTGTCCAGTCATCAAGTGGAGGTTGATGATAGTTCTCACCTTGGCTGTACCTTCACTAGATTGGTTGACACCCATCGACCACAAAGAAAGTACCTTTTGTGCTTGACCCCAATAACGGGCGGCTGTTTCTAAATCTTCAATGCTGATACCGCATTGACGCGCTGCTACTTCTGGCGAATAGTGACGAATTACCTCAGCATAAGCGGAAAAATTGCTGGTACAGTCATCGATAAACATCGTGTCAATATATCCCCAACGCATTAATAAATGGGCGATACCATTTAACAAGTCGATATCTGTACCGGGACGAATTGCTAAATGTAAATCTGCGGCTTCGGCGGTGGGTGTGCGGCGAGGGTCAACCACCACCATTTTTATTTTGCGGTTTTTTTTGTGATATTTTTCTAGTCGGTTAAATACGATGGGATGACATTCGGCGGTGTTAGTCCCGATTAAAAATGCACAATCAGTTAACTCTAAATCTTCGTAACAGCAAGGCGGGCCATCAGCACCAAAACTTTGAATATATCCAGATACAGCACTGGACATACATAACCGTGAATTCGCATCAAAATTGTTAGTTCCTAAACAGCCTTTTAAAAGTTTTTGGGCAATATAATAGTCCTCGGTTTGGAACTGACCGGAACCATACATACATATTGCTTCTGTCCCTTGGGTGAAGCGGACAGTTTGAATGCGGTTGGTGATCAGATCAAAAGCTTCATCCCAACTAACTTGGCAGAACTCTTGATCTAAAGAATCCCGCACCATTGGGTAATGTAATCTATTTTTATCTAAAGATTCGGCGATCGTTGCACCTTTCACACAAACCATACCTTGGCTGGATGGGTGCGATTTATCGCCGCGTACTCGCCAAGTGGGATTTCCTTGACTATCTCGATTAGTTGCTTTATTAAGTTGGGCTGGCGGCGAAACTTCTAAACCACAGCCAACACCACAATAAGGACAAAGAGTTTTAGTAAATTCAGTCATTTAGCTACACCTAATTTATCGGTGTTGATCAGCGGGTTTATTTTTTATTAACCGCCGATGCACGCGAATGAACGCAGATAAAAGAATCAGGATGAAATTATTCAACACATTTCATCCCTGATTTTTTGAGGTTATTCTTCAGCTAAAATAGCAGGCTTTTTCGTTGAATTTTCTGGTAATTCTTCAGCAGCGCCAGCAAAGGAACCTTGAGGTTCTTTGAGGAAGAAAGCACACATAAAAGCACAAATTATTGCGGCTATACCCATTGCGCTAAATAGGGTTGGTGCATCGGTTAAGCTGAAAATTGTCAGGTAAACTACACCGCCAAAATTCCCGTAAGCGCCGACGTTGCCAGCAATTTGTCCGGTTGCTTCTTTTTTGATGAGGGGAACAATACCGTAGGTTGCACCACAGCCAGCTTGGGCAAAGTAAGCACAAAACATAGTGACTGCGATCGCCAGTGGAATCGGCCAGTTACCATTAATAAAATGTGCCATCAAATAGCCAACACCAATGCCAGCAGAAATAATTGTCATTGTCCATTTGCGGGAACCAAATTTATCAGAAATTACGCCACCGCTAGGACGAGAAACTAAGTTTAAAAATGGGTATGTAGCAGCAATCATCCCTGCAACTACGTGTTCTAAACCAAAGGTTTTTTCAAAGAAAGCTGGCAGCATAGAAACAGCTGCTAATTCGGAACCAAAGTTAGTTACGTAAGTAAATTCTAATATCGCAATTTGTCCAAATTGAAACCGCTGTGTCGGGGTGTAAGTTTTCTTGCCAATTAATAATTCTTTGTTGACTTCGTAAGCTTTATATGTTTGGTAAACAAATAATCCAGCTAATGCTAACCAAACTAAATACATTTGGCTAAGAGTTAAAAAGTGAATATTCTTTTGTTCTAACCGCCAAGCTAATAAAGCAAGGGCAAATATCAAACCAAAATTGGAGACAATCATCGCCCAAAAACTTTTGATGCTGGTGACTTCTAATGCACCATTTTTCTTAGGTCGCTTGTAAGTTTTGCCAGCAGGCGTATCTTGAACAGAGTTGAAATAAATTACGCCATAGATAGCGGTAATAATACCAGTTAGTGCGATCGCTAACCGCCAGTTAGAACCACCACCAGCTAAAAAGCCAGTCGCAACAGCAAGCATCGGTAAGGCAAATTCTGCACCAAAAGCCCCAAAATTACCCCAACCGCCATAAATACCCTGCGCGCTTCCCATTTCCTTCGGCGGGAACCATTCAGCCACCATACGGATACCGACGACAAACCCGGAACCGACAATTCCCATTAACAAACGGCTGATGACTAATTGATTAAAATCTTGAGATAACGCCGTAGCTAAACAAGGAACAGCCGCAAACATCAACAATATTGAATAAGTCATCCTGGGGCCGAAACGGTCTAACAGCATCCCAATAATTAGCCGAGCCGGAATTGTTAAGGCTAAGTTGCAGATTCCTAAAGTTTTAATTTGCTCAGGTGCTAAACTTAGTTCCTTCCCAATGGTGGTAGCAAACGGCGCAAAGTTAAACCAACAGACAAAGGTGAGAAAAAAAGCAAACCAAGTCTGATGTAAGATGCGGTAGCGATCGCTGAATGAAAATAAATTTTTTAGCATCCTAATTTCCTAATTTTATGGAAGTGGGGAAGACAAAAGTATGAAGTTTCATCACTTCTGATCAATCACAAGTGACTATTACCTAAAGAATTGAAGATAAAATTTCCGACTTCAGACTTCAAGCAAGACTTCTTGTTTGATCTGTGCGCCAAAGTGTTTAATGAGTAGGTCTTGTAAGACTGGTTGCAAGTCTTCGCAGGGTATACCTTTAATTGCACAGGTTCCTAAGTGCGCGTCTTTTCCGACTTTGCCACCCATATAGATATCTACGCCTTCTACTGCTTTGCCATCTTTTCGAGCTTTAGTACCCATTAAGCCGATGTCTGCAACTTGTGGTTGTCCGCAGGAGTTGGGACAACCTGTCCAGTGAATGCGAACTGGTTGGGTGAAAGTTAAGTCTGCTTCTAAAGCGTGAATGGTAGCTAGGGCGCGGTTTTTGGTTTCGATGAGGGCGAAATTGCAAAATTGTGCGCCTGTGCAAGAAACTAGCGATCGCTCCAACACACCCGGATTGATGGAAAATCTTTGTAGTAAGGGTTCTGCTAAAAATGTTGCGAGGCTACCATCAGAAATATTCGGAATGATAATATTTTGTTCAACTGTCAGCCGAATTTCTCCACTACCGTAAACTTCTGCGAGTCGTGCAATTTCAAACATATCTTCGGCATAAAACCGCCCCACGGGAACATGAAAGCCTACATAGTTCAATCCAGGTTGTTTTTGCCTGTATATACCGATATGGTCGCGTTTTTCCCAATCAATTTCATCTTTGGGCGCAGCAGCTAACAATGGCTTGCCTAAACGCTGTTCAACTTCGGTGCGAAACTTGTCTATACCCCATTCATCAATCAACCACATCAAACGAGATTTCAGGCGGTTGGCGCGTGAACCATTATCCCGAAATACTTCTAAAACGGCTCGACATACAGCCACTACATCTTCTGCTGCAACCCACGCATTCAGAGGAATTGCCGCATCACAACGTTTGGCGGAGAAAAAGCCCCCAACCAGGATGTTAAACCCGAATGTTGTTTCTTTAAAGGCGGGGACAAATGCTAAGTCGTTGATTTCGGCGTGAACTGAATTATCACGTCCACCTGTAATGGCAATATTAAACTTACGGGGTAAGTTGCTAAACTCTGGATTTCCTTCACCTTTGTTGGTGAGCATATCTTGAATTTGCTGCACCAAATCTCGCGTGTCGAACAATTCATCTGCATCCAGTCCAGCCACGGGATCGCCTGTGATGTTGCGAACGTTGTCCATCCCAGACTGCACACTGGTTAAACCGACGGCGTGAAATTTATTGAAGATATCGGGTAAATCTTCAATTCTGATCCCCCGCAATTGAATATTCTGTCTGGTGGTAATGTCAGCACTACCATCATCACCATAACGCTGCAATACTTCTGCTAACACGCGCATTTGGTCACTGGTGAGAATACCGTTGGGCATCCGCATCCGCATCATGAATTTACCTGGGGTAACTGGGCGGAAAAACACTCCCAACCACTTCAGCCGATGATCTCGGTCGGTTTCGTCCATTGCTTCCCAACCTAGGGCAGCAAATTTCTCAATTTCGCTTTTAACTGCGAGTCCATCTTTTTCAGCTTTGAATTTTTCAAACTTATTGAGGCTGGTTTTGGTAGTGGTTCCTGTATCTGTCATGAGCTAACTCTCATTATTGCTAATTCAGTGGTGGTAGTTAACCAATATCAATCAACCCGTAACTTAGATTTTGGTTTTACGAGTTTTAGCGACTTTAAATTGAATATTTATCTATTGCTAATTTTTTAGTGTGTTCTCAGGTTGTGTATCTGAATAGTTAATTGACAAACAAGAGTCTGTCTTTAACTAACTGAACGTGGTTTTTTTAGTTCTGAGAGAAGATTTGTAATCTTTTATATTGGGGAAGTTCACCAAGTAAACACAACTATTGTTTATGTAACAATTTCGATACTTTTAAGGTTAGAGTTAGATCTCTGCTAAAATCGTATAAATAGCTACAAAATATGAGTGTAATTGCTAATTAAGAATGAGATCAATGCGTTTTCTGCATTACACTGAGCAAATGAGTGATGCAAAACCATCGATTGATTACATAAGTATGAATAAAAAATTGTCGATTTGATGCTGATAGTGAAGCAGCTAACCGTAGAGCAGGCGATCGCTGTTATTCTAATTACAAATAATTTCCACAACTATGAAACGTCGTGATTTCATCAATTGGGTTGGTTTAGGTTTGATAGCTACTAACTTACCAGTGGCTATTGCTGCCTGTAATTCTGAGAAAAGTACATCAACATCTGCAACATCGGGAGATTGGCAAAAGGTAGGCACTACCAAAGACCTAGACCAAAAAGGTCAACTTTTGGTTAAAGGTTCCCCTGTTGGGGATGTTTTGCTAGTTGGTACATCTCAAGCCGGCAATTTAATTGCTGTTGACCCTACCTGTACTCATAAAGGTTGCACCGTAGATTGGAAAGCCGACGCAAAAAAATTTGCCTGTCCCTGTCACCGTGCAGAATATGGCACTGATGGTCAAGTACAGAAAGGCCCAGCCGAAAAACCCCTCAAAACTTACACCGCTAAAATTGAAGGCGATGCCATTTTAGTTAAGGGTTAACTGAATTATTCAGACTTCACACTTCATACTTTTTATGCAAGGCAATATCAACCAGCTTTTGATGCAGGCGCAGACAGCGTATGATGATGCTGACTGGTCATTGCTGATTCAATATCTGCAACAGTTGATTTTGGTCAAGGATGATCAACACTCAGAATATCTGCTGAAATTAGCACTTCCTATTTTAGAAATGGGGGATTTTCAGCAACGCTGGGAGATTACCAAGGTGTTGCTTCGCTTGGGAAATATTGCCATTCCGCCACTGATTGAGATTTTAGAAGAAGAAGAAGCAGAGGAAGAATTGCGCTGGTATGCAGCCAGAACTTTGGGCGAATTTCAACATCCAGAAGCGATCGCACCTTTGGTAGAATTGCTCAAAACTAGCGATGATGAAGAATTAAAAGCGATCGCCGCTACAGCATTAGGACAAATGGGGAGTTTAGCAATTAATCAACTCTCGGAACTGTTAAAACAAGATGATACCAGACTTTTGGCAGTGCGATCGCTGGCTTATATTCGCACCCCAGAAACCATTGTCCCCTTATTGACTGTGGTACAAGATACGGAAGTTGCAGTCCGCGCCACCGCCCTAGAAGCCCTCAGCAGCTTTCATGATCAACGTGTACCACCTTTACTAATCAAAGCTTTAGATGATGTGGTGGCGACAATGAGACGCATCGCTGTACTAGGTTTAAGTTTCCGTCCCGATTTAAATGCCGAATTAGATTTAGTCACCAAACTACAACCCAAGCTTTATGACTTCAATATAGATGTGTGTAGTGCTACAGCCGTCGCCCTTTCTCGCCTTGGTGGTGATGAGGCTACCCAACATTTATTTTCCGTGCTGATGTCACCCCACACACCCATAACCTTACAACTAGAAATTATTCGCGCTTTAGTTTGGGTAGGGACACTATCTGGTTTGGAATATTTACAACAGGTATTAACCCAAACTCAATCAGAAATTTTGTGTCAGGAAATTGTCACAGTTTTGGGACGAGTAGAAAAACCAGAATTAGTTACAACCGCTACAGAAATTTTATTAGAATTATTAAACTCACATCATCCCGCTAAAGAAATTGCCTACATCAAAAGTGCGATCGCTTTATCTTTAGGACAGTTAGGTAATCAACAAGCTATCCCCTCATTAACTACTTTATTACAAGACCCAAACGAACAGGTAAAATTACATGCGATCGCCGCACTCAAAAAACTCGCACCAGAATTTTTACCAATCCAGTCTTGATTAAAATTAAAGTAATCATACATTCATATAGTTTTTATGAGTATCTCAACAGCTAAACGCTTCACAACATCGGAATATCACCGTTTAACTGAACTCGGCTTTTTTGCCGAAGATGACCGAGTTGAGCTAATCAAAGGAAAAATCATTGAAATGGCTGCAAAAGGTACACCACATTCTGTTTGTGAAACTCTTTTATTCAGGGAGTTGATTAAACTTATAGATGAAAATGCTTTGATAAGAAGTCAGCAGCCTATTATTATCAGTGATAATAGTGAACCTGAACCAGATTTAGCAATTGTTCGTAATGTAGATGATGATTATCTTTCCGCACATCCTAGCCCATCTGATGTTTTACTGCTGATTGAGGTGTCTGATTCCTCTTTAGAATATGACCAAGAAACAAAATTATCTATCTATGCTGAAGCGCGTATTCCCGATTATTGGATATTTAATTTAGTAGATAATTTTTTGGAGTGTTACAGCGAACCTTATCAAAGCTCACAAGGTCAATTTGGTTATCGTCGCAAGATAATATTTCTACCAAATGAATCAGTCAATCTACCGCGTTTCAATGATTTAGCATTGGATTTATCTAAAGTATTCCCAGGTGTGTAATTTATTTAAAATTTAAATAAACTATGAGTGCTGATCCAGTTTGGTGCTTGTTTAGAATAGAGCTTTCAGATGTAATCAATGTCTCTCAAGCTTTTAATCAAGCTATAAAGCGATCGCAAATTGCATATCAGTTACAAGATTATCTTAAAATCAGAACTGAAATTCTTAATCAGTTACCTTTCCAAAAACTAAATGAGTCTAATATTTATTTTCCTGATTGTCTGATTGAAAGACAGCAAAATTCTGATGTGTTCGACTGGGAAGATTTACATCAGACTTACCATTTATTTTTTCCCAAAACATTTGTAAAAATATTTGATACTCTATTTGTAGGCACTACTCCAATTATCTCTCAAAGAATGAGCCAAGCCCAACTGGAATTAATCATAACTAATCGTGTGTGTGCAACAGAAATGTTATGGGGTGCTTTAGGTTGGAAACGTGCAAGTAAACTTCCTGGTTACTTAGGAAATATATTTGTCCTACCAGAAGATGTTGCAAATGTTTTAGCAATCATAGAAGAAGTTTTTGCAGAAATAAGTGCTGATGAATTTGTTCAAGGAGCAAAGTCAATCGGATTCAGAGGAAACTGTAATGAAGATGATTTAGAAAACCTTGAATCAATCATTATGTCTTGTTTTCGTACTGTTTTACAGGAAGGAAATGGGCTTTTAGCTTTGAGCCATCCACACATCGGTATTATGCCATTTCCTGAAAATTATTAATCGACCTCTTGCATAAATTAGATTATGCTCACTCAATAACTCTCCGCGACTCTGGTTACTGAGCGAAGTCGAAGTATGCGTCTCTGCGTGAAAAAAATATTCTCCTCATAAAATTAAATTTTGTAGAGACTGTTGTAAATCATTAGTGAACTCAGCAACAGCTTGCTTTGCACCTGCACGACTTTCTTTATATGCAGAAAAATGCTCAGATATAGATAGCGGCTGACCGATAGTAATCTTAACTTTTTGTTTACCTAATTGCGGACGTTGAAAATATTTATCACCTTTAATTTTGGCAATCATTTGCGATAAAATTAAAGTTGTTTCGGCAAACCTTTCAACTGAGGGTTTCGCTTTAATATAATTACCAGAAACCGCTACAAAACTTTCTACTAATCTCATGTGCCACATTCTTGCAGTCGCTTCTTCCGCAACGCGATCGCCTAAAGCTATCTCCACAGAAGATAATGTTTTGATATCCTTAAAATCTTCCCTAAATATATAATTCCAACCAGCTTGTTCTACACGCCGACAACGATCAGTTAAAGTACCTTTTGGTTGCAAGTTAAAATATTGTTCCGATATTTGCAATGCTGCATTTAATAAAGCTTGTAATCGCAATGCTAAGGCTTCATTTCTATCTTTAATGTCCGCGACAGTTTGAGCATCCGCTAACTTTTGATGATAAAACCGCGTGTAAAATTGCTCCATCAAAGTTAATAAATGTTCAGCTAAACCTAATAATCGCGGATAAAGTAATTCCATTGAAGGAATATTATCAGTTTTACCCGCATTCACAGGCAAACCACTAGCTGCTTCTAAATCACTCAATAATTGCGCGATCGCACTCCAAGGCGCAGCAGTATAACTATATTTCAACCCAACTGGTACAATTAAAACCTGTTCCGAGCGTCCGGATTTTTGTAAGTCTTCTGCACACCAAAAGCCTAACTGGGCAATACCGGGTTCCAATGGACTCATAATTTCAGATAATCCATTTGTCGCACCTTCTGGCGCAGCAGCCATCGGGAATCTACCATTAGCAAACAAATCACGCGCTGAACGCAACCCAGTCCAGTCAGCCTTACCGCGTTGGATAGGCGTTCCACCCAACCGCGAAGCCACCCAACCTGCATACTCACCTGCCCAGAGAGGAATGCCGCGATCGTAGATAAAATGAGCATGAATAGGAGATTGTAATGTTATACCCTGTTCTCGCGCGACCTTCGGCACAAGTTGAGACAGCAAGTAACCCAAACAAAAGGGATCATCTGTTTTAGGATGACGAAACGCCAACAAAAAGCGCACCTTTCCCCCTTGAAACTGACGATAAAGATCCGCCAAAATCTCAACATTGTCTGCTTCAATCTGGGAAATAGAAGTTTGCCATTGTATCCAACTAGGTAGAAACGTGTGAACAAATCGCAAAAATAAAGGATTAAACGCTGGCTGAATAAATTCTAGGGGTGGTTGCGCTTGATAAATTACGTCTGACAAGGTAAGTTTCTCCTGAAGTATGAAGCTAGGGGCTAGGGATTAGAGGTTAGGGAGATGATGGAAGTAACAATTGACCAATGACCAATGACAATTGACCGACTACTTTATACTTCATACTTGAGAAGATTTGCAATTGGAAAGGGATTAAACGATGCGACTGTCACAAATGTTATTCGTTACACTACGGGACGATCCGGCGGATGCGGAAATTCCCAGCCATAAGTTATTACTGCGTGCAGGATATATTCGTCGCATCGGTAGCGGTATTTATGCTTATCTCCCCTTTATGTGGCGGGTGTTGCAAAAGGTTTCTCAAATTGTGCGGGAAGAAATGAACGCCACAGGCGCACAAGAATGTTTGTTACCCCAATTACAGCCTGCTGATTTATGGAAAGAATCAGGACGTTGGGATACTTACACCAAAGCCGAGGGAATTATGTTTTCCCTAATCGATCGCCGTGATCAACAATTAGGGTTAGGGCCGACCCATGAAGAAGTGATAACCGCGATCGCGCGTGATATGATTCGCTCTTATCGTCAGTTACCGCTACATCTCTACCAACTGCAAACCAAGTTCCGTGATGAAATTCGCCCCCGCTTTGGTTTGATGCGCGGAAGAGAATTCATCATGAAAGACGGTTACTCCTTCCATGTCGATGAAGAAAGCTTGAAAAAAACCTATCAAGATATGTACCAAGCCTACAGCAATATGCTGCGGCGGGCTGGGTTGGCGTTTCGTCCCGTCGAAGCTGACTCTGGTGCAATTGGTGGTTCCGGTTCTACCGAATTTATGGTGTTGGCGGAAGCTGGGGAAGACGAAGTTCTCTACACTGAAGATGGTAAATACGCCGCTAACGTGGAAAAAGCTGTGTCTTTACCTGCTGATGCAGAAACCTCACCGTTTACTAGTTACGAGAAACGGGAAACCCCAGGAACAGACACGATTGAAAAACTCTCTTCATTCTTGAAATGTTCTCCTACCCAAATAGTCAAGAATGTCCTTTACCAAACAGTTTATGATAATGGCTCGACTGTGCTGGTACTGGTAAGCATTCGCGGAGATCAGGAAATCAACGAAGTTAAATTACAGAATGAATTGACGCGGTTAGCCGGAAACTACGACGCAAAAGCAATCATCGCCTTAACTGTACCCAGCACAGAAACCCAACAAACATGGGCGGCGAAATCTCTCCCGTTAGGTTACATTGCGCCAGATATTAGTGATGAATATATTGCAGGTAGCAAACAACTCCACACTAAATTTCTGCGGTTGGTGGATAAAACGGCAGTCGAGTTAAAAAACTTCGTCACTGGTGGGAATGAAGCTGGTTATCACGTAGTTGGGGTAAATTGGAATGAGCAATTTAAGCTACCAGAAAGTATAGTAGATTTGCGGAAAGCCAGACCAGGCGATCGCGCCCTGCACAATCCCGAACAAACTCTCTCTAGTGCTAGAGGCATCGAAGTTGGTCACATCTTCCAATTAGGCACAAAATATTCCCAAGCCTTGGGTGCAACGTATACCAACGAACAAGGGGAAGAAAAACCCTTGGTGATGGGTTGCTATGGTGTAGGCGTATCGCGGCTGGCACAGTCAGCAGTTGAGCAGTCTTACGACAAAGATGGGATTATTTGGCCAGTAGCGATCGCACCTTATCACGCGATCGTCACAATTCCTAACATTAATGATGCCCAACAAGTGCAAGTAGCCGAAAAAATTTATACCGAACTTAATCAAGCCGGAATTGAAACATTATTAGATGACCGTGATGAACGCGCCGGAGTTAAATTTAAAGATGCTGATTTAATCGGTATACCTTATAGAATTGTTACCGGACGCGCAATTGCCAACGGCAAAGTTGAAGTAGTAGAAAGAGCCACTCGACAATCTCAAGAAATTGCCATTGATCAAGTTGTAACAACCCTAAAACAATGGGTTACAGCAGCAATAGAAGTTAAAAATTAACCCCCAAAGAATTTAGCGGCAAGCTGCTGAGACTTATTTGTCGTTAAGGCAATATAACTTTTAAAGTTAGAGAAACAGGTACAGGTTATAGAGGAAAATTCTGTTCCCTATTCCCTGTTCCCTATTCCCTAATTCTTAATAATTTCCTAAATCTCACGAAACAATCAGATTTATAGAATTTGGCAGATGACGGATTTCAATTACAAATTCTAGAATTAGATCAGGACTATTTAGATTTAGCGATCGCATCATTTAAGCAGATCGAGCTATTCAGGAAATCTCGGGAAACTCTCAACTTATAAGTATCGTCCATAACCAGGCTGCTCTTCACATAAAAATTATTTCAGCCCTCAGTCAATCAGGAAGGTTTTTAATATGAATAATGAACCAAGACCTAATCGCATATCTTCAGGTGTCGTTGCAGCCGTCTCAGCCGCTGTGATTGGAGTTAGTGGTGGTGTAGCTTGGTTAACTACCCAGCCGTCACATAAAGCGCCTGTAACAACTAATCCAGCCAACCCTAATCAAAGCATTCAACAGCCAACACAACCAACAACTACCCAGCCAAATGAAAAAACTGCTCAAGTTTACTGGTTAAAACCCAAAGAAAGAAATGTAGCTTTAGTTCCTAAATCAGTTCAAGTAGCAGCTAACCAGCCTAACCAAGCCTTAGAAAGAGCTTTTCAGGCTTTATTAGAAGGGCCAAGCGATAGTACAGATTCCACAACTATTCCCAAAGGTACTAAGCTACTGGGCTTAAATGTCAAAGGTGATGAAGTTCACGTAAATTTATCAGATAGCTTTACCAGTGGCGGCGGTAGTACCTCAATGGTGGCGCGTGTCGGACAAGTTGTATACACAGGTTCCAGCTTGAACCCCAAAGCCAAGATTTACATTGACGTGAACGGCAAGCGTTTAGATGTATTAGGTGGCGAAGGTGTAGAGTTGCAACAACCCCTGACGCGTGAAAGCTTTGATAAAAATTATCCGCTTTAGTCAACTTTAATCAATAGTCAAGAGTCAATGGTCAGAAGTAATTATTTAGACCAATGACTAATGACTAATGACACCTGACCTAAATTTTTGTGTTGAGAACGCGAAAGTTACGAGCTTGCTGTTCTAACCTTGTAGCGATGCGATCGCATACCTGATTACACAATTCAAAAATCATTTCGTCTTCCACCCGATAGTAAGCGCAAGTGCCTTCACTGCGACGACTGAGGATTCCGGCTTGCCACATTACTTTCAGGTGTTTGGAGACATTTGCCTGCGAAGTTTGTGTTGCCTCTACCAATTCTTGTACACATTTTTCTTCATCCCGTAATAAGTGCAGTAGCCGCAGACGCATCGGCTCACTTAACAGGCTGAAATATTCGGCTACTTGTTGCACCACTTCCGGTGGTACAGGCAACGCTTGTTTCATCAGGAATGATCCGTAAAAACAGACAAGGTTAACAATCACTCATTTCATATATAGATTAATACTTAATCAGGGTTAATTCGCATCAAAGGTTGACCATATTCTACAGGTTCCCCATTTTCGAGAAGAATTTCCATAACTTGCCCGGAAATTTCGGCTTCAATTTCGTTCATCAGCTTCATCGCTTCAATGATACACACTGTTTGTCCTTTACGGACGCGATCGCCAACTTCCACGAAAGGCGCTTCACCTGGCGCGGGTGCGCGATAAAAAGTCCCTACCATTGGGGATGCAACTTCGACTAATCTTTGATCTATTGCTGAAGGCGCATTCACTGAAGTTTGTACACCAGCACCAGCCGCATTATCCAAAATACGCTCTGTGGAGAGCGTTGGTGCTATACCTCCTGCGGCAACTGTCGTCACTGCTGCCACACCACCAATAGCAGCTTGTGGTACAGCGTGATTGTTGAAACTCACAGCTTTACGTACTGTTAGCTCAAAGTCATCACTTTTAAGAGTTACTTCTGCAATATCTGTTTGTGCAATAGTTACCAGTAGTTGGCGGATTTCATTAAAGTCCAAAGGCACAGCTTTTATTACCTCAACCTGTCCGTAAATTAAGAATTTTTCAGTTATACCAATTTTAAAAATGATTCAGACTAATGGATTGACAGAACTCAGACTCAGACAGTCATTCCCAATCCAAAATCCGTCTTGAAAAGTTTGCTCAAGTCGGAAAACCCGCCCACGCAACGCCAGTTGCTACAACGGAGGGAACCTCCACAACGCACTGGCTCAACTTTTCGCAAAATTCAAAATGGTATGAAGGCAGGGATTTAAACCCTATACAGGAATTTAAATCGCAATTAGCTCTAAATTTAAGAGAAAATTTATTCCCTGCCTAAATATTTATCTTCACGAGTATCAATCCGAATCCGTTCTCCTTGAGAAATAAACAAGGGAACCATAATAGTTGCACCAGTTTCTACTATGGCTGGTTTAGTACCACCTGTAGCTGTATCACCCTTAACTCCAGGATCAGTCTGAGTGATTTCTAGCACTACAGAATTGGGTAATTCTACTTCTAGCACTTGCTCACCCCAACGAATCACATTGACTTCCATACCTTCTTTGAGGTATTTAACGCGATCGCCAATTTGCGTTGCGCTGAGTCGTCCTTCTTCATAGGTTTCCATATCCATAAAGACAAACTCATCGCCTTCTTTATAGGTATGCTGCATGGTGCTTTTTTCCAAAGTCGCTTGTGGCACAGTTTCCCCAGCCCGGAAAGTCTTTTCTAGAACCTTACCAGTTTGAACGTTTTTCAGAGTTGTGCGTACAAACGCCGAACCTTTACCGGGTTTAACGTGGAGAAAATCTATCACCCGCCATACAGACCCTTCTAATACAATTGAGACACCGGGTCGAAAGTCGTTACTAGAAATCATGAAGCTTTCAAATTTTGGAAGACAATCGGCATTTATTGTACCCTTCAAGCGGAGTAATTGGTTAATTAAGTAGAAGGCAGGAGGCAAGAGGTGAGGTAGCCCCCGTCTTGGCGGTTCCCGTCGATGGGGGACTGCCGAACCCGAAGGGCAGGAGGCAGAAGGGAAAAAGCAGCTTGTACCAACGTTTGACAAGTTGACACAATCATTTGTCATTTGTTATTCTTCATCGCTCCTCCAACTCCTAACTCCTTCCTAAAATACTCAGCACTCAGCGAGAAGTTGCGTGCGGGGGTTCCCCCCGTTGAGCAAACTTCGGTTACTCAGCACTCAGCACTCAGCACTCCTACTGTGGGAAGATTATTGATGGGTTCCGCCCAGTGAACAATATTCATGCTGCATTTGAGCCATACTCATGCTTAAGTTAATAAAATCCTGGCTAAAGTCCAGCCTAGTAACACTACTGTTGGTAACTATATTTTTAGGCATCAATACAGCTGGCTGGACTCCCTCCAGTAATGCCGCCTTACCCTCTGGCAATGCCATTACCGACGGCAAAGCCTTGTTGCGTTATGCACTCCCAATCAAAAATGAGTCTGTTCGGCAACTACAAGCCAGTCTAGAAGACATATCAACCCAGTTGCGGGCTAATCGGCGCTGGGGTGCGATCTCCAAAGACCTCAGTAAAGCATCCCGTGTTCTTGATAAGCCTTCACAAATCTTAGCAAGCGTCCCCGAAGAACGCCAACCCCAGGCCCAAGAATGGGTTGATGAGATAAAATCTGGTGTAGCTAAACTGCAAGAATTGACACAAGCTAAAGATAAAGAACAAATTCTGCAAGAGAGAAATAAACTGCTGAATTTAGTTTCTTTACTAGAAGAGTCAATGGTCAAAGGATTTCCCTTTGAAGTACCAGACGAGTATAGTAATTTACCCCAACTCAAAGGTCGTGCCACCCTGGAATTTAAAACCAATAAAGGCAACTTAACAGTTATTGTCGATGGTTATAGCGCCCCAGTTACCGCCGGTAACTTTGTGGATTTGGTGCAAAGAGGTTTTTATAACGGCTTAGAATTTACCCGTTCGGAAGAATCCTACGTCTTGCAAACTGGCGACCCAGCAGGCAAAGAGCAAGGTTTTATTGACCCAAAAACAGGCAAATACCGGGCTGTTCCTTTAGAAATTTTAGTAGAAGGGGATAAAGCACCAACTTACGGCATTACCTTAGAAGAAGCTGGTCGTTATCTAGATATGCCAGTTTTACCTTTCTCGTCCTTTGGTGCATTAGCAATGGCTCGTCCTGAAAGCGAAGTCAATGGTGGTTCTTCGCAAGTGTTCTTCTTTTTGTTTGAACCAGAACTTACCCCTGCTGGACGTAACTTGTTAGATGGACGTTACTCTGTATTTGGTTATGTCACCGAAGGCAAAGATGTTTTAGATACACTTAAAGCTGGTGACAAAATTGAATCCGTCACCGTAGTTCAAGGAATTGAAAATTTAGTTGAGCCGCAGGCTTAGATTAAGTATGAAGTGTGAAATTTCATACTTCACACTTCATACTTTACAGATTTCCCGCAGCGAATACTTGATCAGGTGCGATCGCTAATTCTGGAAAAGTCTGCGATACAATCTTTTGGTCAGCACTAAATACCGTTTCTTCGTAAAATCCTTCTTCCAGTAACAGTACAGTAATTTTTAATTCTAACGGGTCGACAATCCAATATTCTGGCACTCCAACCGCCGCATATTCAGAACGCTTATAACGATAGTCCCGCTTGATCGAATCAGGACTAACAACCTCTACAATCAGTAATGGTGCTGACTCAAACACAGCTGAAGCCTTCAGCAAGTCTCTTGCTTGCTCCTGTGTTAAGTAAGCCGTGGTGAAAATTTACAACTATGTAACAAGCAATTAAGTAGAAGAATTAGAGTTAAATTTTACACGTTGTGTACTATAGTTTCTTTTTTCTCCTCTTGTTTGAACTCCATTAATGACC
>NZ_JADEWI010000078.1 GCF_015207705.1 Nostoc sp. LEGE 06077
TTATCAATCGCACTGTGTAGAGAATTTTTCTGTCGCTGAAAGATAAGTAATACTTAACTGACCCAAAAACGTTGCGGCTCTTCACGAAAGTACAAGGATTTGGGACAATTGATACTGTCCAGAAAATGTCGCGTCAACCGGACAGTACCTCCCAGATAAATGACTCCCCAACCCCCAGGACGTAAATCTAATAAGCATTACAGGTCTAGAGAATACCTTACACCATCTGAGGTGCGATCTCTGTTAGATGCTGCACTTAATCGCCCTGCCCGTTATACTCACCGTGACTACACGCTGATGCTGATGATGTTTCGGCATGGGCTGAGGGTTGGTGAAGCTGTAGGTTTAAGCTGCGGGTTACGCTGGGATGCTGTGATGTGGGGTGAGCGTCAGATTTTCATTACCAGGGAGAAAGGTAGTGATTCTGGGGTGCATCCCTTGAGAGACGATGAATTAGAATTACTCAAAAAGCTGAGAGAACAGTACCCTGATAGCAAATACATTTTTGTGTCTGAGCGTGGTGAAGCCATGTCTACTGATGCAGTGCGGAAGCTGATGGGGCGGCTGGCAGTTATTGCGGGGCTTGATATCAAAGTTCACTGTCACATGATGCGCCATGCCTGCGGTTATTATCTGGTGAATCAGGGCTACAGCACTAGAGAAATTCAGGACTTTTTAGGGCATCGGGATATCAAACACACGGAGAAATATACCAAGCTGAATGCTAGACGTTTCTTGAATTTTGATTGGGGTGATTTGTGATCATAATCTAAAATACTATCAATTGAAGCTGAATAGTGTGCTTACGGATTTGCTTTAATTGTGATGTTTAATAAGACTCAAAATTAATTAAGTTTTTTTGCACCCTTAATACTATCGCACCTTAGTTAAGTGAGTAATCTGGTAGTAGGGAGAGGCATAAAAAACAGTTATTAAGCTGGCTATGTTAGTCCACTCCCCACTAATAGTAAACTTCTAATCTTGACGAATAGAAGGCTTTATTGGCGTTGTTGATGAACTCATTGGTGAAGTGATTTTATAGCCTTGTCCAGCACTGCAATTAGCAATCTGTGTTTGATTTTGTGTTTGGATTTGAGATTGTTTTTGCCTATTAGCTATTTCAAAGCCACCCCACAAAGATAAGCCAAGGCTAACCATTACTGCAAATTGTTTCAACGTCTTAGAGGAAACACCAATCTTTACTTTTAATGATATGCTTTCGTCATCAGAATTGAGATTATTAGCTAATCCGGTTGAAGAGTTTGGCATTTTTCTATCCTTTTTCTCTCGTCTTTACAACCAGATTAGATTTTTCAATAAGTAAAAGCGATCCCAGTAAATGGAAGATAATTAGGTAACGAACAAGTTACCTTTTTTGCCCTTTTTCTCTCACTTGATGTGGTTAAGTTCCCTTTTCTGTCCTTTTAGGAGACAATAGAGGGTGATATTACTGACGTTTAAACCTACATTGCACTCATCCCATGATCCGAGAGCGCAAGCCACGTGGTGTTCGTCCTACTGCACGTGGATATGAACTACTACAAAACGCTAGAGCCAATAAGCTGGATAGTAACAGTAAGCGTTTTACCTACAAACGCATCGCAGAAGAAGCAACTGTAGATGTAAAAACAGTTCAGCGATTTTTCAAAAATCAAGCTGTTGATATAGCTTCCGCAACTGCAATTATCAGCGTTTTTGATTTGAAAATATTTGATATAATTCCACCTCATGAATCTATTATTGAAAATTCGATACAAGATTCTGAAGAATCAAAACAAATTTTCTTAGATCAAATTAAAGCTAAAGAAGAAGAAATAAGATTGCTTCAAGAAAAAGGAACTTTATATGAATTGGATATAAAAAGGCTTGAAGATGAAAAATTAGAATTAGAAATATGTGTACAACGCTTAGATGAATCCCTCAAAATATTTAAAGGAATTACCATAGAATTTGAGGAACGTATAAAAGCCAGCCGCGAAGGAGCTACTTGGCTAAATGACCGCCGCCAAAAAGCTTTAGCACGAGAAGCCGTTGAATACCTACTTTTGGAATATCCTGAGATAAAGCAATATGGCGAAGATTTAAATTCATCTTCTCAGCTTCAGCAGTTTGTTAAAGATATTAGAAAGTATTTATACTTGATTCATCATTGCTTATACATGGGAAGTTACAATTTACTGCACAAAGCAATGATTGAATCAAGAATACCTTTTACTCTACAACCTAGCGCTTACATAACAGCATTCCAGTTTATTAAAAATCAGAGGATTTCTTCAGAAATGCCAAGCATAGTGGTCAAGGAACTAAAGTTCTACCTGGACTACCTAATCAAATTAATCGAGCCATTATGTTAAAAATCAATATTTTAGGTATGATGGCTCATCATCTTCATCGTCTAAGTTGTCTAAGTTATCTAAAACAAATTGATCGTAAATGTTGTTTGTATGTTCCAAATAAGCGATTACTGGTAGTAAAGTACGTCCAAGAATCGGATATTGTTCTACTAGGCTTTTCAATTCCTGCATTAAATGATTGTAAGGAGGCATTTGCATTAGCGTTCCTCTGAGGTTGTAATCTTTTGCATTTTCTGAGAGAGGTAGCCCTGATAACAATAAGACACTAACCTGATGCGTTATGAGAGGTGATGTATTAATACAGCTAACAACTGTCGGCTTTTTCTGTGTCTCTATCACTACCTTATCGTTCAGTAAAAAACCTAGATTACGGTTTGCTAACTACTGATGAGTACGGTTATCCTCATCCGTCAAAAGAGACACTATGATAATTATGTTTAGAAAGAGGCGGTTAGTTTAACCCAGCATTCTGTAGACTGGTCATAAAATATCGGTTTGATGTAAGGAAAGGGAGCAAGCAACACATGAAGCACGACTACATTTTTATCATGTGGCAGTTCCCTTCCTGAGCGAGTTTCAGAAAGCAAAAAATCAAATTGAACAAGTTGTAATTCTGTGTGGGCGAGGTGGGAGTTATCTAAATTTTTTAACGTACAAAAAACTCGTTTAGGATTGTTAGTCTGCGTTAAGCATTCCAGCTTGAAAATCTTTCATGGTAAGCTCAAATGCGGATGTAATGAGAGATTGAACATCTGCCTCTGTAGATAATTTATTAATATGCTGATTAGCTAAAGTAGTGAAACCATACTTTAAAAGTGTAGAACGTACTTTATTTAAATCTACAGAACAGCCTGCAACTTTGTCCAACTCTAAGAAGAAGCCCAAAAATAAGTTTAAGTATTCTTCTAACGTTATTTTATTAAGTTTCAGATTTTTATTATTTGTTGCTTCAATTTTTTGTATTAAACTAGCTGTGATAGCATCAATTGGGTAGGAAATGCTCATTAATTTTGCAAATTCATCTTGAAAATACTTATAGGTCGTATTAGAAACTGAAAAATGTTGAATACCCAGTAAGGGTACTGAAAGTTGGTTTGGAGCAAATTCAATGTATACTGCTTCTGGTGGCTTTTTGGAACCGTTTGTAGTTTCACCCACATATAAAATAGCATCTGCCCCAGAATAGTTTTCACTGATAACAACTGATCTTTGAATACGATTAAGAATGTTCAATACTCCAACTACCATTTTTGCAGAAGAACTCCAATAAACCTCTACTGAGTTATGGTAAACTCCTAAACCAAACATACTTATCACTTGTTCAGATGGTGAGAACAATTGCTCAACCTCAACAGCAAAAGATAGCCAATTACCTTTGTCATATCGTGCAAATTCTCGTACTGGCTTAGTGAAGTCATTACAAACCCACTCTGGTAAGAAAAATCCAAGGCATTTGAGGATAGTGTGAGCTGAAGAACGATATTGTTCCCGAAGATTTAACTGAACAGACATGGGTTGAGGTTTAGCATCTGTTATATCTGGCTTTGTCTCTCTAATAATTTTCTGAAGATTTTCTTTTTCTGCGGTTAAAGGATCTCTCCCTAACCAAGTGACCATACCTTGTCCTTCTATCCAACGCTTGGCTTGACTTTTAGAATTAAAAATAAGAGTTGAGTTGATACTTCCATCAGGTAAAACCTTGTCTTTAACAAAAGGTTGTTTAAATTTTAGCTTTGCTCCTTGATCTAGAAAGTAGCCGTTTTCTAAAATAATTTTGGGTACTTCTTTATGACGTTCTCCTTTAAACGACCAAGAATTCATCACAGCTTGAACATAAACAGCAAATGCTATGTCTGTTTGCGTTGAAAAGCTACTATTGCATTCATTACAGATCAAATTTCCTGTTTTATGTGAACCACCCCAAGAAGAATTGAATATGTGTTCTTTAGCTGTAGCTGGAAGGGAAGTTCCACAGTAGAAGCAGTTTTTTAGCTCTGATGCACGTTTGGATAGTTTCTCAAAACGAGTAAACATAAATAAAGTTGTCTAGCTTGTTGTAGTATTTATGTAGTATAACGCAACTATCTGCACGCTCATACCTCTGCAACCACTTTTGGCACTAAATTCTCTTTCAAAGTCCAGTTAATTATGACTTTATGGCGGATTGTTTGCACAAGCGAGCGCTAAGTCGGCGGTAAATGAGTTATCACAACATTAAAAAAATAATTATTAAGATGCGATCGTGATCACTACCACAACCGCATCTTATAGGTTAATCTTACTTATCCTCCTTAGATTTGGTTAACTTTCTACGGTCTGAATTAGACTCAGATGGCTTTTGCTCATTTGACTTAATGAGCATACTAATAGCCACAATGCTTCTACTTACACTATCTAGTAAAGGTAAGTAAGTACTGTCTTTTACAGCGAAGCCAATGGAGAAAATCAGGGAAATTGTCAGTAGAAAACTGATAAAGTTGATGTACATTGTTTAATTGATTAACTGAAATATGCTCGGCGATTTTGCGAGAATCTCTGAGCGTGTACTTAAAAAGACTACTCAAAACCAACAAAAGCCAAAATCGGTTAATGTTGAAGTTTTGATGAACTAAGCTCGGTAACTGTGAATTACCGAGCATTTACTTAAACAACTTGACGTAAGACCCTGGCAAAAAAATTGGTAGATGAAAATTAAAACAAGTAGATTTTACGTCTTAAATAGATATACCTATGAAAAGGCTTTCCTAAATAAGATGTCATTTAGATTAACTTATTATTTCCGTAATCGGTATTAGAAAAAACTCGTAAGCACCATATATACGTTCTAACGTAAAATATTAGCAAAACACTTGTAATCCTACGTAAAATTTAGATTTAATAAATATTTATCTTACCCAAAACACCGATTTTTCATACTATTAGTAGCTTGATATTGATAGTTAAGTAATGCGATTGTGTAAGTTAACAACCGCATTTTAAAGACTACTGTGACCTGTTTTCCTTTGTTAGAGGCAACTGTTTATGCTCAGACTTAATAAGCTCACTTATTAAAGTTATGCCTCCTACTACAGTTCCTGCTAACGGTATATAAATTGGATCTTTAGCTGCAAGCGCGATAGATGCAACCAGAGAAATAGTGAGCAATGAAGCTAGAATTTTTCTAAACATATTTATTCGTTCAATATGCTCGGTGAGTAATAGTCATCGGGCTTTTACTTCATCAGATTACTCAACACCAAGTAAAAAACAAAATGAAGTAATAATTAGTCTCAATGATTTGTCTGTGGGTAAACTGATTTGCCACATACTTAGAGAGTAATCTATTTTCTTGACTTTTCAAAATTATTGGTGTAGAATAACTCGCAAATTATAGATTTGTGAGAATTACAAAAAAACCTATTAAATAAGTAATTTAAATAATTTATTTTAAAAATAAAAGTTTTAGCTATAAGTATCAACTACCTACTAACACTCAGCAGTGAGCTTTTTCAGACTGTTAGTAGCTTGATAGATTGTATATATAAATCCGTTTGGGTATGAAACTTTATTAACTTATGCCTGCGATTGTCCGCTTGCGCTTCATGCTACTAGATAACCCTACTAACCGTGCAAGATGATTGCTCAGTATTAGCTGTGACAATCGTTTCTAGGATGCGACAGGGCAATACGCATGGGAAGTCGCACCCCAAATAAACCCTTATGGGTGGCCGCCGAGATACCGATATTGTTGGCGAAAGTGTTACAAACAGATAAACAAAGGTGTTACAACTAAACGCCGCGTGCATCGTGCTGTAGTGTGGAAGGATAGGCTTTAGGGACTTCCAGAAATTAAATTATCCAATTTTGAGAGCGAAGATGATGAGCAGATTCTTCCTCCCCCAGCTTCAAAAGCGTTCGCGTAGCGTCCCGCAGGGATGGGATATTTATTTAATTGGAAGTCCCTTCTTGGACACAGCCGAACACAGACATTTGAGTGGATGAAATATTTGTGATAAAGTGTATGTAGTTATTTTTTAATATAAACATTTTATCACAAAGTAACAATCGTAAAAGCTCCCATAGGGGGTTAGAAGAAATATGACCAGAGTGGAGCAGGTGCTGGAACTTGCCCGTGAAAGGGGAATTATCCAAGCCAAGGAAGCAGAAGCTTTAGGTATTCACCGCCAGCACCTGAAGCGCCTTGAGCAACAAGGACGGCTTATCCGTTCAGCCCGTGGGATTTACACGTTTGCAGACGCACCAATTACAGAACGCCACACCCTGGTTGAGGTGGTTAAACGAGTGCCACAGGGAGTTATTTGTCTGCTTTCCGCCCTGAACTTCCATGAACTGACTACCCAGGCTCCATTTGAAGTTTGGCTGGCCATTCCCCAAAAAGCCCGTGCGCCTAAAGAGGATCTTCTACCCCTGCGAATTGTACGTATGTCAGGCCAAGCGCTGGAATCAGGTATTGAAAAGCATTTTGTTGAAGGGGTGCGCGTTCCCGTTTATTCTCCTGCTAAAACGGTGGTTGATTGCTTCAAGTTTCGTAGCAAAGTTGGCCTTGATGTTGCGCTCGAAGCGCTACGGGAGTGCCTACAAAAAAAATGCTGCACGGTAGATGAAATCTGGCAATATGCTAAGATTTGCCGGATGCAGAATGTCATACGTCCTTATCTTGAAGCCCTCGAATGACCGAAAAGCCACCTCGAAACATAGCGGCTTCCATCAAAGCACGGCTGCTTCAACTCTCGAAACAGCAAAAAGAAGATTTCAATTACCTGTTGACGCGGTATGCTGCTGATCGCCTCTTATACAGGCTGAGTCAATCGCCCTATAAACAGCAGTTTATCCTCAAAGGGGCAACGCTGTTCAGAATTTGGAGTGATGAGCCGCATCGAGCCACCAAGGATGTGGACTTGCTAGGTCATGGCAGTCACGAAGTTATGTATTTGCAAAGTGTCTTTCAGAACATTTGCGGTGTTTCGTTTGCCCTAGACGGCATTATCTTTGAGCCAGAGACGGTGACAGGTGAAAAGATAAAGGAAGATCAGGAATATGAGGGAGTCAGAATTAAAGTGATCGGTCGATTGGATGGTATCCCCCTTCCAGTTCAGATAGACATTGGGTTTGGTGATGCTGTGACACCAAGACCACAGGAAGTTGCCTTTCCCCCTATTCTTAATCTCCCCACCCCTTCACTATTGATCTATCCGCGTGAAACCGTTGTTGCAGAAAAATTTCAAGCAATGGTTGCCCTTGGTATTGCAAACAGCCGCCTTAAAGATTTTTACGATATTTGGTTTCTCTGCCAGAAGTTTGAATTTCCGGGAGAGCTTCTGAGGGAGGCTCTGAAGAGTACCTTCAGTAGACGCAGGACTCCCTTACCCACAGCACTGCCCTTTGCCCTAACACCAGAATTCGCGTCAGATGCAAACAAGCAGAAACAGTGGCAAGCCTTTGTGCAAAGGGGACAACTCAAGACAACACAGGTTTCATTGTCTGAAGTTACCAGGGTGATAGGAGCATTTTTAATGCCTCCAAGTCTTGCAGCAGCGGCAGAGCAAGGATTCTTCAAGACTTGGACTCCTGAAAAACAGTGGTTTGATGGTTGACACAAGGAGACAGCAGCTAACGACACATCGTTTAGATGTTAATTTTTTTCGCCATTGTCTGAAATTTCCGTTGCTCGCCAGCCTGCTTGCGCTGGTGATACCGTTTTTTGGCTGACTCTAATATCTCCTGCATCAATAAAATGGGACGAACTAGGCAATACAGGTGACAACACCAAATCAGCCTAATTTTCTGATGTGAGTTTTTCTAACTCATCCAGAAGCTTCAATATCCGTGTTCTATTCTTCTGAACACTCACTCCTTTATTTTTTTGTAGTCGCTTGCTAATCTCAGCTAATCGTTCAGCTAAAACTCTATCTGGTGTTGTTTCTGTTTCAGGTGTCAGTTCTTTGATTTTCGTCTTGATTTCGCTCAAAGATAAATTTTCAGCAATAGCTATCTTGAGTAAATCAGAACGTTGCTGTTCTAATTTTACTCGTGCAATTGCTTGGGCTTTAGTGTACTCAATCTCGCCCTGTCTCAGTATAGAAAGGATATCGTCAGGAAGATTTAGCAAAGGAAGTCGGCTAGAGCGGAAGGTTCCAGCATTGAAACGGCCTATTTGAGACAACACTGTTTCAATCTGTTCAAGTTGAATCAGAACGTTCTGATTCAATTCAATACCTCTTTGTTTAGCGTTAAAAGACTGGTGCAAAATGGACACAACTTCACTCGCTTCTATTTCTAAGGAAAGCGACAAAATCTCTAGCACTGCCTCAGTTTCTTCCACTGGATTAAGGTCTTCCCGTTGTAAGTTCTCCATCAAAGCGACTTGGAGAGCTTGTTTGTCATCCAATTCATGAGAGACAATCGGAACTTCACCTAATCCAACTTCTCGTGCAGCCCGTAGCCGTCGTTCACCAGCTACTAGCTCATACTCCCCATCATGCAGTGGACGAACCAGCAATGGTTCCAAAATTCCATGTTCTCTGACTGAATGCACTAATTGGGCTAACTTCTCCGGGTCGAAGTAGCGACGTGGTTGTTTGAGCGGTAATCGAATCTTTTCAATTGAAACTGTAGTAGAAGATGAGTTGGAAGAGCTACTAAGGTAAGCATCAACCGTATTTAGCTTTGGTGCTACCCGATTAGATTTTCTTGGTGGCATTAAACTTCCTCTAGTTTCTGAGCAATAGCTTCAAGGATTTGGACAGATGGGTGTTTAGGATCATAAACCGCCAAGGGCTGCCTTGCCATTGAAGCATCAGCAAAGCTAATTGTTCTAGGGATAGCCGGAAAAATTGGAGCTATAGGACTCAGTTGTTCATTAATGCCATCAAGAATAACTTTACCTTGGCTAGTACGGCTTTCGTGCATCATAGGCACTACACCAGCAATCGCCAGCCCAGGATTAATACGTTCTTTTACTTGGCGAATAGAATCTAGCAGCAGTTCCACACCTAAAAAAGCTTTAAAGTGGGTTTGAATTGGTACAAGTACATGAGTAGAAGCTACCAAGCTCAAAATACTAAAAATTCCCAATGTAGGAGGGCAGTCAATCAGTACAAAGTCATAACCTTCTTGCACAGTTAATAATGTTTGCTTAAGCCTCCATTCACGAGCTATTACAGAATGAAGTTGTACCTCAATAGCACTCAATAGAATGTTGCTGGGAACCAAGTCTACATCATGTAGATTCTGGTGGAGCGGTAATGGAGCATCTTTTAACAACGAATCAGCAATGGTTTGCTTCAACTCGAACGGTTCTAAACCCATGAAGGCAGTAAGTGATGCTTGAGGATCAATATCCACTAGCAAAACTCGATGTCTCCGTTGAGCCAGCTGATAACCCAAATTCTGCGTCAGGGTGGTTTTACCAGTTCCACCAGCTTGATTAAAAAAAGAAATAATCTTAAGGGACACAGCGTTCACTGATGAACCAACTAGAGTTAGTTTAGCTTAAATAACTTTTATAGCAACGGACAAGGCAGTTAAGACACTAGGCTAGACGAAGCACATGTTCCATAGCATCCCTTATGCAGTCAAATTGAACTAGTTGTTGACGAATTCGACTCTTCAACCATGACCAACAGCGCTCAATTTTGTTCAGGTCAGGTGAATAAGATGGTAAGTATTTTAGTTGACATCCTGCTGATTCAATTATTTCTTGAATACGCCCGCCTCGATGAAATGTAGCATTATCTGCAATCACTACTTGTCCAGGTGTTAGCGTTGGAAGTAAACAAGTTTCAAGCCAAGTTTCAATCACATTGCGGTTACAAGAACCTTCAACAGTAAATGGAGCGAATAACTGCCCATTACAGTAGGCAGCTATCATATTGACTCGCCCTTGTCTTTGACCACTTTTGAGTGCATGAAATCGCTTTCCTTTTTCGTTCCAACCATAGCCATAATCATCTCTATTATCCATTCCAGCTTCATCTATATAGACAATTGACGTTTGTTGATACTTCTGGATATATTCTCGAAATTCTTGTCGTTTAACTTCATCTCTTTCTTGATAACCATAAGTTTTTTTTTACGCGTGAACCCATTTTTTTAAAAAGCTCTTGATATTGTGCGTTCACTAATCTTTTGTGACCAGAGGTTGGCCATCTCTGCTTGAGTTTTATCACCATTAACTTCAACAAATTTCCTAAATTCTTCCCAGTCAGTAATTTTATGGTCATTTCCTGGTGGTTGATTTGGTAATGCTTGATAATCTCCAGTACTGGCTTTTCGTTGTAGCCATAGGTTGATTGTATTTCGACTGATTTGAAAAACTTGCGCTGCTTCCGTTTTGTTCATCCCGTCTAACTCTATTGCCTGAATTACCTTCTGGCGTAAATCGTAACTGTAAGGTTTTGGCATGAGCTTTCCTTGTGCTGAACGCTTAATCTGTATCCAGTTTTACTTTACTCATTGAGTATACTGTTTGTCCTAACCGCCTTGGCAATTGCTATAGAAGGTGTGGGGTACCAGTTAGGTCGAGGGGGAGTATTATCTCCCCCTCGACCTAACTGCCACCCAAATTTGCTCATACGCGTTACAGTACGCAAAAAAGTTTTGCCCGTTTTTTTTGACTCAACAGCATCATCAGAACAAAATCACATTCACAGCTACTCGATTTACTACTATTGCACTACATAAGAACTACAAGAGTGATTCTTTCCTTGATCAGCTCAGTCCTAAATTTATTGGCTCACAATTCAGATTTAAGAACTCTTGGCGAATAAGCGGCGCAGCGGAGTGGCAATAAGCGGGCTTGTGGATCTAGTTGGCCTCACCAATATACAACTGCCCGTTTATTGCCACCGCTTATTCGAGCGAAGCGGTCAAGAGTTCGTCGGGGTGCTACTCGACTAACCCAAAAATGCTGGTCGTGTTGGCAGGCTCTTGAAGCTGGGGTGGCAGGGGAGGAAAAAGCGTTGTTAAACAATAACTCTTTCTCCCCCTGCTGCACCTCTCCCCCTGCTCGACCTACACGGCAATTTTAATTTGCTAAACCACTAGCCTCAACGTCTTAAACCAAGAGAACGCTGTCTGAGTTCAAGTTGCTCTCGTGAGAGCCTTGCCAGCAGTTGCAGATTCCAATCCCTTTGATCAGGCATGATAATTGTTGCCTGTGGCAACAACTTTTTGACAGCACCAGCCGCTTCTTCCCCAAACACATCATTATTAAATGCCACCCCAATTCTCTTGATTTTTCTAAGAAACTCTAATGGTAAGGATTGAGGGCTATCCACTGCCATGTACATAGTTTTCACTCTTGGTTCTCCTGAATGCGTCTCATCCTCAAGTGCCGCCACTGACAGCGTATCAATGGGAGACTTACACAAAATCACCCTCTCAATCTCCGAATCGGCTTGTCCACCCAGCCTGAGATAAAACCAGCAATCAGACCGTTTTGTACCTTTGGCATAACCCATGAAGGTATTATCTTCTCTAACCGTGCCGCGCATAAATGCACCCATGACTTCACCACCAACAGAGCGCATTGCAAACACAGCATTTTTTCGCTCGTCAGCATAAACTAATCCCGATTCAAAAAGTGCTGTCACCAGATTGTTAGGTATTCCTCTTTTTTGAGTTAAGTAGCTGTGTACTGCAAGCCATTTGCTAGAATCCGCTGGTGGCGGTGTAAATTGGGGTGTTGGTTGTTGCTGGACAGTCTTAATTACTTCTTCTTTAGTTCGGGCTATTGCTGCCCTCATTGCCCCTGACTCTCCAAAACAGTCATGTAACCAGGAGATCGCTGTTTTGAAATCACAGTCATTGACGTGCATTACCAAATCAATCGCACCGCCCCCGCCCTTTTGAGAACTGGGGGCAAAGTCGTAAAATTTTGTCCCATCTATATTAATGATGTGACCGTGACCCTTCCATTTGTTGGGTTGGTTGTCGTCGCGGTCTAATCCTAACTGCCACGCCACATCTTCTAATGCCAACTCACGCAGCAAGGCTGCCTGCTGTAACCACTGATTTCTCTCGGTTTCTAATTCTTCAATTCGCTGCTGTAACCTTTCATTCTCAAGAGCTAGAGCTTTGGCAGTGCGTTCTAGTTCCTGTTTCCTAGTTTGCGCTCTCTCCCGGTCGGCGGCTTTAGCTTGCATTTGGGACAGGGTAAGTCTGCTGTTCGGTTCTATGCCTGTGTTGACAATGCTGTAAAAGTCTTTGATGTCTTGGTGTTGTGCTTTACTTCCCTTGATACCGCGCTCTAAACCTAGATGCTCGGTCGCCGCCGAATATGAATCTTGGAACTGCCTCATTTTCTGCCGACCGTCGAAGAAGTGTTTGGCTCTCAGTTGTCGTTGCTCATCCAAGGGAACAAAGTAAGCATGAATGTGTGGTGTTGCTTCATCTAAATGCAGTTCCGCCCGCACAATGCGATCGCCGTAATTTTCTTCTAACCATTTTTTAGATGCAGTTAGCCATGCCTGTACTTTGTCAGCTTCATAATATCCAGCTTGACTTGGGCAGTCGGGGCGGAAGTATTCTGGTGAGGCTGTTAATAAAATCTCTACGGCATACACCGCATCAGGGCGAATCTTCCGCTTCTGTTCTCCAATTTTTTGGATTACCAAACTATCTAAAGTTTCGTCAGAATTTTGATTTCCAATGAACCTGATATTGTGTTTGTTACGATCTGCGTTGGGAGTTTCTCTTTGTCTTGCCGTATGCGCTTCACTGCCGCCCAAACTTGAACGTTTTAATTTTTTTATTCGGGCTATGGCGTAGGCCATATTCTTCTCCCAATTTTGAGTGAAAAATCACAGCGTCGTAGACCCCACGAGCCTTTTTGTTTCGACCGCAGGGAGAAATGGCTCTTGCCACCCGCAGGGCAAAAAGGTGTAGTGGGTACACTACTATATGGTACTTCTCGTTTCAGCCTTTTTTGGTAGCTGCCCCTACCCGAAATTTCTCTCTCCACTTTTGTCAAATTCTTGTACTTTTTTGACAGCTTATGTCATTTTTTTACATTATTTTGACATGACTTGTCACTATTATGGTATTTTTTGACATGCTTGGCTTTGTTGATAAATCCATTCAATAAGCTTTTTTAGCTTGTCATTATCTGTTTTTATTTTGACATCTTTTGTCAAAACTTTACTTTTTTGTGACACTATTTGGCAATTTTTTGGGATTTTTTGACTTTGATTGCGGCTATTTTTCTCATTTTTGATGCCCATTGCTGATTTCAGTTTTTTTCTCAAAAATCGGGGTTTTGATTTTTTCTCTCAAAGCTATGCCCGTCAAGGCTTTTACCCTTTTTTTGAGGATTCTGAATCACAGATATATTTTTACTCATTTTCCCAAAATCTTATTAGGAATACTTGATAATGAAAAATCACAAAAAACTACTATCCTATCGACTAACCGGACTTTTATGAGTGAGCCTGAATCCGTTGACTTTTTTTTCCGTTATCGTCCTGCTGCTGATAGTCCTGATGGTGTTTTATTGCGCTATCTGCTCTCTCACAATCCCACTCAACGCAAGCAGATGATTTTAAAAGCTCTTCGTGCTTTCTATTTGGTGGCGGCTTATGGTGATCGGGGTCAGTTTCAACAGTTCTCTGATGTGAAAAAACTTATGACGCTGCTTGAGGAAACTTATGGCGAAAATGCTATTGGTTCTTTTGACCATTCTTTGAGTCTCGATATTGATATCGGCGTTACTTATTCTGGTTGGTCTACTAACTCATCGCCCGAAGAAGATGAATAGGGTTAAATCTCACATTGCCCCTCATTGGGCAATTAATTTGGGGTAGTGTCAAGTTAGCTACGACTAAGGGCAAGTTAAACTATAACGCTGCAATTCAATCTCAACTATCTTCTTCTACGTTTTTTTGTTGAGAGTTTTGCAACTGTTCCTCTCAAGACAATTAAAAGAGGAATTCCAGAAATAATTAACGCTGGGATTACAGCCAAAGATATCGATGATATAGCAATACCCAATACCAAGAAAAATAACCCTCCAAACAATACCCAGCCTGACATCAGCACCCACCACGGCATCGTTCCAGAAGACATATTTCTCATTGCTCGACCTCTCAGGTAAATCTCACCCATCGGGTCATAACCTGAAGGAATTCTCTGCTGATCAGTCGGTTCTTCAGGGGCGGGTATCTCAACTCTAATTTTGTCTGTTGTGAAATTGCTGTCCTGTCCAAAAAAATCTTCAGGTTCGTCGTTATTGCTCATAGTTTGTAGCAGATAATTTTCACTGCACCTTCAAAGCATAACTAAACATACAACTGCAAATTCGGGTATTTCGCATTTGGCTTTTGTAGTATTAACGTAGTCTTTTGGTAGTAAATTTTGTTAGTTGCTTTTTTTTTCTCAATTTTGTCCCAAAAAAACTTTCCGCCAAACGTGGCGTACTGTGCGTCAGAAAAAGATGGATTACAGAGCTTAAAAGCTTTTAAGCGAATTTCACGATAATTGACCAATTATTGGGAGCAAATGGGAGACTTCTTATAAGTATTGGGAACTGTTCTTCTTTATTGGGAATTTTTGAGCTAATGAGAATTTTGTGAGTGGATGGTTTTTAAGGGGTAAAAAGGTAAGAAAAAATTGGAGAATTGGGAGATATTGTCTAGATATTGGGAGATGTTGAATGTAATTGGTGAGAATTGGGAAAATGGATGTTTTTTCGAGGTTTTATCTCAAATGCACGAATTGAGTCAAATCAATAAGTTAGCGCCAAAACTGTAATATTTATTGATAAATGTGTCAATAATCACGGTTTGGGCGGTTCATCTTGAGAGTACTTATCAATTAGATAGACGAAAAAAGGGTCAAAAACAGGGGTAAATTTTTTTTGTGGACTTTGTTTTTTAATGTTGAGTCTTGGTTCTCGTTCAAGCCGAATGCTCAACGTTTACTTTCAAAGTGATCTAACTACGATAGCCGAGCGATCGCGCATCTTGTGGTCAACCTAATCCAAGATAGAATCAGGAACGAAAAAAGTTCATTGATGATGAGCCAGGGGTAAGGTATGGAAGCCAAAAGCGAAGTGACAATTAAATTTAGCGGTGAACTACCAACAGCCACACCTCTTCCGAACAAGAAAGTTGCAATCGAGTTGACTGATCAGAACGGTATAGTTTTCACTGCTCAAGTTAATGCCAAAAGCTGGCGAAAGGCTGAAACTAGCGCTTCAGAATTCGCAGACTGGGCTGGGGCTGTATCGGGGAAGCTGGGTCAACGCACAGAGAAGGGCTTTGAAATTATTGATGCCGGAATTCAGCTTTTTGAAAAGAAGGCGAAGGAAGTCAAACCAGATGTAGGGGCTACTGTATCTGAAGCTGGCACTTCTTCATGACCACATACAACAAAACCCTACTCCTTCACTGGGATTGTGTTTGGTGTGGGGTTGTTGAGGGCTGAACAGGCTTAGTTTGAGTTTTGGGTTGAGCTTTCTTGACTGGTTTAGTTTGAAGTTGGGGTTTGGGTTTATTGCCCTTTGACGCGGCTATATTCGCCTTCTCCCTGGTGCGATTCATGAATTCTCTGTAAAGAACATGATTTTTTTTCGGAACTTGCTACCATGTAAGCTGTATATCCCTACATACCGAACCACCTATACAGTAACCGGGGCATTGAATCTATGAAGCCCCATGTAAATTTATCGCTCTTCTTTAGCTGCTCTCTTGTCAAAACTTGAGAGCAGTTTTGCATTCTCAATCAGTAACAGCGTAAGCTTTAGCTTTGGACTTTGCAGCATTGGCTAGTATTCTAGTTAGACACTGATGGTAGTAACAGGGGATGAAGTATGGGAGAAGCTAAACGCAGAAAACAGCTTTTGGGCGATGTCTACGGTTCACGAGTTAATTTAGAAAAATGCCCCATACCTTCAGAAATTAGTCTTGGATATGTGAGTGATGAAGCATTGGCAACCACAAAATGTCAACTGCATAGGATGCCTGAAGATTTTAAATCCACCTTTTTCATCGCCTTAACAAAAGCTCAAACTATAGTTGAGCCAGGAATTATTTTCTCTGAAGCTCTAAAGTTTTCCGGTGGAGTTGGTGTCGAAGTTACATTCCGCCCCGACATTGAAACTTTTATTAAATCCCGGTGTAATACTCCAGTTCTGGGTTTACGCCTGATACAAAAGCTCAAAAATATAGACTACAATACTCATCGAGTAATAGCTCTCCTTGGTGGCTCTGATACTCCCATGCTCCCGATTAACGTCTATTCTGTTCAGCAAATTGAAACTCTGCTTAACTACCTCAATGAAGACAGATAAACACAACTGTAGTGGCAAGAAATAGAAAAACCGCCTTCTTCAGATGAAGAATCGTTGACAGATGCTCAAAGACACAGGGGCGGCGTGAACAATATAATTTCTACCTCTGCCATAAGGTATTGGCAGAGATAGAAGCACTTTCAATCGTCTATTCCACGAATGACTAAATTCGTGTAATGCCCCAGATTCTGAGTCTGTGATTTCAATGAAAGATCATTTAAACAGCGATCGCTTTGCATTAATCAAAAATTAAGAAACGCTTGTGATATTAAAACCATAGACGGCTCCCTACAAGCGTTTGGGAAGAGTCTTATCTTAAATGATCAAGGTTTACTTAGTATAGTCAATTGACCTATAGTCGCCAAAACTTGTAGTCAATCGAATGATAGAAGGTTGGAGGTTCTGGATGTCAAAGACTAAAGTTTCTTTGATTAATTTTTCGCAAGTATCTTTTTTAGCATCATGCACTAGCCTCATTCTTACCTGTGGTGGAAATGATTCTTGATACGCTCCATTCCAATACAGATTGAAATCATGCTGCTTGCATCCACCACTATAGGAAACGTCAATTTTTAACTGTTTTCCTACAATTCTGCTGTTGGATAAAGAGAAACTATCCCCCTTTCGCGCAGAACCTCTCGTAATAACAATTTTTTGAGCGGCTCGCTCCTTATTGTAAATTAATGATACATCTGGTTGGTGAGAAGTATTTCGATAAGGGAAGGTAAATCCTTTAGCAGCTTGCAAAGTATTCCGAAGAGCTTGTTCCTGCATAAATTGAGCATTGCTAATACTAGTGATTGCCCCTGCGGACTGGCAAATAGTTAATACTGAAATCAAGGTTGATAGAGACAAAAGTCTAGTCAAAGAATGTGACAACATATTTGTTTCTTTAATTGTGTAAGAGTAAAAGAGCCTTCAGTACTAAGAGTTAGAAAGTTGCTAGATATGGCTGGTGCAGTAGATGAGTATCTAGCTAACCATCGAGAATGTTGTGTTGTTTGTAAGGTAGCAGCCAATATTGTCTGGCTTTCTGATTTACACGCCTGCTGTCTTCAAGGGGCAGTAGTATCTTCTTCAAAAGAACTGAGTTAACTTGATAACGCCGTTCATGTTTTTTAGAAAATAAATATTTTAAGTGCTGAACCCAAATCTTTCTGGAGTTACAAGCATATTGGAGCCTAAATTTAGCCAAGGTTTTTAGCTTCTAAACCTTTGATAAAAATTGGTGGGGTAAGCAAGACTTAATTAGTAGCAACTACCACAGGAATATCTTTTAAGTGCTTATCCCACCAATCTATTGTCAATGGATATCAATAAGCTGAATCCTTCTAAGAATAAATTGAGCCAAAAGCCTCATGTTTAAGGGGTTCAACACAGTTGTTGTCCTCTTAACAAACTATGGCCAGTCCTTATGACAAGTTTTGCAATAGTTATAACCTTCCTGAACAGCACCAGTAATACCTGTAGCAGCCGCTGCTGTTGCGGCAGCACCCGCCTTGATAGTTGGATTTCCAGGTGTAAGTACTGCTGCGGCTGCATTTCTTAGCATTTCTCCAGGATTAATACCCTTTCCAGCAGCATCCAAAACTTCTTTCGGAGAATGACCACGAGCTGCCTCCCTTTCAACACGAGCCGCCTCTCTTGCATCAGGATCGTAGGCAAGGCGTACTGAACTTTTCGGATCAGTTGTATAACCCTGGAATGCTCTATGAAAGTCAGGACACATGCGTTTTACTGAGCTTACAAGCGGTGAGATATCAGGGCAGTAAATTTTGGGACGGTAAGCAGATTTAATGCTTTCTTCCCACGCTGGTGGTTGTGGGCAACCGCAGACTATTTGCGGTAATGGCTTATATGACAGCGATTGAGAGGTTGCAGCAATTCCTGCCTGACTAATTAAGCTAGTAGAAGCTGCACTGACAACCATTAAACATAATGATCCAAAACCAAACTTTTTAACAGACATGGCAATTCTCCAGTAATATTCTTGGTTAATCCTGTACACTGTTTGCAAAACTCTCGTCGTTACGAGATTGAGCGAACGCAAATCGCTATACGGCATCAGTACCTCTGCTGATATCGGCACCTCTGCCAATACCAGCACCGGGGCCACGGGTTTGATAGCGTCCTGCAACAAGATTGTTTTTATCAGTGGAAATTGGTAATAACTTAGTGTTAACTAATGGTCGATCAAGTGGGCGTTGAGCGCTGGTGGTGATAGAATTTGATGCTTCTGGGCAGCGAATTGTCGGGCATAATTGTGGCGGAACATAGCGACCCCTACAGGTACAGCCCTTAATTGGAGGAATGGGTCGGGAAATTATACATGCTGATGCAGAGCCTACAACAGAGAGCAAGGACGCTATTGTCACTGCAATCATCGGAACCATCTTTCGATCTAAAGTTTTCATAATTTTCTCCCAGTCAAAAGTTGAAACTTCGTAACCCAATCGCCTGTAGACTCGCTTGTAAGAAGTGCTATCAGTAGCGATATCTCAATGAAATAGGATTGCTGACCGAGTTCAAGCCTGAAAATGACTGACTAAAGCTGACTTTTAAGTTATTGCATCCATGAGCGATGACATGCATGTAGAATCTAACTAGCTCAGATGTATCGATATGCCGCGATCGCTCAAGATTTCGACAAGTGATTGAACAAACTCAGAGGCAAATTTCCAATTCTAAGAAGGCAGCTGCTGCCGAAAAAGTCAAGAAAGTCTGAAAAATACCGTAAAGCTGGCAAATGTAATTGAATACTTAATTTAGACTCAAAATCTCGGTTGATATGGAAAAGAAACTTCTTATGAGAACTACAACATCTGTAAGATTGATAGCATTGCCAACATTAGTAGTAATCACAGGTCTAAGCATTTTTGCTACACAGGTTTTGGCATCTGCATCACTGACTGAAAGAAGTCTACTGAGTAATCCTCAGCAAGATAATGATTTATACATGGCTAAAAAAAATCAAAAAGATATATGCTCTCCCGTTCCTTGTGGGAGACCAACTGAGTGAGGTTTTCTCAGCTATAAATTTTTATGGGATCGCGTAGCTACGGCTGAGTTAACTCGATTTGTTACCATCGAATCCTCATTCCAATTACCTTAAAAACTTTAACAGCTACAGTTATCTCTGATAACTGTAGCTGTTACTGATAACTGAAGAAGCCAAAATTAAAATGTGTTCGTCTTTATGCCATCACAAAGATGATATTCACTTCTTTGTCTAAAACGAGTGTTAGTCTTCAGATAATCGTGCAGCCAACTACAACCGTATACTAAAAGCTGATCCAGATTTAAAGTTTGCAATTCTAAACCATCAAGGCTCCAGATTTTGATAGTTTTATCAAAACTGGCACTAGCAATCGTCTTACTATCAGGGCTAAAATTCACGCTACTGACACCACGAATGTGTCCCTTTAAAGTTTTAAGTTCCTTGCCATCAAGGCTCCAAAGTTTGATTGTTTTATCATCACTGGCAGTGGCAATAGTTTTACCGTCGGGGCTGAAACTTACGCTAAAGACTCTACCACTATGCCCCTTTAAAGTCTTAAGCTCTCTACCATCAACAAGATTCCAGAGTTTGATTGTTTTGTCATTACTAGCACTAGCAAGAGTTTTACCGTCGGGGCTAAAGCTTACGCTGAGAACTTCATCGGTATGACCTTTTAGAGTTTTAAGTTCCTTGCCATTCAAACTCCAAAGCTTGATTGTTTTGTCCTCGCTGGCACTAGCAAGGGTTTTGCCATCGGGGCTAAAACTCACACTGTAAACTGTAGCGCTATGCCCCTTTAAGGTCTTAAGCTCTCTACCATCAACAAGATTCCAGAGTTTGATTGTTTTGTCTTCGCTGGCACTAGCAAGGGTTTTGCCATCGGGGCTAAAACTTACGCTTTGGACTGCAAGACTATGACCTTCTAGGGTTTTAAGTTCCTTGCCATCCAGATTCCAAAGTTTGATTGTTTTGTCCTCGCTGGCACTAGCAAAGGTTTTACTATCGGGGCTAAAATTTACCCCATAAACCTTATCAAGATGCTGGTTTAGGGATTTTAGCAGACGACCATTACTACCCCAAAGTTTGACAGTTTTATCAACACTGGCACTAGCAAGGGTTTTGCCATCGGGGCTGAAACCCACACTATAGACCCTATCAGCATGACCCTTTAGAGTTGTGAGCAAAGTATGATGAGTACTCCATAATTTGATACTCTTGTCAAGACTAGCACTGGCAAGAGTTTTGCCATCGGGGCTGAAACTTACGCTTACAACTCCACTACTATGACCCTTGAAGGTGGTAAGTTCGCTACCATTGTTACCCCACAGGTTGATTGTACTGTCACCACTACTTGCAGCCAGGGTCTTGCCATCGGGGCTGAACTTTACACTATACACTCCAGAGCTAAGTTCTGCTAGAGTTTTGCTAAAGTTGCCATCGCTACTCCACAGGTTGATTTTTCTGTCCAAACTGCTGCTAGCAATAGTCTTGCCGTCAGGGCTAAAATTCACGCTTAAGACCGCATCTTTATGGCCTTCTAAGGTTTCAAGTTCCCTGCCGTCTTTACTCCATAGTTTAACTGTTTTGTCAGCACTGGCACTGGCAATAGTCTGACCATCAGGGCTAAAACTCACACTTAAAACCTCCTTTTGATGCCCTTTGAGAGTTGTGAGTAAACTGCCCTTTTCTAGACTCCAAAGTTTGATGGTGTTATCACCACTGGCTGAGGCAAGCAGTCGCCCATCGGGACTAAAACTTACACTATAAATTGGCTCGCTGTGACCCGACAAAGTTTTGAGTAAAGTGCCATCAACACTCCAAAGTTTGATGGTGTTGTCACCACTGGCTGAGGCAAGCAGTCGCCCATTGGGACTAAAACTTACACTATAAATTGCCTTGCTGTGACCTGGCAAAGTTTTGAGTAAAGTGCCATCAATGCTCCAAATTTTGATGGTTTTGTCACCACTACCGCTAGCAATAGTCTTGCCATCGGGACTAAAATTCACACTGTAGACTATAGCTGTATGACCTTCTAAGCGATTGCGTTCTTGCACTTCGTCGATCGCTTGCTTGAGTTGTTTCTCAACCTGATTTTTGATATCAACTGGGGCTTCAACTTCGAGGGATTTACGACCTGCCTTTACACTATTTACTAATGCTCCAAGCTGATTATTTGAGTTAATATCAACTGTAGATAAAGCATTGAGTTGACCAATTTCTACTAATTTTATTTGATACTCTGCTGTCCTTCTTACCCGGATGTCTGCCCATCTTACTAATATTATTGCCACAAGAAATATAATTAATAATACGCTAAGTCCAGAGCGAATAATCCTTTGAGCTTTTTGTTGTGCCTTAATCAATGTCTGATTAGCTTCACTTAATGTTAAATTAGCCTCACTTAATATCTGACTTGCCTCTTGTTCTGTATATAAAGCAATTTGAATATTTTGCTTATCGAACTCAAGACTGGCTGCTAAGAACTGATAATCAAAATCACTTAAACTTTTATCAACTGCCCACGCTTGGGCATTTCGTAAGTCCTGTTCGCGCAAAAGCTGCGAAGTGTCTTGACATGAAGATTTTTCCCAAAGTGCGATCGCTTGTCCATAGGGTCGCACAGAAGCTAGCTCTTTCTCAACCCAATTATGATTAAAAACAGATTCATAAATGCGATTATAAATTCTTAAAAATCCGTCCTGTTTAACTACTAAACCAGATAGCCGCAATTGCATTTGTTCAGAGCTATCATCGCTCTCAATTTCCCCTAAACGCAGAATTTGTTGATACAGTCCTAACAATCGAGAGCTTTGCTGTTCATTACTAATTATGCGAACGCGTATTGTCTGTAAATGCTGTTGCTTATCCTGCGCCCACCAATTCTCTATTATCTGTTCTCGTACAATCGCAGTCACCCATTCTGCCTCATATTGAGGCTCAAGGCGTAAAGGATATGTACAAACCAGTTGACACAACCATTGCGTGAGGAAGGGTTGCCCACCTGTCCATTTTAATACCTCTTTCAACACAGCTTTGGGATTACTAACTATCCCAACTAATCCTTGCTCTAAAGGCTCAGTTCGCTCTAGTTGAAAGCCAGTCAGTTCAACCGCTCTACTATCAATATTAAAAGGTGTGTAATTTTGATTGGCAATTAAATCCGCAGGTGTTACCACTCCCAGCAGAGCGAAAGTGAGGCGACTATATTTTAGATTGTCAGCACGTTTGTTATAACAGCTACGAACAAAAGCGAAAAAATCGTCTTTGAATTTCAGGTTTAGAACATTATCGATTTCATCGACGAAGATAACAATATTTTGATTAACCTTTTCTAGTAGTTCTTCAGAAACAAACTTACTCAATCGCATTGATGGAGGAATATATTGATATTTGTACCACCAGTCTCCTGTATCAATTTCCAAATTAAAACCACTTACTAAAAGGCTGAGGAAACCACCAAAAAATTCGTCTGGCGTTACTTCATAACTACAAATATCCCTCATTTCAATTGCACAACAAGCAAATCCTTCTTTTTGCAGGGTTCGCATTGTTCTTACCCGCAAACTAGACTTACCCATCTGTCGAGAGTTTAAAACGTAACAAAAAAATCCTCTTTTTAACCATTCATACAGTTCGCAGTCGGCTTGTCGTACCACGTAAGTGGGAGCAGACTCTGGCAAACTTCCCCCGACTTGATAAGAGTTACTCTTGTTGTGCGTTGCGCTCATACGTTATTTTTGAAGCGTTCACGAAAATAGTGGCGGTATAACTCATAACGGGGCATTATGCTATTACTGGAAAGCTTCACTAGCCCAAAGTCATTTAACTTTATTGCTATACTTTGATTCAACTGAGAATTAAATTCTACCGGAGAATTTGCTAAGACTATCTTTTCAAAAGCATGAATCAATTCAGAATTAGATTGCAAATTTCTCCAATGTCGTTCTAAATGGCGGCTGTAAATTCCCCATGCCGTGTGAGATGTTTGCAGCACTTCTTCAAGCGTTGTATCTTTTTGCCCTATCTGTTTGAGAGCTTCTTTTACTAAATAAGGATGTCCTCCTACTGTAGCCATTAATTGCATGACTTTGGCTGTATCGAAATTTAATCCATACCGCTGTGCTAAAGAAAGCACTTGCTCTTGGTTAAAGTCTGTTAACATCACCTCATATCCAGCATTAAACGGAGATTGATTGATATCAACCTCAGTGTAGATTTCTGAATGTAACACGACTAGCCGGAGTTGTCGCCAAACTTGACGAGTTTTAGCATCTTCATGCCAAGTTCGCAGCATACCTAAAAACTCGCTGGCAATTTCCCGGATTGAAAAAATTCGGTCAACTTCATCTAATGCTAAAACTAAGGGGCTTTCACCTGGTAATAAATACTTTTCAAAGTAGCTTCGACATTTAATTTTGCTATTTCCAATACTCTTGCGCCAGTGTTCTTCAACGCTGGTAGTCAACTCGAATCTATCAGCAACGATAGTACAAAACCATTGCAAAAATTTATCCAAGTTGTTGAAATCTTCTTGAGTCGCATCCCGCAGGTTTAAAACTGCTGTTCGGTATCCCTTTTGCTCGATGTAATGTATGATTCTTGACATCAACTCTGTTTTTCCTGTCTGCCAAGGGGCTTTAATTCGCAGCAGACATCCAGGTTTCAAAATCTCCAAGTAACAGCGTTCTTCAATGGGAGGGCGTTCCACATAAAAGGTAAAATCCATAACTTGGGCTTCCACAACAGACAGATACTCAAGCTGTTCCTTACTCTCAATAATTTTGTCTTCTTTATCTAAACTGCTTAAATGGATTGATCGCACGGGCTTAGGGGCTTCCGCTTGACTGGGCTTCTCTCGGCTATCCTGAAAGGTTGATACGTCGTCCGCCTCTTCCAAATCTCCATAATTTCTGCTGGACTCCATCTGAGTCTCCTTAGCGGAAACTAATGAAGTTTCTATGTCAAACTCAGCAATCTCCCCACAGTTTAAGGACAATCTCACACATATATCTTCAAAAACCGCCCTATCTACTGGTTTTCCTGTTAAAAAATTAACCACTGTAGAGCGAGCCATGCCTACTTCCTCAGCTAGAGCCTGTTGACTAGGAAAGCCGTTCCGTCTCACCGCTAGCTTAACTATTCCAATACAATCCTGTCGAACCTTGAGCGATCGCGGCATATCAGTCCTTATGAACTAGTTAAATTCTACATGGATGCAATAACTGATGGATGCAAAGCTTAAAAGTCAGCATAAAGATTACCTTGATTCTTTTTTAACGTAATTACATAATCTGCATTTTGCTGTGTAATTAACAACACAGTATCTCTTTTTGGCAACCGATTGCATCTATTGTCACAATACATCGGAGTTGGGGGATTGTGGGCTGGAGCAGTGTCGGGCAAGCTTGGTCAACGAATAGAATCAGGGTTTGAAGTGGTTGACGCAGGAATTAAAATTTTCGAGAAAAAGTCGAAGGAGGTAAAACCCCTTGTGGGCGCTGCTGGAGAAGAAGCTGGCTCAAGTTCATAGATGCGTGGGAGTAGCAAATAAAGATGAATGTAGAATTGCTCTCGCACTGATGTCTGCACTCACAATAAAGCTTCTACCTTTGCTATGAGGCATTGGCGCAGGTAGAAGCAGTTTCAGTTACGTATTTACAAAATCCCAAAATGAAGCTTTTCAGTATTTTCTAGAATCTCTATCTTCTAGAGATTCTAGAAACTCCTTAGTATTTAACGTTATCCCGCTCTGGGTTCTTTTAGTAACCTGTCTTAGCCAAACCGATCATGGGCAATGAGCAACGGCGTTTAGCTATTATCCTGTCCCTGAATCTGGCTAGTATCATTAGAGGGAACAACTGCTGCATCTGGACAATGAATCAACGGGCACAGTCTTTCTGGAACTGGTTTCCCATTACACGTGCAACCTCGGACAATGAGAGAAGCTGGATTAGAAGTTGCTGTTGCAGAACTCACACAACAAATAAGAGAGGCAAGGGCTGCCGAAACAATTGCGGACTTTCTTTTTAGTAAAATATTCATTGTGATTACTCTTTGAATGATTCAGGGTTATATCAATGGGGAAATTTCTTTCAACCTCAGCCACATTTGCACGCATGTTTTGCCTGAGCAGGCTGACTGTCAATGATAATTGACCCTGCTGTCAAAGCAGTGAAGGTACTGATAGACAGTAGAGCGGACATGAGAACAAGAATTCGTTTCATACAATCTGTCTCCTTTTGAGATTGGTTGCTTGCAAACTAATTTATTTCTTGCATCAGCTAGAGGGAGGGGTCATAACCCTAACTAATTCAGGTGATCAAGCAGTAATTATTGCGGTTCAACGAACTACCATATACAGCGTTTAGGCGACACTTACTTGGATCTTTCCAAACTCAGTTGGATTACACCTGACATTTTGATACCCTATCAGTTCTTGGGCAAATGAATTTAGATATTCGAGTGACCAGCCCATTTTCTGCATAAGTGAAAAGGCTGTAGTCCAGTACACAACCGCTTCTTCGGTAAACTTCCCAAAATTAGCAACATAAGAGGCTATCCATGAAAAATCAAGGATAATTTGGTTTTCCATCTCTTCATGACTAGCTGGAAAAGTTGTGTTATTAGGTAGACTAGAGTGATGGATATATCTTTGAGAGGGAAGCTGTTGACATAAAGTATGATATTCTTGTGTTTCGAGAATCCATTGATGCCAAACTTCGTCAATTTCTTGAGATACAGGGATGGGGCAACCTTTTATTTCAGTGGATAGGATAATGAACTTTAGAAACTCTTCTATCCTTATCTTTAGAGCTTCTTGTTCAACTCCTAGTATCTTTCTCTGAAAATGCCGAAGCATTTTTTCTGAAAGATAAATTTCAGTAAGTTTTTTTCCATAACCAGCGTTGTTTAATTGCTGCATACTCATCACAAATCTCCTACAAGTCTAATCTATAAATACTAGAAGGAGAGTATCTTAATTTTTAGATGCTATCCCTCTAATATATGGTTAAACCAGCTATTACTAAAAGTTAATAGTGAACTCAAAAGCCTTTTTGCAATTAGGGATTTCGAGTTGAACAGCTATAGCATTTAGGCGCTTCACAATCCTTTGGAATGTAATTAGAGCGCGTAAATTTTTCAATTCCTTCAGCTTCTATACGAGCCATCACTTGTCTAACTTTTGATGTTTCTAGAGGAGAGGAACTCTGCTGAAGTGTACTCTCTAGGTCAAGACTATGATGAATATTTACAGCATCAGCTTGTTGATGACTAGCAATAATTGAGCTGAGTATAACGAGAGAAACTTGAACCCACTTTGTATTCATAACTTATAGCTCCAAGAATGGTTTTCTTTTGTACGTAAGTAACTTTCAAAGAACAGGAGTTTATGCAAGTGTCACCAGCGATGCTTCTAAAATAAGAACACCAGAGCATCTCGGCTCAATGTCTTAATCTGAAGACAATCTGCCTAGTTATCAGGTATTACGAACCCTTATTCCATCGAATTGTCTTTAGAAAATAGACTGCACTCAATAGATATTGAGTTAGATCAACGTGGAAAAACTTATGCTGTCTCCCAAGTGTTCGCTTTGCTCTTTCCTGCATACGTCTCCTTATTACATGGATACGGAGGGTATCAATCTGATCAAGCGAGTATTTTACGGGATACTTCTTAAACCACAAGAATAGAGACTCTGCCCCTATGTGATCATAGAGGTAGGAGAGGTATTGAATTAATTCCTCATCTTTCTCAAGCTGCGTCTTTTCCTCTAGGAATAATTGTTGTAGTCCTGTTTTATGTGTTGGCATAGAGCATATTTCTCAGTGCCATGTTTTCATTAAAGTTTCTAGTTGACCGAATTCAAGCCTGAGAATGACTGATTTAAGCTGACTTGTGAGCTATTTCATATAAAATTTGATTTAGCTCACAAGTACTGATATGCCAAGATCGCTCAAAGTTCGACAGGATTGCGTGGGAATGCTTAGGCTAGCAGTTAGACGGAATGGCTTTCTTAGCCAGCAAGCTCTAGCCGAAGAACTTGCCAAAGCCCTCGCAATTAGTCAAGGACTTTGGCGTTCGTTTTAGCTGAGTGAGACTACCAAGACAAAATTACTTCGTTGTCCCATTTTTTCCTCTCGTCATACTTGAACCGTCGCCAATTCCACTCATACAGAGTTGTGCTGAATCTTACGCTGCCACGGTTCGATGCCGTGTTGTATTCAAAGGTAATTCGAGGATCTTGAAGTTTCCACTGTCCGGTGTTTACAGTTCCTAGTCCAATTGAGGCTCGTAGAATATTTCCATTTCGCTGCCAATCAGAACAGGTTTTAGCAACATCGAATCCTGCCACGCGAAGTGCTACACAAGCTTTCTCATTATAGACATCAACGCAGAGGGAGATAACAGAGAAGCCCCAACATCCTGACCAAATCAAACCTTTCGTTATCTCTAGGAACCGCTGATAATCAAGATCATCAAGAATTGCAGAGAACGCAGCAATTGAGGCTTGAGGATCAGCAGCTTCATAACTTTCTATTAAGTTCATACAATCTCGCTTATTCCACATAACAAATGAGGACTCTTCCATCAAACTTCGCTACTGCCTGAGTTGAAGGCTGAGAATGTCTGACTTATGGCTTAATTACCTAGAATCTTTCTGTTGATGGCATCACCGTGCCGAAACGGGAAAATTGTACGCTAAGGAATAGATGCTAACCTCAACGCTATGAAAATCAGTTGTTTTGAGCAAATAGCACACCTGTATTTATCACTTTTGACTCGAATTAGTCTTTCCAGATGGTGCAGAGTATTGCTAGTACTCTGCACCATCAAAAAAAAATAACGCCCCAAATCTAGACAGAGAAAGACTTTCAGCCTTAGCGTACAATTTTCCCGTTTTGGCACGGTGATGCCTTGATAGCAGGGATCACCGTGCCTTTTGGGAAAAATTGTACGTTAAGGAATCTATTGAACCAATGCGGCGCAAGAAGGGTAAACAGCATTGGCGACTTAAAACATTGATATTAGTAGGCTGTAACAATCAAAGTAAGAAATTTAGTACTGGAGTTTCTTACTTTGAAGTTTTTGAAAGTATTTTTAGCATCTGCTCTTTGGGGGCGATCGCCTCAGTTGGCTACTCATCCATCTGGATACCCAGATTTCTGACTTGCTCTAACGCCTTTACTACACCAACTTCATCAGCTAGTCGGATAAATGCATTAGCTAATTCTTCTAACAAGTCGCTCCTATCCACATATTCCCCCTCGTCTGCCAAGTCCATCAGCACTCGATTGATCTGCCTGCTCAATTTTTTCGGAATGCGAAAAGTGGTTTGGGTGTAGTCGGGATTCTCACGCTTGGCTAATTTATCTTTATCCTTTAACTGTTTAGATGACCGGGTTACTGGCTGTTGAGGTTGTTGGGTGGTTGAATTTTCAGGTAACTGGGTTTTTAGCTGTTCAGATAGCTGATTTTCTGGGTATCCAGGTGTTTGGGCAGTTGGGTTGTCAGATGTTTGACTTTTCACCTGTTCAGATAACTGGCTTGAGGATTTTTCGGTTGGTTGATTTTCTAGCTGTTCAGATAGCTGGCTTTCTGGGTATCCAGGTAGTTGGGTATTTTCTTGGGCTGCCCCTAAGACCTCACTAAATCGGCTCACCCTTTTATTGCTTGAATCACTTCGTTTTTTATTTCCGTCCAATCCCGCCATGCTACTTTGCCCCCTCGAACCTTATAAACAGGAACTCCACTAGTCACCGCATCCTTATAAGCTTTGTAAAATCGAATCCCACGACTGAAAACAGGATAACCTTGTGTTAAGAGTGCTGACATCGCCTCCTCACCATCCCTTTGAGGCGGCGGCGGAATCATTGTAAGTAGGACTTTCCAGTTTGTATCTGGTGGTAAAGATTTAGCCATGAGTGCCATTGCGTCCATACCCAAGAGGTCAGGTGGAGTCGGAACGATAAGTAGATCACAGCCCCTTGCTAAATCCTCCACTTCCACATCATTAGGGCGGGCAGGAGTGTCAAAAATTATAAATTCAAACTTCTGCGATCGCATCAACTTCGCTGCTTCCTTTTCTCCGCAGACCTGAAATGGTAGTCCCCCAGGTCTGGCCCAAGTGGTTGCTGAACGGTTAGGATCGGCATCAATAACTAAGGTTGCCCCATCATCACAAAACAGTGAGGCAAGGCAGATAGCTGAAGTTGTTTTCGACACTCCGCCCTTAAATGAGCTAAGAGAGATGATTGGCATAATCTCCCCTTATAAAAGATGGAAAAATCATATCGCTACCTGGGTACACATTTTACTTGGCTGTATGAATGTTTGGATACCCAGATGTTCATACAGCCAATAATTAGCATCTGCTCCTCAAGTCCGGTGTTCATGCATTAAAATCTTCGCCCCTCTTCAATCATGGAGCGGATTGACGTTTTATCTAACGCCACTTCTCGCCGCAGTTGTTGCATTCTGGAGATCGCATTACTTATCGATTTTTTTGTCGTAGGCTTTCCCCAAGCGTTATATTGCGCTTGGGCTTCTGAGGATGTTGCAACTTGTGGATCGGGTAACGGCTGTATAACCCTCTTCTGTCACTTTCCGAAATAAGCAAGTAGTAAATAAATGAAATTATCCAGAAGAGAAAAAAGGTTTAAATTGGTTCATTGTAAAAATTAGGTGATTAAATCCAAGCAATAAATCGGAATTGGGAAAAACATTTAGCCAGGGATAAATCAACCAAAATAATAAAAGAGGTTGAACAATTAAACGAAGATTATTTAAAGTATTCTTCCATC
>NZ_JADEWI010000117.1 GCF_015207705.1 Nostoc sp. LEGE 06077
TTTTTAGGTAAAGATTCTCCAGCAATAGTTAATATTAGAAACTTTGTAAATTGTGGCTATTTTAACTTCTCTAACCTAAAAGAAAATAACCCTTCATTATACCAGAAAATATTTATGCAAGAGTTCTAGTTTACAGAGTTTTAGATGCTCCCCAGGTAATTAACAACTTGGGCAAATTCACATGGCAAAACCTCAAAGAAATCTGGCACGAGCCAGAATATGCCCAAAAGCAAAGAGAAATCTTGCAATTAATGATCAACTTCAAGCTATGTTACGAAATTCCTAATAATCCCAAAACCTATATTGCACCACAACTTTTAACAGCAAAACAATCCAAATATCAATGGGAGGAAACGAATAATCTTATCCTCCGTTATACCTATGAATTCATGCCTAAAGGTATCATCACTCAGTTAATTGTTGCTATGCACAACTTAATTGATGTGATGGACAAACAACAAATTGTCTGGAAAAGTGGTGTCATTCTCAGCCAAGAAGAAACAAAAGCTGAAGTAATTGAATATTACGACAAGCGAGAAATTAAAATCCGAGTCGCAGGTAAATTCAAAAGAGATTTGATGACAACAGTTACATACGAACTAGACAAAATTCATCAATCTTACAAGCGACTCAAATACGACAAATTAATTCCCTGTAATTGTGTCACCTGCAAAGATAGCCAAGACCATCACTTTTATCTTTCAGAAAAATTGCGCCAGTTCGTAGCTGATCAACAACACCAAATTCAATGTCAAAAGAAACCTTATAAAATGGTCAATGTCTTGAGCTTAGTTGACGATGTAATGGATAGAAGAGAATTAGAAAAGGACAAAATTAGAGATTCTATGTCTCCATCTTCCGTCACCTTTGCAGGAAATATTGAAAAAGTTGTAATTCAGCATTCAACCGAAGGGAATAATATTATGACAGAGCCATCAGAAAAACCAGAAGAACCTGCTAAATCAGAAGTTCACGTTACACTACCTTGGGCTTTTAGAAATGGAATGTTTTATTTATTTGTATGTGTAGTTGTATTCACCCTAATTGGAACTTTGGGTGGTTTCCTACCGTTTCATTATTTAGCTTTAACTATTATTGGTACAGCTATATTTATTATCTTAATTGGCGTTCTGCAACTGCGACAAGATGACCGTCTCTCTGAAGAAAATTTTGTCGAGTTAACAGTAAGGGTAATTAAACAGTTTCCTTTAATTGGAAATCTAATTGAGTCATTGAAAGGGAATAAATAATCCAAATTTGATCCCCCTAGATCCCCCTTCAAAAGCAGGGCTGTTTCATTTTCTAGAGAAAATAAGTTTAGCACAGGGTATTAGAGGGGCAGGGAGACTCTGCCCTCTACGACTAACCTAAATTCAAACGAAAAAATAAGACTTCCAGATTTTTCTTCTCAGAATGAAACAGCCCTGCCTTTCTAAGGGGGGTTGGGGGGATCTAAGCACTCAATATTATTGAGGAACTTTCAGGTTTTCTGCACCTTGAGTGACTTTAGCAGAATCAATGCGATCGCCTTGCTGAATTTTGTTCACTACATCAAAGCCATCGGTAACATAGCCAAACACAGCGTAGTTACCATCCAAGAAACCCAAATCAGCTAATGCAAAATAAAACTGTGAAGAAGCTGAGTCTGGTTGTTGCGATCGCGCCATTGCGATCGCGCCTTGTTTATGAGTTAATTCTGGTGTTGTAGTTACCCCAGCCATTTCAAATGTTTTACTGTAAATTGGGGCAGCCTCACCTTTGGGTTTGATTTCTAAAGGTATGTAGCGTTCATTGCCAGATTTTGGATCAATATAACCGCCTGTTCCCAATCTAGCAGCAGGGAATTTCGGGTCTTTCCCTTGGGGATCACCACCTTGAACAACAAACGGTTGTGGATCGCGCACTACCCGATGGAATGCTAACCCATCGTATACACCTTTTTGGACTAAATCGACAAAATTACCGGCTGTAATTGGGGCATTTGTGCCATCTACTTCAACTGTGATGGGTGAACCTTTCACCGTGATCACTACAGTAGCTTTACCTTCGAGCCGTGGTAAATTCTTCATTCCTGGGATACTCTCACTTGTGGTTTCAGATACAGACGTTGCTTCAGTAGTAGTTGTTGTAGTACTTGTTTGGGTAGCTGTTTCTGTAGGAGAATTGTTAGAGCTAACTTGCTGTGTAGAGCATCCTCCCAACATCAAAGCAGCAACCATCAAAAAGGTAACTAAAAATTTTGTCACTTTTAACCGCATTTTCAGGTACTGACTCAACCAGAGTATCTTATCCTCTCAAGTGAATAAAGTTAAAAGGTAAAAGTAAAAAGTAAGCCATTGCGGTGGACGGGTTTCCCGGCATAAAGGAGACAGTGCAGTGGTGAAGCAGTCCGGTCTTCTCCCAAAGGGAGAGGCTAACGCCAAGGGGGTTTCCCCCAGGAGGAACTGCTGAAAGGGTCTCCCGACTTGAGGCAACTGTCGTCAAATGGCGCACCCGAAGGGCAAAAGATCCTGTGCTTTTAACTTTTGCCTTTCTACCTTTAACTTATTAAAGTCCTTCCAACGGTACTTGCAAAAAGCGGGCTAATTCTGCGCCTTTTGTTTCTATTTCCGTCAAAGATGGTGGTTGACCGACTCTAGTTAAAGGAACATCTCGCCGACCTTTAATGCGTAGATAAACTGCACGACGAGGATTCAAACCTTCTTTAATTTCTAAGCGCACAGATTGCACATCGCGGATACGCGCGTCAATTTCAATGCGGCGATTTTTTCCGGGAAATCCCCAACGAAAGATTTTTAGCGTACCAGTTTCTTGATTAAAATCGTTGTAACCGCCACCCACATCCCATAAAATCACCAGCCAGAGATACAAAGATAAAAGTACACCAGCAGTGCCGTACAATCCCATTACTAACCCTTGGGGGACGAACACTAGTTGAGTAGCATCAGTGACTAATAGTAAATTGATTTTTAGATAACTAGATACACCTGCCAACAAAAAGCCTGTGGCTCCTAAAGTCACAATAGTTGCCCACCAGTAGTTACTCAAGCGACGAGAACCGAGAACTTTTTGATGTAAAACACTGGCAGAAGAGCGATCGCCATTCGGTGAGTCGCCTTTGTTAATTGTTGTTGATGCCGTCATAGAACTCCCTTGTGAATGTCAATGGTCAACTCCCTACATACAGGAGGAGGGAACAGGAAACGGGCAACAGCCAAAAAATTAGTGAAAGCAAAGTTTTGCTCGTTCTTTCCCTATCCAAGCTTTGAGTTTGAGTCTCCTATCATCTGCTGGCTGTTTCCTGTTACCTTTTAATGGTCATTAATCCTTTGCCATTAGTTATTCTCCCTTATTTTCCCTGCTCTCTTTCCTCCCCCACTCCCTAATTTAATTTAGATATTTCTGAGAAAAGTTGTGTCAGATTGTAAAAATTCTGATATTCATATTAGTTAATAGGTTTGTGATCAATACAGGATTTCCCTGCGTAGTTCGGGCAAAAACCCGAACTAATGTGATAAGTTAAGGATCATTAAGTTACCACAAGCTAGGTTACTAGCCAATGGTACGTGTAATAGCATAAGCCTGAGAAATGCCAAACTTACTTAGAAGGCCAAATCTCAGAAACTCAGTAGCCTGAAAGCATCTGAGATTGTCAAAAAACGTTTATTCCTCAAAAGCGTTGCAATTTTTAGTAAAAAGAGGATTTTAGTCCGATGACCATCGCAGTTGGACGCGCCCCCAGTAGAAGAGGGTGGTTTGACGAACTAGACGACTGGTTAAAGCGCGATCGCTTCGTATTCGTAGGTTGGTCAGGAATATTATTATTCCCCTGCGCCTTCCTCGCACTAGGCGGTTGGTTAACCGGTACAACCTTCGTCACCTCCTGGTACACCCACG
>NZ_JADEWI010000079.1 GCF_015207705.1 Nostoc sp. LEGE 06077
ACTGGGCGGCTCAAGTTTTTGGTCAATCCATGCTCTCGAAAAGAAGAATTTTGTTTTCTGTCTCAACTGGCGACACAGAAATTGCATGATAAATTTTGAGGGTTTCTCCAACAAAATCAACACCCTAGTTGCAATGCTTCGATTAAACAGGCTTGGTCTTTAAATTTGACTGCGATTTTAGAAAAGTGTGACATATTTTGATTGGTATGATTTTCAACAGCGATGTCCCCACAATTAGGAACATCGCTTTTTATTTAACGGAACTTAAACGCACTAACAGTAGCAACCGTCAGCCCAACGTCAGAACTCGCAAGTTGTTGCAGATTGCGCTGCTCGTCCAGCAATTTAGAACGAATATCGTCCATCTTTTGCTGAAGTTGCGATCGCCCTTCACCACCCAGATTCTTATCAACAATTGCTGGATCATCCACAATGGAATTCAAATGCTCCATCATTGACTGCAAACTACCACCAGCTTCGGGACTAGCATTCGCCAACAGCACTTGCACCTTCTGGAGATGTTTTTGCATTTTTTGTTTGAAGCGTACAGGCTTTCGCCCTGGTTCCCAGTCTGCCAACTCTTCCAGCAACTGCGCGGCGAGTTGTTCACCACCAGCTACAGCCGCTTCCTTAAGTCGTTGCTCCAGATTTTGGTCGTACTGTTGAATGAATTGAGTGATTTGGTTCAAACATTCGGCTTGTTGTTGGTTCAACTGTTCCGACAATGCCGGGATGATCACGGGGCGACCGATGACGACTTGCAAATAGTCTTCCAACTCGCTCAAATCCGGGAAAGCTTTCAGCAAATTAGCTTTGACTTCCTCCTGACGCTCACAGGATAATTCCCAAGTTTGCAGCGAAATGAAACTATTGATTCGCTCTTGATAATCCGTTAGCCCTTGCTCATACTCGTTTTTAAGTCCAGCACGTAATGTTGGAGCAATCACATCCCGAATGTTTAATAACTGGCTCCACACTAAGGGAGCTAAATCAATCGGGCAGATCCAATCGCCATTATCACTGGTCATCCACTCCTGCACACTGGCAATTTCAGACCTCAATTGTCCAGCAGCTTCATCAAGTGCTTTGAATACCTTAATGCCCTTCAAGCCAACTTCGGAAGATTTTACCTTCAGCAAGTCTGACTCTTCTTCGCCTTGGGCTGTCAAAACATCAGTCCACTTAGGGGCATTTGATTTAGTAGTCTTTTTGAGTTTGATTGTCAAGCGAATACGGGTTTTATTTAATTTAGAAAAGTCGAGTCTTTGAATTACAGCATCGTGCAAGAATGTTTCGGTATGTGCAATTGCTTGTACCATTTTTCATTACCTATTACTAACAGTTTTCTCTCAATCATCAGCGAAGCGCATCAACAATTCGCAAATCGCAAATCGCAATTCGCAATTGAAAAAGAATTCATGAATTAAAAAGTAAACTCTGTTCACTGACGGATGTATTCTCACTAAGAAGTAAAGCTTTCTTAATCCCAGAACAAACTTACACAAGAACCCAGTAAGTTCTTTCTTTGCGAACCATCCGCGACTGTCCGTTAACCCTGGTTCTTCCTACTGGTTGGCTGTTTTTAATGTATTGGATATCTCGAACAGCCCGATAAACTATTTGGCTGGAATTTCCCCTCTGTACTTTAATGGGATATTTAACAACAGGTGGTTTGTGAATAGACATATTACAGCAATCCTATCTGCACTACAATTTGTTCGTTCGGCTGTTCATAAGTCATCCCTTCGACTTCCTGACATCTAATACCTAACTTTGTAGAATTCAAGGAAATTTCAGATGACTTTCGTTGCTTGGGTAGAGGTGCAAATACATACTTGCTATTCTTGCCACTGCCTTCTGTTCGCACATATCTGTATTGCACACAATCAATCAGATAAACTTTCGATTGACTCAGTATTTTCGGTTCAAAAACAGGATTCAGTTTCATTGTTTATTCTCCAGTTCCAAATAGTAACCATTTTTTGAATTCAAAATGCAAAATTCAAAATTCAAAATGAAGAATCAGGAAGATTTTGGAATTTATTAATTCTGGGTACAAACCTCTATTAATTTCTTTAATTTTGAATTTTGAATTAATAATTTTGAATTCCCCGAAGGGGTTGACCTTGGCTATATCCTTGGTTATCAAATCTTGAATCACAGTCTGGCTAAAAGTTAGCTCTGATAATCTCGCCTTTCCGCCTCTGTTTTTAAGAAACAACAGACAGGCATTGGAATTATCAGCAGACTTAAAAGTGCTGGTTTTGGTTTTCATATTTTTGATAGTTGCAAATTGTTTGATGTGGGAATTCAGGAGTTATGAGATTAAGAACTCCCGAATTTTGAGATTAGCTGTAAACGTTGGAAATGTGCAAAGCAACATCAAGCAGCAGAACGTCTGGAAATATCATTAGCTTTGTCAGCAGCAATTTTAGGCTTGACTTCACCAAACGGCGTTTTAATCTGTAGCGGCGTTTTCAACTGTTCCTGAAGAATGGCTAATTGATTGAGATGCTCATCAATTTCAGCTAGAATGTCCTCTTCAGATTCTTGGGGTGAAAGCTGTTGAATTTCGTTCTCGCTCAGGTAAACTATATCTTTGCTGGTCTTATCCGGTAGCAACCCATACTGCCAACCAAAACAATTCGCAATTTGCAATGGGCTAACGCCCCGCCCCGCTCCGCTAACGCAATTCGCAGTTACAATTCTAGTAGCTTAAACTCACCACTGAATTTTAAAATTAAGTGAGGCTTGTTGTAACCGTTAATTGTTAGTTAAGCAATTAAGAGATTTCTTGGAAATAAGTCGATGGGAAAAATCAAACTATGTAAGAAAGATTAACCAAGCTTAAATCCTCTCCCTCCTGCTTTATCCTGACAATTGCACAATCACTCTGAGCAACTTTCTCCAGTAATTTCATTGAGTGCTTTTCGATTTGAGTTGCTTGCTTTGAGAAGAACAGAACAATTCCTCGGCGTTCCTCATCAGCTATTAAACCACTAAGTGCTACATTACCCAATGGGGAAAGCAGGTATTCAAGATAATGTTCAACAAATTGACTATAGAATCTTTGGGTCATCCTTTGATAAGTTGTTAATTCATTTTCTCTCAAAAAATACTCAAAAACTACTGTTTTGGAAGTGGAGTAAGTGTTTTTAATTAAGGTTCTCCCAACGCAGCCCCAAAAATTTGTTCGGCAGTCAAACTTAACTCTGGAAAAGTCAGTGATTCAATCTGATCACTGCCGTGAAACTGAGTGATTTGATATTCACCTTCAATTAGCTTGTAAACTGATATTGTTGGCTGTTTAGGGCTACCAATAAACCGCTTTCCACCCAAAGCTGCATAGTCAACAATCCAATATTCAAGAATCCCCATTTCCTCATATTCAGCAAACTTTAAGAAATAGTCATCACGCCAGTTAGTACTGACTACTTCCACGATTAATGGAATTGATTCTGCGTGAGAAACAGTAGATGACTTTTTCCAAAGTGGTTCATTTACTAAATTCGGAAGATTTAGTACTAAAACATCAGGAATGTAACCGGATTTTTTATCTACAGCTTTCACTAATGCTTGGCTAGGAATTGTATAAGCCATGTTCCGAGAGCGAATTTCAAAGTTAAGTTCTCTAATTAAAAATGCTCTTACCAATTCATGGTCGCCTGTCGGTTGCATTTCAACTATGACTCCTTTGTGTAATTCATATCGACCATTTTCTGGTTTCCATTCGATAAATTCTTCAAAAGTTACTGGCTCGACTAAAGGTTCAAACATGATCTGCTTTTCCTTAATAGTTGATTAACTCACCTTTTTGTAGCCCCTATTTATATTTTATGCTGCGGGAGATAGGATGTTTTTATCGCTCATTTGGTGCTGATTTCTTATACTATTTTTTTATTCTATGCTGCAATCACTTTTTACTAACTAGAGTATCACTACTTACATTGAGATAGTTGCAGCCGATACTTCCCCCGCATTTCTCATCCTGATTCTGTAACCCATGCTGATCGCTGGAAATAATCGTGTAAACTAATGTGTACTGTTCCAGTAATTGAAGTTGTGTTTATGACCTTCCAAGAACTTCAAACAGGCGACTACTTCCGCATCTCAGGGATAACCACCCCTTACGTTTACCGAAAAACCAGCGATGACTCCTGCACATTAAATGATACTTTGCAGCCGATTCGTTCTCATACGATGGTGAAAAAGCTCACTGGGACATCCCTGATTGAATTTCTAGGACAACAGCAACCGGACTCTCAACCAAAACGTAAACCCACAGTTCGGTTGAAATCCCGACCTGTTCCTAGCAGAGAAAAGGTGGGCAGCACAAAATATGGCATGATCAATTAACTACTAATTTCGTTTTCTGGGCAAGCACTTTCCATGTGCCTGCCCTTTTTACACAAGAACATTCGTTACTAGGATTGAGCCAACAGACCCACAATTATCAACTAAAGCCCCACACAAATCAGCCGACTTCACCCCAACCACCCCCAGCTGAATCTCCCTAGCCAATCCATTGATGAGCGATTGAAAGTCGGGGTGATGCTCGTCAATTTCTAGCTCTAGCAAGTTTGGGGTTTGTGACGTGATTGTTGCCCACGGGGGGAGATTTAGAGACACATCTTTCAAGTAGAATTTCAAATTTGCACTCCCTGATCAGTAGTATTTTCCACAAACGGTTCAATACAGTCCATCGCTTCACCCAGATAATGCAGTACATCACCTAAGTGAGTTTTCATTTCGGGGTCAACATCATTGCGATTGGACAGCGCCAGCCATTGGGCATCTTGAGCGATCGCCTGAAGTTGGATGTAGCAACTATTGAATGTCTTAAGTATTTTGCTCGGTTCCATATTTCACGCTCCTTGGACAATTCCAGGAAAAATCCCAAAATAGCTAACAGATACTCAGAAAATAGGATTAGCAGCAGCATTAGGACGGAAGCAGAAAACACTAGACACAGCACATCACCATCAAGTAAGCTGCTAGTGCATCCATCTAGATGAACGGCTAATACTCCTAGCCATTCACACTCTTTGGTAGTAGTTAACCCAACTCAGATTTATTAACAAGTAGGCAACTATCCCTGGTTACGAGTGCTAAAGTCTGCCATTTACTAAATCTGAGCCTTCCCTAAGCCACAGCCCCCACACGCTCCGCGGTTGCCTTTCTGATGACACCAGCCGCTTGCATGAACTCATCTAATGCGATCGCAGCAGTCAAAGGCTCCTGATGCTGAATGTTGTCTACAGCGTTTGACCAGTGCGTTAAATGTTCGAAAAGCAGACCCAGCATTGAATCGCTTTTATACGCTCGATAAACCCTGGGACACGCACCTCTGCAATAGACCAGCTTGTAGCCAGGAATCTTAAGTAACTCTGCACTGGGATGTGTCGGTGGCAAAAGAATTCTGTCTTCGGAGTCAACGTCTGGGTAAGCCGAATCATGTATTGTATGATGTGTCATGATAAACAAAATGTTTTGATGTCAGTATTTGGGCGATCGCATAGAGAACCTGCAATCGCCTTTTTCCGAACTACGCCGCCAAATCCTGCACTGGCTCGTATTCTTGCAGCATCCGCCATTCATCGGGTAACAGTTCACCAAAGGGCTTGTCTAACAAATCCAAAGAACTGCTCTTGACTTCCGGTTGATGGGCTAGAGTTTGCACAAAGCAGGGAATACCGTCTCTGTAGACTATTTCAACTAGCCGAATGTCGTTGTAGTAAATGCCATCATCTAGCAGTTCGTAACCCAAGTTCTCGCAAGCTTCGGCAACTCGTACCATCATCTCATTCCCCGTTGTAGCGGCTGGGGTTTCTTCTTTTCGTACTGGCAAAGTGCCTTTTTTGTAGTGCCAAGAAATATCGTCAAAAGACTTCTGCCACCAAGCACGACGGAATACTTCTTGGTTGTTCACCTCGACTACCCAAGGTTGCGTTAGATCATTGTGATCATAAGTGATTCGGGCGATGAGCTTTTGTCCGTCGTAAATCTCGTGGTTGTAGAAGTCGATTTCGACTGACCGCAGTTGCTCTGTTGTTGTTGCGTATGTCATGATAGTAATTCCTTTGATGGATAGAAAGGCGATCGCAATTGTTTGGTAGACGGAGCGATCGCCTTTTGATTTTGGATATGAATTACGTTGTGGGGAGCCACAACGCACTCAATGAAATTTAGCGAAGCTTTAAATACGAACTATCTTTGTCCTGCCCATCTGATAATCTCGCTCGACTGAAGCACTGAGAGAACCATTCCAAAATGTCTCTAGAGAATTAGAGGTTCTGGCTTGAGCAACCACTATGCTGTCTTGGAAATTTCTGATTTCTTCAATCAAAAGGCGTTTTTCAGCCCACAAATCGCATCGCTCTAATTCTTCGGGAGTTAGAGCTAATTGTTCTAACTCTGTTGGATGAATATCAACGAAATCAAAGTCCATTTTTCTAAGCTCATACAAATGAACGCGAGAAATGCGATTGCATTCTCAACGATGACTAGCGAAGCTTTTAAACAGGCGAGAAGTGCAATTGTCTCCCACAAGGGGCAATCAGACTTCTTTTGATTTGGCGAAACTGGCACAGATATTAGTGAATATCCTTTGATTGCATTGCCAGGAACTCTTTACCCACTCAACAGAGCTTGTGCTATACCCCAGCAATCATGTCTCTGGACTATGTTTTGTTGGTTTTAACTTAATTGGCTTTAAGCACCGCTTTATTTACTAAGAGGCGGGTACTTGCTTCCTCTCTTAATTATTAGAATAACTTTAAAGCGTCAACGTGTCAACATTAAAGATTTAAAGCTTTAATGCGTTGACGTATTAAATTCCTAAAGTTATACTCTTTATATTGCACAACACGTTGATATGCTGATACACCAGCACGTTAATCAGAATATGCTTAGTATGTTCGAGCATATTCCGATCCAAAAAATGGCGAGTTACGTTGATCTTTCAAAATTTTGGACTGATGATAAAAACCTGACTATTCAAAAAGCCCATGAAATGACAGGAATTGACAAGCGCACGCTGTCAGTTGCTAAGAGAGGATTTTTGGATCGATGCCAAATTGAAACATTAATCAAGCTTCAAGCTTTTGCTTCTGAGCTTGCAGGTAGAAAGGTTTCACTAGAGGAAATGGTTCGGACTGAAGGCTCGTAGTTTGATACTAAAACTGTAATTCCTTCGTTATGCCATTCTTAAATTCTTTACTATCGATTCGTTTATGAGCTTAACTTACCAAGCACAGTAAAACAGATAGTTTATCATCAGGTCAAAATTTAGCTATAAGCGATCGCCTCCCGCCAAGAAGTACGATCGCCGCAACTAACCCCAGCTTTAAGGACTAGCCATGTCTAACTTATCAGTCTTCCAGACACTTCGCCAAGACAACCCCGACTTATTTACCGCAGCCGGGCTGTCTGCTCTTTTGGGAGACTGTCTGTGTGTTAAATATCCCGAACATCACAAATTTACCTACCCATCATTGCTGAATCTAGATGTTTACCTTGCACTGGCAGAAATAGACAACAGTATTCAACATCAAAAAATTATCCACCTGATCATGGCAAACCCCAATGCTTGGCCAGCCATTGTTAAATCAGGCAGAAAATCTGACCCTAATTCAGGTAAATTATTTTACGCCGACTACGGTGCTTGGCTATTTCTCTACTACCGCATTAGAGACAAGGTTTATCAACTCCAGAAAAACCTTAACATTTCAGGAGTTAGCCAACGGCATATTTCCATCCGTGATCGCTTGTTTTCTTTCCCAAAAGAAGAGGCTTTGGTGCTTATGCTACACAGCGATGCCTGCGGCAACATCAAAGACGAACGCACTATACTGCAAAATGCAGTCCCCGAAATTACCAACTACTTCCTGAAACTTGTAGAGATTTCACCTGCATACAACCTGTTTTTGGTAGGCGAGAACAATAAAAAAATCCCGACTACAGCCGTAGAAGTTGAAAAAGCGGCATCAAAAGCAGTGAAGGCAGAAATTGATTCCCAATCTTACAACTGGAAAAAAATCAGTCCCAAACGCGGGGAAAGTGAACCTATTGATCTGCTTGACCCTGACGAAATTCATTTGTGTCTTCATCTGGATTGGGATAATAACGAAGTCCTCTTCTTTGAAGCTCATCACCCAGATAAAAGTCGATGTCCTTGGGCAAATTAAAAACACCGCAGCGATTTGGCGCAACAGTTCTGCCAAAAAAATAACGGGCATCAGTTTTATAACCATTAGCCACAGTCCACTACTGGTTACTTAACTAATACTCGTACAGAAAAACACAACATTGATCATATTAAAAAGATTAATAATTGATGGTTAATAAAAATCTAATTTGCGGTTAATAGCAGGTTAGTAAATTTATTCCACCCTCAAATACAGCAAATTTTCACTTAATTATCTACACCACGATTGTTAGAAATCAGAACCCGATAAATCGAACAGAGGTTTAGATGACTACCACAACACTATTGATACCAGAAACTGTTACCCGTCACCCTCTCAACTTCTACGAGTCTCCTTCGTGGTTCACTACAGAACTACTGCGTCAGGTAAAATTATCTGGGACTATTGGCGAACCGTGTGTAGGGATGGGCGCGATATCTTCTCTACTAGAAGCATGGCCGCACACAAAATCTATTTGGACTAACGATATTGACCTCAATAAACAGGCTCACTTTCACTTAGATGCTACCGATGCCCAATCTTGGCAAGTATTCCCTGATTGCGATTGGGTTTGTACTAATCCGCCTTATGCTCAATTTGCTGCACCGATTATCAAAAATGCTTATACCAAAGCACGTATAGGCGTTGCCGCATTTCTATTGACCAGTTTCTTGGAACCTTGTGATGATCGGGCTGATTTTTTAGAACAGCATCCGCCTTCACTGGTTTTAATTCTGCCCCGCTTTTGCTTTAGGAAAGACAAACGGGGTACTCGCTGGGCTACCGACAACATCACTATTTCCTGCTTTGTTTGGGATAAATGCACTACAGGGCAAACCATTATCGTGCGTCCTAAATCTAAAATCCTTGGTTTTTACAAAAACCCTGAACAAGCTATTACTCCTCAACAAGCTTTGAGTATCGTTAGTGCGATCGCTCAAGATTACTAAGCATTTATTACTAGTCAATACATTTTAGTTGCAGAGGTTCAACCTACCTGACGGCATAGTTGCAATGCCGCGACAGTTCCATGCGTCAAAAACAGGAGAAAGTATGGACGCGATTATCAACAGTGAAAGCCATCCCAGCCCTTTTGACCAAATTAAACATACTGATAGCGATGGTTCTGAATATTGGCTGGCTCGTGAACTAATGCCCATCTTGGGATATCAGCAGTGGCGACGGCTAGAAGATGCCATAGATAGAGCTATCACTGCTTGTAAAAATATTGGTCAACAGAGCAAGAATCACTTTTTGCCATTGCCGGCAAAAAGTACCGGAGGCAGACCCAGAGACGATTTCAGGCTCAGTCGTTATGGCTGCTATCTGACAGCAATGAACGGTGACTCGCGCAAACCAGAAATCGCCGCAGCACAAAATTACTTTGCGGTAAAAACCCGTGAAGCAGAGTTAGCCCCACAAAACTCAGAACTACTCGCCCAACTCTGGAAGAAACTCGAACAGCAAAACAAGGTAATCGAAGAACAAGGCAAGGCGATCGCAGACCTTCAAACCCAAATCCAAAACCTACTGCCCCCATCAGCCGACTTCATGCCCCCCGGTTGGGATGCCGAAGTTTGGCAGAAGCTTCCTTCGCAAGACAAACGACACTTTAGGTTTTTATACCGCCGCCGCAACTTTCGACCATCCCAGGAGAATCAACCATTAGCTCTTCCTGCGGCCACTGTTGAGCAGGTGAAGGAACGTCAACGGGCTGAGGTTGAACAGTTGGTTGGTGAAGTGTCGCCCGAAGAGAAACAGCAGTTTCAGGCAGCGAAGCTCCAAAAGCTTAGAGAGTTTTGGTCGCAAGCTTCAGACGAAGAACAGAAAGAAATGCCATTTTAAATATTGGGTAAAAATATGAGCAGTAAACTAATTACGCCAGAATCCCCTCTGCTGGTTCCGCCATTACTGGCAGCAGAGATTGGTTTAGAAGATATCGCTAGAACAAAAGTAGCAGTTAGAAGCAGAAAAATAAGGGCTATTGACGAGAAGAAACAGGAGAAAGAGTCGTGAATTTGATTAACTCTAACCCATTCAATATCAATTCTGAACAGTCATATTTGGTTGTGCATCCTAGATATGCAGAAATAGCTAAAGATGCCATTTCTGGGGTAATTATAGGTGGCTATCATTACGATTATCTTGATAAGCAAAAACTTCCTTCACTCACTGTTCATGGGATTTACATTTATCTTGGAGGCATAAAGCCGAAGCGTACTGTTAAACAAATATTAGAGAAATTTACTAAAGACGGATGGTTGAATAAAACAGAATTATCTGCACATGAAGCTAAAAAATTAATTACTGCCAAACAACCCCAAGACCTTTTGTGTGGGCAGTTAGTCTGTGAATGGTGCAAAGCAAAAACATTAATACTTGACAGACATCATTATCCTGTTCCTAAATCCAAAGGTGGAGACAAAATAGTTAATATTTGTCCTAATTGCCATCAAGAATTTCATCAGCTAGTCAGAACGGCTTCCTATCATCCATCAGACAAGTTAATCCAGTTTTTTAGGAGCGTGATGATATGAGCAAACTCCTAATTGATGGTCAGCACGCACTCTATTCTCCCGCACTTGCATCTCAAATCGGACGTAGTGCGGCCACTGTTTTACAGCAAGCCCATTACTGGATGAGTATCAAAGGCGGTAAAACAATTGATGGCGTGAAATGGTTTTGGAAAACCTATCCACAATGGGCAGCAGAATTGTCTTTGTCTGTTAGTACCGTCAGAAGAGCGATCGCACTCCTGAAATCATTGGGGTTAATAACAATAGAAAAACTGTCTGCCAAAACTTATTACCAAGCGAACTGGTACACCGTTAACACCCAAGCTGTACAGCTATTCCTCAATGAACACATGGATATGCCTATAATGCAACCATCTATGTGTTCACAACAAGCAGATGATATCAAAGAGTTCACCCCTGAAAAGTTCTCTTCACAACAACACGCTGCTGCTGAGAAAGAAAAAAATGAAGGGGAAGAAAGCCAAATCTCGGACAATGAACCCGAATCGGTTTGTTTAACTTCCCAGCCAGAGCAACTCCAAATCACTCGCTTCGTTGATGAACAAGAACAGGATGACTCAACTAACGACAAAGACCCTCATGAAGACGAACTTTCCGGGGTGGAGACTAAAGCTGATTTTAGTGTGTCTAAGCAGGAAATTGCGGAGATTTGTAACGAGTTGAGGCGTTTGCGGATCAATCCTCAGCCTTGTTTGGGCGTGATCAAGAAGCATTGGGAGAATGTGCAAGGTGCGATCACTAGGGTGAAGGATGCGATCGCTGAAGGTTGGTGTGACAACCCGACTGGACTGTTTATTAACTCGTGTAAGAGTGGGGCTAAGGGGAAAAATACTGTGACCGCAGATGTTAGTGCTTGGTTTGAGTGGGCGCGAAGGGAGAGAATTGTGTTGGCGATGTCGGGTAATGTGGTTTATACGGTCGATGGGGCTGCTGTTGAGTTGCGGGAGATGATGCGGCGGTTTCCGGTTGGGGGATTATTGAGAGTATGAATCTTAATAGCTTGTGAAGCTATGGGGAAGATTTGGCGGATTGGCTAGTGAGGCGCTCGCTTTTTAGTTACAAAAATGCGATCGCCTAAACTCAAAAATTAGCGATCGCTGCTAAGTCGGGAGGGTGTGATCGCATACCGTAAGTAATCCTATTCAATTGTGAAAGCTGCGAGTAGCGACTGCCTAATTGCTGGCATTTTCTAAAGAAGAGACAGTAAAAACTGCGATTATTATTTATTCATCGTATAAAAAACACTTAAATTTTCCCTTGCTCAAAGATATAAAGTTTACGTAAAAATACTACGTTGAATTTACAAACAATGATATTGTTTGTTGAAATGAGCTTTAGCTGTTTTATAAATACATTGGTGACGGACATTTTGTTAATGGCCGTAGCTTTTTGTGTCTACCTTTATTTTTGTCTGTAGATTTTGAGTTCCCTATTAAGTGGATTAATTTGCTATTTGAACTTAAAAAAGCTGGTTAATCTCCATAAGGTTAATAACATCATATTTGTTGACTTTCAAGATTCAAAAGCAAAGAAAGTTGAGGCGTTTGGTATTGCTTGCGATCGCCGCAATCAATCCAGGCTTTTGAAAATATGCCAAAGATGAGCAATTCTCTCTGATTTTTTGATTAACCTTGGTTTTTTAAATTAGAAATTCAGAATTATGAATAATACTTACATCCTTCATAATAATCTAGTTGTCGAATCTCCCTTGAGTGTCAAACCCACTATATTAGTAGCCCTAGAACAAGCTCTGGTTTTAGTACAAGAAAGATTACAAGCTTTTGCTAATGAATCAGAATTTGCTCAAAAGATAGCAATAGCTTTTGGGGAAGGGAATGAAGTTGATTCTTTAAGGATGGCGTGGTCAATAGACGATTTTAGTGATTTTCCTAAGATCGAGATTCGCCATGCAGCAGATATCAATGGAGCGAATGGAGCTTTTGCAGCAGTTAAAAATAAAATTTATCTGTCACAAGAGTTTATTACAAATCATCAGGACGATATAAAATCTATAACTCGTGTTATTTTAGAAGAGTTTGGTCATTGGATTGATAATCAAATTAATACTAAAGATTCCCCTGGTGATGAAGGTGATATTTTTGCAAGATTAGCATTAGGGGATAATTTAACTGAATTTGAAGCAAGTAATTTAAAGCAAGAGGATGATGTAGTAACAGTTATTTTGGATAATCAATCAATTCAGATAGAACAAGCAACTACAACATCTTATAATCCTTTTTATAAATATGAAATAATTGCAAAAACAGGTGATAAAGGGATACAGAAAATTGAGAATAGAGTATCTATCAATGACCTAGGAAAAGTTGCTTTTGTTGGAGATCTCAATACAAGTGTTTTTGGCTTAAATGGGATTTTTGTTGGGGATTCTGTTGACGGTTCAGTAACCTTAACTGATATTGCTCCAGCCGCAGAACAAACTAACCGCCAATTTGGTACAGCAGTACAAATCAATAATAACAATCAAGTAATTGGAAGCTGGCGAGAAGCTTCGGGTATTTCAGCTTTATATTTGTTTAATTCTAATACTACTAATAGTAGTTCATTAATTGCAATTGGTGGTGGATTTCGGACAGGTTTTTCTTACCCATTCAACTATTACGGTATTTTACCTATCAATAGCGTTAATAATAAAGGCAATAGCGTTTTTGTTGCGTATGATAAAGTTACTAATTTTGATATTTTTAGTGGACAACTGATTTTTGATCTCGGAGATCGAAATCTAGTTACTGCATCAAATCCTCCCTCACCTTTATTTAATAAGCGACTTTTGCCTGGCTCGACTACAGTTTCTACAGTAATTGCAGACGATGGAAATGTTTTAGTTTCTGAATCTATTAATGGATCTCGTCAAATAAATTTATACAATAATGCTCTGAATAAGGTACAGATAATAGCAGGAACAAGCAACGATTTTAGTCAGATCGGAAGAAGCCCTGGTATTAGCGATGATGGTAAAGTAATTATATTCTCTGGTAATAAGATTAATCAATTAGGCATTTTCGCTAGTTTTTCAACTCAAAACCTTTGGAAAAATGTTAATATTGTTACCCAAACAACAACAACAGCAGGAGATGGTTTTCTAGCTCCAGGAGAAAGCTGGTCTGATACCAATAATAACAGGGTAGTTGATGTAGGGGAAGATATTGGTTTCGGTACATTTCAAAATACAATAGACAGTAGTATCGGGATTAGTTCTGGGTTAATAGCTGTATATATTGCAACTGATCAAGCTGGTAATAAAGGACTATACTCTAGCAGATTAACATGGGAAGATGCAAACAAGAATGATGAATTAGATGGAAGTGAATCTTTATTTGTTATAGGTAATCCAACTCCAATCATTAGGGTAGGAGATACGCTTTCTGGATTGTCAGGTCAAATTAGCGATGTTGATCTTTACGACCCCATAAATAACAAGGATCAGGTTGCTTTTTATGTCAAAACTACTGCTAATCAAGAAGCTGTCATCAGAACAGATGCACAGCGTCAATTTCTACAACTAATTGATGAGCAAATTCTTAGGACAGTAGGTATACCTCAAACGCAAATCAACCAGTATCTACCACTATTAACGAAATACGCTCCTAATTTTGGAATAACTTCTGCTCGAACAATACAAGCTTTTATTGCACAAACTGCTCATGAATCAGGAAATTTTAGACTGAGTAGAGAACTTTGGGGGCCAACACCAGCTCAATTAAGGTATGAGGGGCGAACCGATTTGGGTAATACACAGCCAGGAGATGGTTTTAGATTCCGAGGGCGTGGATTAATTCAAATTACAGGCAGAACTAACTATACGAGGGTAAACAACTTACTTCCAAGTTTAGGTTTTGGGGATATCAATATTGTTAACAATCCTGATTTATTAGCAACCGATCCAGCCCTAAGTGTAATAGCTTCTTTGTGGTATTGGAAATATAACGGAATTCCAGGATACGCTCCAGGCGGCGATATCAATCCCTTAGCGGAGAATAATAATTTTAGACAGGTAACACGAGCCATAAATGGTGGTTTCAATGGTTACGAAGACCGACTCAATAAATACATAAAGGCTAAAAACGCTTATCAACTACTAGATTTTTACAATACTTCTGGTACAGACCAACAGATTGGGACACCTTATGCTGATGACTTCTTTGGTGCAGGTGGAAATGATGAACTGAGAGGAAACGCTGGTAATGACTACTTAAATGGTGGTTCTGGTAACGATTCTATTTATGGTGGAGATGACCACGATGATTTATTTGGTGGAGTTGGGAATGACACACTTTACGGTGGTGATGGAAATGATTATGTAGATGGTGGTGAGGGAAATGATACTCTCTACGGCGATGCTGGCAATGATGTTCTTTATGGCGGCGATGGTGATGATATTCTTTATGGTGATAGAAATGATGCCCTAATTGGTGGAAATGGGAATGACCAACTCATTGGTAATGCACAGATCAGAATTCAAAATTTTAGATTTGCTGCAACATTCGCTAACAATATAAATGCGACACAGACAGCAGAAGATGATCAGGGAATCTTTCTTTTTGGTGGTTTAGGTGATGATACATATACTCTAGATGCTGAAACCGCCGCAGGTAGCCAAATTCAAGATGAAGACGGTAACGGAACGCTAATTATTTCAGATTTGACTATTACTTCAGTTCCGTTAACTGCTGGTGTGACGGGACTAGGAAGAGTCGGTTCTAGATTGGTAATAGATATCAACCAAGATGGTTTAGTTGATCCCAACAATGACCTCACCGTCCTGAATTTCTTCGACGCTTCTGAAAATACTCAAGGAACCGGCTTCCTCAGAGGTATCGGTGGCTTGACTGGTACCGAAATTCTCAATCTGGATCTTCCTTCTTTACCAGAACTTATTGCTCAAGATGACATTGCTACTACTGAAGTCAACACTCCCATCACAGTTAATGTATTGGCAAATGATGCTAATTTTGATAATAATTTTCTTGCTATTGTTTCCTATGATTTGACGACCTCGGCTGGTGGGACTATTACTCTAGATGATAGTGATACTCCTGATGACCCTACTGATGACCAACTAGTATACACTCCCGCAACAGGTTTTCAAGGCACTGATACATTCACTTATGAAGTTAGTAGTCAGATTGATGTTACTAATGCTACCGTAACTATAAATGTTAACTCTTTAAGCAACACTCCACCCGAAGCTTTTAACGACATCACTACAATTCAGGAAGATACTTCGGTAAACATTAATGTTCTTACTAACGATATAGACGCAAATAATGATGTTCTCACCTTAAATCTTGCCACAAATCCAACAAATGGTACTGCTGTTATCAATAACAGCGGTACACCCGCCAACCCTAGCGACGACTTTATTACCTATACCCCGAACCCTAACTTCAACGGGACAGACATTTTTACCTATACTATCAGTGATGGGACAGACACTAGTACTGCTACCGTTACTGTTATTGTTGATCCAGTTAACGATACACCTACCTTAGTAAATATTATTCCACCTCAAGTCTCTACCGAAGATACAGCTTTTACCTTCACTATCCCAGAAAACACTTTTGCTGATGTAGATGCTGGCGACATTCTCAACTATTCTGCAACATTAGAAGATGGTAATCAATTACCAGATTGGCTGACCTTCGATATAGTAACTCGTACCTTTAGCGGTACACCTAATAACAGTGAAGTTGGTACTATCAACATTAAAGTTACCGCTACTGATAATTCTGGGGCAAGCATCAATGATGTCTTTACTTTGACAGTAGCTAATACTAATGATGCACCAATATTAGGGACTGCGATCGCTGATCAATCCGCAACCGAAGATACAGCCTTTAGCTTTACCATTCCCCCAAATACCTTCAGTGATGTAGATGCAGGCGACATCCTCACTTACTCCACTACTTTAGACAACGGTAATGCCTTACCAAGTTGGCTGCTCTTTGATGCAACCACTCGTACATTTAGCGGTACTCCTGCTAATGCCAATGTGGGTACGCTAAACATCAAAGTCACTGCTACTGACAACTCTGGGGCAAATGTCAGTGATGTCTTCACTTTGAGCGTCGCTAATACTAATGATGCACCAATATTAGAGAGTGCGATCGCTGATCAAACTGCAACTGAAGATGCAGCGTTTAGCTTTACTATCCCTGCAAATACCTTTAATGACGTTGATACAGGCGATAGCCTTACCTACTCTGTAACTTTAGAAAATGGTGCCGTTTTACCAAACTGGTTAAGCTTCAACGCCACTACCCGCACATTTAACGGTACACCAACTAACAGCGAAGTTGGTTCACTCAACATTCAAGTAACAGCAAGTGATAATTCTGGAGCAAGTATTAGTGATGTCTTCAACTTAACAGTCACGAATAATCCTATTAGTCAGCCAAAGGAAATTACTGGTACATCAGGACGTGATGTTTTAATTGGCACTGGTAACAGCGATCGCATCATTGGTTTACAAGGTGCAGATACACTGACAGGCGGCAGCGGTAATGATGAATTTGTCTACACTAGCATCCGCGATCGTGGTGACACAATTACAGATTTTGAGGTCGGCAAAGATAATATTGTCTTGACTCAACTGCTCGATAGCCTAGTCACAGGAGGCTATAACGGCACTAATGCCATAGCCGACGGTTACGTGAAAGTTGTACAGGGTATTACTGCCAACAACTTCAGTGTGCAAATCGATGCTGATGGCCCCGCAGGTAACGACATCTTCCGACCATTTATCACAGTGAACGTAGCTGGTACTGGCTCTCTTAATAACCCCAACAATTTTGTATTTTAGAGCTTAATCCTTAGCCATTCTTGTATGAAATGGGATGGCTAGGGATTACTTACATTCAGTCTTCCAAACTAATAGCTACTAAGCTGTTTATTCACCAAACTTGTTCATAAATTTGTAGGAGTTTTATATGTTGAATGCAACTTTTATCAAACTAAAAATTCAAAAAGTAATAGTTTTTAGCGTTTTGAGCTTGAGCAGTTTTACCATTGTCTCCCCATCTTTTGCTGCTAGTCTTGATTTTAGTAGTTGGGACAAATCAGGTGATGTTGTTGCAGTTCCCAACCAAGCAACACTAACCAATGCTTTGGCTGATGGCAGTGATGATGCTAACAACTATAATCTTTCCAGTAGTGACCCTACTTACATTAGCGACTTAGAAACTTTCTTAGCTCTCAATCCAGGTGATCTTGGTCTTGATGCCACCGAAGGTTCTGCCATTAAAACAGCTTTAAATGTCCTGGCTGGGGATGTTCTCAGATTTGACTATTCATCTTTAACTTATGATACTGTCTCCAGTGATCGCGCTTTTGTCACCATTAGCAACTCAATCATCCCATTAAGTGGAAGTTCCCCTTTTAGCTATACATTTGCCACATCTGGCATCTACAACATTGGTATTGGTGTTGTCGATGTGGATGATTTTGTCGGCTCATCAATATTGTCGTTAACAAATGCTTCATTAACAAATGCCAACTCTCAACCAGTTCCCGAACCTTTGACTATTCTTGGTTCTATTTTGGCTGGTGGCTTTGGAATTGCATTAAAGAAAAAACAAATCAAGAAAGTTTAACATAATAGGATTACCTAAAAGAAACGCTTGCTTGGAGATGTTTACAGCTTCAATCTAACAAGCGTTTCTTTGTTGTTGAAAAATATTAAGCAGTACAATCGCTCCCCCACCAGCCCTCACGCGACCCCAACAGCTTCGTTGAAAGACCGGACAATAGAAACAATCCCGTCAGCATCATCAGCCCCGAAAACCCCATCCAATCCTTCATAGTGCAGATCGGTGAATGGCGGCTCATAAAGTAAACCCGCATCCATCACACCGTTTTGGGTCAGGTAATCAATGATGGTTTCTACAAAACGAATCTGAGTAGCATTGAAACTACTGCCCTCCAAATATTTCCCAAATGCCTGTTTTGCTGCATTCCTGTCCAAACCAACCAACTGACGAATGAACAGCTTGAGGTTGAGGTTTTTCCCGCAGACTTCCTCAAACCTCTCCCGGCTTTCGACTGCTTCGGCGTTGAACAGCAATTCTTCTAAAGATGTTAAATCGGCATCAGTTAAAGGAATGTTACGTTTGAGTTTGGCGATCGCTATATAGTTCTCATGCTCCCGGATGTACGCCTCTACTTTCTTGCGGTACTGGTAAGGACTAAAACCTGTTTGTTTCTAATGTGGTAAAACTTGCTAGAGATATTTTGGAAACCTAGAAAAATCGTTTTTGATTTTCTTTCGTGCAAACGCAATTAAGCCTTTCGTTTCACCTCTCAAGTTAGTTTTGCCGTTCTAGGTTTGTTTTGTGAGTACGTCAGTCTCGACAATCTCCCCTAGCTCATCCTCAAAGTTGGTGTAGACAATCTGCTGTTCTTGAGGCTCGACAAATTTTAACTCATTAGCAGCAAGTATATCCTGCCATTAGCTAAGACATATACTCAAAGTCACGTTGCAGTCTATATCAACTTTTGCACTCCTTCGCAGATACTTACTGAATTTGTTCAAATATATTCTTGAAAATGGGAAAAATAAACCTGTTGAAGCTCAAAAAATCAGGGTAAACGAATTGATGGATGAAACAGATGAACTGTTATACCCCTCTGTTGAGAAGTTGGTTATGGAGATTGTGGCAGTTAATCATGCTTGGAAAGTAGCTTGTGAACTATTTGGGCAAGATTCCCCTATATCTATTTCTTCGCGGGATTTAAAAACTTCACTACAGATTTGTTTGCTACGAAGCTATGCACCAGAACAGGTTTATCTCATTGAGGATAAGGAAGCAGAGGGTGAACAGCTGTATAGCTTATGCCTCAGAACACCGATAGGGGAACGATTGTATGCAGAACATCTGCCCATACGGATAGCTCAAGAAGTTTTTGCAAATCAAGAATTAGAACGATTCAAAAAGATACCAAGATAAATAAAAAGGGTGCAACATGGATATAGCAACAGTTTGGGACATAATTTGGGATAATGATCCGTTCCATTGGGCAACTGCTTTTGTGTTGGTAGTCGCAATTATTGTTGAACTTTACACGTTATGGCAGTATTGGTGTTCAGAGTGTGGGATGACAGAAGCATCTATTAAGCTTTTGGATAATTTGAAAAAAGGGAAAAAGGTAAATTTAGGCAAAGTTAGCAATTGGTTAAAAGAGCATTTAGGAACCGATAATGAAAGCATAATTAAGCAAAAAGCTCAAAATGATGGTAAATTTGTAATCATAAAATACCCATCTGTTCTAACACAACCAATACCTCGATCTTCCTTACGCTTTGTTATAACCTTGTGTACTGCTATAGGCGTTTTAGGAACATTTTACGGTATACAACAGGGACTTCAAGGAATTAATTTATCTACAGAAAATCCCAAAGAACTGATGAATGCCAGTAAAGAGCTACTGGAAGGAATGAAAACAGCTTTCTCTACTTCTTTAATGGGGCTTGGTTCTGGTAGTTTATTTACTTTAATATTGTTTGGATGTGATTCGCTAAAACAAAAACGGCGTGATAGTTTGCGTCAGAAGTTAAAGGCGATCGCAACTTCAAAAACGACAGATAACACTAACCTTGAAGTAGCAGAAGCGCTTAATCTTGTAGCGAAAAACTTGACTGGGATAAAGCATCTAAATGCGGAAGATATTGGTCAAGCTGTGAGTAAAGGCATAGCAGAACAGTTCTCTGGATTAAATCAATTATCAGCCCAAGCTATTGGACTAGCTGTGCGTCAGCAAATATTTCCAGCCTTAGAAGCAATTTTCCAAGAGCAGAAACAACTGCGCGAACTCCAAGAAAATCAAGGGCAAAGAGTTTTAGAAGAACTGATCAAAGATATGCGAGTTCAGGTACTTGAACCCATAGCAGATAGATTAGATAAAAGTGCAGAGTTAACTCAACAAGCGTCTGAAGCTGTTCTGACACTACATAGGGAATTGGGTGGCATATCTCAAAGTTTGGCGAGTTCTATTTTAACAATTCAGAACTTTCAAAAAGAAACTTTAGTAGAACTCAAAGTATTCGCTGATCATCTAGGATACACGCTCAATCAATTTCAAACAGATACAAAAGGTGTTTTGCAACAAACAGCACAAGAAATTAATCGAGCCGTAGAGCAAAGTATCCAAGGAATGGCAGCACAACGAAGTGCTTTTGAAGAAAGTGCGGTACAAGCTGCTGCTACCTTTCGAGGAATTCGAGAGGAATTGCAAACAGCATTACAAGAACGTGCAGCAGTAGAACAGCAGATACTTCAAGCTACTCGAACCGGAATTATCCATATTCTGACTCAAGCAAATACAGCCTTTCGTGAACAAGCTAATACTTTAAGCTCTGTAGGTGAACAAGCTTCTGGATTGATTAATAATGCAAGAAATAATCTTTTGACTACTTTAGAAAATATTGATACAACACTGACAGCCACTCGTCAAACAGTAGAAGATGATTTGACAAAATTTAGAAACGAATATCAAACAAATCTACAGATGTTTTTTCAACAACAAAATAATTTACTTGAAGGAACACTAGGCAAACAACGAGATGGATTATCTACGGTTGTGAATAATCTTGATAAAGTCTTCCGAGAAGAATCTCAAAGACGTAGTAACTTGGCTCAAGAAGTAGATAAAAGTATGATTAAAGTTCAAGTATCTGTTGAGCAAATTAATAAATTAGTTAGTGCTGCTGGATTAAATGATGCACAAAGGCTAATACAAATAGAAAAACTTGCCAGTAACATTGGTCAGCAAATACAAATAGTAGATAATTCATACAGAAATCTAACGCAAAAATTTGATGATAGCCTTCAGGTTTGGCGTAGTCATCTTGAGATTTCTATGCAAAGAAGTGTGGACTCACAACTAAACTTTTTCCAACAAGCTGATACTTCTATGGCTAGAGTTTGCAGTGATTTACTTAAAACAGCAGAAGTTTTAGTAGCAGCTAATAAAAAGTATTAAATTAAACCTGGAATAATTATAATGACTGATTTCATCAGTGATGAATTTCTGAACCCAGAAACCGAGGATGAGGATGACTCTAGCATTTATCTGTCTATTGGCGATTTGATGTCTGGTCTATTAATGTTTTTCGCTTTATTGTTTATTACCGCATTACTCCAACTTGCACAAAAAGATGTACCAAAACGGGTAGTGATTGGTAATGTTGTAGGACAGATGAAAAGTAACAATATCAATGTTAAAGTTAATCCAGATACTGGTGATGTGAGTATCCAAGAATCAATTCTTTTTTCTAAAGGAAGTACAGAACTGAAACCAGAAGGTAAAACCTTCTTACGCCGCTTTATTCCTGTTTACAGTGGCGTAATCTTCTCAAAACCAGAGTTTGAGAAAGAAATTAGCCGTGTAGTTATAGAAGGTCACACTAGTTCAGATGGAGACTATAAAGCTAATCTACAACTAAGCTTATTAAGATCAGCATCAGTATATAATTACATTTTTTATGAAATGAATTTTCCTACTAAAGCACCTTTAAGCCAAAAAATACTGGCTGCTGGTCGTGGAGAAATTGAATCTGACAAAAAACGTGATAATCCAAGTGATCGCAAAGTATTATTCCGTTTTCAGTTTCGTAGTGATGAGTTAAAGAAAAATACTGCTAAACCTTCTTTTTAAAGTTCTAAATAATGTCAAATTCTCAGTTTTCTCTTCCTTCACTACCTGAAACTCTTCAGTGTAGCCCTAATAAACTGATTCAAATTGCTAGTAACTTAACAGAGACAAAAACATCAATACCAAGTGTTGATAAAGTATTGGAAGCTATTGAACAGGGTAAAGCTGATCAACTAAGTCAGCTAGAGTGGATTTATTGCCTCCATGCTAAACCAAAATGGGATCAGCAAAATATTGACTGCGCCAGTAAAACATCAGATGCTATTTGGAAGATAGCCATTTCCAACTTATGGTTACAGCATCAACTACTATGGCGTTTAGCTCTTTATCATGGTAGTCAAGAAAAGCAGGCACTGGCAAAGTCTCTGGTAGAATCTTTTGATGTTTTTGCTAATTCTGATTTATTAAGTCACTTGCTGCCAGTACAAATTCTTCGGATTATTTCTAATAAACAAGCAGGTATACAATTAGCAAAGATTGCTTGTGAGCAACATCTTAGCCAAACTGATATTCTTAACAAGATTCAAGGGATATTACCTGTTTGGATTCCCCTATTTAGCGAGTTCATAGATTATATATCGCCTTATTTTACAACAATCAATTCTCCAAAGTCACAGCAAGTCAAATGGCTGTTAAATTGTTTAGATACAATGTCAGATAGCCAACAAATAAAAGCTGTTGACTACTTACTCACAAATGTAGCTAATGATATAGCAACTCATCACACCTTACTAGTTGATTGGTTACGAAATAATTATAGAAATGGTGAAAATTGGTATAAACTTTCAGATTCTGCAAGACAAAAACTTAGAGAGTGGATTGGAGGTATTAATTATGGTGATTTCCAAAAGTTGGTTGATATTTTATTAAGTAAACTGAGTTTACGAGACTTTGAATCCAATCAGCTGCGTAAACGCAGAGATTTTTGGGTTGATTACAGTAATCGCTTTGAAAAGCTTCGCATCTTACTACCTCAGACATCACAAACTGCTATAGGATATCAAATTCAAGGTGATGTTGATTTATTAGAAGATGACGGTAGCGATCCTACAGAAGTTTGTATATTTGACTTCGGTGAGTGGTTTGTAGTCGAGTTCTTTCGTGGAAGAGGTAGCGAGACAAGACTATTCCCTAAAAATGCTCAAAATCAGCAAATCCTTTTTGGTCAATCAACACTTTCAGTGAAACGGATTCGCTCTCTGGGTGGGTATAAGCACGATCATGTATTTCTATGGCAGGTATTTTCACGTACTTGGCTTGAAAATAAAGGAATTTTACCTAATAGAGATACTCAACCTTCCACAAACCCAACAGAAGATAAATTACAAGAACGAAAATACAAGCTTGAACGATGGAAAAGAGACATTGAGTCTCTAGAACAAGAAGCTAGAGTGTACATGGCCAAGCAAGGTAATACTTTCTCCCTTCATGCACACGCTGCCATTCCTGTTGTGTAATCTTGTAATTAGTAGCATTTGGCTGACGAATGACAATCAGATTTTTCAGCACATAGTCTTGTTTTAAGTTTTCATTCGGTAGTAGTTTTTCTAACGTCTAATTTATTAATAAATTCTGAGGAATATTTTAAAAAAACACAACATTCTTATAGAAGAGAATTGATAAGCTAAGTTGCTATCAATAATTTCTGAAAAGTCTGTGATTAAGATCACATTTATTAGGATTTACCTTTCGTTAACAAAAATTTTCTTAGAAATAGCTGATTTAGGTAATATCATCAGTCTCAGTGTACTTAAGCGTCTATTAAAACAGAAAAGACTTCTGAGCATCCTATTTGCTTGCTTAGAAGTATTAATTAAGTAATTACAACTAATTTACTAATTAATCTGCTGTCTAATTTTTTATATTAATCTAAGCTAACAATGGCGCAAACCGTGAACCATTCACCCGGTTCTATAGTCAGCTGTCGCAGTCGGCAATGGGTGGTACTGCCTTCAGAAAATCAGGATGTCATTCGCCTGCGGCCACTTTCAGGCAATGAAGATGAAATTGCTGGGATTTATCAAAAACTTTTAGAGAGAAATCTAGAGAAGATTGAATCAGCAACCTTTCCTCTACCTCAAGCTACTAGCGTACAAGATCATGCTGCTGCACTCTTACTTATGGATGCTGCACGTCTTTTACTCCGTAGCGGAGCCGGGCCTTTTCGCTGTTTAGGACGATTATCTCTGCGTCCCCGTCCTTACCAGTTAGTACCTTTGTTAATGGCTTTAAAGCTAGAAACAGTAAAACTACTGATAGCTGATGATGTAGGCATTGGTAAGACGGTTGAAGCTGGATTGATTGCTCGTGAACTTTTAGACCGAGGCGAAGTCAAACGAATCGCTGTGCTATGTCCACCCCATCTATGTGACCAATGGCAGCAAGAATTAAGCGAAAAGTTTCATATTGATGCAGTAGTAGTACGTTCTGGTACAGCTTCTAAGTTAGAGCGAGGCATACCCAACAATGAGAGTATTTTTAGCTATTACCGCCACATAATTGTGAGCTTAGACTATGCCAAAGCAGAGCGTCGTCGTGCCAGCTTTATAACTCATTGCCCTGATTTAGTAATTGTTGATGAAGCGCATACTTGCGCCCGTCCAAACAAAACAACGACATCACAGCAGCAGCGTCATCAGCTAATTACAGAAATTGCCCAAAAAGCAGAACAACATTTACTATTACTCACTGCAACCCCTCATAGTGGCATTGAGGAATCTTTTCTGTCGCTGCTAGGCTTGTTGAAACCAGAGTTTGAACATTTCAATCTCAATGGCTTAACAGAGAAGCAACGGGACAATTTAGCCAATCACTTTGTTCAGCGCAGACGAGCAGATGTTAAGCTTTGGCTGGGCAATGAAACTCCTTTTCCTCAAAGGCATTCAGAAGAAAAATCTTACAAATTATCGAAAGAGTACAGAGAATTATTTGATGATGTCTATGACTTCGCTCGTGGTTTAGTAAAAACAACTACGGCAGATATGAGTCATGCTCAACGTCGCGGAAGATATTGGTCGGCATTGGCTTTGATTCGTTGCGTAATGTCTTCACCTGCTGCGGCGATCGCTACCCTAAACCGACAAGTTGGTAAATCTGGTGAGCGCGATTCGTTAGTTGCTGATTTAGACGAAGACTTAATGAGTTCTTACGTCCACGACCCTACAGAACAAGAACAAGCCGTTGACGCATCACCAACTGTAGTTATAGAGCAAGGACAGCAAAGCTACAAAGACACAGATAAACGCAAGTTAAAAGCTTTTGTGCAAGCAGCCGAAAAGTTGCGGGGTGATAAAGACCAGAAATTGCAGTCTTGCATTGCTACAGTAGACTCTCTGCTCAAAGAAGAGATGAACCCGATTATCTGGTGTCGCTACATTGCTACTGCAAATTATGTGGCTGATGCTCTCAGGCAGAAATTAGAGAAAAAAGGCAGTCAAATTCGGGTAATTGCTATTACTGGGGAATTATCCGAGGATGAAAGAGAAACTCGTTTGGAAGAGTTAAAATCCTATCCTCAACGGGTACTAGTAGCTACTGACTGTTTGAGTGAAGGGGTAAACTTACAAACCCATTTTAGTGCTGTAATTCACTACGATTTACCCTGGAATCCCAACCGACTTGAGCAGAGGGAAGGACGAATTGACCGCTATGGACAAACTGCCAGTCAGGTAAAAACTTGTTTGCTTTACGGACAAGATAACCCTGTTGATGGTGCAGTTTTGGATGTTCTGATTCGTAAAGCTGTACAGATTCATAAGTCTTTAGGGATTACAGTTCCCGTACCAATGGAAAGTACGACTGTAGCCGAAGCAGTATTTAAATCATTGTTTGAACGTACTACTGAAGTTATTCAACTATCGCTGTTTGACTTTCAGGAAGAATCTGCGGTTGATAAAGTTCACAAGAATTGGGATAACGCTGTAGAACGTGAAAAAACTAATCGTACCCGTTTTGCTCAACGTGCTATTAAACCAGAGCAAGTAGAACAAGAACTCATCGACTCTGACCAGATTTTAGGGAATGAACAGGATGTAGAGCGATTTGTCATTTCTGCTTGCGATCGCATCTCTTGTTCTCTCATCAAGAAAAAGCAGGGATGGTTATTACCGCAGCCACCAGATTTCCTCAAGTCCACATTAGGCGATAAGTCCCGTTTACTGACATTTACTACCCCAGCACCAGAAGGTGTGGAATATGTAGGACGGAATCACCCTTTAGTAGAAGGTTTAGCACAATACATTTTAGAAGATGCACTTTCTCTGGCGGCTGAACCAATCGCAGCAAGATGCGGGTTCACTACAACTAATGCTGTTCAAAAGCGCACAACTTTGCTGTTGGTAAGGTTACGGCATTTGTTAGACAGTTCTAGACGTACTACAGAAGCAAGAAATACTACATTACTAGCGGAAGAATGTGCAGTTATCGGTTTTACAGGTTCACCTTCCAGTCCTAATTGGTTGCCGCAGTTGGAAGCAACTAGATTATTACAAGAAGCAAAGCCAGTCAGCGATGCTGGTAAAGCTATCAAGCAGGGAGAGATTGCTGAATTACTTCCCAGGCTAGAAGAACTACAAGCAGATTTAGAAAAGTTTGCCAGCCAAAGGGCAGAAGAATTATTACAAAGCCATAAGCGGGTGAGGGACATTACCAAAGAAGGTCGAATCCGCGTTACTCCTCAATTGCCGATGGATGTTCTCGGTGTTTTTATTCTCCATCCCGGACGTAAGTAATCTTTTATTTTTAATCATTTAAATATGAAAACTACATTAACTGCACTTCAAATTGAAGGAAATCTACTAGCTCCAGATATGACTGCCCAAATTTTAGAAGGCAGTCTCAAAGGACAATCACCTGAAGACTTTGGTTTTAACAAAACTGACAAATTAGCAGATGAAATTGCAACTGCTTGGGGTGATGCTAAAGCATACTGGGCAGCATTTCAACGGGCATTGGCAAGGCTAGATGAAAATAACTCAGCTACAAGTATTACTCGTGAATTATGGTCAGTACCATTACTACAGAGTTTAGGTTACGACCCTGTATATACTGCAAATGCCGAAGTGGTAGAGGGGCAAACTTACGCAATTTCTCACCGTGCAGAACCAGGAGAAAATAAACCGCCCATCCACATTATTGGTTGTCGGCTAGAAGTTGATAAACGTCCTCCTAGTGGTAATCCCAGGTTATCAGCACACGCCCTTGTGCAGGAATATCTTAACAAGACAGAACATCTGTGGGCGATCGCTACCAATGGTTTTCGTTGGCGGTTACTGCGTGATTCTTCGCTGATGACCCGCCTGACTTACGTTGAATTTGACTTAGAGCAGATTCTCAATGGTGAAAACTTTGCTGAGTTTGGCTTATTTTATCGGCTGTTTCATCGTTCTCGCTTGCCTGAAGGTATGGATGATGCAGATAAGTGTTTGTTGGAATATTACCACCAAGAAGCGAGGCAACAGGGTGGACGAGTACTAGGGTGTTGATTTTGTTGGAGAAACCCTCAAAATTTATCATGCAATTTCTGTGTCGCCAGTTGAGACAGAAAACAAAATTCTTCTTTTCGAGAGCATGGATTGACCAAAAACTTGAGCCGCCCAGT
>NZ_JADEWI010000080.1 GCF_015207705.1 Nostoc sp. LEGE 06077
CGACCCTTGTGAAATAGCCTTGCCAACCGACTGCTTGGGCTTTTAAACTCTTGCATTGACTTTGAGTTCGTTACATAGTTCTTGCATGAGAAGCTACCATCATCAAGCTCTCAAAGTCAACACCCTAGACGAGTACGCGATCGCTTACGGGATGGGGTAGAAAAAGCATTAGATTTGTTAGGAAATGGTTTTCTACAACATCTTGCGAATGAACATTTACGGCAGAAGTTTGCAGATGGCAGTCTGAAGGATATTGATTATTACCGTCAATTGTTGCGGTTGATTTATCGCTTACTGTTTTTGATGGTGGCAGAATCCCGCAATTTATTATTAATTGGGGATGATTTAGAGAAAGCACGAATCTACCGAGAATATTACAGTATTGAGCGATTACGAGAGTTAGCTGAACGACCACATTGGCGACGGGAAGGTTTTCAAGATTTATGGCAGGGTTTACGGGTGACATTCCTGCTCTTTGATGAAAACTGGCGCGGAGAAGTATTAGGGTTATCTCCACTCAATGGTGATTTATTTGGTTCTACGACTTTACCCGCTTTAGATGATTGTGCCATTGACAACTATGATTTATTGGTAGCACTTCGCCATCTATCTTTATATCAAGACAAAGCACAACTGCGGCGAGTTAACTATGAGTACCTGGATGTTGAAGAATTAGGTAGTGTGTATGAAAGTTTACTTGATTTTCATCCGCAAGTGCTACAGAAACAGGGAATATATCAATTCGCGTTAGTTTATGGTAGCGATCGCAAAACAACTGGCTCTTACTATACACCGCCGCAATTAGTACACCAGTTAATTAAAACAGCATTAGAACCTGTCATTGAAGATAAATTGGCCGAAGTTCGTAGTCAAACCCCCACCCCATCAAATCCAGATGAACTAAGGCGTAATTTAGAGCAAGGTTTACTTAATCTCAAAATTTGCGATCCTGCTTGCGGTTCAGGACATTTTCTTTTAGCAGCAGCACGTCGTGTTGGTAAAGAACTAGCTAAAGTACGCACTGGGGAAGCAGAACCAGGAAGTCAACCATTAAAATTAGCGGTTCGGGATGTAATTCAGAATTGTATTTATGGGGTGGATTTAAACCCGTTAGCTGTTGATTTATGCAAAGTGGCTTTATGGATTGAGGGGTTTCCTGGTAAATTACCACTTAGTTTTTTAGACCATAGGATTAAGTGTGGTAATTCCCTTGTGGGAGTATTAGATATTAGTTGCTTAGATGAAGGAATCCCCGATGAAGCATATAAGGCTGTAACTGGGGATGACAAGCAATTAGCAACACAGCTTAAAAAGCGCAATAAGAAAGAACGCGAGAAAAAAGGGCAACTGTCAATAAATGAAAATTTAGTAACTAATGATATAGATTATGCAGAAATATGGCGACAATTGGGGGTAATTCCTGAGACGACACCACAAGAAGTTAGAAGTAAACAAAAGAAATATAAAGAGAATTTACAAGAAGCTAGTTGGTGGCTCAAGTATTCTGCCTGTAACTTATGGACAGCAGCGTTTTTTATGCCGCTAACAGAACATCATTTACAATTATTACCTACAACTGAATCATTAAATCGTTTAAAGCGTGAAAAAGTAGAGAAAATTCGTAAATCAGAGGATAATTACGAATTACGAATTACAAACTACGAATTAAGTAAGATTTTAGAAGGTGCAAATAAGTTAGCAGAAGAAAAACACTTCTTTCACTGGTGTTTAGAGTTTCCAGAAGTATTTGAACAAGGTGGTTTTAATTGTGTATTGGGAAATCCACCTTGGGAACGAATTAAGTTACAAGAAAAAGAGTTTTTTGCTTCTCGGAGTGCGGAAATAGTTAATGCAGTGAATAAATCAGCACGGGAGAAGTTGATTAAGGAATTACCAAATAAACATCCTGAGTTAGCACAAGCTTTTAAAGATGCAAAACATGATGCTGAAGCACAAGGTAAATTTATTCGAGAATCGGAGAGATTTCCTTTAACTGCGGTGGGGGATATCAATACTTATGCTGTCTTTGCTGAGACTACAAGAAAACTGATATCAACCAATGGAAGAGTTGGAATTATTATTCCTACCGGAATTGCAACTGATGACACTTGTAAAAAGTTTTTTGGAGATTTAGCGCAAAAACAAGCTCTAGCAAGTTTATATGATTTTGAAAATCGAGAACGTTTATTTGCTGCTGTAGATAGCCGGATGAAATTTTCTTTGCTTGCTATTAGTGGTAAACCTATCAAACAAGGTAAATTTGCATTCTTTTTGACTCAGCCTAAACAATTAGATAATCAAGCACGTCTGTTTCAGCTTTCACCCCAAGATATTGCCTTAATTAATCCTAATACGCTGACTTGTCCAATTTTTAGAACTAGTCAAGATGCTGAATTAACTAAGAAAATTTATCAACGTGTTCCGGTTTTGGAAAATGAGAATACAGGGAATAATCCTTGGGGTATTTCATTTATGACTATGTTTCATATGTCAAATGATAGCGACTTGTTTAAAAATGAGGCGGGTGATGGTTTAGTTCCACTTTATGAAGCGAAGATGTTTCACCAGTTTACTCACCGTTGGGCAACTTATACTGATGATGCCGAAACTCGTGATTTGACTGATGAGGAAAAAGGGGATGCGTCTTTTGCTGTTCAACCGCGTTATTGGATGAGTCAGGTTGAGGTTGAAAATAAGTTGGCTGGGAAGTGGGATAGAGATTGGTTGTTGGGGTTTAGGGATATTTGTAGATCAACTGATGAACGTACTGCTATTTTTAGCTTATTACCTAAATTTGGGTTAGGCAACACCTCCCCTATATGTTTCATATCACAAAAATATATATCCCAAACAACTTGTTTAATAGCTAATTGTAGCAGTTTAGTTTTTGATTTTGTTACTCGTCAAAAAATAGGAGGAACGCATTTAACTTATTTTTATCTTAAACAACTCCCTGTCCTTCCCCCAGAATTATACACGCCAAAAGATATCGAATTTATCAGCACACGCGTACTCGAATTAGTCTACACCGCCTGGGATATGCAACCCTTCGCCAAAGATATGGGATATGACGGCGAACCCTTCATTTGGAATCCTAACAGACGAGCATTATTAAGAGCAGAACTAGACGCATATTACGCAAAACTCTACGGACTCACCCGTGATGAACTGCGATATATTCTAGACCCTGCTGATGTATATGGTGAAGACTTCCCCAGTGAAACATTCCGCGTTTTAAAGAACAACGAAATTAAACAGTTTGGTGAATACCGCACACAAAGATTAGTTTTAGAGGCATGGGATAGAATGTTTAGTTAAGTAAGGGTTAGATCCCCGACTTCTTAAAGGAGTTGGGGATCTGTAATGTAATTTAATAGTTGCAAACTATGAAAACAGATGCAATTTTCTATGAAATATTTAAAGAATTTCCCAAAATATTCTTTGAGATTATTGGTAAACCAGAGACTAACACCAATATCTATGAGTTTATCGCCCCAGAAATTAAACAAAAAAGCTTCCGATTAGATGGAGTATTTTCTCCTCTGGGGGAATTCACTAATGAACCACTGTACTTTGTTGAGATACAGTTCTACAAAGATGAAGAATTTTATGATCGATTGTTTACAAGTATATTTCTTTACTTTACTCAATATCAGCCACTTAACCTCGACTGGTTCGCAATAGTTATCTATGACAAGCGCAACAATGAACGTAGCTATCCCCAACGTTATCGTTCCCTGTTAGAACCTCATCTACGTCGCTTTTACCTCGATGAATTTGACGATACACAAAATGATTCTTTAGGAATAGGAATTGTCCGCTTAGTCGTAGAGAGTCAAAATAAAGCCGGAGAATTAGCCAAAATCCTAATTAACAAAGCACAGGAGGAATTAACCGATACTATCAGCCAAAGAAAAGTTCTAGAATTTATAGAGACAATAGTAGTCTATAAGTTTCCTAATTTAAGCCGCGAGGAAATAGAAACCATGCTGAATTTAAATTTACTTAAACAAACCAAAGTTTATCAAGAAGCAAAAGAAGAAGGCGAACTAGAAACTAAGTTAAAAATTTTGCCCAAGTTGGTGCAACGGGGTCTTAGTGTTCAAGAAATATCAGAGTTATTGGAATTGGATGATGAAATTATTAGAAAGTCTTTAGAAGAGTAGTCTGAAAACTATGTGGACATTATCAGTTACTGACACTTTTCTGAATGAATTATTAAATCTACCTCAAAGTACAAGTAAGAAAGTTACTAAAGCTATCAAGATTTTAGAGCAAGACCCAATCTCTGCTAAAGGAGATGCCAAAAAACTCAAGGGTCATCAAAACAATACTTATCGTATACGCGTAGGAGACTATCGCATATTTTATAGCTTTGGTCAAGGTTGGGTAAAACTACTGAGTGTACGTAAACGAGATGAACGCACTTACGAAACCGAAATTCCTCACTTCCAAATACCCACAGAAACACCTCAAGAAAATTTAGAAGTACAGCAAAATAAGGAAGAAGAAACTGTTAGTCAACAAAAATCTGTATTGACATCTTCACCTTCTAATTCCTCTGCATATTCTCAAATCACCACTGCTTTACCCATTGAACTTACTGCATCATTGCTGCAACAGTGGCAAATTCCTCAACAATACTGGACAGATATTCTTAAAGTAGATAACTCAGAAGCAATTTTAGAATTACCAATCCCAGATAAACTGATTAGCCGAATACTGGATAACTTGTATCCTCGCCCCATTGAAGAAATCGAGAAACAGCCACAGTATATTCTCCAAGGAACTGAAGACTTAGATCGGTTCTTCACAGGTGACTTAAGTGCTTTTCTCCTCAAGCTAGATCCTGAACAAGAAAAACTGCGTGATTTCGGTGGCAGTGGCCCTATTCTCGTTAAGGGTGGCCCAGGGACAGGTAAATCTACCCTCGCTCTTTATCGAGTGCAAAAGTTATTACAGGAAGGATACGACTCAATTGTATTCACCACTTACACCAACGCCCTCGTTACTTACTCCCAACAACTTCTAGAACAACTATTGGGACAATCTCCTCAAAATCTAGGTGTAGAAGTCATTACAGTTGATTCTTTGATTTATGAATACTACATTAAAAACCATGACAAACCTGTATTTGCTAAACAGCAACAGTGCTTAGGGTGTTTACAATCAGCCCTCAGCACTACAGAAATTCCTGCCAGTAACGTTTTTGATCAGCGAGTACGACGGCAAGCTTTGGAAAATTTAGGGATTTCTTATCTACTTCAAGAAATTCAGACCGTAATTCAAGCTTGGGGCATCATCACCTTGGAAGAATACCAAAGTTTAGATCGTCGCGGTAGAGGAGTAGCTTTAAAAGCCAGCATCCGAGAAGCAATCTGGGCAGTTTACCAAAATTGGCGATCGCTCATGACAAGCAAAGGACATATCACCACAGAAGAAATGCGCTTACAAGCGTTAGGAGAGATTCATCAACTTACCCAAAAACCCTACCAAGCAATAATTATCGATGAAGCTCAAGACTTATCACCCGTATCTTTACGTTTTCTGTTTGCATTAGTACCTAATTTTTCTGGAGTTTACTTAACGGCTGATGCCTCCCAATCACTGTATCAACGGGGCTTCAGTTGGAAACAAATTCATTCCGACTTGAAAGTGGCTGGAAGAACTCTCGTTCTTAAACGTAATTATCGTAATACTGAGCAAATTATTACTGCCTGTACTAATATTCTTGAAGGTACGGAAGCAGGCGATTCTGAATGCTTATATCAAGAACCATCAAGGCATCAAGGAGATTTACCATCTCTATTGCTAGTTGACGATATTGAGCAAGAAATCCGAGCTATTAAAGAGTTTTTCGTTACAGCAGCAAAGAAATTCCGCTTTCCTCTCCACGGTAGTGCTGTACTGTGTCCCAGCAATCAATCAGGAAAATTCTACGCGGAAAAGCTTACCAAATTGGGACTTAAAGCCAAATTTGTTTCAGGTAAAGAAATCGACTTAAAAGCACCTTATATAAAAGTTTTAACTTTACATTCTGCTAAAGGTTTAGAATTTCCTGCTGTTGTGGTTGTTGGATTAAAAGCAGGACAATTACCTCACATAAACCTTCAAATACCTATAGATGAATCAAATATTGTTATTAATGAGCAAAAACGTTTATTTTATGTCGCCTGCTCTCGTGCTATGCGTGCTTTGATGGCCTGCGGCTCTGCTATTTCTCCTTCTGAATTTGTGAAAAACCTAAATAATACCCATTGGGAAATTATTTAAATTTAATACATAAACTATAAATTAACAATTAATCATTATGAAATTACCTGTAAAATTGCAAGAACTGATAGAACAACCAGAAGCTTTTATTTCAACTATTAGTGACATTATATGTCAAGGAAAAGCCATAGTTGACTGTACCAATGTTGAAACAGTTCCCCATGAAAAACTTGATTTAATTTTTAGTAAAATTCCTAAAGATTGGGATTTTTTACAACTGGGTGAAGTTTTTGACCCTGTTACATTTACAGATAGCTTTGCTAACCAAGTTTCACATTACATCGACGAGCGTCTAGGGCGCACTCAACCCCAATCCTCAATTACGAACACTGAATTAGCCAATACCAGCAATCTTGATATTTTCAACTTCCGTAACGAAGTAATAGGCGATTACCGCCGCTATATAGAAAGCTTCCTGAAAATCCGCGATCGCCAAGTCAAAGAATTTGTAGATGCAGAATTAGACAAGGGGCAACTTTGGACAGATCCCCTAGTACAACTCAATCCCAGTTATAGAAAAGGTGCAACAGTCAAGGAATTAGTACACCAGCAAACCCTGCACCCAGACTCTGAAAACTACTTCTGCAAACCAGACGGCACACCCTTTATTTTTCATTACCACCAAAAGCAAGCATTTGAAACCGCACAACGCCAAGAACCTTACGTTGTCACCACAGGCACGGGTTCGGGTAAAAGTATGACTTACGTTGTGCCTATCTTTGATGATTTACTGCGTCATCCTGATATTTCAGGAGTCAGGGCAATATTGGTTTATCCCATGAATGCCCTAATTAACTCACAAAAAGAAGAACTCGATAAATTTTTACGCCAAGTTTCTCACACCCATATTCGCGTTGAACAATACACTGGGCAAGAAAGTTTAACTAGAAAAACTGAAATTCAAAACAATCCACCCCATATTTTGCTGACCAATTACGTGATGCTAGAGCTAATGCTCTCACGCACTCACGAAAATAAATTAGTAGAGTCTCCCAATTTAAAATTCCTAGTGCTGGATGAATTACATACCTACCGGGGGCGGCAAGGTGCAGACGTTGCTATTTTAATCCGCAAACTCCGCCAACGCAGCAAAAGTAATGACGAATTACTCTGCATTGGGACAAGTGCCACTATGTCAACCGTCGGTTCTCGTCAACAACGCCGTCAGGTAGTAGCAGATGTTGCTAGTAAATTATTTGGTGTAGAAATCCAACCCAACAATGTCATTGATGAAACCCTAGAACGTTCTATTGGGCGTAGCGAACCTACTCTGGAAGAACTGCGGCAAACAATTTTGACAGGTTTACCCAGCGAAGAAGAACAAACACTCACAGAATTTAAAAATCATCCACTAAGCTACTGGATTGAGATGAACTTCGGTTTAGAAGAGAAAGAAGGGCATCTCGTCCGTCGCCAGCCCATTAGTTTAGAAACAGGTGCAACCAAACTTGCCGAACAAACCCAAATCCCACAAGAAACTTGTTTAACAGTTTTAAAACAGATGTTTCTCTGGGGCAGCAAAACTAAGGGACTAGCATTTCGTCTGCATCAGTTCATTTCCCAAGGGGGAAGCGTTTACGCCACTATCGAAAATCGAGACAAACGCTATCTTACCCTGGAAGGACAATATACAACTACAGGCGATCGCTTACTTTATCCCCTAGTGTTTTGTCGGGAATGCGGACATGACTATTATGTAGTACGCTACGATGCCGATAAACACATCATTTTACCCCAATTGCCCACAGCATTGGATATCAGCCCTGACGATGCAGATATTGCAGAAGGTTATCTGACTCTAGATGAACCTGGGCTATGGGATACTGGTGATGAGGATAGACTTCCTGACTCTTGGTTCAGTGAAACCAAAAAGAAAGGACGGGTTGCTAAAAAAGACTTTGCGCGGTTTATCCCTCGCAAACTACAAGTTTTACCCAATGGTAAAGTTACATCTTCGCTCTTGTCAGGAACTACTTGTTGGTTTATTCCCAAACCCTTTCTTACCTGTCTCAACTGTGGTGTACTCCACGATAAAAAACGCAACGAATTTACCAAACTCTCTCGCCTTAGCAGTGAAGGACGTAGTACCGCAACCACTCTACTTTGTCTTTCCACTACCAGCCGCCTCAAGCAAGTTTTTACAGGGGAAAAAGCTAAAGCTGCAAAAATTCTCAGCTTTACCGATAATCGTCAAGATGCGTCTTTACAAGCCGGACATTTTAATGATTTTGTCCAAACCAGTTTTTTACGGGCTGCTCTTTTAGGGGCAATTCAAGCTAAAGAACAACTTACTCACACTGAATTGGCCAGCGTAGTCGTTCAGTACATGAGAATTACTCAAAACGACTATGCCAGAGAATGTTCTGAATATGGTAGTGGTAAACGACGCAATGAAGAAGCCTTCCGTAAACTGATTGAGTATCGGCTTTATGAGGACTTACGCCGGGGATGGCGTATTGTCCAACCCAATCTGGAACAGTGCGGACTTTTGGTAATTGAATATGATGGATTGCTTGAAGCTTGTACTGACCATAAACTGTGGCAAAAACACCGTCACCCAGTTTTACTGCAAGCCAGCCCTCAAGAACGTTTTACTGTTACCCAAGCATTACTAAACCAACTGCGGCGAGAATTGGCTATTGATGCCAAACTATTGCAACCAGACCAAAAAGACTCACTCAAAAGCCAGGTGATTCAAGCCATTAAAGAACCTTGGGTCTTTGATGAGAACGAATATTTGTACTTAGCAACCTGGGCAACAGTTAATAGCGGTACGGAGAGAGCGAAAGTTAAGCTTACTACTCAAAGTAGAATCGGACGATTTTTGCGATCGCCGAAGGCGTGGTCATTCCGCAGTGAACCTTTAACCGATGCAGAGTTTAACAGTTTAATCACCACTTTAATTAGTGCTTTATGTGATGCTGGCTATTTACTACAACAAAAATCTGAGGTACAGCTACGCATTGACTCCTTACTATGGAAGGTAAGCAATCTTAGAGAAATTCCTATTGATCCCTTAACATCACGTCGCTTGCAGGGTAATGACCAAGTTAGCATCTCGGTTAATCAGTTTTTCCAAGAGTTTTACCAAAACAACGCCCGACAAATCCGCACAATGGAAGGGCGAGAACATACGGGGCAAGTCAAAAACAAAGACCGTCAAGAACGAGAAGAGAAATTCCGCCAAGGACAATTAGCCGCTTTGTTCTGTTCTCCAACAATGGAATTAGGAATTGATATTTCGGATCTGAGCGTTGTTCATCTGCGAAACGTTCCCCCCAGCCCTGCCAATTACGCTCAACGTAGTGGTCGCGCGGGGAGAAGTGGTCAGGAAGCATTAGTAATTACTTATGCCTCTATTGGTAGTGGTCATGACCAATACTTTTTCAAACGCCAAAATCAAATGGTTGCTGGGGTAGTTGCTCCACCTAAACTGGAACTAGCCAACCAAGATTTAATTAAATCTCATGTTTACTCAGTTTGGTTGGCGCATACTGGGGTTTACTTGGAAGACTCCATGAATAAAATCTTGGATTTAGAACTGGAAGACTATCCCATTAAAGACAGCATTCGCCAGCAGCTTACCCTTAGCCATGCCAAATTAGCTCAATGTCTGCAAGCTAGTCAGTCCATATTTTCAGATATTTTCTGCCAAGATGACCTACAAAAAGCTTCTTGGTATTCAGTTAATTGGTTACAGGTAACTATCGAAAATGCTCTGAATGCTTTTGACCGAGCCTGTAAGCGTTGGCGAGATTTGTATACTGAATCATTCAAACAATTAGAAACGGCACGTCTCACTATTGACCGTTCTGCTAGAGGTGATGTCACCCAGGAAGAACGCAAAAATGCCGAATCACAGTCACGAGAAGCACAACGACAAATTGACTTACTTGTAGGACACACTCAAGCTAAGAGTAATTCTCAATTTGAGTTTTATCCCTATCGCTATTTTGCTGCCGAGGGATTTTTACCAGGATTCAACTTTCCGCGCCTGCCAGTTCGGGCATTTATCCCGGCTGGTGAAGGTGGCGAGTTTATTTCTCGTCCTCGCACAATGGCATTACGAGAATTTGCTCCTAATAATGTTCTTTACTATGAAGGCAGCAAATTCATGATCGCCAAAACTAAAGTTCCTCTTGGCGGCATTGAAGGCGAATACAAACGAGTTAGTGTTTGTGCTACTTGCGGTTACTACCACGATGGCGATTTTCGTGATACTTGCGAAAATTGCGGTGCAGCAATTGAACCTGATATTCGTGGCAATATAGCCAAGCTGACTCGCGTACTGCCAATGGAAACTGCGATCGCTCGTCGTCGAGAACGAATCACTTGCGATGAAGAAGAACGGCTCAAATATGGCTATAACATTACAACTCACTTCCGTTACGCCAGTCAAAAGCGCGAATCTGCTATTGTTCAAGCGGCTGATGGCACACCCTTGTTCAAATTAACTTATGGGGCTACAGCTACCATCTGGCGGATTAATCGCGGACTGAAGAAGAATAGAGAAGAAAGAGGATTTAAGCTCAATCCGATAACGGGTGTATGGGGTGATAGTAAAAACCCACAGGCTCAACAAACTCCTGACAGTTTGCATACTGAAATCAACTTGATGGTTGATGATACTTGCAATATTCTAGTTGTCGAGCCATTAGATGTTCCGGCTGAAAATAGGGAAGCCTTTATTACCACCCTGCAATATACTTTAAAAACAGCGATTCAAGCTGTCTATAAACTGGAAGCTGATGAACTTGATTCTGAACGTCTAGGTGAAGGTAAGTATTTACTATTTTGGGAAGCTGCTGAAGGTGGCGCAGGTGTATTATCTCAGTTATTGGAAAAACCAGAGGCATTTAGAAAAATTGCTGATGCAGCTTTAGACATCTGCCATTTCAAAGAACCAAAAGACAGTTGCATTCAAGCTTGTTATGAATGCTTGCTTTCTTATCGCAATCAGTTTGACCATGCACTGATTAACCGTCACATCATCAAACCTTGGCTGGATGTGCTACTAGAGAGCCATGTTATTGCTCAAGTCAAAGGGCTTTCTCGTGATGAGCAATATCAAAAACTGCTGGAGCAAACAGACCCTAACTCTGATTTTGAGCGTGTAGTGTTACAGGAAATTTATCAACGAGGTTATAAACTACCGGATGCTGCACAGGAATTGATTCCAGAAGCCAACTGTAAACCAGATTTTATCTACAAAGAGAAGGCGATCGCTGTTTTCTGTGATGGTTCAGTTCACGATAGCCCTGAGAAGCGTAGGCAGGATCAGGTTGAACGGGACAATCTTAAATATGAAGCTGGTTATGCTGTGCTGACATTACGTTATGACGAAGAGTGGCAAACCGAGTTGGTAAACTTATCAGGTTTATAAATTAAATTGAGTACAATCTATTCTACGAACTAGAACTCAAGCATTAAGCAATAAGCTTTATTCTTTATCATTTATCTTTTAGTTAATATTGCCTGTATATATTTACATTCTTTGTTCAAGCAATCACAAGACTTTATATACTTTATTCCAATCGTACCTCACTATTCTATAGCTTACAATATGACTTAATTTCTGATTGTGGTCACTATGCCCCAACAAGCATCTCTACTGTTACGTTAAAGATATTTAAGATAATCCTAGACATTGATTTTAACCGTTAAATCACTTTTTAATATGGGAAACCTAAGTATAGAAGTGGAATATTAAATTTCAAAAAATTTGGAGGGAGGTGCTTATGACTCAAGTATGGCATCATATCCACACTTTTAGTGGAGATTCTAGCTGGTTCGGTGGTGTACGCTCCATTTCTTTCAACTCATTGCGTCAAATTATTGCTTGCGGAAGCGATGATAATAATATTAAATTGTGGGATCTAAATACTGGTGAGCTTTTGCCCCATTCGTTTAAACATACTAAATCTGTTCGCTCTATTGCCTTTACTTCTAAAGGCAATGGTTTAATTAGTGGTGGTGATGATGCCGTTATTAAAGTTTGGGACTTAATAAAATCTCAAGAGCTAATATCTTTTAATATTCACTCTAAAGCGGTTACATCAGTTACAATAGTTCCTGTATATAACCATATTGTAAGTGGAAGCGATGACTATACAGTTAAAATTATTAGTTTAACAGAAGCAAAAGAGCTTAAAACTCTACAAGGGCATTCAAATTATGTACAATCTGTTGCGGCAAGTTCTGATGGTCTGTTAGTTGCAAGTGGTGGTTGCGACCAAAAAGTTAAGATATGGAACACTAATCAGTACGAAGAAGTTTTTTCTTTTTCAAGCCATTCAAAGGATGTACGGATAGTTTTATTTAGCCCTGATAGCAAAACACTTGCAAGTAGTGATGACGATGGAAATATAATTTTATGGGATTTGCAAACTGGGTTGTCTAAATGCACTATTCAAGGACATATTGGTAGTGTACGTAGTTTGAGTTTTAGTTCAAATGGAAAGTTTCTTATTAGTGGTGGTGATGATGGTTACATCAAAATCTGGAATTTAATATCAGGTACTTTAATATCCTCCTTCCAAGCTCATTCGGCAGGAGTAAGTTCAGTTGCCTTCTGCTTTAATAATCAAATAATTGTAAGTAGTAGCTGGGACAAAACAGTAAAAGTTTGGGTTCTTGAAACAGCAATTCATAAACCTGCAAAGCTTGGCTTTTTTGGAGGGCTTTTTGGAACAAAGCTTCCAAATACTGAATTTACCCCTTCATTACCAAATTTTATTGTTCAGCAATCTTATGAGGCTGCAAAAATTTTAAAACAGCCAATAATTACTACTAATAATTCCGAAACTGAAGTTTATAGTTTTCAATGGGAAAATTCTCAAACTCCCGTTAGAAACCCTCAATTATCCTTAGAGGAATGGCAACATTTATTAAATGCTTGGAAACAAAAAGAAGAAGAACAAAAGAAAGAAAAACGTGCAAAAGAAAGATTACGCTTGCAAGAAGAACGTCGCAAATTAGAGAAACAAAAAGAAGAACGTCTTCAATATGAGCAAAAATTACGGGAAGAGAAACTTAGACAAGAACAACAAAAAGAAAATCGCTTGCGATTAGAAAAGCAAGAAAAAGAACGTCGTAAGAACGAGCAAAAACTACAAGTAGAAAAATTTAGACAAGAACAGCAAAGGCAAAAAGAACAATATCAACAAATTAAATCACACTCAACTAACAATAATTCTCAGAGTAAATATAATTTTTGGAATAATAGTTCATTAAATCAATCGGACAAAAAAGTTTACATAAAGCCTTATCGTCGTAAAGACGGGACTAAAGTTGAAGGTCATTGGCGTAACAAATAAATCATGTTGCAATAAATTTTAATATTGCTAATTAGATTTATAAATCGATTGGGATAGACACAATTTTTACTTCAAACAATAAAGTAATAAGTGCTATTGCTTATTACTTTACTATCGCCGCTTTTTCCGAGTTCTCGCTTTCTTGCATTCGTAGACTGCGATCGCACATCTCCTGCATCTGCTGACACTCCTGCGATAAGTAGTAGTTGAATGACCGCAGATGCTTCAACCCAACTGTCAGTTCTCCATCCCAAGTTTTCACAGTAAAGCTAAAATCGCTTACTTGGCTAACAATTGCCAAACAGCCGCCCTACCCCTGAGTTCTGGATTATCCTTGGTTAAGATTTGACAGACCTCATCGACTTGGTAGGTGTTGAGGACATTGGTACGCTCCATAATTTTTTGCACTGCATCTTTGACAACACGACCTGTAGGCACTTTACCACCAGCTTATTCCATTGCCTGCTTCCATACTGCTTGCTGCTGGGTTTTTAGCTTTGTCAGGGGTCGAAGTTGTACTTCTGCCGTCGGTAAAATGTCCACAAATTGTGGACATTGTTTGAAAAACACCCACACTGGTTAAATAAGCTACAATTTGCATTAAAGTCAAAAACAACAAATACTTGCATGATTTTCAGCGTCTCTCCGTCTCAGATTGAGAAATTAAATAGTGAGCAGCTTGTTGAACTACTGAAAAAATTACTACACGCCGAAGCACAACGCTCAGGTATAAGTTTAAGAGGAGTTTCAGTACCCCTTCAGATTACTGTTCCAGACGGAGGAGAGGATGCAAGAATTTCTTGGACTGGAGGTTTTGAACAAACAGATTATCTACCTTCTAGGTTTTGCATATTTCAAGCTAAAGCTACTGATCCAAAGCCCGCAGGTTGGAAGAAAGAGGTTTGGACAAAAGATAGCAAAAAAAAAGGAGTAACACCAAAACTAAATGAGGCTGTTACAAAGGCTATTGCCGAAAATGGTTCTTATATTGGTTTTACCATTGCTGTATTGATTGGCTCTAAGTATGACGAACGAATTGACGGAATCAAGCAAGGTATTCGAGAAGCTGGTGCTGCCCCTGATCAATTAAAAGTTATTGACATTTATGATGCAAATAAGATTGCTGATTGGGTATCACGATATCCTGCGATCGCTCTCTGGCTTAATGAAAAACAATCTGGGCTAAGTTTGAAAGGCTTCCAAACTTTTGAAGCATGGGGACGTAAAGCTGAAATCATATCTATTTCGCAAGTGGAAGACAAAGCAAGCCGTTTTTTTATGGTAAGCGAGATTATTGCTGACAACTCGCTTACTTTCGATCAAGTAAAAGAACGGTTTGGAGATGTCCTAGCTGATTTTACAAAATCGGTCAGGGTTATTGGTTCATCAGGTATAGGCAAAACTCGGTTTGTCTACGAGGTGTTGAGGGATACAACTACAACAGCAAAAATTGCATTAACAACATCTGCTATTTATTGTGACTTTAGAGACATTAGCAGTCAGATATTTCAAATAGCTCAGGGCATTGCTGAGTCCCAGAACTCTGCCCTCATGATTGTAGATGAATGTCCACGGGATATGGCTGCTAAACTTTGTGAAATCATCACAAGTGAAGGTAGCAAACTCAAAGTTATTACAATTGGTAATGATAACCAACCTACTGAAAAAGATAACTGCCTCAATATTACTGTTACTACTGCTGATGATGCTCTTATTGAAGGCATTATTCGACAAAGATGCCCAAATGCAGATTATTCAGATGTTAACTTTATCAAAAATATAAGTGCTGGTTATCCACGTATTGCAGTATTAGCTACGAATAATTATTCAGAGGGATTTCCAATTCTCAAGTCTATTGAAGATGTTGTAGAACGCATTCTCGCAAGTTGTGGTATAAATCGACCCGAACAAATTCGAGCAATTGAGTGCCTTGCATTATTCAAACAATTAGGTGTAGATGAAAATGTTAGTCATGAGATTGACTTTGCTGCTACAAAGTTAGCCAGACAAACTGGGGATGAGATGTATGAACATTTAGCCTATGCAGCAAAACAAAATTTTATAGATTATCGTAATCAATATTTTAATGTACAGTCTCCCCCCATAGCTGCTTTTCTGGGAGTAAGACGATTGAATTTACTTCGACCACAAACCATCATTAACTTTATAGAAAACGCACCTTCAGCACTACGCACATCTTTTTTAGAACAATGGCGTTATTTTGATGTTTCAAAAACAGCTGCTAAAGTTGCTCACCAGCTTCTAACAAGAGATGGTTGGTGTGGTTCTTTAGAGAAATTGAAAACAGAGATTGGTTCACAATGCCTCAACGCCATATTACATATAGATCCTGATGGAGTGGCTGATGTTATCGATTATTTATATAAGAATTTAGCAATAGATAATTTAAAGGAAGCAGTAACGAGAAAGCAAGATTTTGTACAACTTTTGTCCATTCTTGTCTCTCGCAAAAGATATTTTTATATAGCTGCACCACTACTCATGCGATTAGCTGCAATCAAAGATGAAAATTACTTGAATAATGCAGCTAATCGCTTTAAACAACTCTTCCAATTGCACCTGAGTGAGACTGAAGCTGAACCTGATGATAAATTTGAAATCCTTAAGCAAGGAATATTATCTGGAGACAAAAGAATTATAAACATTTGTATTGATGCACTTGATAATACACTCAAACGAAATTATTTTTCTGGTTCAGGCATATCTTATCAGATTGGAAGCCAACTGCCTTTTAAAGAATGGAGTCCAAAAATATGGGGAGAAGTTTTTGATTTTCATCGAAATGGGCTTCGGAAGCTTGACTATATACGCTCACAATATAAAGAGTTTTCTATCAAATGTGAAAATATTATTGCTAGAGCAATTCGGTCACTCCTTTGTGAAAATCTATTTAATGACCTTGAGATTATTTTGCATAAAATTAGTAATGATAAGGAAATCTGGCTTGAAGGTATTAAGGGAGTTGGTGATTGGCTTTATTTTGATCGCACGAAAGAATCAAAAGAATTTTCGCAAAAAGTAAGAAAGCTTTATGATGCGCTATTGCCAACTGATCCAATTCAAAAAGCACTGCTTTATACTAAATTTTGGCACGCAGATATTCGTAATCCTGATATAAACTACGACCGAGAAAATAAATCTACTCATGATTTTGAATATTCTGAAAGAAAAGCAAAGGAAACTGCTGCTGAAATAGCAGCAGACAAAGAACTTACAAAGCTTGCTATTCAAAGAATGATTGGGGAAGAACTGCACAGTGTCTTCCTGTTCGCTCATGAGTTAGCAATGAAATTAGAAGATCCAGTAGAACTTTTTCAGTTTACCATCAACGAATTTGAAGCTTCTCTTGAGAAAAAAGGGGTAAATTTTATACGTGGATTCTTGTCTGGTATTGATAAAAGAGATCCTGAAGCTGCGAATAAGTGTATTGCTATTGCTCTTAAATCTGATGCTCTCAAGCATGAAAAGGTTAATATTTACAGGTCGGTTGAAATTTCTCTTAAAAGATTAGATGAAATAGTTCAAAATTTAAGAGAAAAAAGTATTTCTGCCGCAGATTGTAGATATTTTTCTTATGGACAGAGTTTAGATAGACTTAACACTGAAGACATTCTTATTTTAATTGAAGAATTAATATCTAATCACGATTCAGAAGGTTTGTGGGCATCTCTCGAAATCATTTCAATGTATCAAGACAGTGGAGATAAACTAAATATTAAACTTGCTAAAAAAATTGAAAAAATTATTACCTCTCAAGAACTTTTTAATCATACAGTTGCAGTTACACAAAATGGATATCTACTAGAACAACTTATCTTATCAATTCAAAAACATTATGGTATTGAAGATGAATTTGCAATTGGTATTAGTAATCAAATTATAAATCTATGCAAAAATGAAAATTATCAATTTATAAATGAATTAGATAATTATTTACGAACTATCATTCAGATATTAGTTAAAGAGAAACCCTTAATTTTGTGGGAAAGAATATCATATTTTTTTGAAGTTGCAACTCCATTAGAGACGTATTACTTAGAAGCACTTATTGGAACACCAAAACATTCTTTTGACCAACAAGCTAATAATAAAGAAGGTGCATTATTTGGCATTCCTGATGAGGAATGTATAAAGTGGGCTAAAGTTAATCCAAAAATTCGTTCATCATTCTTATGTACTTTTTATCCGGTTATTCAAAAAGACGAATCAAATAATAATAGATGGCATCCAGCTATGGAAAAGCTGACTCATGAATTTGGAGCATTTGAAGAATTTCGTACCGCCTTAAAAAAACGCTTTCGCCCTAATATGTTGTCAGGATCTATAATCTCTTACCTACAGGCATATTTAATACCTCTAAAAACATGGTTTGAGCATCCAATCCCTGAAATGTCTATTTGGGCAAGAGATATGTATTATCTACTAGAAAGGCAGATAGACAGGGAATCCAAGATTGAAGATTAATTTTTTATTAGTTGCTGTAAAGAAGTAAAAATATTAAACCTTGACTAAAATATTCCAAATTATCATTTTCTCACCCCCAACACCTCCAATATCTCCCTAACAGCCGTTTTCTGTTGCTCCCTCTGCTGAACGCGCTTCAGTAACCGCTTGGGGATATACTTCGATGACTTGATCAAGCGATCGCCCTTACTCTAAAACTCGTAGTGATAGTACGCCTGGAGATAATCTTTGCCATTCTTGGTAATGGTTCGCCAATGAATTGTTGCAAATGAATTTCTAATTTTCTCAAGAACCAAATTTTTATCCAGCTACAGTTTCGGCACTAGAAGAACGACGAGAGCGCAATTGTGCTTCACCATAAATGTACTGCCCTAGAGCATCGGCTTGACGGGAAGGTGCAGCTAAGTAGGCATTAACTTGAGCCTCTTTCAACAGACGTTGCACATCTTCCCAAAAGAATTCACCGCCTCCACCAGTGATAATCACATCTGTGACACGCTCTGGCAAACAAGCAAGGACACGGCTGCAAATATCACGAGAAAACATCTCTACTAGATTGGGAAGAAAATCATCGAGGTTAGCAGGTTTCATAGCACCGTTGGGACGATAGAAGCGTTCGCCTTTGGGTTTGTTAACAGCAGAAATCAGCACCAGAGATTGGCTGTCTGCGCCCTCGATTTCCTTTGCTATCATTTCGTAGAACTTGCTCATACCAAAGTCTTCACTTTTAGAAAGATATTTAACAAAGCGGAAATTGTCTACCATCAAAAAGTCAATGGTTTGAAATCCAATATCAACAATGGCTAAGGGAATTTTGATAAAATCGGGACTGGTTCTTGACTTCTTAGATTGAGCTTCAGACCACAGAAGACTACCGTAGCCTTGTGGCATTACCCAAACCTTAGTAATGTTTAGCGATAAAGTTTGACCTCGGAAATTGAAAACGTGAGTTCCAAGCATCTGACTAGTCAGTTGTGATTTTTCTATTTCAAATTGCTCTAAGGAATGAAAAGGTAGGCTGAGTATGACTGAGGTATTCCCTTCAAGTTTGAAGTAAGCTGCACTAATCAACACTTTGATAAGTCCATCTTCAACCTTAGATTTACCGACTCCTAAATTCGCTCCTAACTCTGCTGCTAACTGGCCAAAAGCATAAGTACTACCTTGGTATTCCATCCACAAATTACTTAAAGGATTAATAACTTTAGATTCAAATACACTATGACCATGACCTTGTTCAAAAGAAAGTTGCTCCACATTAGCAGAAATAAACACTACACTATTAGGTTCATGGCTAACACAAGTCTTTGTGTAAGTTCTCCCTAAATCAACGCTGAGAATATTTGTATTATCAATACCACTAGGGATTATAATGTTGATTCGTTTAGTTAGTTCTATTGTTTTTAAAATACGTGTACAGTAATCATAAGGAACAATAATTAACTCTTCTTGTAACTGGGAGAGAACTTGGTTAGTTTGTTCAACTGCTGTTTGAAAACTAGTTAAAGCATCTACTGTAGGTTCTCTATCTATTTCCCACATTAAAAAGATAAGGTTTTGCTGCAAACGTACTGCCAACCGTAAGCAATCTTTTTCTACTTCATCTAGAGCGTGTTGATCAGTTAATCTCTTAATCTGGTTTTTGCTGTCATCAGCTAGTTCATCATATTTATTTTTTAAAGAATTATATTTATCCGTTAATTCATTAGCAATTTTTCTGTGGTGTTTAGCTGCTTGTCTATCTTTTTCGCCAGCAGCATGAGCAGTAAAAGCACCCGCAACAGTACCAACTGCCAACCCTAATGCACCAAACACAAGAGGAACCATAAATATTATTAGTTTTATAAATAAAATAAGTATTGACGATGGGAGAAAAGATGAAGACCTTACGAATCAGTTAATAATTTGCTATCTGCTGATGTTATTCCTAGCGATTGGGCAATAGCTACTGAGTCACGTAAACGTTGCATAGCCCCTTCTATCCCTGGTGCAATTGCACGATTTGTTATTTCTTGATTAATTGCTTCTGCTTGAGACAAAAACTCTAAATTTTTCTTGTGTTCATAAATCAATTCATCTTCAATCGCTTGTAAATGTTTCAGTTCTTGCTGCGTTAAAGATTCGTAATATATCCTGACATCCTGTTTATGATCTTCAAGAATTTTAAAAAATTGATTAATCATACCCGCAGTTCCAATAACAGCTAAAGCTGGTGCTGCTGCGGTTAAAGCGATCGCAATGGGTGGACAAGCTGCCACGACTGCTGTAGTGGCAAATGCTGTTGCGCCTCCAACTGCACCGCCCACGACTGTATCTTTTAAAGTTGCTGTAGCAGCTTCCTGTGCAGAAATTTCTCCTCGAACTACACGCAGTGCATGAGTTAAAAGCGAAAAAGGTAGAGCCGTCATCGCACCGACAGCAGCCCCCACAGGTGCAGCTTGAAAACCTGCTTTGGCTGCTCCTTTTAGATTGTCAAAATGCCATTGAGCATCTAATCTCATCTTCTCTTGCCAAGTCATGGTTTTAGCACCACGAGCAATGTTGTCTTTGGCGTTTTCCCATTTAATATTATTGGGATTATTAGATCCACCTTTGCTATGAGGCTTAATATGACTGGCGTGTTTATCTGATAAGTACTGCTCGACATTACTAGCCGCAGATTTTCCGTCAACCCCTGCACGTTGGGAAGGTGGGATATTCTCTAACATTTTTTGAGCTTCCATCCCAGTTCTTATCGGTTCGCCAGGTCTAATCCCACCTTTATACATTCTGCGTGCTGTACTCAAAGGTAAATCTGTTAATTGAGGGTGCTGAATTTTAGTTGTGGCAGCTGCATTAACAACAGAATTGCGATGGGAATCATTAGTCATAAATTTTTAATTTCCTTGGCTTTTAGCTAAAACATGAGATAGCCTATCCTTCTTAATATTCCCAATTACATTTAGTTAAAAACTATTTCTTATCAAGATACTATGAATATTTTGAGTTGCATTATGTGTAATTGGAAATTCCATTATTAAGTAGTATCTCCGATTCCAAGACACTCAAAAATTTCTCTTCCAAGCTCGTCAAATAAGCCCGATTCAACTTTCCCAGCGACTCTAAGAACCTCTGCACTGATTCTTCCAATTCACTAGAGTACACCCTATTGATGCGATCGCAAATCTCCTGCATCTGCTGGCATTCGGCAGGCAGGTAATTGAACGACTTCAGGTACTGCACTCCAACTGTGACTTCGCCATTCCAGGTTTTGACGGTGCAACTGAACTCGCTAACATGAGTAATAATGCACCAACAGCCGCCTTTGCCTCGCAAATCAGGATTATCTTTAGCTATGATTTGGCACACTTCGCCAATTTGGTAGGTGTTGGGTACTTTGGTACGCTCTATAATTTTTTGCACCGCGTCTTTAACAATCTTGCCAGTTGGGACTTTACCACCTGCTTTTTCCACAGCAGCCTGCCAAACCTCCTGCTGTTGTTCGGTTTCTAACTTTGTTAATGGTCTAACCTGTCCCTCTGCTGTCGGTAAAATGTCCACAATTTGTGGACATTTATGTAGATTGTCCACAACGATAGCTGCATCAATTAACTGATAAGAACGAGAACGATTGTAACCGAATCTATCTTTGCAATACTCCTCAAAGGTGGAATGAGTAGAACGGTACAGCTTGCGATCGCGTAATTCTGCCAAAGCCTTCCCCGCTTCAAAAAATGCCCTCTCCACTTTTCGCTCTAGGTGCAAGCGATCGCTCTGTTCTTGCTCGGTTAATTCTGGAACCTCGATAGCTGTAACGTTAACTGTTGCTGAAGCTGGATTGTTTTGATCAAATAAGTCGTTTACACAATTAGTAGGTAGAGTTTTATGAATAGATTGAGCAGAGGTCTCATTTTTTCGCCTAGAGGATGGCTTTTTCGTCATTCCACCTCTCTTAATTTAGAAGTATTTCTGGAAATCGATGCAGTTAGATTTTAAACATTGCAATTACAGGCAGGCAATCACTAAGTTAAGGAAACATCGAGGATTTGCATTTTGGTGATAATCCTCAAGCTGTATCCCTAATCTTCTACTTAGATGTTGTCCAGTTGGACTTAGCAGATTCCTTTCAGAAATGCAATGCTTTAGGGTAGTGATTGCAAAGAGATAGAACAGTTTTAGCTACCCACATCTGTGACCTCTCGCAACTCAAATAAATCGGCTAATTCGCACCGGAAGTAATCACATAACTTTTCAATCGTCTCAGTATCCACTCGCTTAAAGTCATTTGTGAATAAGCGATAAACAGCTGGATAAGAAATGTTAGAACTTCTGGCAACTTCAGCCAATGACAGTGTTGGGTTTTTTTCAGCCATAAGCACAGCTAGGCGGCAATGCATTTTCCTCATGCCTCCATTAAACTATACTTTTCATCATAATTTATTTCGTTATAAATTAGCAAGCTAGTATTCTTATTTATAACGGAAGTGTTATAGTAAGGATATAGAGAAAGCACCCCGACGGCTAATCAAAAGTGCTTTCTCTCCCTTTTAACAAGGATCTTAATTATGACTGATCAAATACTGACCCAGCAACCGCCCACCGATTGCGGTCTAACACACAGCAAAAGAATTGCCCCCGACGAACAAGCGATTGCTCAAGCCGAACTGAACGGGTACGTTGCGGAGCAAACCCAGGCGATAGCACCAACCACAGACTTCTTAACATCTCGTGACCGCCACATCATTAGCGAGATTATCGAAGTAGAACCCGAATCGATCCGTACTCTCTGGATAGAAGGTGGAATTACAGTATGGGTACAGTTGATTGACGGTGGAAGATTAGCGTTTGAGCGAGACTGGTTTGCGACACGGGTTGCAGAAGTTAAAGCAACATTACCCGAAACTCCAAAAGAGCGAAACGAACGCCTCAGCGAAGAATTAGAAACAGCTTGTCAGAAATACGGTTTAACTTACGGAGAAATTGACTGGCTCTCTTTCAGCACCACACTCTATCTGAACCGTCAGCGTGTAGGGTTTGTTGGCTGCAACCTTCAAGGTAAATGGTATAGCCGAATAAGCCAGTTGGGAGGCGGCAGTCGGACGGCTGTTGATATTGATACTGCGATCGCACTTTTGGGCGTTAGAGAAACTGTAGCGGCGTAGTACCAGATGTAGGAAAGGCGATCGCTGTTGAGTTAACGGAGATCGCCATACAACTATGACAAATTGCCAAATTCCGCTACAAGGTACAGCAAATATGTCTTTCTTTCAAGAACCTGATTGGGGGGATTGCTGCGAAAAAATACTTTTGCCCCCAACTCATCCAAATGCTGAGGTAATCGAAATCCCCGGTTACAAACTCGTTTACTGCAATGGCGCTTGTCCTAGAAATTACCGCGTTTACAAAGGTGAATCAATGTTGGGTTTGATTTTCCAACACATCGCTCATTGGTCAAGCGGGATAGATGAAATTCGTTACGCCCAACCATTGAACGCAGTAATCGCACTCGATGATTTTCTTTTGGCTGCAAGTATGGCCAACAAAACTGACGAAAACATTGCAGCTTAATCAATTGAACAATCCCTTCAACCATCAACAAATCTATGGAACCCACCATCAGCATTCCAAAAGATTGGAAATACCCCAGATTTACTTTCGGACAGCGAACTCAACAGGGCATAGTCATCGGCTTAGAGTACAAACCTGCCAATACACAGTTAGTTTACGAATACGGTAATTCTTGGCGTTATGCGGTACTTCCTGATAAGCATTCAGATGAAGTCCGCCATTACTCTGATGACCAACTCCAAACGCTTTCTGTTGCAGAGGCACAGCAGCAGTTACAGGCGGAGATTGAAAAACATCAGCAACAAATCAAAGTACTTCAACAGCAGTTGGCAGCAATTGGAGGTTCAAACGATGGCTAAAGTTGTCGATTGTTATGTGGAAAGAACTGCTGCAAGACTGTTGCGATCGCTCAAAGGTTCGGGTGGTGCTATTCCTCTGCACAGGATTCAGTTTTCGCAAACCATCATTCAGTATTTGTTGGACAAGAAATTAGTGCAAATCAAAAACACTGGCCACGGCTTTTTGTTGGCAGTTGTCGAGAAGTTTTAACTAAACAAGGAAGTGACTCAAATGGATTTACCAGATTTATTGCTATTAGTTGAATCTGCAAAATATCTAGTATCACAAATTGAAAAACACCCAGATTACCAAGCACTTGATTATCAACCAGACTTAACAGTTGGTGACGCTCAAACAGCACTTTCTTACTTGAAATACGAACTAGAAGATAATCAACAGTCTTTAGTTTTAACTGAGAGTTCAGATTGAGAAAGCAATTGCCTGAATAAGGATTTGCATTCAGGTAATTGCTAAGGGAATTAAGTAGATATCTCTACGACAAACCAATTATTACATATTCCATAAGTTTGGAGGTTAAGGAATGAGTAACTAAATCAAATTAGGTCTAATCTCTATCAGCATCAAAGGCTGGAATACCTTGAAGTAAAGAAAAAAGACTTGGGGCAGGAGTAAAAATACTTCACCCTTAAATTTTACACTCTGCACCCATGTCTCTTTTTATTCCTATCTACCTCGATTAACTATACAGGGTTATCGCATGAGAGTCATTGTCACAGTAGTTGAAAGAATCACAAGCGAAGCTCACATTGAAATACCAGATGATCTAAACCAAGAAGTCATCAAACAGCAAATAGTAGACATTTACAATAGCGGTCAAATGCAGACTGATTTGAATATTTCCCAAGTCGATTTTGAATCAATCAGCGCACGAATAGTTAGCGAAGTTCAAGCAACATAAACAACCTGATATTCTCACAACACTTTTTCTCTTGGTCAGATAAAAAAGTTGGAGGTAACGAAATGAGTGCTAAATGGTCTAAAGAAGAGATTGCCATCCTGGAAGAAAAGGCTGATTTTTACACCAAAGAGCAAATAGCCAGGATGTTAAAAAGGCAAGGTTATCATCGCTCAACTATGGCAATTAAGTTGAAGTTAAATCGTTTGGGTTATTCTACACGCCCCACACTTGATAACTATAGCTGCCAAGAAATTGCCAAAGTCTTGCGTTTGGAAATGTCCACTCTCTGTAGATGGGTACGTCGTGGATGGCTTAAAGCTAGTAAGCGATCTGCAAGCTGTTACCAAATCAGAACTTGGCATCTTAAAGAGTTCCTAAAAAATCCTACACACCCTATCGAAGCACGCATCGCATCTCTTGATCCTGAAGCTATTAACTATCTTGTAGGGAAGAAATTATGACTTTTTTTGAATTCAAAATGCAAAATTCAAAATGCAAAATGAAGAATACAAATCATTTTGAATTAATTAATCTTTTAAAGCTATTGCTCTTACTCTAATCTTTAATTTTGAATTTTGAATTTTTACTTTTGAATTGGAGCAAAGCGACATGACTAAAACTTTAACAAATCCAGAAAATTACACCTGTCACCAAATCGCCAGTATTCTATCTCTGAATTTATTAACTGTTCGCCATTGGATTCAAAGAGGCTGGCGTAGAACAATTCAAAATTCAAAATTCAAAATTCAAAATGGAAGATAATTCTGTCAATTTGATGCAGGGATTAATCACTTTATATAAAGGAGATACCAAGTAATGAGTCAACAGAGAGATATTACAGATAGAACATTCAATTTTGCCGTTAGAATAGTCAACTTATGTAAAGTATTAGATGAAAAACCAGGAGTAGGTCGAGTTTTATATAAACAGCTAATTCGGTCTGGAACTTCCATAGGTGCAAACGTTGAAGAATCTCAATCTGCTCAAAGCAAAGCTGATTTTGTACATAAGCTAGAAATTGCTCTTAAAGAAGCCAGAGAAACAAGATATTGGCTGAGAATTATGATAACTACGGAAATTATAGAGCAATCACGATTGTCATCATTACTCAATGAAAGTGAAGAACTCATCAAGATAATTGCAGCAATAATAGTCAAAACCAAGCAGAACAATTCCAAATAATTTTGAATTTTGAATTTTGAATTTTGAATTGTTTTATCTCAAAAAGTTTTTAGAAAACCCTCCGCATCAAATCAAACAACGCATTGCATCTTTAGATTCCGAAGCCATTAATTATTTGTTGGGTAAAACAGTATGACAGAACAAATCACAGATTTAGAAAGATGTTGGTTTTTATCCCCACCTTGGGAACAAGCCATCCCACCTGTCGAAGTCAACTTATTTGAGAAAATCTACATCAAAGACAACAGAACATTCGGTTACTGCTTGGGTGTGCAATGGTATGGCGATTGCTGGAATTACGTGATTGAAATCAAAAATGATTTCATTTATGTAACTAAACATCAAATTATTGCCACGGGTAATATACAACCCAGAACTGTGAAAAAACCTTCTTTCGTGTTGGGACAGCGCGTACTGTTGAAAATTCCCAATCACGGCACAAAGCAAAGGTTAATTCTGGGGATTGAGTTAATCGAAAAGTCTTGGTTCTATCTGGTGGAATTGGTATTACCCGCTTTTAAACAACCACTCATCACCACCAATCGCTTTTCTTTGGTACGGGAAGAAGACTTGGTAAAGGTCAATGTCTAAGTCTTCACTCAACACTTTTTACTCATCACACAACTAAAACTATGTCACAGATTGAAATCGCCCAAATTATCGAACAGATTAAACAAGAGATTTCTGTTGACCCCAATGGACAAGGGAAGGCCAGTATTCGGGCAACAGCCAGATTAGCTGGGGTAAGTGATATGGCTATTATCAAAGCGTTAGATA